>NZ_JBVILA010000019.1:79219-128194 GCF_055580625.1 Amycolatopsis sp. NPDC031561 | reverse complement strand
GTCGCGAAAGCCACTTTCGGGACATCAGACGTCGCGAAAGTGGCTTTCGCGACACCAGGTGGCGTGTCTGGTCGGGTTGGTCGTGAGTGGCGATTCGTGTTCTAACCCGAAACGCCACTCACGACCAACCCGCCCCACATGCCACCTCGCCCTTCCCTCACCAGCAGTGTCCCGTGTGGACAGTCAGCGCACGACCTGCCTGCCCTATCCGCACCCATCACGACGAAGTGTCGCCGCCCCGGCGATGGTCGAGCGCGTCCTGCCGGATCCGGTCGGTGCGCTCGCCGATCTCGGCGAGCCGCTCGGCGAACCCGCCGTGCTCACCGGGCAAGTGGTCGCGCAGGTCGGCCAGGGGCCGCAGGAGACTGGTCGCGTCGTCCTCACCCAAGGCCACGCCGAGCCGATCGGCGCTTGCCTGGGCACCGGCATCCAATCCGCGCAGGGCACCGGCCTGCCCGGCCAGCTGGCGCAGGACCGTCGCGTTGCGCCGGGCCCAGTCCGCCACGGCGCGATCACCCGCCCGCCGATCCCGTTCCGCGTCCACGCGGCCCTCCCCCGTATTCTCGCCGGTCGCGGAGGGCCGCAGTCGCAGGAATCGCCGTTCCGCCGCCTGGCGACTCGCCACCCCCAAAACCGGCGCCAGGGCGTTCCAGCTGGCCCCGCCGTCGCGGGCCGCCGCGATGAGTTCCGGTTCCCAGGCGCCCAGCTCCTCACGGACCGTCCTCAGGGCGGCCAAGGCGGCCAGCAGGTCTTCGGATTTCACGGCGCCGGCACGGGCGGCGGCCACCACGTCGTACACGGTCTGCACCGTCCGGGCCGGAGTCACGTCCACCTTGTCATCCCTTCGACGACTTCCCTGTTGTCATCCATCCGATGACATGCTAGAACAAAAGGGCGTGTTGACGCCAGAGAACCCGAACCCAGGAGGTGGAACCCATGTTGATGCGCACCGACCCGTTCCGTGAGCTGGACCGTCTCACCCAGCAGATGTTCGGCAACGCGACCCCCGGAACCTGGTCGAAACCCGCCGCGATGCCGATGGACGCCTATCGCGACGGTGAGGATTTCGTCGTCTGCTTCGATCTCCCCGGCGTCGCGGCCGACGCCATCGAGCTGGACATCGAACGCAACGTCCTGACCGTCAAGGCGGAACGACGGCCCACCACCGGGCGCGAAGTCCAG
Organism: Amycolatopsis sp. NPDC031561; assembly: GCF_055580625.1. Lineage (NCBI taxonomy): Bacteria > Bacillati > Actinomycetota > Actinomycetes > Pseudonocardiales > Pseudonocardiaceae > Amycolatopsis > Amycolatopsis sp. NPDC031561. The sequence goes on along the minus strand of NZ_JBVILA010000019.1, from coordinate 127,012 downwards.
ATGCAGGTGTCGGAACGGCCCTTGGGTGTTTTCTCCCGTCAGCTGTTCCTCGGCGAAGCCCTCGACACCGACCGCATCACCGCGGACTACGAAGCCGGCGTGCTGACCCTGCGCATCCCGGTCGCCGAGAAGGCCAAGCCCCGGCGCATCGAAGTCGCGGGCACCGACGCCGAACGCAAGAAGATCCAGGCCTGAGCACCTCGTCCGGTGCGGGACCGGCGGTCCCGCACCGGACCCCGAGGCAGGAAGGGCACTCGTCTTGACCGCGTCCCTCACCCACCCGCAGTTGGCCGCCCCCGCGCTCTGGGCGTATCTCGCCGAAGTCGCCGACGCGCTGGGCATCGGGCTCGAATCCTGCACCGTCGATTACGACAGCCCCGTCTCCGCCTACATCGCCCTGGACGTACGGCTGCGGAACCATCCCGAGCGCGACGTCGCCCTGCTCTGGGACGAACTCAGCGGCTGGGCTCTCGCCACCGAAACCCAGTCCGGGAACGATCTTTCCGTGGTCCGGCGGCTCGGCGGGGATTCCCCGGTCCCGCCACCCGCCCGGGTCGCCCACTTCGTCAGGACCACGGCAGGCTGAACCTCTCCGGCACTTCGTCTTCGCGAGGTGTAAAGCCGCTCTGTCCGGGTATCCGGGACACAGATCGATCAAGAGCGACGCAGACCTCGATTCGGAGTGGGTGTTCATGGGCGACTATCGGCAATCGATCACCGTCGACGTACCTCCGGCACTTTTGTTCTCCTACCTCGCCGACGTGCACAATCTTCCGAAATACATGCCCCGGTTGACTTCCGCGGAACCCTCGGGCGGCGACAAGGTCGACGTCACCGCACGGATCGACCCGGACGACGCTCCCGAACAGGACGTGGCGGGCGAGGCCTGGGTCAAGGTGGTCGAAGAAGGCAAAAGCCTGGAATGGGGCGCCGCCGGGCCGCACGACTACCACGGGAAACTCCACATCGGCCCCGGCGACACGGAACGGGACTCCACCCTCGTCGTCGAGCTGCACACCGAACGCACCGAAGGGGACCAGGTCGATCACGGTCTGAAGGAAACCCTCTCCGGTATCAAAGAAGCCGCGGAAAACCGCTGAAAACGGCGTCTTCGCCGAGGAGGATCACCATGGTCGAAGTCACCCGGAATTTCACCGTCGACGCCACTCCTGAGGCCGTCGTCGATTACCTGCGCGACTTCTCCCGCGCCGCCGAATGGGATCCGGGCACGGTGACCTGCGAGCAGACCAGCCCCGGCCCGGTCGCCGTCGGTACCCAGTGGCACAACGTGTCCAAGATCGGCGGGATGGAGACCGAGCTGACCTACGAACTGACCCGCCTCGAACCCGGCCGGGTCGTCTTCGTCGGCAAGAACGACACCGCGACCTCGACCGACGACATCACGGTCACCACCGGCGAAAACGGAACGGCCGAGCTCACCTACCACGCCACCATCGAATTCCATGGCGCGGCGAAACTCGCCTCTCCCATCGCCAAGCTCGTGTTCGAAAAGGTCGGCAAGGACACCGAGGACAGCCTCGTCCGGATTTTCAGCACCAGATGAGTAAACCGACGACGCTGTCTTCTCTCCGAGTGACAGTGCTGATTCTGGCTCTCGTGCACCTCACCGTCGGGGTCCTCGGGTTTTTCTTCATGCCCGAGAACGACCAGACCGGAGAGAACACGGTCTGGATCTTCAGCTCGATCGGCATGGTGGACCTCCTCCGCACCGCGACGGGGGTGATCGGGCTCGTCGCGGCGCTGAGGCCGGCCCTGATTTCCCTCTACAGCTGGTTCGTCTTCGTGGCTTTCGCTGGACTCACCGGTTTCGGCATCCTCTCCGCGGCGACGACATCCGCCGGAGACGCGGTCAATCTCAACTGGGCGGACAACGTCCTTCACGCACTGACCTCGCTCGCAGCGCTTGTCGTGGCGATCGTCGTCATCCAGCAGGCGAAACGGCCATCGGAAACGGTGCGCAAATAGCCGGTACACGGGCAATTCGCCCACTCAACCCCCCGAGCACCACCACTCTCGACAAGGAGAATCATGCCCCCGAAACGTCAGCGCGAGCGAGCGACCCCGGCTGAAAGCGAATCGAACGCGACAGTCGGCCGGTCGGGTGAGGGGCAGCGCGGGAAATACCTGACGACAGCGCAAGGGGTCCGGCTGCCGGACACCGATCACTCGTTGAAGGCAGGCCCGCGAGGACCGTCCTTGATGGAGGATTTCCACCTCCGCGAAAAGATCACCCATTTCGACCACGAACGCATTCCGGAGCGGGTCGTCCACGCGCGAGGCGCGGCCGCGCACGGCACTTTCCGCGCCTACGGCAACGCTTCTTCGGTGACCAAGGCCGGTTTTCTGGAGAAGGACCGGGAGACTCCCGTCTTCGTGCGGTTCTCGACGGTGCTGGGTTCGCGGGGCTCCGCGGACACCGTCCGGGACGTCCGCGGGTTCGCGGTGAAGTTCTACACGGAAGAAGGGAACTTCGACCTGGTCGGCAACAACATGCCGGTCTTCTTCATCCAGGACGGCATCAAGTTCCCCGACGTCATCCACGCGGGCAAGCCCCATCCGGACCGGGAAATCCCGCAGGCGCAGTCGGCGCACGACACTTTCTGGGACTTCGTTTCCCTGCACACCGAAGCGACGCATCACGTCATGTGGGCCATGTCCGACCGCGGGATCCCCCGTTCGTATCGGACGATGGAAGGCTTCGGGGTGCACACCTTCCGGCTGGTCGACGCCGAGGGCGAGACCAGCCTGGTGAAGTTCCACTGGAAACCGGTGGCCGGGGTGCACTCCCTGGTCTGGGAAGAGGCCCAGATCGCCGCGGGTGCCGATCCCGACTTCCATCGCCGGGACATGGCCGACGGCATCGACGCCGGGGCACCGCTGGAATACGAGCTCGGCCTGCAGGTCATGCCGGACTCCGACGACGAGATGTTCGAGGGCATCGACCTGCTCGACCCCACCAAGCTCGTCCCGGAGGAACTCGCCGAGGTCCAGTTGGTCGGCAAGCTCACCCTGGACCGGAACCCGACCAACTACTTCGCCGAAACCGAACAGGTCGCCTTCCACACCGGCAACCTGGTGCCGGGCATCGAGGTGACCGACGATCCGCTGATGCAGGCGAGGCTGTTCTCCTATCTGGACACTCAGCTCACCCGGCTCGGCGGCCCCAACTTCACCCAGCTCCCGATCAACTGCCCGCACGTGGCCGTGAACGACAATCTGCGCGACGGGATGCACCAGACCCTCATCCACCACGGGCAGGCCCCGTATCTGCCCAACAGCGTCGACGACGCTCTGCCGACGACGGCGACGGAAGCCGAAGGCGCCTACGTCCACCGGCCCATCGAGGTCTCGGGGCCGAAGGTCAGGGCCAACCCGGTTTCGTTCGACGATCACTTCTCGCAGGCCACGCTCTTCTGGAAGAGCCTGTCCGGCATCGAGAAGATCCACGTGATCGAAGCGTTCACGTTCGAGCTGGGAAAGTGCTTCGCACAGTCGGTCCAGGAACGGGTCCTCTTGTCGCTCGCCCGTGTCGACGCCGAACTCTGCGCGGCGGTCGCCGAAGGGCTCGGGCTGCCCGCTCCGGAAGGTACTCCCGCCGAAGACGTCGCGCCGTCGGCCGCGCTGTCACAGATCCCCTCGGGCCCCGGCCCGATCACGGGCCGCATCATCGGGGTCGTGGCGACTCCCGGTGCCGATCTCGGCGGGATCGGCAAACTCCGCCGAACCGTCGAGGCCCAGGGCGCGGTCCTGCGGGTTCTCGCGCCGGTCGGCGGAACGCTGAAACGGGGACGCGGGCAGCAAGCGGTGGAAAGGACCTTCCTCACCGCCCGGTCCATCGAATTCGACGCGGTGGTGGTGGCCGGTGGCACGGCCGGCCTGCACGACATCAAGCTGACCGTGCTGTTGCAGGAGACTTTCCGGCACTGCAAGGCCATCGGTGCGTGGGGCGACGGACGGCAGGTTCTCCTCGACGCCGGGATCGACGTCGAGGCGCCGGGGATCGTGCTCGCCGACGAGGTCGCCAAACCGTTCTCCTCGGAGCTGCTGACCACCGTGGGGTTGCACCGCGTATGGGAGCGGGCCGAACAGGTGATGAACGGCTGAGGAGTCGTACCTTGATGAAGACCTTGCTCGAACCGGCCGCACCGGAACCTTTGGCGGGGCCGCGATCCGTCGAGACCATCACCGCCATGGTGCGGCTGTTGATGGCGAACGGCGTCCTCGACCTGCCGCGCCCCGGCGAGGGTGACACGTGGGGCCGCTGGACGACGCTCGCCGGGCTCGGGCGCCGGGATCTGGTGCTCGGGCGGCTCACCGAAGGCCACACCGATGCCCTCGCGATCCTCGCCGAAGCCGGCCGTGAACCCGTGCCGGGCGCGCTGTACGGCGTCTGGGCCGCCCGCTCGGGCGGGACCGGCGCGGCCGTCGTGGGCGGCGCCCTCACCGGTACCGTCCGGTTCTGCTCCGGCGCTCAGGTCCTCGACCGCGCCCTGGTGGTGGCGGACTTCGAGGACGGACCGCCGATCCTGCTCGAGATCGGCCTGGACGAGCCGGGCGTCCAGGCACTGCCGGAAACGTGGCAGGCGATCGGGATGGACGCCTCCGACAGTGGTGACGTCCGGTTCGACGGGGTCCCGGTGACCGCGGCCCATATCGTCGGCGAGCCGGGCTGGTACGTGTCCAGGCCGGGGTTCGCCCTCGGCGGCGCGGGCGTCGCCGCGGTGTGGCTCGGCGGCTGCGCGGCCGTCGTGGACTCCGTGACGGCGTACCTGCTGGCCCGGGGTTCGGCGGACGACCATCAGTACGCCCACCTCGGCGCGCTCCACACCGCGATCCACCAGGCCGACGCGCTGCTCGTGCGGACGGCGGGCGTCATCGACACCGAACCGGGCGAGGACCTGCCGCTGCTGACCGGGATCTGCCGGGCCGCCGTCGAGCACGCCGCCCGGCAGGTCCTCGACCGCGCGCCGGAGATCACCGGGCCGACGGCGCTCTGCCGCGACCGGCGGCTGCCGCAGCAGCTGGCCGACCTGATGGTCTACGTCCGGCAGCATCACGGAGCCCGCGACCTCGCCGCGTTGGGCGCCGAGCTGTTGAAGGACGGGCGGCGATGACCTGGGGCCCTTTCCACGCCGAAGCGGGCTGGCGCGACCTGGCGCGGCTCCCGCCGTTCCCGGCCGAGGACGTCCGCCGCGTCTGTGTCGTCGCCGCGCACCCGGACGACGAGACCCTGGGAGTCTCCGGGCTCATCCAGCGCCTGCACGCCCGTGGAGCCGAAATCCGGCTGGTCGTCGCCACGGACGGCGAGGCCGCGTTCCCCGGCTCCTCGCCCGCCGAACGCCGGGCTCTCGGCGCGCGTCGCCGCGTCGAACTCCTGGAGTCGCTGCGGTGCCAGGGAATGGGTGACGTGGAGCCGCTATGGGCGGGCCTTCCGGACTCGGCGCTGATCGAGCACGAGGCCGAACTGTCCGACATCGTCCGTGCGGTCGCGGCGGACACCGAGCTCTGTCTGGCGCCGTGGCCGGAAGATCCCCATCCGGATCACCGGGTGGCGGGCCGGGCCGCGTTCCGGGCCGCGCCGCTGGGCGCGCACCGGTGGTCCTACCCGATCTGGCTCTGGCACCTCGTGGCGCCGGACGACCCGGCCATCCCCTGGGCCCGGGCCGCGGAGGTCCGGCTCGACGACGCGACCGCGGCGGTCAAGGCCAAAGCCGTCCAAGTCTTCCGGTCACAGCTGGAACCCGGCCCGAGAGGCGAGGATCCGATCCTGGCGCCGGAGGTGCTGGAACATTTCGCGCGCGACCGGGAGATCCTGTTCCACGAACCGAGGACGACCTCGACGCCGGTGAGCAGATTCGAGACGCTCTACCGCGAGCCCGATCCGTGGACGATGGACGGCTGGTACGAGCGTCGCAAGAGGACGGTCGCCATGGCCGCGCTACCGCGCGAGCGGTACGCCCTCGCCATGGAACCCGCGTGCGGCACGGGTGCGCTGACGCTGGAGCTCGCCGGCCGCTGCGACCGGGTCCGCGCGTTCGACCCGGTTCCCGCCGCTCTGACGTCCGCGCGGGATCGCCTGGCACATCTGTCCACTGTGGAGCTTTCCGCGGGTTCGCTTCCCGGCGATCTGCGTGGCCCGGCGGATCTGGTGGTGCTGAGCGAAATCCTCTATTACCTGAGCGAAGCGGACCTGAAGGCGACACTGGACCGCACCGTGGCGTCACTGCGACCGGATGGACAGGTCCTGGCCGTGCACTGGCGCCCGCAAGCGCCGGACGCTCCTCACCACGGAATGGAGGTCCACGAACGGCTGCGAGCGCATCCCGGTCTGCGGAGCCTCGTGACGCACACCGAGGACGACTTCCTGGTCGACGTCCTGGAACGCCGTTGATCACGTCCGTGGGTGTGCTGATCCCGGCGCGCGACGAGGAAACCGGCCTCCCGGCCTGCCTGCGTGCGCTGGCCGCCGCCCTGCGCGAACTCCCTCCGGGCCTGGAACGCCGTGTCTGCGTGATCGCCGACCGCTGCCGTGACAACACCGCCGAGCTGGCCGGAGACGCGGGAACCGAGGTCATCGTCAACACTCGCGATCTGACGATAGGAGCGATCCGGGCGTTGGGCGCGCGGCATCTGCTGCGTGGCCTGGATCATCACGCCTCGGCCCGCACCCTGCTGCTGAGCACGGACGCGGACACCGTGGTCGACCGCGACTGGGCGGTCCGGCACGTCCACCGGGCGGACGCGGGCTGGGACGCCGTCGCCGGAACGGCGGAACTGAACGCCCGATTGGCAGCCCCCGCGCAGCCGCGTTACGAAGCGCTGCTGGCGGACGTCCGGAACCCGGCCGGTCACGGGAACGTCTACGGTGCCAATCTGGCGATCAGGGCCAGCGCCTATCACGCGGTCGGCGGCTTCCTCCCGCTCCGGACCGCCGAAGACCACGACCTGTGGCGCCGCCTCGCCCACGCCGGTTTCCGGCTGGCCTATGCCGAGGAGGCGAAAGTGATGACGAGCGCCCGGCTGGACGGCCGGGCACCGGACGGTCTTTCGACACTGCTGCGCGCACTCACCACGGCAGGCTAGGTTGATCGGGTGAGTCTTCTCGATGTCGTGGCCTGACCGGGAATCCGGCCGATGAGCAGCGCTTTCGCAAAGGGCCCGACGGCCACCGTCGTGGCGGGCCCCGGCGACTCGGTGCTCAAGGTGTACCCGGTCCCGCTGGATCGCGAGACCCGGTCGGCGCTGGCCCGCGAGCAGGCGCTCCTCTCGGCCATCGGACCCTTCCCGGCGATCTTGCCGGTGCGGGAGGTCGGCACGCTCACCGACGGCCGGACGAGTCTGCGGATGCCGCGCTGCGAGCGTTCCCTCGCCACGGTGACGGGGCCTTTGCCCGTTGACGAGACACTGCGCATCGGCCAGGTCGTCGCCCGCGCGCTCGCCGCCGCGCACACGGCAGGCGTCGTGCACGGCTCGGTCACACCACGGAACGTCCTGTTCCTGCCCTCGGGCGAGCCCGTGCTGGCGGACTTCGGGGTGACGCTCCGGCAGCGGTTCCGCCGCGATCCGCTGTACGACCTGGAGTTCACCGCCCCGGAGACGGTCCGCGACCAGACGATGGACGAGCGCGCGGACCGGTACGGCCTCGGCGCGGTCCTGCACTTCATGCTGACCGGCGAGCCTCCACATCGGACGGTCGTCGGCGAGCAGCCCGCCGCGCGGCTTCACCGGGTGCTCGCCGAGCCGGTCCCGCCGATCACCCGGCCCGACGTCCCCGGCGAACTCGTGACGCTCGTCGGGGAACTGCTCGCCGCCGAACCGGGCCGTCGTCCGGAAGACGCGCTGAGCCGCCTGCGCGGCGCGTCGTCCGGCCTCCCGTTCGACCTGCCCGCCGAACCGGTCCTCGTGCTGGAACCGGCCCGGCCGCCGCGGCCACGGCGGCGAACCGGCCTGGTCGCCGGGATCCTCGCCGGGGCCGGCGTCATAGCCGCCGTGGCCTGGTTTCTCGCCACCAAGGACGACGACGCCGTTACACCGGGCCCGATCGCGATCGACTTGGCACCACCCGCCGACCACGGAACCTACGTCGAACTGTCGTGGACGTCGAACGCCGAGCTGGACTACGCCGTCGTCATGGCCGAGGAAGGGCGCGCGGAACCCCAAGTGCTCATGGCGCGGCGGAGCGACCACTACCGGGTGGACGTCCGGCCGGGGCTGCGTTATTGCTTCCAGGTCCAGGGCACGGGGCCGCGCGGCACCTACGAAAGCGGGTTCCGGCCCCTGCGCGGCGCCGTCTGCACACGGTGAATTCAGCGCGGCGGACGGAGCACTCTCGCGTTGACCGCCGCCCGCAGCCTCAGGCGCCACGGCCGTCTACCGAGTCCTTTTCGGACGGAGCGGACCGAGGCCCACGCCTCGCTGGCGACGTCCGGCGCCGTCCCCGACCACAGCGCCGCGTCCACCGTTCTCGCCAGCGAGACCAGACCATCCACAGTGGACTTCTCGCCGAAGATGACGGCGGACTGGGCGAGATCGCGTACGGTCATCCCGGCTGTCACGGGGACACCGTGTGCCCGCAACCGGTCCCTGGCCTCGGCCCAGGCGGCGATGGCCGCGGCCCGTCCCTTCCGGCGTCGACGCCGCCAGGCTCGAAGCCCGGTCGCCGCGGGCACCGCGGCACCCCAGAGCGCCGCCGACCCGCCGAGACCGAGACCGGCCACGGCGGCCGTCATGGCCCAATCCACCGCTCCGGACACGCGCTCGTCTTCGGACTCCCCTGGCGGCAGCCGCGGATTCTCCAGCTGCCGCTCCGGCGGAAGCCGGATCCGCACCTCCGCCACCGCGGCGGCGATCCCGCTCGCGGATCCGGACCCGCTCCGCGCCGCCGCTCCCGACGGGTCGAGCGGGACCCAGCCGACCTTGTCCACCGCGACCTCCGGCCACGCGACGACGTCGGCGTTGCGGACCGTGTACGCGCCGTCCCCCTCCGGCCGGTCCGGCGCGCGATAGCCGACGACCAGCCGGGCCGGGATTCCCTTGAGCCGGGCCAGAACCACGTACGCCGCGGCGAACTGCTCGCTCGTGCCCCGTTTGTCGCCGAGCAGGAACCGGCTCAGTTGCGGCCAGCCGTGCCCGGTCGGCAAGTCGTCACCGGTGGCCAGCCGGTAGTCCTCGACGAGGAACCGTTCGAGCGCGACCGCGGTCTGAAAGGACGGGCGGAGATCGGGCAGGATCCGATCCGCGAGGTCGCCGATCGCCGGGGGCACCGCGCCGAGGCCACCGAGCCCGCCGGGAAAACGGGGACTCGTCGCGGCGCCGAGCAGCGCTTCGGGACCGACTTCGGGTTCCCACCAGGCGAGGGTGTACCGCGCCGACGGCGCCGGTCGCGCCGCGACCAGGGTTCCGCGCGCCTCGTCCACGAGCACGTCGGCCCCGGCGGCCGAGGCGGGTGACGCCTGTCCGGGAAGCCACGGCCCGGACGAACCGGTCACCTCGAGAGCGGCTTGGCGCCGGGCAACCGGGACCCCGATCCCCGTGGTGGGCGGGATCTCCGCCCCCAGCCGCCGGAAACCGCCGCCGGGGTACCAGTTCGAGCCGTCGAAGTCGTCGAGGACGACCAGCGGCCAGCGCCGCGATGCCGGGGTGTCCCCCGTGTAGCGGAACACCCGCGGCACCGGATTCCGGCTCCGGTAGGCGATCTCGGAGAGCGGGCTCGTGACGGACTCGGCGGCGGGCGGGACGGATTCACCGTCCTTCAACGAATAGGCGGGCCTCGCGAGCGGGTCGGCCGCGAAGAGGACGAACGCCCCGACGACGGTGAGCACCACGGCGGGCACGAACGCTTTGAGCCGCCGGGTGCCGCTCACCAGCGCCAGACCGGCGATCGCGGCGTAGCCGAGGCCCGCGAGCACCGCCGCGGTCCCGGTCACCGCGCCGAAAGCCTGGCTCGACACCAGCACGAGCAACCCGGGCACCAGCGCGACCGCCGGCCGCCGGAGCCGGTGCAGCACCTCGATCCCCAGCACCGCGGCGATCAGGACGGCCAACGGCACGAAGACCAGCAGCCGCCCTTCCGGGAGGGCGGGCCAGGTCGACTGCAGGGTCAGCTGCCAGCCGTGGACGGCCCCGTCGGCGAGTACCGCCAACGACTCCCCGGTCGGGATCCCGGCCATCGTCGTCGCGGGCAGAACCGTCTCGATCACCGCGAGGAGCCCGGCGACGACGGCGAGCACCGGCCGCCACGGAACCAGGCCCGGGTACCGCCTCACGAGCTCGGTCACCCCGTAGACCGCCAGCGTCACCACGCCGAGGGGCAGGAGCAACGCGGGAAGACCGAAGACCGGCGCGAAGAGCAGCCCGCCGAACGCCGCGCCCGCGAGTACGGCGACGTCCGCCACCCGCCGGATCACGACACCACCTCGTTCCACCGGCGCACCGCCTCCGCCGCGTCCGCCGCGCTGATGCGACGGGCTCGCGGAACCCCTTCGACGCCGTGCACGCCGAGGCCGTCCATCCCCAGTCCGTGGGTGCCGACGCCGAGCACGAACATGGTCGAGAAATGCGGCCGGACGACCGCGAGCGCGCTCAGTTCCCGGCCTGCCCTTCCGGTCACGACCACGAGACAGCCGCCACGGACTCCCTTGCGGGACAAAGTATTCGGGATCAGGGGCCGGTCGCCGTCCGGGTCTTGGCGGACTTCGCACAGCATGTCCATCAACCGCCGGGTGGCCTGCGTCCCGCCGGCGACGGTGAGGTCGTCGCCCGTCGAAGTGATCAGGCGGCAGCGGTGCCCGGCCGTCGCCGCGGCGTGCGCCAGCGAGGCCGCCAGCTCGGCGGCTTCTTCGAATTCGTCCTCCGCCAGCACCTTCGCGCGGGTGTCCAGCAGCAGGGTGAACCGGGGATGTTCGGGATCGACGTAGTCGCGCACCATCAGCCGCCCGGTCCGCGCGGTCGCCTTCCAGTGCAGATGACGGACCTCGTCGCCGACGACGTACTCGCGGACGTCCCGCAGATCCGCCGAACCGCGCAGTGAATCGTCCGTCGTCGCGCCTTCGTGATGGTGGCGCGGATGTCCGGACGCGAGCGCGCGCACCGGATGCAGCTTCGGGAACACCCACAGCGTGGCGGTGTCGCCCGCCGGAAGCGGCCGCCGCACCAGGCCGAGCGGGTCGGCGCGTTCGAGCACGAGCGGCCCCACGGTGAACCGGCCGCGCCGCCGGGTCGGCAGTTCGTAATGGTACGTCGCCTCGGCGCCCGGTGCCAGCGGCCGCACCGGAACCGCCAGGTCCGCGCCGTGCTCTCCGTGCTCCCGCGCGGTGAACCCCGGTTGCCGCCGCTCGCCGGGATTCCCGACCAGCAGCCTGGCCAGCGCCGGGTGGCCGCGCTCGACCCGGTCCGGGAGCACCTCGCGCCGCACGGTGACCTGTGGCCGCCGGAAGACCATCGCCGCCCCGGCGAGCACGGCCCCGGCCGCCGCGCCCGCCAGCACGCGCAACAGCGGATACCCGGCCAGTTCGCCGGCACCGTAACTCAGTACGGCGGCGACCAGCAGTCCGATGCCCCGTCCGGTGAGCCGCATTCCCATCGGCTATTTCCAGGCCAGCTTGTTGGACTGGACGCCCTCGGAGCTGATCCACACGTTGCGGCCGATCGTGCCCTGGGGGAAGGCCTCGACGGTCAGTTTCCCGTCGGGCCCGATCTTGACGGACTTGCTGCCGTGGACACCGTCGTCGGTGGTACAGGTGATCGACACCGTCTTGCCGGGGGTGAACCCGGACATGACGATGTGGATCAGCCCGCAGGCGGGTGGTTCGCATTGGTCGGCCGTGGTGTCGGCGCCGCGGGAGATGACGATGCTCCGGGCGGCGGGCTCGTCGCCCTTCCCCTTCGTCACCGTCGCGGCCGGGCCCCGGCCCGCGGCGTTCTCGGCGACCACGGAGACGGTGATCGGCTGCTCGATCCCGATGTCCGCGATGAGCCGCGCCGTGGCCGAACCCGGCAGGCTCGCCGAACCCGCGCCCGAACCGTCGGCCCGCCGCCAGGAGACGTGGTACGCCGTGACCGGCGAGCCGTTCGCCGCCGCGGCCCGCCAGGTGACGTTCGCGTCGGTGTCGCCGGTCTTGATGCGGACGTTGAGCCCGGCGGGGGCGCCCGGTGGCCGGAGGGCCGCGGCCGGGGTCACCGACGCCGACGAGGCGCTGGGGCCGGTGCCCGCCCGGTTGGCCGCGGACACCGTGAACGTGTACGCCGTGCCGTTGGCGAGGCCGGTGATCGTCGTGGTCCGCACTCCCCCGCCGACCGTCTTCTCCCCGCCCGCCCAGGTGATCCGGTAGCCGGTGAGCGCGGCGCCGTTGGCCGGGGCCGCGCCCCACTTCACCGTCGCCGCGCCGTTTCCCGCGGTCGCGGTCACCGAGCGCGGCGCACCCGGCGGGCTCGCCGGGACGGCGACGGGAGTGGTCTTGGGCTGCGGTTTCGGTTGGGGTTTCGGCTGGACCGGCACGGTGGGCCGGTCGGCCGGTTCGCGCGGCGGCGGATCCGAAGCCGGCTTGTCACCGGGGTTCCCGGACGGCGGGTCGGCCGGTGCCGGGGTCTCGGCCGGCTTCTTCTCACCCGTCACCGCGACGTCGTTCACCGCGCCACCGGGATCCACGACGAGGACGTGCGCACCGTCGGCACCGTCCACATAGACCCGTGAGTCCTGGCCCCGGACCGGAGGATGCTCCGCCCCGCCGGGAATCGGCCTGCTGTCCCGCCGCCGGCCGGCACCGTCGTAAGTGGACAGAGTGTGGTTCTTCTTGTCCACCAAGGCGACCGCGGATCCGGAAGAGGCGAGACCCACGTAGTCGCCGGGAGGCAGCGGAACGGTCACCGGCCCCGCCGACCGTCCCGAGGGGTCCACGAGATGCAGCCGCGCGCCCTGCCTGTCCAGGATCGCCAGCCTGCCGTCGATTTCGTTGGCCGCCACGACGGCGGTCTCGGGCATGTCCACGCCGAGCCGGACCGGCTCACCGAGACCCGCGGGCGAAACGCGCCGCACCGTGTCGTCGTCGGTGTCCACGAAGACCGGTCCGTCCTCGGTGAGCGCCAGCGAACCCTTGTGCCTGCCAGGGAGCACGATCGGGCACGAGACCCGGTCGGCGCCCGGCGCGAGTTCGCACAGCAGCCCGTCGTCGATCCGGTGCAGCCACAACCGCCCGTCCGCGGTGGCGACCGGGTCACCCAGCCTGCCCCCGACGGTGATCTTCGCCGAAGCCTCGCCGAGCCGGATGACGACGCCGGCCTGGCGGTACACGCCGTACGGCCCGCCCATGGTCTCCACCGCGACCGGCCACTCGTTCGAGGGGGACGGCGTGGTCTTCTCGACCGACAGCGTCGATTTCCCGAATTCGATGACACTCGACGGCGGAAGCACGTAACCCTGCGTCGGTCCCTGCGCGACCGGGCTGCCCGGATCGGCGCCCGGGACCGGGACCCGCGCGTCGGCGTACTTACCGGATCCGTCCACATGGAACGCGGAACCGAGTACGGAGCTGTAGATCCAATGCCCGGTCTGCGCGATGTCCAGGCCCGGCAACGGTTTCGCCGCGCCGGTGATCGCGACGCCCACCACCGCGACACAGCAGGCGACGATCGCGGCGATCGGCGCCCGCGCGCGAAACCAGGCGAAGTCCCTGTGCGTTCCCATCGGTCACACCGCGTTGATCGCGGGCGACGGCGTCGCCGCCAGCGCCTCGTCGACGATGTCGGTGGCGAGGCGCTGGTTGAGCTCGGCGTCGGCGGTGAGCACGAGGCGGTGGGCGAGTACCGGTTTCGCGATGGCCTTGACGTCGTCCGGGGTCACGTAGGCGCGTCCGTCGGTGGCCGCGATCCCCTGCGCCGCGCGCACCAGCGCGATACTCCCGCGCGGGCTCGCGCCGTAGCGGACCGCGGCGTGCTCCCGGGTCGCCGTGGCCAGCCGGACCGCGTACGAGCAGATCGCCGGGTCGAGGTAGGCGTCGCGCACCTCGTCGATGGCACGGCGCAAGGTCTCCAGGTCGACGACGGGATCGAGTTCGTCCGGGCTGACCCGCGCGCAGTCGCCCATGATCACCCGCACCTCCGCGTCGTGCTCGGGATAGCCGACGGAGATCCGCATCATGAACCGGTCGAGCTGCGCTTCGGGCAGCCGATAGGTGCCCTCCATCTCGATGGGGTTCTGGGTGGCGATCACCAGGAACGGATGCGGTACCGCGTACGGCTTCGAATCGACCGTCGCCCGGCGCTCGGCCATCACTTCGAGCAGCGCGGACTGCGTCTTCGGGGTCCCGCGGTTGATCTCGTCGGCGAGCACGACGTTGGCGAAGATGCCGCCGGGGTGGAACTCGAACTTCTCGTTGTTCTGGTGGTAGACCATCACCCCGGTGACGTCCCCCGGCAGCAGGTCGGGGGTGAACTGGATGCGGCTCCAGCTGCCGCCGACGCTCCGCGCGAGACACCGGGCGAGCGTCGTCTTCCCCAGGCCCGGGACGTCTTCGATCAGCAGATGACCTTCGGACAGCAGTGCCGCGATCGCGAGCCGGACGACGTCCGGTTTGCCGCGCAGCACTCGCTGCACGTTCTCGGCGAGGGCCTGGTAGACCCCGGTGGCGGCCGTCGGATTCATCGTGCTCCCTCGAGAGGAATGCTTGCGCCCCGGATACTCCCCTCTTCCGGCGGGGACCGGTCCCGGCGGCTCAGGAAGCGTCGGCAGGCAGCGCCAGTTCGAAGATCGCCCCGCCCTGCTCCCGGTTGTAGACACGCAGCGTGCCGCCGTGGACGTCGGCGACCCATTTGACGACGGCCAGCCCGATCCCGGTCGAGCCGCCGCCGCTGACGAACCGCTCGAACAGGGCGGCGGCCTGCCCCGGGTCGACTCCCGGGCCGCGGTCGGCGATGATCACGCGGCCGTCGGCGACGGTGACCTGGATTTCGGCCTCCTCGCCGGGTGCGCGACCGTGGCTCAGCGCGTTCCCGATCAGGTTCGCGACGGCTCGCCGCAGCAGTGTCGCGTCGCCGTCGACCCGGCTCGGCACGGTGGTGACGGTGATCCGCGCGTCCTGGGCGGGCAGATCCTCGACCACCGTCTCGACCAGCTGATCGAGCATCAACGGCCCGATCGACAGCTCCTCGACCCCGGCGGTGACCCGGGCGCGCCTCGGCCACAGATCGATGATGTCGCCCATCATCGACGCGAGCCGGATCGTCCTGGGCAGCAGCTCGTCCCGTTCGGCGGGGTTCCGCAACGCCGCCTCGGCCAGCGCGCGCAGACCGGCGACCGGGGTCTTGAGGTCGTGCACGACGCCGTCGAGGAGCCGGGAAACGCCGTCCAGCAACGACTTCTGCTGTTCCAGCGCGGCGGTGGCCGGCCGCATGGCCCGGCCGGCGATGAAGTATCCGGCCGCGCCGAGACCGAGCACCAGCAGCACGCAGCCGCCGATCACCAGCAGCACCCACTCCTCGTGCCGCTCCTGCGTGCTTCCTGCGTCGGCGACCACGACGATGGCGCCGACGACCTGTCCGCCGCGATCCTTGATCGGATCGGCCGCGACGTACACGGGCCGTCCGGCGGCGGTGGTCTCGTATCCGGCCTTCGACGTGTTCGTCCCGGTCGCCTCGGTCGCGAGCCGGTTCAGCAGGCCGTCGTCCACGGGCACGCATTCGCGTTTGCCCCGGTACGGCTCGAATCGCGGCGCACTCCCGGGAAGGACGGCGAACCGCGGGCACTGTTCGTTTACGGTGTCGGTGCCGATGTAGGCGGTGACGATGCTGCCCCCGTCGGCGGCGACGAGCCGGGCCACCGTCGCGGCGACCTGGCGGACGTCGCTGTCCAGCCGTTGCCTCCCCTGCTCGGCGTCCGCCTCGATCACCAGCCAGGCCAGCACCACCAGCCCGAACGCGTTCATCGCGGTGAACAGCAGCGTCAGCAGGCGGCGGAGCCGGCGCAACCTGCCTGTCGACGACTCGGTCACGAGAGCCGGTATCCGATCCCGCGGACCGTCTCCACCAGGTCGGGTTCCCCCAGCTTGCGGCGCAGGCGTTTCACCACCGACTCGACCACGTTCGCGACCGGCTCGTTCTCGAGGTCCCAGCAATGTTCGATGAGTTCCGCGCGGGACACCGTCAGTCCCTGCCGGGTCGCGAGGTATTCGAGGATCGCGAATTCCCGGTTGCTCAGCGACAGCAGGACACCGCCCCGGCGCACCTCGCAGCGGGCGAAGTCGACTTCGAGATCGGAATGCCGCAGCACCGGCGGGCTGCCACCCCCTCGGCGGCACAGGTTCGTCACCCTGGCGAGCAGTTCGGCCATGACGAACGGTTTGACGAGGTAATCGTCCCCGCCGTGCTCGAACCCCTCGACCCTGGCACTGCTGGAGTCCAAAGCGGTCAGGAACAGCACCGGCACGGTCCACCCCCGCCGCCTGCGCTCGTGGACGAATCCGGCGGCGTCGCCGTCGGGCAGCATCCGGTCGAACACGGCGCAAGCGTGTGCCCCGCCCGCGGCGGCGAGCACTTCGGCCGCGGCGGCCAGCGTGCCCACGGCGTCCACGGTGAACGAGGCCGCCCGCAGTTCGGCGGACACGGCCTTGCGGATGTCCTCGTCGTCCTCGACGACCAGCGTCCTCGTGTTCATGTCGGCTGGAGCTTACGTCCCTGGCTCGCTACTTTGAACCGGTGCGGATCTTGGTCATCGAGGACGACGACGCCCTGCGCTCGTCGGTGTCGTCGTCCCTGCGCGCCGCCGGTTTCGCCGTCGACGCCGTCGGCGACCTCGGGCCGGCCGACGAGGCGTTGTTCGTCAGCGAGTACGACTGCGCGGTCTTCGACCGGATGCTGCCCGGTGGCGATTCGCTGGACTACGTCGAGCGGAAACGCGACGGCGGCTGGACGACTCCGGTCCTGTTCCTCACCGCCCTCGGCACTCCCGGCGACCGGATCACCGGCCTCCGGCGTGGCGGCGACGACTATCTCGAGAAACCGTTCGCCATGGCCGAGGTGGTGGCCCGGATCCGCAGCCTCTGCCGCCGCGGCCGGACCGCCCCACCGCCCCTGCTGCGGGCCGGTGACCTCGAACTGGACACCGGACGGCACGAGGTGCGGCGTGCCGGAGTGCTGCTGAGCCTGACCCGGACCGAATTCACCGTGCTGCGGTGCCTGCTGGAGAACAGCGGGCGGCCGGTTTCCCGTGGTGAGCTCATCACAGCGGGCTGGGACGAGCTCACCACTCCGGCGTCCAACGTCCTCGACGTGCTGATGACCGGCCTCCGGCGGAAGCTGCTGGATCCGCCGCTGATCACCACGGTGCCGAGGGTCGGTTACCGCATCGGCTGATCAGTAGCCGAGGGAGTTGGGGGCTTCCTCGTTGGCCTTCTTCACGATGTCGATGATGGCCTGGTCCAGTGTGGGCCAGGAAACGTCCAGGCCCAGCGCGCCGCCGCCCGCCGTGGCGGCCCCGACCTTGCCCCTGAGGCGGACCCTGCCGTCGCTCTCGCTCAACCCGGCCTCCGCCTCGCCTCCGATCCCGATCCAGGTCTCGGGCTGGACCTTGACGGTGATCGGTCCCAGGTTCCACTCGGCTTCCGGCAACGTGTTCGTCACCGCCGCCTTGGCCCCGGCACCGAGCTTCAGGCCCTCCTTCGCGGTGATCCCGGCTTCGAGGTTCCCGGAGAGACCGACCGTTGTTCCCGGCGCGCCGGCCACGTCGACCCCGCCCAGGTTCTCGTCCACCTCCGGGCCGACGCCGCGGTAGCCGACGAAGCCCTCGGCGCTGCCCTTGATGCCGTCCTTGAGTGAGATCCCGCCTTCGATCTTGCCGTCCGCACCGATGTAGTTCTTGCCGATGACCTGGCCGCCCGCCGTGACCACCTTGTTCCGCACGGCGTAGGCATAGCCCTTGTAGCCACCGAAACCGCCCTTGCCGTCCGGTTCTATGGCCTCGCCATCGGCTTTCGCCCCCAGATCGACCAAGCGGGGAAGCCGGTTCAGGATCTCCCAGGTCGTCCGGTTGCATTCTTCGGTGTCGCACAGCGGGTTGATCCGGATCGGCGGCGTACCGTCGCCGTCGTCATCGAACCAGCCCTGCCCCCGGGGTACGGCGAGAGCGCTCACCGGCATGACCGTGGCGCGCCCCTTCGCACCGCCGGGAGCCGCCACGCCGCGCTGCGGGGTGCCGAGATTCCGCTCCTTCTGTACTTGCCTGGCCCTGCCCGGATTCTGCCTCGCCGCCTCACCCAGCTCCCGCTGCACCGCGGCCTTCACGATCTCCAGCGCGCGACCCTCCTCGCCGCGCTGGATGACACCGAAGTTCAGCTCCTTCTGCGCCTGTTTCGCCTTACCCGGATTCCGCCTCGCCGCCTCACCCAGCTCCCGCTGCACGGCGGCCTTCAGAATCTCCAGCGCACGACCCTGTTCACCGCGCTGGATGACACCGAAGTTCTGTTCCTTCTGAGCTTGCCTCGCGCGGCCGGGCCTCTTGCTCGCCTCTTCGCCCCTGCGCTGCTGAGTCGACAACAACACCTCGCCCCGTTGCGGCGAACCGAAATTCTTCTCCTTCTGTGCCTGCCGAGCCTTGCCCGGATTCCGCTTGGCTTCCTCACCCCGCCGCTGCTGAGGCGTCAACACGGTCTCGCCCCGTTGCGGCGAACCGAAGTTCTGCTCTTTCTGCTCTTGCCGGGCCCTACCCGGATTCCGCTTCGCCTCCTCACCCCGATTGCGCTGCTCCTCGGCCTTCGACTTCTTTGCGTCCTGCTCAGCCCTCTTCGCCCCCTCTTCACCCCGCTGAGGCGAACCGACGCTCTTCTCCTTCTGCTCCTGCCGGGCCCTACCCGGATTCCGCTTCGCCTCCTCACCCCGATTGCGCTGCTCCTCGGCCTTCGTATTCTTCTTCGCCCCCTCCTCACCCCGTTGGGGCGAGCCGAGATTCTTCTCCTTCTGCTCCTGCCGAGCCCTCGCCGGACTGGATTTCTGCTGCTGCTTGGGCTCGGCCTTCGGTTTCGCCTGCGCAGGCTGGGCGGCCTTGGCCTTCGACGCTTTCGCCTTGTTCATCGCCACTTTCTCGGCGTTCTGCTGGGCAGGCGACCCGCCCGGCTCGGTGGCCGCCTGTGCCGCGGCGGCGCCCAGCACGCCGAAAACGACCGTCAGCACCCCGCCCGAAACGGAGTACAGGACAGCCTGACGTAAATCGATGTTGGTGTGTTTCATCGCAATCCTCCGGACCTCGGCGACTCCGGAATGGTGACCGGGCGGGGTTCAGCGCCGGTTCATCCGCGGTACATCGCCGCGGCCGACTGTCATGGAATCCTCATACCTCCTCCTGCATGCTGAGCGGGTCCAACCGCACCAAGCTCATTCACAGGGGGACATCGGATGCTGTTCCAGCTCCTTGGACCACTCGAAGTCCAAGCTCCGGACGGGGCGCCCGCCACGATCAAGCCCGGCAAGCCTGCCACGGTGCTGGCGGCGCTGCTGCTGGATCGAGGGCGTTGGGTCGCCGTCGACAGCCTGATCGACTCGACCTGGCACGACCGGCCCGCGCCGGTGTCCGCCGCGGGCAATCTGAAGTCGCACATCTGCGGCCTGCGCCGCGTGCTGCCACCGCCCGTGAGCGGCGATCGCATCGAAAGCAGGCAGGGCGCGTATCGGATCCGGGTCGAACCGGACGAGGTCGACGTCGACCTCGTCGATCTCCGGGCCGCGGAAGCCAGCCGAACGCTCCTCGGCGAGCCCGAACGTGCCGCCGAGCTGCTCGCCGACGGGCTGGCGCTCTGGCGTGGCCGTCCGTTCGAGGGCCTGCAGACGCCTGCCGCCGCCGTCGAAGGCGCGCGCCTCGCCCGGCTGCACACCCGGATGCGCGAAGACCTGGCCGAGGCATACCACCGTCTCGGCAGGCACTGGGACGCGATCACCGTGCTGCACGGTCTCCTCGACGAGGATCCGCTCCGGGAACACGTGTGGGCGAAGCTGATCCGGCTGCTCACCGACACGGGACGGCGCAACGAAGCGCTCGCCACGTACGGGCGGGCTCGCTCGATCATCGTCCGAGAGCTGGGTGTCGAACCTGGCGCCGTGCTCGCCGGCGCCCATCACGACGCTCTTCGCGGCTGCGCGGACCTTCACAGCCTCGCCGGATGAAGCCGGAGGCGATGGTCGCCGCGTCCGCGACGACCATCGCCTCGCCTCATTTGACGGAGACCGTGGCGCTCGACCAGGACGAGCCGTCCGGGCTCGACGTCGAGGCGGTGCGCGACTGGCCGGGCTTGAGCCCCTTGCCGTCCACGGAAACGGATCCGCGGTGACCGGGCTTTCCGTGCTGATGCCGGTGCGAGTGCTTGGCGGACTTGAGTTTCTTCAGTTCGCCCTTGGCCTTGTCCAGCTCTCCCTTGGCCTTCTTGACCTCACCCCTCGCCTGGTCGACGAGTTTCTCGGCCTTGGCGAGGGAACCGGTCGCCTTGCCGACGGACTCGGCGATCTTCTTCACGCCGGACGGAACCGCGGCGGGCTTCTCGACGACGACCACCCGCGGCACGAACCGGGTCGGCTGAGCTTGCCTGACGTCCTTGGCCGCCGCGGTCTTGACGACCGGTGTCCGCACCTTCTGCCGGTGCACCTTCTTCTTCGTCTGCTTGACGACGGGTTTCGCCTTCGTCACCTTCGCCACTTTCTTCACCTGCACCGGCTTCGCGGCCGCCGCGGCGGGAACCACCGCGGGTGAGACGGCCTTCTGCACAGGCGGGACGACAGGCGCGGCCGCCTGTTTCGGCGCGGCCGCGACGTGGTTCGCCGGGCTCGCCGAGACCTCCTGGCCGCCGTCGAAGGCGCCGAACGTCCAGGCGCCGACCGCGGCGGTCGTCAGTCCGGCGACGCCGATGACCCCAGCTCGTTTGATGTTCATGGATACCTCGATCTTCCGGTTCCGGCGGTGACCGTCACGGCCGGGGTTCGTCTTCGTGGTGGCGTTCGTAGAACTCTTCGGCCAGCGACCGGCCCATCAGGCCGCCGAAGATTCCGGCGACCACTCCGACGGCGATCCCCGCCGGAGTCGCGATGACCAGACCCGTGGTCACCCCGAACGCGAGGGACGCGGCTCCGCCGCCGAAGCCGGACAGCACGCCGCGGTTGAGGGGTGCGTCCTCGTGCTCCAGGTAGTAGTCGTACTCGTCCCGCACGGGTTCGCCCTCGTCCACAAGGGACGGAGACTGGCCGATCCACACCTCTTCGGGGATCACCAGGTACCGCGTCACCGGGATCCGGGGTGCGGCGAACTTGCGGAACGCGGACCGCAACGACAAGGTCGGACGCTCGGCCAGGCTGGTGGTGGTCACGATGCTCAGCCCCGATGCCCGGTCATGATCTTGAAGGGCTTGTCGTGTTCCTTCGGCTTCTCGAGACTCTTGCGAAGCTTTTCCAACTCGCCCTTGGCCTTCTTCAGATCGGCCCTCGCCTTGTCGAGTACCTTGTCCGCCTTGTCCACGGCATCGTTCGCGGCTTCGACGAGTTCGGTCGCGTTCCGCAGTTGCTTGCGGACGGTCACGGGCGCCGGGTCGGCGATGGCGGCGCGGACCACGAACTGTTTCCCGACAGGGTGCTGGCTTCGTTTCACGTCGGCGGTCTTCGTCACCCGCGGCTTGACGACCGCCGCGTTCCGCACCACGGGGGTGGTACGAGCCGTCTTCTTGATCTCCAGCGCGGGTTTGACCGCCCGCTTGACTTGCGCGGCAGGCGTGGTCACAGCGGGAGCACGGACCGGCAAGACCGGCTGCGCCGCTTGCTGCGGCGAAACCCGCTTCGGCGCGACAGGTTCGGCATGCGTCGCGGCCGTCCTTCCTTGCGACGTGGACTTCTCCTGCGGCGCGGCCTTCTTGCCCTGTGTCGCGGCCGAGGCCGATGGCTTCGACGACGCGGGAGCCTCCACCTGCTGCGGTTTCGCCGCCTGCGCGGCGTCGAGCACCGGCTTGTGCTCGGCCCCGTCGTCGGTCAGCGCGTTCGCCGTGGACGCGCCGATCGCCGCGGTGGCGAGACCGGCGACGCCGTAGACCGCCGCCCGCCGGAGATTGTTCTTCTGCTTCATCCGTCCCACCTCGCTGATCCGGTGCGCTGCCGGAACGCAGTCTCCGGCGCGGCGGTTCATCACCGGTACATCGGCGGTTCATTCGGCGGCGGAGGTGGTCCCCGAGACCGGGCCGATCATCTACGCTGGGGCGATGCGACCGGAGGACGGCGAAGCGCTGGGCGGCGGCTCGGCAGGGGTCGTCTTCGCGGTGCCGTCGGACGAGGGCGATGTCGCGCTCAAGGTCTTCTCCGGCAGGCTGTTCCGGCGGACCCGGCTCCGGCTGGAGCGGGAACTGGACCGGCTATCCGCTTTGGACGGTCAACTCCTGGTGCCCGGTACGGTCGTGGAACTGGCCGATGGCCGGTGCGCCCTCCGCGGCGAACTCTGCACCGGGTCGCTCGCGGACCTGGTCGCGGCGGCCGGACCGCTGTCGACAGACGACGTCCTCGTTCTCGGCACCGCGATCGCCTCGACCCTCGCCACCGCCCACGAAGCCGGGATCGTCCACGGCAGGCTCACCCCCTCCAACGTGCTGTTCCGCGCGTCGGGCGAACCCGTGATCAACGACTTCGAGCGCACCCTTCGCCCCGTGTTCGTCCGGGATCCCCGGCATGGATGGGAATTCCTCGCCCCGGAAGGGACGAACGACCGTTCCTCGGACCTCTACGGACTCGGTGCGGTGCTGCATCTGGCGCTGACCGGCGAACCACCCGGCTCCCGGCCGCTCCACCGCGAGGACGCGCCGATCGATCTGCTGGCTCTCGTCGAGAACCTCCTCGCGAAAGATCCGGCCTCCCGCCCGCACGACGCCACACTGGTCGAAGAGATCCTCACCTCTCTCCCCAAAGTGTCCACTGTGGACACCGATGGACCCGTTTCCGTGGCATCGGGTATCGAGGGCGTTCCGGTCGTCACCATCGAACCCGCGGCAGCCCCGGCGCCCGAGCCCCGGAAGCGATCCCTGCGGACGGCGGTCGCGGCCGGCATCGTGGTCGCGGCCGGCTTCACCACGTGGGCACTCTTGCCCGGCTCCGGCGACCCCGAACCGCGGTCGCTTCCGGCCCCGGCGTCCCGGTCCACCCCCGCTCCGCCCACGTCGGCGCCCACCGTGAAGGCGGCGTCCCAGGTCGAACTGGCCATGCCGATCGACCACGGCTCGACGGTCGATCTCGCGTGGCACGCGCCGGACGGATACGACTCGGCCGTCGTGGTCGCCGGCGAAACGGGCGAACCGAAGACCACGTTCGTCCGACGGCAGCGGACGATGACCGTGGCCGTCGAACCCGGCCGGAAGTACTGCTTCCTGATCCAGATCACGGACGGCGAATCGGTCCGGGAAAGCGAGCCACGCCCGATCCGGGGCGCGACGTGCCGTCAGTGAATCGCGAGATCACGATGGCCGCGTGGCTGCGCCGCATCGAGGGCGTGCACGACGACCGCGATCTCCCGCGCGGTCACGGTCCGGCCCCGCCGGGCCGATCCGCGTCCCGGGGCACTGGGCCCATCGCCAGAGTCGGCTTGTTCCGATCCACCCAAGCCCAGCATTTACCCGTCCCCCGCGATAGCAGCTTCGCCGCGATACGAGCACGAGTGTAGCGAGGCCATCTTGGCGATCACGCGGCTAAATGCCGTTGTAGACCAATGTTCACCGGCGCGGTACTCAGTTTTGCACAAAATGAATACTTTACTCGGCGGGTCCCGAGATCTCGTTTCTCCGGCCGGGATCGGCGGCGTAGTCGCGAAACCAGTCGCGGGCGAACCGGAGCGAGGCGATGCCGTAGTCGAGGGTGGCCCGTTGATGTGCCAAGACATCGCCGAATTCCTCGGGGAAGTCCGCGGTGTCGAGGTTCTCGTCCAGCCGCGAGAACTTGGCGAGGTCGCTTTCGATGCGAGCCGTGATGCGTTCCAGGACGGGCTCGCGTTCCGAGGGAGCCATCAGCCCGAGGAAGAACAGCCGGGAGAGTGCGGCGCTCTCCAGGTCCGACCCGCTCAACTCGCCGGTCATCCAGCCGCGGAACTCGTGCCGGCCGGCCTCGGTCACCCGGTACGTCTTCTTGCCGCGCCCCCCGGTCTCGACGCTCGCCACTTCGACGAGCCCCCGGGCGAGCAGGTTGTCCAGAGCGCGTTTGATGCTGCCGGAGCTGGCGCTGTAGAAGAGCGCGACACCGGCCTCGAATCCTTTGACGAGACCGTAGTAACTCTGCGGGGCGATCAGAAGCAGCCCGAGGATGACGTGCGCCATGGCGGCGACCCTAGCGCATTGACCCTCTTAGACATGTCTAGTAGACATGTCTAAGAGACTGATAGAGCGTCAGCAGCCGTGAGGGGACCGCCGCGATGCCACCACTTGCCACGACTCCAGGGCCCGGCAACAGCGTCTCCGCCGACGCGGACGTGCGACTGACGCGCCTGGTGGAGAACTTCGTCGCCCGACGGCGACTCCACCACCTCGTCACCACGATCGAGAGCGGGGACGAGAAGCTGCGCTGGTCGGCCGCCTGCACCCCGGCCGGCGCCGACGACCCACCGCGAACCGGCCGCCCGTTCTTCACCGCGAGCATCACCAAGCGGTTCATCATCGCGCTCGTGCTCCAGGCACACGAGCGCGGTGAACTCGCACTGTCCGCGCCGATCACCGACTACCTGGCGGAAGAGACGGTCGCCGGCCTCCACGTCCTCCACGGCGTCGACCGGACCGACGCCCTCACCCTTCACCACCTGGCGAGCCATACCTCCGGCCTGCCTGACCACTTCGAGAAACGCCGATCGGACACGAGCCTGTACGAGCACCTCCGTGACGGCCGGGATCGAGCATGGGACTTCGAGGACGTACTGCGGATCGTCCGCGAGCACCAGCGCCCGTACTTCGTGCCACAGGACCTGACAGCCCCACGGCAGAAGGCCCGCTACTCCGACACCGGCTTCCAGTTGCTCATCCGAGCCCTGGAAACGGTGACCGGTCACACCTTCGCCGAGTTGCTGGCCGAACGGATCACCAGACCACTGGGCCTCACCCGCACTCGGCTTCCCGGGCCAGGCGCGGCACCCTGCTCGCTCTACGCCGGACAACGCCGGGTGGAACTGACCTCGATGATCGAGTCCAGCAACGACTTGATCAGCACCACGGGCGACCTCCTCACCTTCCAGCGGGCACTGCTCGCCGGCGACCTCTTCCGCAGCACCCGGTCGGTGGAACTCCTCACCGAGCGGCGGAACAGGCTCCGCAACATCCCGGTCCTCCGCTACGGGCTCGGCACCATGTTCTTCACCGTGGGCCGCCTCAGGTCAGCAGGACGACGCCCGCTCACGCTGGTAGGTCACTCCGGCGTCACCGGGACCTGGTTGTTCCACTGCCCGGAACTCGACCTGCACCTGACCGGGACCGTCGACGACACCCGCGGACGAGCCCTCCCCTTCCATCTCATGGCGCAGGTCCTTCACCTCTGGCGCGACTTGGTCTGAGCACCCCGCAGGAGCCGCCCGCCAAGTCCGGACGCCTTCGGGTCAGCGGAAGGCCTCGACATGTTCGGTGGCCCATTGCGTGAAGGTGCGTGCCGGACGGCCGGTGGCCTCCTCGACGGTCGGCAGGACCGCGTGCACCTCGGGAGGCGGGTTCGTGCCGAATCCGATGAGGGATTCGATGACCTCGTCCGGCTGCCCCGCAGCACGGAGCTGATCGCGCACTTGGTCTTCGGTGAGCTCGATCAACCGGAGATCGCGGCCGATCGCCGCACCGATCGCGCGGACCGCGTTCGCCATGAACTCCACCGGCTGCACATGGGTCCACTCGAAACCACCGGCCTCCACGGCCCGCTCCACGGGACCTACCTGATACCCGGTCAGCACGGTCACTTTGCCCACACCGGCCCGCACGGCGAGATCGACGATCTCCGGCGCCGTTTCCAGCGGCGCGTAACCCTCACCCCCGAACGAGATGAGATGCATGGCCTCGACGCCGGCCAACGGTTCCAGTCGCACCGGTCACCAGAATCATATGGTCTCCCCAGAATTTCGCGTATTCCCGAAGCCAGCCTATGGGCCGCCAAGGAATGGCGGCAACGCTCACGCCGAATAAAGTTCCGACTCCGATAAGCGTTGTCAGAGTGACGGTCCATCAGCGAAATCCGCTCCGCACGCCACCAATACCCCGCATGATCACCAACAGCGTTCGCGTGGACAGCGTCGCCCAGCCGCCCTTCGCCTTACCCGTCGATGGTATGTCCGATTCAGTACCAATGGGGGTACCGGATACTCGACAGAGCACTACGGTCGGGTGTAGATCGATCTGACACTACCGAACCCCGTCCCATGCTGGACTCCCCTTTCGCTGCAGGAGGCCCAAAAATCATGTGGATCCGACGTATGTCCATGATCGCCGCCGCCCTCTTTGCCGGGTCGCTCTTCGCCGGGCCCGCGGCGGTGGCCGAATCACCGGCCGGACCGCCGATCGAACCTTTCATCATCGGCGGCAAGGTCGTCACCACTCCTTACTCGTTCTTCGCGTCACTGCAACGCAATGGCCGCCATTTCTGCGGGGCGTCGCTGATCGCCCCGCAATGGCTCGTCACGGCGAAGCACTGCGTCCAGGGCTCCACCGGTGGCGGTTTCTCGGCTCGGATCGGCGCGGTCAACACCGGCTCCGGCGGCGAGCTCATCACCGCGGCGAGCGCGACCCTCGGCGCGAACGACATCGCCGTGGTGAAGTTGTCGAGAGCGGCCACTGGCAAGCCGATCAAGATCGCGGCCTCCAGCCCGGCCGTCGGCACCGTCAACAAGCTGATCGGGCACGGTCAGACGTGCGGCACCCCCGGTTGCGGTGGCGCGTCGCCACAGCTTCGCGAGGTGGACACCACCACCGTCGCGGACTCCAGGTGTACCGCCGATTTCAAGCGAGGCAAGGAAATCTGCTTCCAGGGCGCGCCCGGAACCAGTGCCTGCTACGGCGATTCCGGAGGACCGTCCATTTTGGGCGGTGAGCTGACCGGCGCCACCAGCCGATCCGGCAACAACAGCAGCAACTGCCTCAACGGTCCCGGAATCTACAACAGCGTTCCCGGCTATCGGACCTGGATCGACCAGGTGACGGGTGGCGCGGTGACCGCGTGGGAGACGTCGTTACTTTAAGAGGTAAGTCAAAGGTGGCGTGCTCATGCCACCCCTCGGTGGCGGTGTGGTGAAAGTCGTGTTCGCAACGTTGAAGGTTGCGGACACGGCTTTCGCAACACTGTCGTCCCGATGGAGCCACAGTGAAGGCTCCCTTCATCGCATCGCATGCGGCGGAGGTGCCTTACTCGCGACAGGCTTGGCCCTGGCGTATGCACGGGTTGGGTGGTGTGGGCATGCCGAGGGGCCCGTCGCCGGTGTGGCTGGCGGGCTCCTCGAATCAAGCGTGGGTGTTACGCCGCGATCTTCGTAACGGATCCAAATACTGGGGCGGAATGAACTCCGGTAGCCCATCCCCGGCCATCCGCACTTCCCAATCCCCGTGATGAATCAGCCGGTGATGAAAACCGCACAGCAGCACGAGGTTCCGGAGATCGGTGGGTCCCCCGTCTGCCCAGTGAAGAATGTGATGGGCGTGGCAGTTCTTGGGCCGCCGATGACACCCCGGGAACGCGCAGCCCCCGTCACGAATGTTGAGCGCCCGTCTTTGCCCGGGGGTGACGAACCGTCTCAGCCGTCCCACATCGAGGGGTTCACCAGCGGCGTTCATCACGACGGGGAGCATGAGGCAGTCGCAGGCCGCCATCCGAGCCTCGCGCGCGGTCATGGTTCCGACGAAGTCCACACACGCCGTGCCCAGACCCGACTTCAACTCGTCGAGACCGATGGTGACATGAATCAACGTCCGATAGCCGCTGGTCCCAGGCTGGTCCGGGCACGCGATCGCCAAATCCACTAGCTCGGCCCAGGCGTCACCCTGACGCTCAGCCTTCGAGCGCAGATCGGCTTGGCCGAACTCGTCCACCGGACGCGGCTTCGCATACGCCTCAAGCACAGCCGCGGTGCGGGCACCCAACTCGTCATCCAGCAGACCATTCAGCTTCCAGAACCCGTCTTTGCGGCGCTCCAAGGTCAACTCGCGGCGAGGCTGAGCGGGTTCGGGATCCTTCGGTTCTTTGCCGTCCGGATCCAACCAGCCCAGCAGCTGGTCCCCGAGATCCGACACCTGCCGCGGCCCCGCCTTCCGGGCGAGATCGACAAGGGTTGTCTCCGCGTGCTCCCGATCCTCCACCGACACCCCAGCCGGGATCTTCCGCAGAATCTCCACGATCTGCTTGATCCGCTCCTCACCGACCACACCCTCCTCCGCCGCAACAGCGGTCGCCGGTGCGAAAGCCGGAATCTCCGTCCCATCCAAAGCACGCGTCGGATTCAGATCGATAGCGCGATTCACATACGGCCGCGCCTCGCCCTGACTCAGCCCCGCGACATCAGCGAACCACGCCACCGTCGTCCCATACCCGAACAAATCCTTGACGCCACGAGCCTCGACCTCCGCCAGATACCGCCCCAACCCGGCGGACGCGACCCGCATCACCTGCAGAAACTGCTGCACGCCATGGGCAAGCTCCAGCTTGCCGGCGCGCCACAACTCCTGCGGCAACTCGGGAAGGATCGTCTCGGACACCCCACAATAATACCGCAATTAATCGAACAGGTGTTCGTAATTTTAAGCAACAAACAACCCGTGCATTCACCACTAAAGAGGGATTCGGCGAAGTCACTCGATCACACGTCGCGAGCATGCTTGAGCGAAGGAGTCCGCGTGATCTCGAGTTTCCCGAGTGCACCGCAAACGGATGGCTGCTCGGCGAGCTGCGGACTCCGCGACCGGCGTGCCCGCGCCGAATCGCGCTGTTTCGCGAACCTGCCGCGGCGGTACTCCTCTCGGTGTGCGGCCGTGCACCGACTGACCGGGGATTGGGATGGATGTCGACACTCCCCCACTGCCGAAACTCGCCTCACTCACCCCACGCGAACACGAGATGCTTCTCAGCGGCCTTCTTGAGATGCCCGAGCCAGGCGGCGAGGGACTCACCGAGGGCGGCCCGCATGCCGTCGACGTCAGCGAGCACGGGGCCTCCGTCCCATGACTCCTCGGTGTGGACGTGCACCGAGGACCCGATCACCTCGAACGTCCACAGGTGGATGCCGGTGATTCCGCCGGCGGTTCCGCCCCAGAGGATCCGGTCCGGGGTCCGTAGTTGGTACACAGTGGACTGGATGTCGAGCCCGGCCGTGCTCCACCGGATCGTGCTGTCCGTCCGAAGTGGACGATCGGCTGCCGCGGCGGTGATGTCGGGTTGCCAGTCCGGCCACGAGGACACCTCGGTGAGCAGCCGCCACACGCACCGCAGCGGCACGTCGACGACGGTGTCGCGGTGCACCACCGCGGGTGCTTTCACGTCGATTTCGGTGATCATTCGCAGACCTTTGCGAGGACTGGAGCGGCACGCTCCGCGTGTCTGCGACCATCGTCGTGCGGCGTCGACCCCGTTCGCGTCGGTAGGAGTCACCTAGCCCGGTCACCCGAGGTCGGACATGTCCCTGAGCTGCCTGCGCGAGGTGATACCGAGCTTGCGGAAGATGTTGCGCAAGTGGGCGTCGACCGTGCGGGGGCTGAGGAACAGGCGCCCGGCCACCTCTTTCGTCGTCGCGCCCGCCGCGACCTGGCGCGCGATGTGCGTCTCCTGCATGGTCAGGCGGTCGTAGGTGTGCTCGGAACGGCTCCGGGCCACTTCCCCGGTCGCGCGCAGCTCGCCCGCGGCCCGCCGGGCGAACGCCTCCAGCCCGATCTCCGACAACTGTTCATGCGCGGTACGCAGGTGTTCGCGTGCGTCGCGACGGCGGCCCGCGCGGCGTAACCACTCCCCGTACCGCAGGTGTGCCCGCGCGAGATGCGGGGTCACCGGGCTACCCGTCAGGTGCTCGAGTGCCTCCTGGTAGTCGTCTTCCCGGTCGCTGACCAGCGCCCGAGCGCCGGCCGCCACACCGAGGGCGAAGCGGGTTCCCGCGGGTTCCGTGCGCTCGGCCAGGGACTCCAGCGCCGATCTTGCGACGGAGTTCTCGCCGCATCGGACCGCGGCTTCCACCAGTTCGGGCAGCGCTATCCCGGCGAGGAAGAGATCGTTGCCCGCCACGGCTCGCGTGGCCGCTTCCAGCGCGGCCGGGTATTCGGCGAGGCCGTTGTACAGCACGGCCGTCGCCCAATGCGCGTTCGCGGTGAGCTGGCCGCTTCCCCGGCTCGTCACCTCGGCGAACAGGTCGAGCACTTCCTGACGGCGGCCGCGCATCGCGGCGAGGTGCACTCTCGGATAGAGCTGTGGCGGGTCGCCGAGGGCATCGGCGATGGCCTCCTCCTCGGCGACCGCGTCGATCGCCCGCCCGAAGTCGCCGAGAAGGACCGCGGACACCGCAACCTGCGACAGGCCGAGCCGGATGGCCATCGGGGATCCCGTGTCCTGCCCGGTCCGCACCAGCCATTCGACGACCGACGTGTGCAGGTCGAGGTCCCACAGTTCGCCCGCGAGCACCGTGGCCAATGCGGGCACCCTGGTCCAGTCGGCGTCTTCGCCGGTGAGCACCCGCCGGAGCGCGGGCACCCCGGCACGGTGTCCTTCGGTGCTCAACAGCACCAGCGCGTCGAGGAGATCCGGAGGTCCCGGCGACGGCGGTGCCGAGCGGGCCGCGTCGAGCACCCGGTCCATCACTCCCGCGGCGCGTCCGACGGCCAGCCCCATCTCCAGCGCCGCCACGAAGCATTCGCGTGACCGTGCCGGATCGACGGCGGCGAGCCGCTGCGCCGCCCGCAAGATGAGTTCCGGTCCTTTGACGGCCCCGTCCGCACCCTGGACGAACGCGACCTGCCCGCGCAGGAGGTCCGCCTCCGCGTGCCGGACGTCGTCCAGCGTTTCGGTGTCGATACTGGCCACCAGATCCGCGGACGCGGTCGCCCGGCCCGCCGCGAGTGTCGCCCGCGCGGCCGCGAGTGTGCGCTCGGTCTGCTTGCCGGGGTCCAGCGACAACGCGGCGGCGCGTTCGAGGAACGCGGCGGCGGCCGCGACTCCCCCACGCGCCTGCGCGCGCGACGCCGACGACTCCAGTTCCGCCGCGACCTCCTCGTCCGGTCCGGTGGTGGCCTGCGCCCGGTGCCAGGCGTGCCGGTCCGGGGCGGCGACCGGGTCGGTGGCGTCGGCCAGCGCCCGGTGCGCCGCGACGCGCTGCTCCGGCTGGGCGGCGCGGTAGGTGGCCGAGCGGGCCAGCGGATGGCAGAAGCGCGCACGCGTGTCGAACCGCACCAGCCCGGACGCTTCGGCGGCGGCGCTCGCGGCGGGCACGTCGATGCCCAGCAGCCGTGCGGCCGTCCACAGCAGTCCCGGGTCGCCAGTGGGATCCGCGCTCGCGAGAAGGAGCAGCAGCCGCGCGTCCGGAGGCAGTTCCGTCATCCTGGCCCGGAAACTCCGCTCGATCCGGCTCGCGACCGGCGACGGCGTCGGCAACGCGAAGCCACCCGCCTTCGGCAGCTCGATCAGGGCGAGCGGGTTCCCGCGTGCCTCGGCGAGAAGGCGGTCACGCACCCGCTCGTCGAGCGTCGCGGTCTTCTCTTCGGCAAGCAACGCGCGCGCGTTCGCGTCGGTCAGGCCGCTGATCGTCAACCCCGGCAGATCGTCCAGCCCGGGAACGGCGTCCTGGTCGCGGGCCGCGAACAGCATCGCGATCGGCTCCGCCGCGACGCGCCTCGCCAGGAACGTCAACGCCTTCACCGAGGCGGCGTCCAGCCAATGGGCGTCATCGACGACGCACAGCACGGGACGTTCCGCCGCGGCGGCCGCGAGCAGTTCCAGCGTGGCGAGGCCGACGCGGAACGGATCCGGCGCGCCCTCCGCCAACCCGAACGCGACAGAGAGAGCGTCACGGTAGGGCGCGGACAGCGTTTCGAGCTGCGCCAGCACCGGAACGCAAAGCTGATGCAGTGCCGCGAACGGCAGTTCACCCTCGAACTCCGCCCCGGACGCACGGATGATCCGGAACCGCTCCGGCGCCGCGTGTTCGACGTGCTCCAGCAACGCGCTCTTGCCGATTCCCGGTTCACCGCGGAGGACGAGCACACCGCCCTCGCCTTGTTCCGCCGCGCGGACGAGAGCGAGGAGTGCCGTGATCTCGTCGCGCCTTCCGACGAGCGATCGGGACGTCGTGGGCATGGGGTGAACCCTAGGGGTGACGCCGCCGCACCAGGGCATCGGCACAAGTAGGCAATCGTCACCGACGCGAGCGGGCGCCGTTTCACGAGACCGTCATGGCATCCGGAACTCCCCTCGTGCTGCGCCCCAACCTGTATCTCCAGGCGCTGCTCGCCTACGCCAGTTCCATCGCGCAAGGATGGTTCACCGCCGCGCTGACCGGTCTCCTCCCGCCCTGGCAGCTCGACGGCCTCATCGAGGACTACGCCCACTACGCCAGAGGCGAAGCCGCCGAAGTACACACGTTCGCCCCCGTGGCGAACGCCGGTTGAAAGGCGGCTCCGATGATCTACCACTGCATTCGGTTCACCCTCAAGCCCGGCGTCACGGAGGAGGAAAGGGTGGCCGGTCTCGCGAAAATGGGCGAGCACATCAACGCCATCCCTTCGATCAAGTCGCGCGTCGTCGGGCCCGACTTCGGCGGGGAATTCGACTACGGCGGCGAGTGATCGTCGCGACGATGTCGGTGTCCTTCAGCTTCGCGCTGGGGGTGTGCGAGCTGAGACGGAGCACCGCGGGCCCGAGGATCGGCGTGGTGACGAGCCGCGTGATCACTTTGCGCCGACGTGCTTCACGCCGGTTGCCAGGAGTGAAGAAGCCGCGCTGGCCGAGCCCTGTCCGCAGGTAGCGTTCGATGTAGGGACGCAACACTTCTTCCCAGCGGCGTAAGGCTTCGCCGACGTCGTCCGGCCGTTCCTGGCGAAAGGTGGCCAGCAGGTCCGCGCCCGCCAGGCCGGCGGACACCCCGGTGCCCGCGTAGGCCGTCGCGCACCACGCCGAGTCGCCGACGAGTACGACCCGTCCGTTCGACCAGCGGTCCATGCGGACCTGTTCGGCGGAGTCGAACAGGACGTCGTCGGCCGATTCGAGCACGGCCAGCACACTGCCCAGCGTCGCCCCGAACGGTTCGGGGCCGAAGACCTCCCGCACCCGCTCGGCACACGGCCGGGTGAACTCGGCGTCGATGTCGTCGCTGCGGTAGGACAGCAGGATGGTCGGGTCCCGGTCCTCGAAGGCGAAGACCCAGACGGATCGGCCCAGTTCGATCATCGTGGCCCCTTCCCCGCGGGCGAGGCCTTCGGGGACGCCGGGGAATTCGTACGCGACCAGCATGTGCCCGAGGCGGCGCAGAAAGCGCCGATCGGGCCCGAATGCGAGTGAGCGCACCGCGGATCGCAGTCCGTCCGCCCCGACGACGAGGTCGAAGCGCTCGGTCACCGAGGTCCCGGCGGTCGTCGTGCGCAGTTCGACGTCCACCCCATCGGCGTCCTGGGCGATCGCCACCGGAACCGTGGAGAACCGGATCTCGACTTCGGCGGGCAGCGCGGCGTACGCCGCTTGCTCGATGTCGCCGCGGAGCATGAGCCAGGGGCTGCCCGGCAGATCCCGGAAACCCATTCCCGGCGATCTGCGGCCGCCGCGGTCGAGTTCGACGTGCGCGCCGCCGGACGCCCGATCGCGCAGGCCGTCGAGTATTCCCATCCGCCGCGCGGCGGTCTTGCCCGCGCCGAACAATCCGACGAAGTAACCGTTGGTGCGCCGGCCGGCGGCTCGCTCCACGATCACCGGCTGCCAGCCGATCTCGTGCAGCCGGAGCGCCGTGGCGATACCGCTGACCCCCAGCCCGACGATCAGGACGCGAGGGCGGGTCGGAACCGAAATGACAGCCTGCCTTTCCACTTCACGAGAGACACCGGAACGAAGGTGGCACCCTTGTACGAACACACCGATCTTGCGGCCGCGCAGGCTCGCCAGGCACCGCGCGGTGAACGACAGCTAGACTCATTGGCACTGCGCCAATCCGAACCGGCGTGAAATGACCTAGCGGAAGGCACTCTCGATGGTACAAAAGGTATCCGTTCAGATCGTCGACGACATCGACGGTGGCGAAGCCACCCAGACAGTGCCCTTCGCACTCGACGGCGTCACCTACGAGATCGACCTCTCCGACGACAACGCAGGCACCCTGCGCGACGAGCTCGAGCGCTTCATCGACGCCAGCAGGCGAATCGGCGGACGCAAAGTGAAGGTCGCAACCGGACAGTCCACCGTGGTCAGTGGTACGGCGAAGCCCACCGACCGGGAACGCAACCAGCAGGTCCGCGCCTGGGCCTCGGCCAACGGGTACGCGATCGCCGAACGCGGCCGTATTCCCAACGAAATCTACGAAGCGTTCGACAACGCCGAGTCGGCTCCCGTCGAACCGGTCGCCGAAGAGGCTCCCGTCAAGCGCAAGCGTGCACCTCGCAAGAAGTCCTGACCTCGGCAAGATCACGTCGCTCGTCCCTTCCCTGTCACTGCCGGGATAGGGACGAGCGATGATGTAAGCGCCGGATCCGAGTCCATAATGGACGTTCAGCAGCACGGTCGACAGTTGCCCCGGATGTGGCTACCCGTGCTCACGTCCGGGCAGTGGAGCTCCCCGGAGGAACTGCTCGTACCGCCGTCGAGCGTCGTCATCGATCTCTGGCGGCACGCGGCCGTACCGTCCATCGGTCCGGTCTCGCTTCGGACCGGAGACCCAGAACTCTTCTCCGGTCTCAATGTCGGAGAAGTTCCCGTCGACGCCTGGCCGGCGCCGCAGCGTTCGGCCGTGCAGGTACGCGGTCCTCCAGGTCTTGGAAAAACGGACCCAGGTGATCCACGACGGGCCACGATCGGTGTCATAGCCCGTCTTGAGCTGCACATACATGATCCGCCGCGCCATGCCCTCAGGGTAAACCGCCGCGGTGGCGCGCCGCACGGAGATTTCCCGCGAACCGGTCTTCAGAGAAGCGCGGCCAGTGCCGGACCGAACGCCGCCCCCAGCAAATAGGCGAGATTGAACAAGCCCATCCCCGCCGCGCGATGCGACCCGGCCGCGTCCCCGGCACGCACCGCGTAGACACCCTGGCCCGAGGCCGCCGCGAGCGAGGTCAGGGCCTGCGCGATCAGCAGTACGGCAGGGGAAACACTCACCCCGGCGAGCACCAGCGCGACGGCGGCGAGCGCAGGGAACAGCACCGCCACCGCCCGGAACGGGGCTTTCGCCGTCACCGCGACGACCACATAGGACATCAGCCCGCCGAACAGCAGCGGCCACAGGATGGCGAGCCCGACCTCGCCGCTGGTCCAGCCGGACTGCTCGGTCAACAGCCGCGGCAGCACGTACACCAGCCCGAAGTTGGCCACCGCCAGCGCGAACGCGAGCCCGGCCGCGATCAGGAAGACCGGCGTTCGCAAGAGCGCGGCGGGCACGAACCCGTCTGGCCGCGCCCGCAGGTGCCCGGCCAGCAGGACCGCGATGACGGCGACCGTGATGGCCGCGGACAGCCAGAAATGCGGCACGAGCACCAGGGCGGTGACCATCGCGGTCACGAGAATCGCGCCGGCCAGGTCGAAACGGGACGGCACGGCGGGCGTCACGTTTCGACCTGGCCGCAGGGCCGCGGGTACGCCGAGCAAGCTGAGTGCGGGCAGTGCCAGCGCCAGCTGCCAGCCGAGCGCGTCGCCGACCAGATCGGCGATCAACGGCGACGCCGAGCCGACCACCGCCAGCGACGAGGTGATCAGGCCCATCGCCTGCGCCGACCCGGCGAGGCTCATGGCCATCGTGGTGAAGCCGGCGGTACCGAGCCCCTGCAGGGCGCTACCGGCGATGAGCACCGGCAGCCACGGAACCGTCGCCACCGCGATGGCACCCGCCAGCACCAGCGCGGCGCAAGTGAGCAACGCGGTCCGGACGCCGCGATGGCTCTGCAGGCCGGCGAGCAGCGGCGTGCCGACGGCGATACCCCAGCCGAACGCCGTCACGATCCACGTCACCGTGGCGATTCCGGTGCCGAGGGCCGCGGCCGCGTCCGGCAGGATCAGCAACGGCCCGGCGATGCCGAACGACAGCGGACCGGCCAGCAAAGCCAGCCACGGCGCCGAAATCCGTGCGCTCATCGCTCGTCCATGGTGGGGTAGTCGGTGTAACCGCGGTGGTCGCCGCCGTAGAACGTCGAGGGATCGGCTGTGGTGAACGGGCCGCCGGTGGCGATCCGCGCGGGCAGGTCCGGGTTGGCCAGCCACAACTGGCCGAGGCTGATCGCGTCGGCGACGTCGTCCCGCAACGCGTCCGCGCCGTCCGCCGCGCTCGCCGGTTCCTCGCCCGTCGGGTGCGGGTTGAGGATGAGGGTGCCGGGCCACTCGGCGCGGATGAGCTTGGTGATGTCCCGCGTGCCGGACTCGGAGATGTGCACGTACGCCAGTCCTGCCGGGACGAGGGCGCGGATGAGCGCGGGATACAGCAGTTCGGTGTCGCTCTCTCGTATGCCGTTGAGGGTCGAGCCGGGTGACAGCCGGATGCCGGTGCGCTCCGGGCCGATCGCGTCGCCGACCGCCCGCGCCACCTCCACCGCGAACCGGAGGCGGTTCGCGATCGGGCCACCGTAGGCGTCGGTGCGCCGGTTGGTGTTGCCGGCGAGGAACTGGTGGATCAGGTAGCCACTGGCGCCGTGCAGTTCGACACCGTCGAATCCGGCCTCCATCGCCAGCCGCGCGGCGGCGACGAAATCGTCCACGGATCGGGCGATGTCCGCCAGCGTCATTTCCCGCGGTTCCGGATGGTCGAGCAGATCACCCGGGACGTACAGCTTTTCGCCCGACGCGATCGCCGACGGCGCCAGCGGCAGGGCACCGTCCGGGTAGAGGTACGGGTGCCCGATCCGGCCGGAGTGCATCAGCTGGACGAAGATCCGGCCGCCGCGCGAGTGCACGGCGTCGGTGACCACGCGCCACGCGGCGGCCTGCTCCGGTGTGTGCAGGCCGGGAGTGTCGATGTAGCCCTGACCGATGATGCTCGGCTGTGTACCTTCCGTGATGATCAGGCCGGCTCCGGCGCGCTGCGCGTAGTACTCGGCGGTCAGCCCGGTCACCCGGCCGCCTGTCGCGCGGCTGCGCGTCATCGGCGCCATGACCAGGCGGTTCGGCAGTGGCAGGGTGCCCGTGGAGTGCGGGGTCAGCAAAACGTTCATGCGGTGAACCTTCGTCCGGGCGAGCGGCCGCCGAATCGGTAAGGTTTCGGTACCGGGTACTGGGGTTCGGCCTACGTACCTCCCCCGCGGTTACGGAGGCTGGCGTGTTGTACGGCAGGGCCGGCGAGCAGGCGGCGATCGAAGCGCTGCTCGCGGCGGCTCGCGGCGGACGCAGCGGCTCGCTGGTGGTGCGAGGTGAGGCGGGCATCGGGAAGTCCGCGCTGCTGGACTGGGCGGACGAGGCCGCGGCCGGACTGCGCGTGCTACGGGTGACCGGGATCGAAGCCGAGGCCGACCTGGCGTTCGGCGGGCTGGTGCACTTGTTGTGGCCGCTCCAGGACCGGCTCGCCGCGCTGCCCGGTCCGCAGGCGGAGGCGTTGCGCGCTGTCCTGGATTCGGGCCGCACCAGCGGCCAGGACCGGTTCGTGACCGGGCTCGCCGTGCTCACCCTGCTCTCCGACCTCGGCGACGACGGTCCGATGCTGTGCCTGATCGACGACGCGCAGTGGCTGGATCGCGCGACCGCCGACGCGGTGCTGTTCGCCACCCGGCGCTTGGCCGCGGACCGCGTCGCGATGCTGTTCGGAGCGAGGGACACCGGTTTCACCGCACCGGATCTTCCCGAACTGCGCCCGGCGAGGCTCGATGCGGCAGACGCCGGTCGGCTGCTCGCCGAACGCGGGCTGACACCGCCGTCGCCGTCGCAGATATTCGAGGAATCGGCGGGTAATCCACTGGCATTGCTCGAATTCGCCGCCGCGCAACGGGAACACCACGTCGCCGCCGGACCGCTGCCGGTGGGCGACCGCGTGCTGGCGGGCTTCCGCGCGCAGATCAGCGCGCTGCCCTCGCGGACCCGGCTGATGATGCTCCTCGCGGCGGCCGAGGGACGCGGGCACCTGCCGACGCTGCTCGGTGCCGCCGAGGCGCTGGGCGTCGGGCTCGCCGATCTGGAACAGGCCGAGACCGCGCGGCTCCTGGACGTCACCGGAACGACGATCACCTTCCGGCACCCGCTGATCGGCACCGCCGCCTACCAGGGTGCCGTGCTCGCGCGCCGGGTCTCGGTGCACCAGGCGCTCGCCGAATCCACTTCGGACGCCGACTGCCGGGTCCGGCATCTCGCGGCCGCCACCACCGCTCCCGATGAGCGGGTCGCCGCCGAGATCGCCGGCTCGGCCGAACGAGCGCGGGCGCGTACGGCGTTCTCCGCGGCCGCCGGGTTGTACCGGCAAGCCGCGCAACTCACCGCCGAAACCGGGATGCGAGCGGCACGGCTGGGAGAGGCGGCCTCATTGGCACTCGCCGCCGGGCACGGAGAGCAGGCCGCCGAACTGGTCCGCGAGGCGGAGCCGCTGACCGAGGACACCAAGGCGCGCGCGGGCATGGCGCAGGTGCGTGCCGCCGTGGAGTTCGAACGGGGAGACGGGCGCGCGGCCGCGCGTCTGCTCGTCGAGCACGCCCGGTCCGCCGAACCCGCCGATGCGGTGGCGATGGTGCGCACCGGTGCCCGGTACGCCTGGTTCTCCGGCGACCGGGAAACCGTGCGCGCCGCGAACGACGCGCTGGACGGCACCGATCCGCTGGTACGGGGTATGGCCTGCCTGGTGGACGACGACTTCGCGACCGGATTGCCGCTGCTGGCCGAGTTCGTCGGGCGCGCTCCGAACTCCGATCTCGCCTGCACCTACAGCGCGATGATCCTCGGTGACGACACCACCACCAGGGAACTCGCGTCCGCCGAAGTGGCCCGCTGCCGACGTGACGGGCTGATCGGCGTACTCCCCCAGGTACTGCATGACCTCGCGGGCGCGCAGATTTCGGCCGGACTGCACCAGGACGCCGCCGCGTCGGTGGCCGAAGCGGCGCGGATCTCCCGCGACACCGGGTCGCACCGGCGGCTACCGCGGCTGAACGCCGTGATGGCGCGGATGGCGGCGATCGAAGGTGACGAGCGGCGCTGCCAGGAGCTGGCAGAAGCGACACCGGACGCCGGCGGTGCGGCGAGCACCGCCGCGCTCGCACTGCTCGACCTCGGCCTCGGCCGCTATCAGTCCACTTTGGACCGTCTGGAAACCGTGCAGCGCGGACCGCTCGCGTACACGACGGTGGTGATCACGGCCGCCGCGGACCAGCTGGAGGCGGCGGTGCGCCTGGGCGATCCAGGCCGGGCCGAACCCGCGTTCCACCGATTCGAAGCGTGGGCGACGGCGGGCGGACAGCCGTGGGCCCAGGCCGTGGCGGCGCGCTGCCGCGCCATTCTGGGCGACGACGAAGCGCATTACCTACGCGCACTGGAAATCCACACACCCGGCGAACGCCCCTTCGAACGAGCACGCACGGAATTGCTCTACGGCGAATGGCTGCGCCGAGCCAGACGTCGCAGTGACGCACGCGTTCCGCTGCGCTCGGCACTGGAGATCTTCTCGCGGCTGCACGCGAAACCGTGGGCCGACCGCGCGTCGATCGAACTCGAGGCCACGGGCGACTCCGGCCCGGCCGCCGAACCCACCGCCGAGAACCTGTTGGACCGCCTTACCCCACAAGAACTCCAGGTCGTCCGGCTGGCCGCGGACGGCGGTACGAGCCGCGAGATCGCCGCACAGTTGTTCCTCAGCCCGCGTACCGTCGAACACCACCTGTACCGGGCGTTCCCGAAACTCGGCGTGCGGACGCGCCGGGAGCTGTCCCGATTGGACCTCGGCCGAGTGTGCTGACCTGGCTGTGCGGCAACCCCGGATGAGCTAGTCGCGGAACCGATCCGTCGCCTCCAGCAACGCGGCCAGGATGCCGGGCTCGTCGTACACGTGCCCGGCACCCGGCACGATCACCAGCTCCGACTCCGGCCACGCCTTGTGCAGGTCCCACGCGGAAATCGCGGGCGTGGCGAGGTCGTATCGCCCCTGCACGATCACGCCGGGAATGTCCTTCAAGGCGTCAGCGTCCCGGATCAGCTGCCCCTCCTCGAGCCACCCGTTGTTCACGAAGTAGTGGTTCTCGATCCGCGCGAACGCCAGCGCGTATTCCGGATCGGCGAATTCCGCCACATGTTCGGGCCTGGGAAGCAGTGTCACCGTCGCGGCCTCCCAGGTACTCCACGCGACAGCGGCCGGCCCGTGCACCTCGGGGTCGGGGTCGGCGAGCAGCTTCGCGTACAGCTCGACGGGATCGCCGTCGAGCCCGGCGATCGGCGCCGTGAACTTCTCCCACAAGTCCGGGAAGACGTGCG
Organism: Amycolatopsis sp. NPDC031561; assembly: GCF_055580625.1. Classification (NCBI taxonomy): domain Bacteria; kingdom Bacillati; phylum Actinomycetota; class Actinomycetes; order Pseudonocardiales; family Pseudonocardiaceae; genus Amycolatopsis; species Amycolatopsis sp. NPDC031561. Next base: position 86,461 of record NZ_JBVILA010000019.1, on the reverse strand, counting down.
CCGTGCCACCCCGGTAGTACCAGTCCACTTCGGACGAACGCAGCGTGAAGATCCCGCGCAGCACCAGCTCTGACACGCGTTCCGGGTGCTTCTCGGCGTACGCCAACGCCAGCGTCGACCCCCAGGACCCGCCGAACACCTGCCACCGCGAGACGCCCAGCGACTCCCGCAGGCGCTCGATGTCGTCGACGAGATGCCAGGTCGTGTTCAACGAAAGATCGCCCGACGCCGAAGCGTGCGGCAGCGACCGCCCGCACCCGCGCTGGTCGAACAGGACGATCCGATAGGCGGACGGGTCGAACAGCTTGCGGTGCGACGGTGAGCAACCGCCGCCGGGACCTCCGTGCAGGAACACCACAGGCTTACCGTCGGGGTTGCCGCATTCCTCCCAGTACACGAGGTTGCCGTCACCGGTGTCCAGGTGGCCTGACGCGTGGGGCTCGATCTCCGGATACATGAGCCTATCGTCGTTCATATGGCGCGGTTCTCGGACGAGACGTCGACCACTAGGACGCTCCGGCGGCAGCCTGACCGCTCCGGTCGCCCGGTTGAAAAGTCTTCAGCAGGGCTGTCAAGCTCACCGTGCTGGCGTGTTCCCTGAATGTGTATGAGTCTCAGCGCCTGCGCTGGTATCTGAAGCACTGTCTTCGAGCGCAGTTCGGCGCCCCACGAGCACCGCCACTGCGTGACTTGTCGAGGTGGATCGCTCAAGGCGGCGATTTAGTGCTTCTAGGTTAACTCACCCGTGTCAGGAGTCCCGGATCGTATGGATGGGCTTGGATGAGCTCATGTCGATTGAAACCGCGTTGATTACGCTTGGCACCGTGGCTGTGCGGACAGCCACCAAGCTGTGGCTCGGTGAACACAAAGTTGCCTCGGAGGTCGGGGGCGCCTTGGTCGATCAGCTGTCCGGGCAGCTCACGAAGGAGCGGGACCGGCGCAGGTTCGCGCGCCTCTTGGACAACTTTGCGGAGGCCGTGGTCGACAGGATCGAGCCGATCCTCGACGCCGAGTTCCGATCGCTCCCGGAGAACGAAAAGCTCGCTGCGGTCGAGGCCGTGCGCAACACTTTCGAAGACGCGTCGCTCGACGACGCCGACCTGTTCGCGGCCGACCTCGACGCCGGGCACCTGGACCGGGCGATTCGGCGCCGGGTCTCGTCGCGGACCACCTTGCTGTCGGCGGACGGAACCGCGTTGCACGACCTGTTGCTGCGCGAGTGCTGTGGCTACGTCATCGAGATTTCCCGCGGTTTGCCAGCATTCTCGGCGAACGCTTTGACCGAGGTGTTACGGCGCGACCGCGAAATGCTCGATGGCATCCGTGAGGTACTGGCACGCCTGCCGCAGCGCGATCGCGAGGCTGGCTTCGACTACGACTACCGCCAGCTCGTTGCTCGGAAGTTCGACCAAGTCGAGATGTTCGGCGTGACCCTGGGCGACGCGAGCCGCCGATACCCGCTCTCCGTGGCCTACATCGGCCTGACCGCTACCAGCGATGTATCCGGCCCTGTGCGACGTGTCGAGGGTCTGTTGGCGAATGCGCAGCGGGTCTTTATCCGCGGTGACGCGGGATTGGGCAAGACCACTCTGCTGCAGTGGGTCGCCGTGCGCAGCGCCCAGGGCGACTTCCCTGAGCAACTGGCGGGGTGGAACGGGACAGTCCCCTTCTTCATTCCACTCCGCCGTTACGCCGGCCGCGAGCTTCCCGGGCCAGCGCAGTTCCTCGACGAAGGCGGCAGGTACGTCGCCGATTCGATGCCGCCGGGATACGTCCTCGAAAAACTACGTGACGGCAGCGCGGTCCTGCTGGTCGACGGCGTGGACGAGCTGGTTGCGGACCGCCGGGACGAGGCACGCACTTGGCTGCGCGATCTCGTCCACGCGTTCCCCCGGATCAGGATGATCGTCACATCTCGCCCCGCAGGTACCGACCCCCAGTGGCTGGCCGACGCGGGGTTCGAGGTGCTGGACCTACAGCCCATGAGCCGCGGCGACGTCCGACGATTCGTCGGCCGCTGGCACAATGCCATGCGGTCGACTCGCGCTGACGACGAGTCGCACCGAGCTCTCGATGACTACGAGGTGCGGTTGCTGGAGCAGCTGGAAAGCCGTGGCCACCTGCGCAAGCTGGCCGGATACCCACTGTTGTGCGCCTTGCTGTGCGCCCTGCACCAGGACCGCCGGGCGACGCTGCCCAGCAACCGCATGGAACTGTATGACGTGGCACTGCAAATGCTGCTGGAGCGCCGCGACGTCGAACGGCGGATCTCGTCCATCGAAGGGCTGGGGCGCACCGAGAAGACGTTGCTGCTGGCCGACCTCGCCTACTGGCTCATCCGCAACGGCTATGCCGACGCTGAGGAGCCACGCGTCCTTTACCGCATCTCTCAGCGGCTTCACCAGATGCCGCAGGTCAGGGCAGGCAACCAGGATGTCTACCGCCACTTGCTGGAACGGTCGGGCCTGCTTCGCCAGCCGGTGCAGGGCCGGATCGACTTTATCCACCGAACTTTCCAGGAGTACTTGGCGGCGCAGGATGCGATGAACACTGACGACGTCGGCACAGTCGTCCAGAATGCGCACCTCGACCAGTGGCACGAGGTCGTGGTGATGTCGGTCGGACATGCGTCCCAGAAGCAACGCGAGGAGTTACTGACACGCCTGCTCGAACGAGGCGATCTGCACTTGCTAGTGCTGGCTTCCCTGGAGACCGCGCCTGAACTGAGCGGTGACCTGCGGCGGGAGATCCAGGTCAAGACGGCGCGGCTGCTTCCGCCGGCCTCGATGGCCCAGGCCCAGAAAGTCGCGGCTGCCGGCGAGTACGTGCTTGACCTGCTTGCGGCATGCCAGCCGCAAACCATCGACGAGATTACCGCCACCATGCGGGCACTGGCCGAGACCAGGCTCGAAGAAGCGCTACCGCTACTCGCGAAGTTCGCTTCCGATCCTCGCCCACGCGTGGCCGAAGAACTCCTCCGCTGCACGTCACGATTCGACGAACGCGCGTTCGGCGAGGCGGTACTGGCGAAGTCGTCCCGGACCAGCCTGCAAGTGAAGTGCGCTCTTGACCTTGTTCCAGCGCAGTACATGAAATCGCTCAAGCAACTGGAGCTCGTCTACTTCGACTCAGACGCCGACTCAGACGCCGTACTCGCGGACAAGTATGGCTCTCTACAACAAGTATCAGACCTGAGACTCTGCGGGTGGCCACAAGAAAAGCTGTGGATGATCGGGACAAAGTTTCGGCTGGAAACCCTGAGTCTCCGCTTTATGGAGCTGGCCGACCTCACTTGCCTGACTTTTACGGAGTCGATTGAAGAACTTAGGATCGAAGGCGGAGAATTGCTTTCATTTGCCGGCGCCGAACGGCTCCTGAAATCCCTGAAGACGGTTTCGATCACAGGGTGCCCTAGTGCTTCAGAGGCGTTGCAACGTTTTACTATCGATAGCGCTTGAAAGAATTGTCTCAGGCCGAGTCGCTTTGTGCGTGCCGATTCGTTCACCCGCCTAGCGATGCCCGTGCCTGGCGGGTGACGTCGGCCGGAGCCGCCGCGATGACGTCGTTGAGCGCGTCCATGGAGGCTTGAAGATCGCTGATGCCCTGAGCGATGCGGTCGCGCTCCTGGAGAAGATCGGCGAGCAGGTCCGAACAAGTCGGGACGAGACGGTCTCCGGTATCCCGCAGGCACGGCAGGACCGTGGTGATCGTCGAAGTGCCCAGACCGGCGGCCAGCAGGCTGCGGACCCGGCGGACGACGGCGACGTCCTCATCGACGTACTCGCGGTAACCACTGGGGCGCCGCTGCGGGTGGAGCAGCCCCTGTTCCTCGTAGTAGCGCAACAGATGCACGGCCACACCGGTCCGCCGGGACAACTCACCGATGCGCACGTGGACCTCCCGACTTGACTCTCATATCGATGTGAGAGTTTAGCGTCTGCGGCATGAAGGTGAACAAGGGTTTCGCGACGCTCGGCGCATTGTCCGCGAGCGTCTTCGTCGTAGGTACCTCGGAGTACCTGATCGCCGGGCTGCTGCCCCAAGTCGGCGAGGATCTGGACGTCTCGGTGGGCACCGCCGGGCAGGCGGTGACCGCCTACGCGCTCGGAGTCGTGATCGGCGGACCCCTCATGGCCCTGCTGACCTCACGTCTGCCGCGTAAGGGGCTCGCCATCGGACTGATGCTGCTGTTCGCCGCGGGGAGCGCGATCAGCGCTGTGGCGTCGTCGTTCGGTCTGCTCCTGGCAGGTCGTGTCATGTCTTCGCTCAGTCACGCCGCTTTTCTTTCCTTGGCGCTGATAGCGGCGACCCGGGTGGTGCCGGCCGAGAAGACCGGAACGGCCATCGCCACCGTGGTCTCCGGATTCACCGCGGCCACGCTCCTCGGAGTGCCGCTGGGGGCGCTGCTCGGGCAGAGTGCCGGATGGCGGGCCCCCTTCGTCGTGCTGACCGTTCTGTCCCTGGCGGGCACCATGCTTCTGGCCGCCGTGCTACCCCGGCAGGAGGCGCCGTCCACACGACTGCGTGACGAGATACGCGTAGTGGCACGTCGGCCGGTCGTGCTCGCCATTCTCACCACCGCGGTGGGCTTCTCCGGAGTGGCCACGGTGTTCACCTACATCGCCCCGCTGACCCGTGTCTCCGGCTTCTCCCCCGCGGCGGTTTCCGGTCTGCTACTGGCCTACGGTGCGGGCAGTTTCCTCGGCAACCTCACGGCCGGAAGGCTGACGGACAAGTCGCTGAACGCCACCGTACGCGGAGTTTTCGGCGGACTGACGGGAACGCTCTTGCTCATCCCGTTCGCCGTGGTCTGGCAGCCCACCGCCGTGGCGGCCGTCCTCGTGCTCGGCCTGCTCGCCACCGCGACCATCGCCCCGCTTCAGGGAATGATCCTGCGACACGCGGGCGCCGCGCCCAACCTGGCGGTCTCCCTCAACGTGGGCGCCTTCAACCTCGGCGCCGCGGCGGGCTCGATCATCGGCGGCGCGATCGTCGCCGCCGACGCTCTGCGGTGGACCGGCCTGGCGGGCGCGGCACTGAGCCTGACCGGCTTGGCCCTGACCTGTCTCGTGCTACCCCGGACACGGAGGCCGGCGAACGAGGCCGGACGCGAAGCCTCGATCGCCGCTTGATCCCCTGCCCCACCGCGCCGGAACATGGACCGGACGCGCTCGCCGGTCGTCGCCCAGCCGTCCTACGAACCCTTGCACTTGCCTGAAGCGGTGCCCTCCGGGGTGTTCGCGACCGTGATCCGGCAAGACAGCCCACGACTTCCGTCGACCTCGATGAGGACGCTGTCCGGCACCGGCGTGTGCGGGTTCGGGTAATGGGCGATCGCTCGATACCAGACCTTCTCGTGGGCATCGACATGTTTGCGCACCGTCGTCTCGACGTTGTGCAGCATCCCGGGATTGTTCGCCCGGGAGTGCATCGCCACCACGTTGTCGATCATGCGCGAACCCCAGAACAGGTCAGCCACCAAGTGACCCTTGACCATTCCGGAGATCTTGTCGTGCGGTTCCTCCGGCTTCGGCCCGCGCGGACGCCGCAGAGCGGTCAGGCATACCGCTCCACCGATCGCCCTGCCGTCTTCGTAAACCTTCCCGTTGACGCTGGCGGGCTCGACGGCCGCGGGGAAGAACTGATTGACCGGTGTCCCGGGTGGGCACGGGTCATGGCACGGCTCACCGGCCGGCGACGCGAGTCCGACGCATTCCTCGCCCCCGCGACGTTGTTCGGCGAGTTCTTCGCGCACCCGATCTTTGAGCTTCTCCACGTCTGGTTTGATCAGAGCACGGGCTTGGAGTTCGCCCTTGGCTTGGATGAACGTGATCGGCTTGACCTTCTTGGCCGCCTCCATCAGCGTGTAGATCGCGGTCCACTCGAGGTCGTCGTGAACGCAAGAAATGGTGCCGACCCTGGTGGCGGGTAGTTGGCCGGTCGTGCGGCATTCACCGGCCGGGATGCCGTCGATCGTCATGTCGAGCCGGACATCGGCGGTCACCGGTCCGACGACGCGACCTGCCGGCGAGGACGCCTTCACCTTGACGGCCACCGTGCACGCCAGTGCTTCGCAGTCGGTGAACCGGGCATTCGCGTCGACCTCGAACAACACGCTGGCGTCGATCGCGACTTCAAGGTTTCCTACCTCGGCAACCAGTTTTTCGTACACTCCGATGACGCGCGACTTACCCGGGTACGACAGCTCCAGGCGGACCTTTCCGGGCTGGTGCGCTCCCGTTCCCGCTCCCCCACCCACGGGGAGCGACGGCATACCGGGAAGAGTCGGCGCACCGGGCGGCAGGGTGGGGAGCGGCGGTACGGCAGGTGTGGATGCCGCATCGCCGAATCGGAGGACGTGGTGGGGCGCGTCCTTGGTGATGAACAGGTCGCCGTCCGGGGTGGCGACCTTCAGCGCGGGAGTGCCGTCGACGGGCTCCTCGACGTGTGGGAACTCCGTGGTTCGATTCAGTGCGGCACGAATCCGGCTGGCAAGTTCGGGCGGCGACATCACGTCGCCCATGGCCGCGCCGAGCGGACCATCGCCGATCCCGGCGCGGCTCGAAGCAGCCCTACGGTGGCTCCCGCCGACTGCCCGCAGCTCCCGCCCTGTTCGCGTGGGTCGGGTTCGTCGTGAGTGGCGTTTCGGGTTCTGTTGAGGGGCAAGACAAAGGTGGCGGACTAGAGCCTCTGTGATGAAAGAACCCGTCGCTGGCTTCAAGGTCGAGAGGTGGCCTTCGCGGCATGGTTCTGGATCGGCCCGCGGGCGCCAGTCGTTCCCTGAGTGTCCACAAGGGACACGTTCCGACAGCTGAATGTCCGATTGATGGCTAGATATGCGTTTTTCGAGAGGGTCGTGAGTGATAAAGAGGCTTAGAACCCGCATTGCCACTCACGACCCCCTTGCAAAGCGTACATATGGGCATCAATCGGACATTCAGCCGTCAGGGAATGTCCCGTGTGGACAGTCAGGGTGTGGCCGGTCCAGATCAGCGATGCCGAAGGCTCCCTTCGCCGCATCGGACGCGGTGAAAGGAGCCCTCAGTCCGGCACGGCCCGCCCGCGAACACAACACGTTTGCCCTTCCCCTCAATAACCCGAAACGCCACTCACGACCAAGAGGCCACCGTGAGGGTCACACCAGCTTTTCCGGGGTGTCGCGAAAGCCACTTTCGCGACGTCTGATGTCCCGAAAGTGGCTTTCGCGACACCCGGGTTCTCTTGAGGGGTAATGCAAACGTG
>NZ_JBVILA010000019.1:0-79209 GCF_055580625.1 Amycolatopsis sp. NPDC031561 | reverse complement strand
GCCCAACCCAACCACCATCCTCTCCTCCCCCCTCCCTTTTCTTCGCCCCTCCCCCCCCCCCCCCCCCCCCCCCCCCCCCCCCCCCCCCCCCCCCCCCCCCCACGGCCGCTCGGCATCGGACGCGGCGAAGGACGCCTTCATCCCGTCGCCGACCTCGCCCACGAACACGCCACCTTTGCCATTCACGACCCGGTCCGCAAAGCACCTGAACCGGGACACCTGAATCTCGGAAGCGTCCCTTAAGGACAGTCAAGGAGCTTCAGTTCTCCCTGGCGAGCCTGCTCCCGGCGGCGACATCACCGATGGTGCCGGTGATGCCGCCGCCGACCGTTGAGATCACTGGTCAGCAGGTGCAGACGCCGCCGTTGTTGACTCCGGCGACGCCACTGCCGCCCGCGAGACCACTGGCACCGGACGGCGTGGCGATGGTGTCCGCCCCGTCGTTGACGGTCCCCGAGTTCCCGAGACCGCCGGCACCCGCGGCACCGCCGATGCCGCCAGGACCGCCGGGGCCGCTGCAACCTGTGCCGCCATTGCCGCCGCCGGCACCGTTGCCGCCCTTGCCACCGGTCGCGGTGATGAGGTCGACACCGGTCCCGCCGGTGAGGGTTCCGGAATTCCCGATCCCGCCGGCACCACCCGCGCCACCGACACCGCCGGCGCCACCGGGCTGGACGGCCGCGGAGCCGTTGCCGCCCTTGCCGCCGACGCCACCGTTGCCGCCGAGCCCACCATTGGCCTTCAGTGTGTCGACTCCGGCACCACCGTTGACGGTCCCGGAATTCCCGACACCACTCGCACCGCCGGCACCTCCGACTCCACCGGCACCGCCACCATGGCCGCAGCCTGCGACGCCACCGGCCGCGCCGGTACCACCGGCACCACCGTTGACGGTGACGCTGTCGAGCCCGGCATCGACGAGTTCATCGTTATAGGCTCCCGAGTTCCCGACGCCACCGGCCGCACCCGCGCCACCGATACCCCCGGCACCCGCACCGCCGGCGACACCGCCACCGTTGCCGCCAAGGCCACCGAGACCGCCGTTGCCACCCTTGCCCGCGGTGAGGACGACAGTGTCGTTTCCGACGCCGCCGGTGACGTTCCCGGCGTTACCGGCACCACCGATCCCGCCGACACCACCACTACCACCGGCGCCACCGGCACCGCTGGCGAAGCCGACCCCGCCCTGGCCGCCGTTCCCACCGTTACCTCCCGCACCACCGAGGACGGTGACACTGTCCGTACCGTCACCGGCGTTGATGACACCGGTCGCACCCACACCGGCACCGCCGACGCTCCCGGCACCGCCGTTGCCCCCGGCGGTACCCGCAGGCGTACCCGCGTTACCGGCCGCTCCCGGAGGACCGTTGGCACCCAGGGACCCGGCGACGCCGGTCACCATGATCGTGTCGTTGCCCGCCAGGCCGTTCACGGTTCCGTTCACCGCACCACCGGTGATGGTGATGATGTTGTTCCCCGTAGTGCCGTCCAGCACCTGACCGGCGGGAATTCCCGCGGTGCAAGTGAAATTGGCGCCGCTCTGGGTGCACCCCGGCGGGAGCGCCCACGCCTGCGAGGGAACCGCGAGTGCGAACCCCGCCGCGGTGCCCACACCGATCATGGCCCGGCCGACCCGGCCTGCCGTACTGATACGCGCTGTCGATTTCATGATCAACTTTCCATGGGTGAAAGGGATCCGGGACTGATGCCACGGACCTGCGAGGGGTGTGCTGGCCGAAATTCTGGGGCCATTGCCCGGTGCGGCACACCTGAGGGCACCGGACAACCAACACCCTCGACACGGCCGACCCTTCGCCCCTTCACCAGGGTTTGCAAGCGCAACCGTGGCCGGTCACCCATACGTGATCAGGCTCCACGGATGCCAATGATCGCCACCGACGTCAGCTAACGGCCCTATCCGCCGTGAGGCGCCCATTCATCTGCCGCATACGACACTTTCGCCGGGCGTCAGGCTCGAAATCGAAGACCGAACCGAGGGGACACGTTGACCCTTTCGCCAACCCGGCGCATCTCATACCTTCAGCCCGGCGAGTTCTTTGCCGAGCACGGCACCCCAGTCCCGCGCCCGCGCCGGCTCGCCGTCGCGCAGCACCGGCTGCTGCTTGTCCGTTCTGATCAGGAAACTCTCCGGTGGGACGAGCGGAACGAAACCGAGCCGCTTGAGTTTGCGCGCGACGCTCAGCGCGGCCGAACCGGTCAGCCAGCGCGGTTTCCCGATCCGGGTATCGAAGGTCGCCACCAGGTTGCCGCCCGACACCTCGTCCAGCGTGCCGACCCAGTCTCGCAGGCTCTTCGTCGACCGGACACCGTCCACCGCCTGCCTGCCGGCCTCGGTCCGGCTGGAGGGCCAGGACATCCCGTGGACGTGCGTCGGACCGCCGACCACGAGCAAGCCCGCCTCCGCGACGCTTCCGACGTCGTCGACGTTCACGACATCCACCTCGGCGTAGGGCGACAGTCCTTCGGCCACCGCCTTCGCCACTTGCTCGGTGTTCCCGAACATCGACTCGTACACCACCATCGCGTGCATCATGATTCTCCTTGTCCTGTAAGGGAAAGCTTGCGAGAGGCGCGGCCGCCGGTCCCGGCATGACGCCATGGTCCGCTCCGGTCCTGTTTTCCGTCAGAAGCCGCGGCCGAGCACTTCGTCGACGGCGCGGCGCGGACTGGCGGGCACCGCGCCGGACGGGTAGCCGAACCGCATGAGCGCCTGCGGGAAACCGGCCAGTTCGAGGTCCTCGCACAACGCCGAGCGCACCTCGGGCAGGTGCAGGGGCTGGGTCAGGATGGAGCCGACGAGACCTCCGTCGACGGCGTCGAGCCAGGTGCTCTGCAAGGCGTGACCGGCCTTCAGGTGGTCGTGGCGCGTGTCGTCGAGGGTCAGGAACACGAGCAGCGTCTCGTCCGCCAGGCGCCGCTTGAGCACCTCCCTGTCCGGCAGGGCCGTCCTGGCCTGGACCAGACCCGCCCAGGGCAGGGAACCGGGTGGGAGAGCTGTCGCGGCGATGCCCGCGCCATGGCGCAGGGACATCTCGTCGTGGACGGTCCACAGCGCGAGCTCGCGCTGATACCCGTGATCGTGCTGGAAGGCCTCCGCAGCGAACTCGAGCAGGTCCGCGACCCGGGTCAGTTCCAGTTCGTCGCGGATCGGCCTCGCCTGGACACCGGCCACCGCCGCGGTGGTCGTCAGGTCGCCGATCCGCTGCGGCGAGACCGGCCGGCCGGAAAACCGCCTTCGGTAGCTGCGCCGCCGCTCGATGGCGGCATAGCGGTGCAGGTCTTCCGCCGACGGCAGTGACCGCTCCCCCGGTTCGACCGTCGCCACCAGCTCCGGCCGCTCCGGATCGGGGAACGTCACCGTCCGGGCCTCGTAGCCGAGCACGCGTATCGCGAGTTCCAGGTTCGCCAGCGCGGCACCGCAGGACATCAGGCGGTCCCGTCCCAGCGGATCGTGTTCGGGCAAGGGCAGGTCCCGGCGCTCACCGAGCAGCAGCCGGTCGTGCTCGAACTCCAGGAGCCACGGCTGGATGTTGTGCACTGACGGCGCCCTCAGCAGGGTCCGGGCCAGTACCTCGGTCTCCGAGGCCGACCAGGGTCCGCGGTGCCTTCGTTCTGCCATGTTCCGTCCTCCGCACTGTGTGTCGGGTTCGACCGTGCTCCCCCATGGGGGTGCGCGCGCAGGTACGGAGGGCTCCGATATCCGGGACCTAAGCCCCGCCTTTTCCCCGCTCGCCCGAGTAGGTTCATGCGGTAAGGCCACGATCTCGCGGCAGGAGGGCGATCCGATGACGACCAAGGTGTTCCTGGTCGACGACCACGAAATCGTCCGGCGGGGGCTCGCCGACCTGCTCGGCAACGAAGCGGACATCGAGATCTCCGGCGAAGCGGCCTCGGTGTCGGAAGCGCTCACGCGGATTCCCGCGAGTGACACCGACATCGCCGTGCTGGACGTCCGGCTCCCCGACGGCACCGGCATCGAACTGTGCCGGGAACTGCTGTCCACCCGGCCGGATCTGCGCTGCCTGATGCTCACGTCCTACGCCGACGACGAGGCGCTGTTCACCGCGATCATGGCCGGAGCGTCCGGCTTCGTCCTGAAACAGGTGCTGGGCATCGACCTCGTGTCGGCGATCAGGACGATCGCCGACGGCGGTTCGCTGCTCGACAGCCGCACCACCGCGGCGCTGATGAAGCGCATCCGCAGGGAGAACGACCGCAACGACCCGACAGCGTCACTATCGGAACAGGAACACGCCGTCTTCGACCTCATCGGGGAAGGGCTCACCAACCGGGAGATCGGGGAGCGCCTTTTCCTCGCGGAGAAGACCATCAAGAACTACGTCTCCCGGATCCTCGGCAAACTCGGGATCCAGCGCCGCACGCAGGCAGCCGTGCTGGCGACCGAACTGAAGCGGGAAGACCGGACACCACTGTTCGGCGAGCACTGAGTCCTTTCAGGACAAGGGAACCTGCCACACGACGCGGGTACCGCCCCCCTCGCGTCCGGTGAACTCGGCCAGGCCTCCGCAGCGTTCCGCTCGCTGCGCGAGGTTCTTCAGGCCGCTGCGTCTGCCGTTCTCCGGGATGCCGATCCCGTTGTCGGTCACTTCGATGACCAGGTCGCGATCGGCCTCGACGGTCACGGCGATGTCGTTCGCGCCGGAGTGGCGGATCGCGTTGCTCAGCGCTTCACGGACGGCCGCCTCGGCGTGCTCGTGCAGTTCCACGGGAACGATGGTGTCCACGGCGCCGCTGATCCGCACCGACGGCGTCGCCCCCGGATCGGTCGACAGCTCCGTGATCACGTCGAGCAACCGGCGGCGCAGGCTGACGGACGTGTCGGACCCCGACGAGTGCAGATCGAAGATCGAAGTCCTGATCTCGCGCACGGTCCGGTCGAGCTGTTCAACACCGTGCGCGAGGCGGTTGCGGGCGAGGTCGTCCGTAACCCGCGGCACGATGCTCTGGAGGCTCATCCCGGTGGCGAAGAGCCGCTGGATGACGTGATCGTGCAGGTCCTGCGCGATCCGATCACGGTCGGCGAGTACATCCAAGAGCCGCTGATTGCGCTGCTTTTCGGCGAATTCGAGGGCGACGGCCGCCTGGTCGGCGAACGACGCCAGCATGGGGATCTGATCGGCTTTGAACTGCTGAGCACCTTTCTCCCGGCCGACGACCAGAACCCCTCCGACCCCGACCGCGCCGGTAAGGGGAACCATCACGCCGGGCCCGCCGAGCATGGTCTCCACAGCCGCGGGGAAGACGCCGTCGAGATCGGTGACGAGACTCGCCTGCCCGCCGGCGAAGACATCCTCGATCGCCGGATGCTTGCTCGAAATCGAGGTCCCGGGCAGCGCACCCGCCCGCTCGCTGGCCATCGCGGCCACGGTCAGGGAGCGCGCCTCCTCGCCGGCGGTCTCGGCCAGCAGGATCATCACCCCGCCCGCGTCGGCCAGTTCCCGGACGCTCCTGACGATCAAGCCCAGCGTGTCGGTCACCGAAGCGCCGGCGAGGAGCTCGCCGTTCACCTTGGCCACCGCCCCCAGCCACCGCTCCCGGGTGCGGGACTGCTCGAACAGCCGGGCGTTGTCGATGGCCACCCCCGCCGCCGCGGCCAGCGCCCGCAAGACCACCTCGTCGTCCGCGGTGAACTCCGCCGCTCCCCGTTTCTCCGTCAGGTACAGGTTGCCGAACACCACGTCCCGCACACGGACCGGGACACCGACGAAGCTGTGCATGGGCGGGTGGTTGGCGGGAAAACCCACCGACGCCGGGTGGCACGACAGATCCGGGACCCGGACCGGATGAGGCTCCCGGATGAGCAGGCCGAGGAGACCTCTGCCCTCGGGAAGATGCCCCATGGTCTCGCGGGTTTCCGGATCGATTCCCGCGTAGACGAACTGCGAGAGTCCGTCCTCGTCACCGAGGACACCCAAAGCACCGTAGTTGGCGTCGACCAGCTCGACGGCGGCCTGCACGATGCGTTGCAGGGTCGAATCGAGTTCGATGCCGGTCGCCACGGCCAGTACGGCGTCGAGCAGTCCTTGCAACCGGTCCCGCGTCTTGAGGATCTCCGCCAGCCGGTCCTGGACCTCGTGCAGCAATTCGTCGAGCCGCAGCTCGGTCAGCACCACCGCGCTGGGCGGTGGCTCGTTTCCGGCCACTGGCCGCTCGGCCGACATCGCGTCTCCTCTCGGCAGGAGGTGGCGGCTGGGCTACCCGGCCGGGTAGCCCAGCCGCATGATCACTCCCGGGAACCCTGGCAACGCCAGCTCGGAGATGAGCCTGTCCCGTACTGACGGTACGCGCAGGGGCCTGGTCAGCGCTGAGGCCGCTATCCCGTTTTCGATCCCGGTGAGCCAGGCGAGCTCCATCGCACGCCCGATCGAGACCTGCGCGGCTCGCCGATCGGAGTCGGCGCCGATGATCAGCAAGGTCTCCCTCGTGACGCCCGGCCACACCGGGGGCAGGTCTTGGCCGGGTGGTGCCGGCCGGTCGGCGAACCCGCCGGCGGTCCAGGCCGATGTCCAGTCGGCCGGCCGGGCCGTTCCCTGGACTGATCCCGCCGCTTCGAGCGCCACGGCCAGCGGCCGCAGCTCTCCCGGGGCCACCACCCGGCACAGCACGTCGCCGGGGACCCGGCCGACGATCCGATCCAGCAGCGCCGGAGCCACCGGCGTCCTGGAGAACGCGGTGTCGTGGTCTCGCCGGCGGGAGATCGCGGAGTAACCGTGCAGGTCCGCCTCCGAGGGCGGGAACCGCCTGCCTGCCCTCACGACGGCCACCAACGGCGCTCGATCCTCGACGGCCAGGCTGACCCGCGCGTTCCAGCCGAGAACGCGCATGGCCACGGCCAGGTTCGCCAAGACCGCGCCGCACGAGATCAGTCGATCGCGCCCGTCGTAGCCGGAATCGGAGCCGTGGACGTCCTCCCGCTCGCTCAGCTCGGCACGCCGGCCCGGCAGCGCCAGGGACCATGGCTGGGAGTTGCGTACCGACGGGGCGCTCACCGCGGCTCGGGCGAGCACCTCCACTTCGGCGGCCGTCCACTCCCCGCTCGGCTGCTTCATCCCTCGCCTCCCTCCTCGCCCGCGTTCCTGGTCGGCCAGAAGGCGTCATTCCTTCGGTTCGACGGCTTTCTCCGTCGGGTTCACGACTGTTATGACGCCTTCGCCCTGACGACCGCTCCGGGTGGGCGGCGCGGTGTCGGGACGCCGGGAAAGCCATACCCCAGGCGGAAAAGCGTTTGCGGATAGTCGGTTCCGCCGAGCAATGCGCGCAGTTCGGCACGCGCGGAAGGGATCTCCATGGGCTGCGAGTAGAACGAGGCGCTCAGCCCCTCCGTGGTCGCGGTGAGCAGTACGCGTTGCATGGCCCGGCCCGCGCGGAGCTGGGCCACCGGACCTTCATCGGGCGTCGTCAGCACCGCGACGACCGGATCCCGCTCGTAGGACCGGGGCGCGTCGCTGTCGTGGAAGTGCCGTACCGGCAGGAGCCCGCCCGCCGAGCGCGGTCCGCCCGCGAAGGCGGGCACTCCGTCGTCGCGGTCGTGCGCGCTGGTCCACGACCTCATCTCCGCCTGGAAAGCGTCGTCCTGTGTCTGCAGGTGGTCGGCACGCCGGATCAACGTCGCGGCCGCTTCCAGCCGGCCGGCCTCGTCGACGAGGACCAGTCTCGCGTCCTCGGCGCGGGCGGCCTGGCGGACGACGTTCCGCACCCACGTGGGCACCGCTTGATCGGTGAACGGACGCCGGTTGCTGTAGCGGCGGGGAATCGCGGCGGCGAGCCGCAGGTCCCCGGCGCTCGGGCGGTGCCGGTCGCCGATTTCGACCCGGGCCAGCAACGACGGCCTGGTCCGGTCGGGCATCAGGTCGGTGTCCGGGAACCATCCGGCGGCGGCGATCGCGAGTTCGATGTTCAGCAGGGCGGCGCCGCAGGCGAGCCGGGCCTCCCGTCCATCGGGGTCGCACACTTCGAGCACCCGGTCTTCGTCGAGATACAGCTCCACCACACCGGGCTCCAGCTCGAAGAACCACGGTTGGGTGTTGTGCGGCGACGGCGCTCTCACCGCCGCCTCCAGCGCGGTGGCGAGTACCGGGGAATCGGTGAGGATCATCGTTGCGCTCCAAGCCGGTCGGTGGACCCTTCCAGCGTGTTCCGGCTTCGCCCCGCACGGGAGTGCCGTGGGCCCCGGCGACCCGGGACCTTCGGCACCCCTTCGGAACGGAAGCCCTGGAAGAGGGGTCGTCCGTCCCGGGTGACCGGGACCTCCAGTGGTACCGGACCGCGCCGTGGCAGGCCGACACTGTGGACATGCCCGTACGTGAAGTCATGAACACTCCCAACGCCATGAACCGGCGCCCGGGGAGGGAACGCCGGATCATCGTCGGAACCGACGGCTCGGACCACGGCAGTGAAGCGATCCGCTGGGCGATCACCGAAACCCGCGCCCGGGGTGCCCGCCTCGAAATACTTCTCGTGCGGCCGAGGGGAAATCTTCTCGCTCCCCCGCCACACGGCAGGCTATCGAGCAGGAACGGCCGTCCGATGACGGGCGAGGTGGCGAAGATCTGCGAACAACTCGCCGCGGACATCGTCATCGAGGCGTCGGTTCGCACCGGTGATCCGGCCTCGGAACTGCTGGCCGCCGCGCACGGCGCCGATCTGCTGGTACTCGGCGCCCGCTCGGAGGGCTCCTTCGGGCGGCCCGTCTTCGGACGGGTGTCCGCCGCTTGCGTCCGCCACGCGACCTGCCCGATCGTGCTCGTCACCATGAAGGCGGCACACCGGTTCAGCCCGTCGGCTCCCTGAAGACGCGCGGACCTCAGAGGTGAGCCGCGGCAAGGACTTCCCCTTCGCCGAGGCATCGGGCGGGGTCGAGCGCGACGGCCGGCGTGAGCACCGTCGGCCGTACGCCGAGAGCGGTCACCGCGCGTTCCTCGGCCGGACGACCATCACCGGGCATTCGGCGTGATGGGCGAGCGCCTGGCTGGTCGAGCCGAGCAGCAGTCCGGTGAACCCGCCACGGCCGCGGCTGCCCACGACCACCAGCTGCGCTTTGCCGCTCCACTCCAGCAAGGTCTGCCGTGGCCGATCGCGAACGACGACGCGTTCCACGGTGACGTCCGGGTACTTCTCCTGCCAGCCCGCCAGTTGTTCCGCGAGCAGGCGGCGTTCGTCGTCCTCAAGAGATTCCCACTGCGTGGCCAGCCGCGTCATCCCGAAGGCGTCGTCGTAAGTGACGTCCGTCCAGGCATGCACCGCCACCAAGTGCGCGCGACGTCGTGACGCCTCTTCGAACGCGGTCTCCAGGGCCTGTTCGCTCAGCGGGCTACCGTCGACACCGACGACCACCGGACCGCTGCCGGGATAGTTCGTCGTGCCCTTCCTGCCCCGGAGCACCACCACCGGGCACTGTGCGTGGGCAAGGACGGCCGACGCCGTCGAACCGATGGCCATCTCGGCGAAGAAGCCCTTGCCCGCGCCACCGAGGACCACCATGGTCGCCGTCATCGACGTGTCGATCAAGAACGGGACGGGTGAGCCCTGAGGCATCGCGGTACTCACCGGGACATCGGGTGCGAACGACTTCGCCTCGGTGGAGGCCTCGTCGAGCACCCGCTGTCCAGCCTCCGCGAGCACGTCGAACCACGGGGCCGCTCCGGTGAGTCCACCGCCGTAGCTGATCCGCTCCGTATGGAGGGCGTGCACGATCAGCAGCCCCAAACCGCGTTCCGCGGCAGAACCCGCCGCCCATCGGACGGCGGCCCGCCCGGGCCCGGAGCCGTCCACCCCTACGACGATCTTGTGGTCCGCAGTGCTCATCGGTCAGCCTCCTGGTAGGTCACTTTCGCTTCCACGACACCCGGAACCGCCTCGGCGATGACCTTCGCGACGTGGCGGTCGGTGTCGTTCCCGTACTGGTCGCCGATCCGGCACACGCCGCCGGCGACCTCGACGCTCCACCGGCCGGGACCCCCGTAAAT
The DNA here is from genome assembly GCF_055580625.1 of Amycolatopsis sp. NPDC031561. Classification (NCBI taxonomy): domain Bacteria; kingdom Bacillati; phylum Actinomycetota; class Actinomycetes; order Pseudonocardiales; family Pseudonocardiaceae; genus Amycolatopsis; species Amycolatopsis sp. NPDC031561. Next base: position 69,202 of record NZ_JBVILA010000019.1, on the reverse strand, counting down.
GGCGAGGTGGTGCCGCACGTCGGTGGCGATCGCGGTGTCCTCACGGGCGAACGCGCGCACGAAGTCACCGCGGGTGAGGATGCCCACCACCTTCGAGCCGTCCACAATGGGCATCACCCGGATCTTCCCGTCGAGCAGCGCCCTGCTGACCTCGGTGAGATCGGACCCGGCGCTCATCCCGATGGCGGGTGACGTCATCACCGCCGCCACGGTGGTACCCGGCTCCGTACGCTCTTCGGGATGTCCAGCTGAGCGAATGTCCCGAGGGAACCGGTCCCGCATCAGGTCCGCCTCGGTCACGATGCCGATCAGCCGGTCATCGTCGTCCACGACCGGCAACGCGGTGAAACCGTGCTCGGTCAATATCCCGGCAGCGTGTTTGGCGGTCGTCTCCGGTGTGACGGTGACGACCGGACTCGTCATCAGATCCCTTGCCCGCATGACTTCCCCCGTTCACAGTTCCGGCGCCGCCGGCCGGATGACAGCGACAGGACATGCCGAATGGGCGACCAGCGCCTGGCTGGTCGACCCGAGAAGCATGCCCTCGAATCCCCCGCGTCCCCGGCTGCCGACGACAAGAAGCCTCGCCCTCGCCCCGAATTCGAGCAAAGTACGAACCGGCCTTCCCTTGCGGACGACGATCTCGACCGGAACGTCCGGGTACTTGTCCCGCCACGGAGCCACCTGCTCCTCGGCCGCTTTCCTTTCGGCGGCCTCGATCTCGATCGGATCGACGGCAAGGAAATGCGGCCGGATCGCGCCGTGGTCGACCAGCTCCGACCAGGTCCGGACGACGGTCACGTCAGCGTCCCGCACCCTCGCCTCGTCGAACGCGAACCCGAGGGCCGCCTCGCCGGCAGGCGAACCATCCGTTCCCACGACGACCGGCCCCGCTTCCTGCGCGGCGACGTCCAGCTGCCGGCCTCGGGCCACGACGATCGGGCAGTGGCCGTGATGGGCGAGCGCGACCGCGATCGAGCCCACGAGCATCCCGGTGAAACCGCCGAGCCCTCGCGACCCCAGTACGACCATCGTCGCCTTCACCGACTCCTGGGTCAGAGCCGCTACCGGGTTCCACTCGCGGACCGCGGTCTCGACGACGAGATCCGGATGCCGGGCGAGCGCCGCTTCCCTGACCTCGGAAATCCAGGCGAGACCACGGCTCTCGAAACCCCCACGGACCCCTTCGAACGAGGTGATGACACCCGGCATCGTCACGACCGGGATCGTGAACACGTGGACGAGCCGCAAGGGCAGCGCACGCTTCGAGGCCTCGTCCGCCGCCCACATCGCAGCGGTCTTCGCGGACCGTGATCCGTCGATCCCGGCGACGATGGATCTCTCCGTGGCGACCGGCATTTCCGCTCCTCTGCTTCGTCGTCCCGTTTCCGCACGCCGGCTACCTCTGGCCGCCGTGCTACCCGAGTCTTGTTCCAGTCTCGGCCGGGACCGGTGGCGGAACGCAGAGGATGAAGTCCCGCAGGCCCTGCCCGAGGGCCCCTCCCACCCGACCTGTGGGCCCGCTCCGCGAGGACCAAAGTCCCTATCGCACCCGACGTCCCGCCGGTCACGTGCACGGCATGGACGTTCCTCGAGTCGATTCCCTCCGGTTCGGCCAGTCGCCGCTCTGGCGTTCCCACCGTGAACGGTGAATTTTTTCCACAGCGTGCAAGTCGGCCTCAGTCCCACGATTTTCGTTATCAAACCCTTTTCCGCAGGGTAATTCCAAGACAATCGACTGAAGCATCCGAACGAATTCCACTCCTGTCCATTTCCGGCCGACAGGTGTAGGGTCCGACATGGTTGTTCATTGACCGCCGGTGACCGCTTTCAGCGGGACGTTCGAGCTTCTTGCTCCTCCACCATCGGTCTCGGATCCAGGAAAGTCCACATGCGACACAACCGCACGATTTCCACTCTTTCCGGCGCCCTTTTCCTTATTGCCGGATCAGTCGTCCTTCTCCCCGCATCGGCGCAGGCCCGTGCGGAATCCGTCCCGTGCACCGAGGCGGCGCTGGTCTCCGCGGTCGACGCGGCCAACGCCGCCGGAGGCGGCACCGTCATCTTGACCCCGGGCTGCACCTACACCCTCACCGCGCCTCACGGCGACGACGGTGTGCACGGCCCGGCCGGCCTGCCGATCATCACCACGCCCATCACTCTCGAGGGCAATGCCAACACCATCACCCGCGCACCGGCCGCGGCCGCCTTCCGCATCGGCCAGGTCGCACCCACCGGCGGCATCACGCTCAAAGCGGTCACCGTCGGCAACGGCCATGCGGCCGCCGCCGGCAACGACGATGGCGGCGGAATCCTCAGTTTCGGTGCGGTGACCCTCACCGGCAGCGCATTGTCCGGCAACACCGCCAACGGCAGTGGTGGTGCCTTGTACAGCACCGGAACCCCGTCCGCGGCGACGTTCACCAACAGCACGGTCAACGGCAACACCGCGGGCCAAGGCGGCGGAATCGCGAGTGTGAACGGGACGCTCACGCTCACCAGCAGTGTGGTCAACACCAACACGGCGACGGTGAATCCCGGCGGGATCTACTACGTGGCGGGTTCGGCGACGCTGAACACCTCCACGGTGACCGCCAACACCGCGACCAACTGCACCGGCAGCCCCTCCCCTGTCCCTGGATGCATCGGATGATCACCCGTTCCCCCGTGACCACACCCGTTGATTTCGTTTCCAGGAAAGAAGATGTGATGAGAAGAAGCCGCGGTATTCTGCGGGCCGCCGTCGGCGCGACCGTCCTGGGCGCGAGCATGATCACGCTGGCACCCCTGGCGCAGGCGACCACCATTCCCGTGGCGTGCGGCGAAAGCGCCCTCGTCGACGCCATCAACCTCGCCAACTCCACGGTCGCCGGCGACACCCTGACGCTGGCGGGCGGCTGTACCTACGCGCTGACCTCGCCGCACGGCGGACTCGCCAACGGGCTGCCGGTCATCACCACGCCGATCGAACTACTCGGCCCGGCGACCATCACGCGCACCTCGCTGCTCCCCTTCCGGATCGCCGAAGTCGGCCCCACCGGCAACCTCACCCTGACCACCTCGGTCGCCTTCACCAACGGCAGCGTGGTCGGCGACGGAGGCGCCATCCTCAACCGCGGCGCCGTGACACTCACCACCAGCAGCCTGAGCGGCAACTACGCCACGCTCGCCGGCGGGGGCCTCGCCAACGCCGACACCCCGTCCGGCACGGCACCCGCGGCTGCGTTCACCAGGAGCAGCGTTCTCGGAAACACCGCGCTCCTCCAAGGCGGCGGCATCTACAACGGCCTCCGCGGCACATTGACCACCACCGGCGTCTCAGGAACCCCGATGCTCATCAGCGGCAACAGCGGCGCACAAGGAGGCGGTATAGCCGCGGTCAACTCGACCGCGACGACCATCACCCAGACCGCCGTGACCGTGAACCACGCACTGCTGACCGCGGGCGGGGTCCACCGGACCAACGGGACCATGACCACCAACAACGCGCCGATCACCGCCAACACCCCCGGAAACTGTGTCGGGAGCGCCCCCGCGGTGCCCAACTGCACCGGCTGAACCAGACCGCCGTCGCGCGACCCTCACCCGCTCTCCGCCTGGCTGATGGAGACGGCATGCGAGTCAGGATCGCGAGCGGTGATCCGGCCGCCGGGCGCGCAGGCGGGATAGCTGACAGGGCTCGTGTCGATGCTGGCCGCCCAGAGGCGACGGCACAGATGCAGCAGGTTGCCGGCGCTCAGCTCAGGAACGCCGCCACCTGAGGGAACGCCGGTACCACCGTGTTCCAGGATGAACACGGTGTCCGCGTTGCGCAGCTGCACCCAGCCATCACCGGACAGCCGGACTTCACAGTCCAGGGCGAGGTAGAACCTCAGCGATCGCACCAGGTGAAAGGAACGAACACGTCGCGTGTCCTTGGGAATCGGCAAGCCCACCAGGGCGGTATTGCGCACGACGAAACTCCTGACGAGACGGGTACGGGTGTGACCCGCCGCGGTCTGGAGCGGTGACGGCACAGGCCCTGGCAAGGAGACCGGGCCAACCGGCCGTCGGCACATACCGTCGCATCCACCAAGGCCGAACGCAACCAGCCGTCCCGCGCACCCCACTGTCCACTATCGTCGCAAGACCGACGGCCATTCCTTACACGTCAGGATCTCTCTCGGCCGCACCGCGTAAAGCCGAGGGTCGTCCACCGCACGGAGTTGACCCGAACGTGTCTGTGCCAAGCCCCTTCAGCGTCGATCCGCGTGGCGCGCCGGTGCCGCCGGGGAGAAGATGACCCACAAGTGCGACGGAAAGGGAAATATTGACGACCATCTTGATCTGCGACGATCGACGTATCGTCCGGGAGGGACTCACCCGGGCGCTGTCCTCCGTGCCGGGGGTCAGCCGCATCGAGCATGTCGTGCACGGCGAGGAGCTGCGGACCAGATACACCCGGCAGCCCGCCGACGTCGTCCTCGTGGGCACCCAGCGGGCACTGCCCTCCGGACTGGAGACCACCCGGCTGCTCGTCTCGGCGAACCCGCGAGCCAATGTGCTCGTGTTCGGCGCGCCCGACGACACCGCCACCATCGCCGCGGCGATCGCCGGCGGAGCCCGCGGCTACCTACGCTGGGACGCCTCACGACCGGAAGTCGTCGCCGCGGTAGCCCACACGCTCGCCACCACCCCTGTACCGGCCCCACGGCAGTCACCGGACCCTGACGTCCAGCTGACCCAACGCGAAATGCAAGTCCTACAAGGAATGAGCCAAGGCAAAAGCAACGGGCAGATCGGCCGTGAGCTGTACCTGGCCGAAGACACCGTGAAAACTCACGCCCGCCGCCTATTCGGCAAATTCAGCGTGCACGACCGCGCCCAAGCCGTCGCTCACGGATTCCGACGCGGCCTGCTTTCCTGAATGCCCGGTCGCGGAACGCGGCCCATCGTCTCCGCTGTCACGGTCAAGGCTTGCTCGCGAAGACCCACCTGTTGCTCGCCAGTGCGTCGTCCGGCTCGGGCCGTGGGCCGCGCCCGAACTGGCGAGTGAAGTCGAAGGGCGTCTTGACCTCGGTGGACCACCCCCTGCTCCCGAGGTCTCTCGTGGAATCGGGGCGTGGTTCACCGTCGAACAGGGTGAGCAGGTCGACCCCGATCCGCTGTTTCGCCGAGGTGTAGACGGCGTTGGCCCGGACTTCGGGGCGTTCCACGCCGAGTTTGACTTCGAACGCCAGTGAACTGCCTTCGGCGCTCAGGCTGTCCACGGTGTCGATGAGGCCGCGCTCGGCGGCACCGGACAGGTAGAGCATGAGGCCCTCGGCCAGCCAGACACTCGGCACCGCCGGATCGAACCCGGCGGCGATCAGGGTGGCCGTCCAGTCGCCGCGCAGGTCGCCCGCGATCGGCACGCGCCGCGTTTTCGTCATGGCACCCAGGTTGTCGAGGACGTCCTGTTTGAATCCCAGCACCGGCCCGCGGTCGATCTCGAACAGCACACAGCCCGCGGGCCAGTCGAGCCGGAAGACTCGCGAGTCGAGGCCCGCGCCGAGGAGCACGACCTGACGTCCTCCGGCCCGCGCCGACCGGAGGACGAAGTCGTCCAGAACCCGGGTTCGCAGACCGAAGTAACGGCCGAGCCTGCCCCACAGGGGATCGGCGTCCCCGTCCGGGACCTGCTCCATGCGTAACGGCCAGTCTTCGCAGGTCCGGGCGGCACGCACGAAATGCTCCGCGAAGCCGTCCCGGGCGAGCGAGTCCGGGCGATGGGTTTCGATCGCGCGGGCGGCGGCGACCATGAGCGCGGTCCGGCCGACACCCAGTTCTATCGCGCCGCCGTCGTGCTTCGTACCGGCCAAGGCTCCTGCCTTTCGGGCGATGACCACACTTCCGGATCGTCGAGGATGGCCAGACGAGCGCCGTAGACAGTGCCCATGAAGCCCAGGATCGTGTCGTCGGGCAGGTGGAGACTCGTCGTGCAGTCGGTCAGGACGGTCACGTGGAACCCTTGCTGGAACGCCGTCCGCGCGGTGGAGTCCACGCAGACATCCGTGTAGAGACCCGCGAACACCAAGTGCCCGAAACCGTTCCGGACGAGGTACTCCTCGAAACCGTCGGTGAGGAAGGCGTCGAAGCGCGCGTTCTTGGTGAAGACACGTTCGCCGCCGGCAGGCGAGACCCGATGGAATTCCGCGCCCCAGGTACCTTCCCGGCACTTGGGGCGTTTTCCGAGCATCAGGTCCCGATGCCGCCAGCTCGGGCCTTGATGCTCGACGTCACCGTGGAACCGGACGAAGACGACCTCGACGCCGCGAGCCCTCGCCACGTCCACCGCCCGCGCGGCACCGGCCGTCGCGGCGTCCACTGTGGAGAGATCGCCCGCGTACCCGGCCGCCACGACCGGCCCGGTGCAGAAGTCGTTCTGCAGGTCCATGACGACCAGCGCCGTCCCGGTCACCCTTCCGCTGCCGAGAGGACGTCGGCGGATCGCCCGGGTTGCTTCAGCAGGTCCACCACGGCCTCCGTCACCTCCGTGGTCGAGTGGGGTCCGCCGAGATCCGGAGTCGTGATTCCCTGGCGTCCGACGGATTCGAGAGCGTCCTCCGTGCTCTTGATCGCGCCCGCGCAGCCGGCGTGCCGTTCCGCGATCGCCGCCGCCGCCCGGATGGTCGCCACGGGATTGACGATGCCCAGGCCCGCCAGGTCGTCCGCGGAACCGTGCACGGTCTGGTACTCGACAAGTCCGGCGACGTCGGGATGCAGGTGGATGTTCTCCGTGTAGCGGTTTTCCTGCCGTTCGGAGCCCAGCCGGTCCAGCAGGACCACGTGCATGATGTCGGCCCATTCGTTGGCGCCGATGATGACGGTGCGCCGCGGCAACCCGTGCTCGATGAGGTTGCGGTTGACCGTGTCCGGCTGGGCGAGGGCGATCTCCACGCCGTGCCGTGCCGCGATCTCCTCGACCCAGTCACCGAGAGCACCGTCGAGGAGATGGAACTTGTAGGCCATGACCACCCGTTCCACCTGCTCGCCGGGCCACTGCCGCCGCGCCTGCTCCAGGGCGGCGGCGACCACCTTCGCGGTGATCTCCTTGCTGAACTTCATGGTGCGATGGACGACACCGGGGCTGTGGCTGTTCTCGCCGGTGTAAAAGCCCTGGGCTTCGTCGCGCACCATCAACAGCGACGAGTCCTGATCCTCGATGAGGTCGGTCTTCACCGCCTGCAGTCGCTCGCGGACCAGGTACAACGACTGGGCGTTGATCGCCGTGCGGAAGACGGCGGTGGTGCCCGCGAGTGCCCGGGCGCGGCAGAACCGCTCGTAGTGGTCGGCGTCCTGCCGGGTCAGGTCCGCGATCTCCGCGAAGCCGCTTCCTTCGGCCTTGAGGGAGAAGTACGAGTGGTACAGCCTGGGCGAGCGCACAATGCGGATGGTCGTCGAAGACGCCTTCCCGAGGGTGCTCAGGACACGTTCGAAGACGTTCGCGAGTTCCGGTCCGGTTCCGCGGCCGACGGCCAGTCCGATGGTGGGGTCCACCGTGCTCCTTCGCTGGTCGGATTCCGGATTCAGGCCGTGGGCGCGCCGCTGACCAGGTGGTCGCCGGGGATGCCCGTCTTCGAGGGGCTGTAGTAGTCCCTGATCCCGGCTACCCAGGTCGAAACGGTGATCTGGTCTGACGCGGAGGGGCCGAAGGCGTCGAAGAGCGCCTCGATGTTGGCCCGTTCGAAGCCGATCGCCGTCATGAGCGCGTGGAAGACGTGGCGCTCGATGAGACCGTCTCCGTCCGGGTCGCCCAGCGCCGCCAGCGACTCGGCGAAAACCCTGATGGTCGAGTCGAATCGTTCCGGCGACAGGACGACGGCGGTGTACTCGTCGAAAGTGATCTCACCGTCGCGGTCGACGTCCAGTTCCTCGGCCAGGGTCCGCCAGTACTGCCGGAACGCCGCCCGCATCGCGTCCTTGGCCGCCGCGCCGGATTCGGGTGCCGCCTCGACGACGTCGGCGGCCATGATCTCGAAGTCTTCGGCTTCGAGATGCCCGTTCCCGTTGCGGTCGAACAAAGTGAAGATGAGCGTGACACGTTCGAGGGCATCCGTCGACATCAAGGAACCATCCTTTACTCGAAGCGAAAGGGAATGGCGAAATGTTCGGTCGTGACTATGCCAGCGGCGGCATCGAGGAAATACACGAAGAACCCGGCCGCCACCGTAAAGTGTGAACCAGCACCGAACAGGGCCGGAATGCCCGAAAGCACGTTGTTTCGGCTTCGCCGACGTGCAGCGCCCATACCGGACCCGTACCGAAGACACTCTCGGTCTTCGTTCTCACCGCCAGGGCTCCATCCTCCGGCAGCACCGAAGTCCTGATCGGGTCCCCGGCCGCGACCCACTGTCACAGGACTCGCGGCGACGCCGGATTCGAAGCCTTACTCCGAATATCGGATTCGGAGAATGGCATTCTCGAGCGGACCGACCGGGTCGTCACAGCACCGCAAGCAGCTCGGCGGCGGCGCGGCGACCGCTGTCGATCGCACCGTCGATGAAACCCGGCCACCGCTGGGCGGTGTGGGCACCGGCGAAGTGCACCAAGCCCTCCGGCACGGCTAGATCCCCTTCGTAACGGGAAATCTGCCCGGCCCGGAAGGTCGTCCAGGTGCCACGCGACCACTCGTCGTCCACCCATTCGTACGTGGTCGCGGCGACGACATCGGCCTCGGGCGCGAACTCGCGCACCGCCCGCTGCACGTCCGCCACGTCGTGCCCGTCCACCCGGTCGTGTTCGGGCGCGAAGCACACCAGCACGACGCCCTCGGGCACGGTGTACATCGCGCCCACGTAGTCGAACTCGGTACCCCAGCCGTATCCGCTCAGGTCGTCCGGCACGTTGCGGGCCAGCGCCCACACCTTCTGCCCCTGCCCGGCGTGGTTCTCGGTGGAGATGGCCAGCTTCGCCGGGGACAGCGCGGGCGTGAACTCGATGTGCCGCTGCACGCCGATGGGAACGGTGACCAGCACCCGCCGCGCTGTGACCTCTCCGCCGTCGTGTCCGACGACGACGTGGTCCGCCTCCTGGCGCACCCACCGCACGGGCGTGCTCAGCCGGATGTCCGCACCGCCGTCCTCCGCCAGCGCCGTCGCGAGCGAGACGGTCCCGTCGTCGAAGGTCCGGCCGAGCACGCTCGCCCGGACCATGCCCCAGACGGAGTTGCCCATCGCGGCGATCCAGCGCAGGATGTCCAGCGCGGAGCCGGTGTCGGCGGAAGCGTTGCCGCAGCCGCAGAACCAGGAGATCAGCAGTTCCCGCGCGTTGCCCTTCAAACCGGCTTCGTCGGCCCACTGCCGGATCGGCACGTCGAGGTCGGCCAGGCCCTGTCCGGAGAGCGGGCTGTCCACGTCGAGCCGGGCGCCGGCCGCCACCAGGGCGCGCACCGCGAGTTCCAGGTCCTCCAGTTCGCCGGGCGGCACCGGAAGCAGTGACTTCAGCACGGTGCCGCGATCCGACCAGGTCATCCGGGCGGGCAATTCGCTGTCGCTGACCGCGATCCCGTACCGGCGGACCTCTTCGGTGACGAAGGTCTGCTCGGGGACGATCCACGTACCGCCCATCTCCAGCCCGACTCCGTCGAACAGGTCGGTCCGGTACCAGGTACGGCCGCCGATCCGGTCACGCGCCTCCAGCACGCGCACCGATCGCCCGGCCGAGCCGAGATCACGTGCGGCCGTCAGCCCGGCGAAGCCCGCGCCCACGATCACGACATCGACTTCCGGAGAACCCATCGAACACCTGCCTTCTGTCAGCGTGCCCGGCAACGTACGTGCGCCGTCCCGCCCCGGTCGATGGACGCGAAGTCCAATCTGGCCGGTCAATGTGGACGCGACGGCGAATCCCTTCCGGTGTCGGCGTAGGCGAGCGCGTCCCGGGCCTCCAGCGCGAGCCACAGCTCGTAGCGCGCGGAGGCGGTCGTCAGCGTCCGGCCGGTGAGCTGCTCGATCCGGTCGATGCGGTTGCGCACGGTGTGCCGGTGCACGCCGAGGCGCTGCGCCGTGACGTCCCAGGCGGAGTTGGCGTCCAGCCACGCGCGCAACGTGGCCAGCAGCTGCTCCCGCTGGTCGGCGGCGTCGACCGGCGCCAGCACGGTGTCGGCGAACGAGGCCAGCAGCTCCGGCGGTCCCAGGGTGAGCAGCAGCCTGCTGGTGCTGTGCTCCCCGGCCTCGGCGGGACGGCCAAGACGAACGCTGGTGGCCAGTAGCGCCCGTGCCTGCCGAAGCGAGACGGCCGCCGAGCCCGGCCGCAGTGCCGCGCCGACGCCGGCCGGGCGCCCCGGCGCGAACCGGTCGAGCAGCGCGGTCACCTCCACTTCGTCGACGACCAGCGCCTCCACGGTGTCCTCGGACCACCGCACGAGGCCACCGGGCAGCACGAGGGCGAGATCGGCCGCCAGGTCGTTCGCTTCCCCTGTCCCGGCGACCACCGCCAGGCCGCGCACCGAGGACGCGGCCAGCCCGAACGCGGTCAGGACGGACTCGGCCCGATCGTCGGGCAGCCCGTCCAGCAACCGGGCCAGCGCCTCCGCACCGGCTCGCCGTCGCGGTTCGTCGGCCAGGTGCCTGCGCTCCAGTTCCAGTGTCAGCAACGAAACCAGCGCGGCGTCCAGCGTGCCCGGCTGTGGCTGGGGCGGCCGGGCGAGCAGCACGTGCCCGCGCAGCCGCCGGGCGCCGATCGGCTGCACGGCCACGGTCAGCCCGTCCGCCGCGACCGACGCGCTGCCCAGCAACCCGCGGGCGCCCACCTCGTCCAGCACCGTGCTCCCGGCGGCGAGCAGGGCGGACGCGGACTCGCCGACGGCGACCAGTTCGCGGCCGAGCAGGTCGGTCACCACGGCGGCACGACCGGTCGCGTGCAGCCACACCTTGAGGATCGCGTTCAGGCCACCGCCCGAAGTCGCCGCGACGGTGAGCCTGCGCTGCACGTCGACGGTGTGCTCCAGGGCGCGCCGGTCCTCGGCGGCCAGCGCGGCGAACACCGCCTTGGTGACCGCGATGAACGGCACCTCGTCCGGCACCACGAGCAGCGGCAGCCCGGCGGCTTCGGCGGCGGCCACCAGCTCGCCGGGCGGCTCCCGGTGCGGCTGGCCGTGACCGACGCCGAACGCCAGCGCCGCCGCGCCGCCCTCGACCACGTCCCGCACGAAACCCCGGCAGGACCGCCGGTCCGTCGGCAGCACCACACCGGCCGTCATCAGCAGTTCCCCGCCCTGCAGCCATTCGCCGGGGCGGGCCAGCTCCGAGACGTGCGCGGCCTCGATCACCCGGTCCCGGCCACCCTCTCCGGCGACCAGGGTCAGGCGGAGCTCGCGCACGGCGAGCAGGGCGGCGACAGTCAGCGGCATGGACGCAGTGTCCACCGTCACGCGCAAAGTTCAACCCCGCGTCCATCGACGTGACCGGGCGGACCGCCCTACCGTCCCCACACCCCGTGACCCACGTCTCAGGGCCAGTTAGCAGAGCTGAGATGGACCCGCGAACAGGACCAAGTGTGAACCCGCCCCGGCCGAAGGCCCCGCTATCGCGGTGGCAGGACGCCTTACCCGCCAACGCGGGCGTGGAAGACCAGGCAGCGTCCTGCCGACGTCGATCGCGGACGCGGGTTCACCAACAGACACTCAGTCCAAAGAGGACACCGCTGGAGGCCCCGCCGTGATCCAAGACCCCGCCGGTAGAGCGATACCCGAACCCGTTTCCGCACAGGCCACCCGGATCGAGACGCACGGCATCGACGTCATCGGCGACGAGGAGCGGCACGGCCGGGCGCGCGACCTGTTCGGCGTGTGGGCCGCACCGAACGTGAGCTACCTCAGCCTGGTGGTCGGCGGCGCGCTCGTGGTGCTGGGCCTGAGCCTGTGGCAGGCACTCGGCGTGATCCTGGTCGGCAACCTGTTCTGGGTGCTGGTCGGGCTGATCTCGGTCAGCGGCCCGGCCGCGGGCACGCCGAGCTCGGTCATCACCCGGACCATGTACGGCGTTCGCGGCAACCGGGTGCTGGTCACGTTCAACGGCTCGCTGATCTCCGTGTGTTACGTCGCGCTGAGCCTGTCGGCCGCGTCGGTGACGGCGTTCAGCCTGTGCTCCAGGTTCGGCCTGGAACTCGGCACGGTGGGCAAGACGCTGGTCATCGTCGGCGTGGCGGCGGTGACGCTGGCGATCAGCGTCTACGGGCACGCCACGATCATCCGGCTGTACATGCCGCTCGCCGCGGCACTCGCGGTGGTGTTCGCGGTACTGGCGTTCTTCGTGCTGGGCAACGCCGACTGGAGTCACCGGCCGCCGCAGGAACTCCAGGGACCCGATCTATGGGCGGCGCTGGCCGCGGGGCTGGCCATGGTCGCCTCGGCCCCGCTGTCCTACAGCACCAGCGCCGACTTCGCCCGCTATCTGCCGCGCACCGCCAAGCCGTCGGCCATCGTCGGCTGGACGGCGGCGGGCGCGTACCTGCCCAGCGTCCTGTGCACGGCGCTGGGCGCGGTCGCCGCCACCACACTGGACATGAGCGACCCGCAGACCGCACTCACCGGCCTGCTGCCGGGCTGGTTCTCCCCGATCTTCCTGATCGCCATGATCCTGGGCGCGATCGCCAACAACGCGCTGATCATCTACAGCTCGGGGCTGGCGCTCCAGGCGATCGGGATGCGCGTCCGCCGGTCGCGCAGTGTGCTGTTCTACGGCACGGTCAGCATCCTGCTGACCATGTACGCGCTGCTGGTCTCGAACTTCCTGGACACGGTCAGCCGGATGCTGCAGATGATGGTGGCGGTGCTGGCCCCGATCATGGCCATCTACGTCACCGATCTGCTGCTGCGGCGCAACCGGTACGACGGCCACGCGCTCAGCGATCTCGGCCGGAGCAGCCCGTTCTGGTACCGGGGCGGGGTCAACTGGGCCGGTTTCGCCGCGCTGGTGGCAGGCGCCGCGTTCGCCATCGAGTTCCTGGCCGTTCCCGGCGTGCACATCGGGTTCCTGGCCGAGCTGATGGGCGGGATCGACCTGTCGCTGCCGGTGGGGCTGATCGTCCCATCGCTGATCTACGTCCTGGCGACGCGTTCGTCGTTCGACCGTTCACCCGAGGAGTGACAGTGAGCAAGCCGGAACAGGTCCACTACCGGGGCGGCCGGATCTTCACCGCCGACGAGCCCGCGTGGGCGGAGTCCATGGTCGTGCGCGGGGAGTCGATCGAGTTCGTCGGCGACACCGCGACGGCCGACGGTCTGGCCGACGGCGCGCGGCTGGTGGACCTCGGCGGGGCGTTCGTGCTGCCCGGTTTCGTGGACGCGCACACCCACCTGCTGGGGATGGGTGAGGCACTGCGGCAGGTCGACCTGTTCGACGCCGCCGACGTGGCCGAGATCCAGGCCAGGATCAGGGAGACGGCGGCCGCCGACCCCGGCACGCCACGAATCCTGGGCCGCAGCTGGTTGTTCGGCGCGCTGGACGGCCGCGGACCGGACCGCGGCATGATCGACGCGGCCGTGCCGGACCGCCCGGTCTACCTCGCCGCCAACGACCTGCATTCGACGTGGGTCAACAGCGCCGCGCTGCGGGAACTCGGGATCACGGCGGACACCCCCGACCCGATCGGCGGCCGGATCGGCCGCGACGAGGCGGGCGAGCCGGACGGCATGCTGTACGAGGCGGCCGCGTTGCAGCTGGCGCGGCGGTTCCTCGACGCGCAAGCAGGCGACGACGAGCGCGACGCCGCACTGGCCTCGACGTTCGAGCAGTATCTGTCCGACGGCGTGACCGGCGCGGTGGACATGGGGCTGGGGCAGGACGACCTGGACGCGCTGGAGCGGGCACTGGCCCGCGGCGGCGGCCGGTTGCCGCTGCGGGTGGCCGGGCACTGGCTGGTCGAGCGGACCGGCAGCACCGAGGACGATCTGCGGCAGGTCCGGCGGGCGGCGGAGCTGGCCGGGCGGCTGTCCGGGCCGTGGTTGCGGGTCACCGGTATCAAGCTGCTGGTGGACGGCGTGATCGACAGCTGTACGGCGGCGATGAAGGCCCCGTTCGCCGACGGCAGTCACCCCGGGCCGATCTGGGACCTGGCCGCGCTGTCCCCCGTCGTGGCGGCGGCGGACGCGGCCGGGTTGCAGGTGGCAATGCACGCGATCGGCGACGAGGCGTCGGACATCGCGCTTTCCGCGCTGGAGCACGCGATCGAGGTCAACGGGCCGCGCGATCGGCGGCACCGGCTCGAGCACGTCGAGGTGGTGACCGAAGAGAACGTGCGCCGACTCGCCAGGCTCGGCGTGGTCGCGTCCATGCAGCCGGTGCACGCCGACCCGGCGATCCAGGACAACTGGCGGGCGGTGCTCGGCGACGACCGCGTGCGGCGCGGATACCCGTGGCCGGAGCTGACCGCCGCCGGCGCGGTGCTCGCTTTCGGCTCCGACGCGCCGACCGCGCCCCACCCGCCGCTGCCGAACATGTTCATCGCCACCACCCGGCGATCGGCGTCCGATCCCGGGCTGCCGCCCAACATCCCGGAGTACGCCCTGCCCATGGCCGACGCCCTCGCGCACGGCACCCGGCACGCCGCGTACTCGTGCCGGTGGGAGGGATTGACCGGGCGCCTGGCACCGGGGCTGGCGGCGGACTTCGTGGTGCTGGACCGTGATCCGTTCGCCGAGGGCGCTGACTCGCTGTTGCAGACCAAGGTCCGGTTGACCGTGGTCGCGGGTGAGGAGCGTGCCGGAACGCTGTCCTGATCCGCGGACCTCAGGCGTTGGCGGCGGGTGGGGCGGTGTAGCGGGCTTGGCCGAAGCCGATGATGAGGTAGCCGATGATGGAGAACAGGAACAGGCCGAAGAACCCGAAGACGCCGCTCTTGCCGAATGCCTTCGCGACGTCGATCGAGACGATGATCGCGATGACGATGTTGACCACCGGGATGAGCAACAGGATCAGCCACCATCCGGAGCGCCCCGCGACCTTCAGCAGCGTGTAGGCGTTGTAGAACGGGATGATCGCCGCCCAGCCGGGCCGCCCGGCCTTGGTGAACACCTTCCACAGCGCGATGATCATGAGCACTGTGAAGATCAGGCCCGAGGCTCCCCAGCCGAAGCCGAGGTCGGGGGTCGTGACGGACGTCGTCTCTTGGTGCACGGAGCTGGTGTCCTTCCGGAAGCGGGCTGCCAGGCCGGTGACATTAGCGCCGGCAAGACACCTTCGCAGCGGAGAAGACACCGACGGTGGAGACGTTCACGGACCAGGCTGAACGCGCAGAACGCCAGATGACCGGACGGTCAGGTGAGATCGCCGCCGTTCGGCGACTGTTGCTCGCTTTCGGTGTCGGAGGAGAAATCGACGGTCACGTTCGGAAGCGCAGATACCGCATTCCCACAGCTACCGCGGCGCAGAACACCAGCCCGACGATGACCAGGACTCGGCGCGCACCCTTCGGTTTCGGCTCCCGGGACTCCATCGACACCCCGAAACCCAGTAGTGCGCCGAACAGCACGCCGATGACACCCCCCGTCACCGGGTTCAACCAACCCACTTCGGCGTCGCTCGCGGAGCCGTACCACGCACCCAACGCGCCGAAGACCGCGGCCGGAACGGCGGTCATCACTCCACCGTGACCCGCTATCCAGCGTCTGCGTCGGTGTCGCCGTTCTGCCGGGACAGCTTGTTCATCCACTCCACTGGACATGACCGCATGCTTCCCGATCCGGCCGCCCCTCAAACCGGCCGATCGTCGCGGCATCACCTGAGCCTCCGATGACGATGGCTGCACTTTCCTGCCCAGGCGGGGCCACCACCCGAACAAAGGCGCTCACTTCAGGCACCGCGCGGCTTCGGCAAACTCCACACCGCCTTCCTCGGCGCACAATGCCAACAAGGAGGCCGCGGTGTGATCGTCGATCTCGTGCCGTCGCATCAGTGTGCTCTTGGCCTGCTCGATCGCCGCCATCTCCCGCCACAGCAGTGCACGCCACTCGGCGTCATCAACCTTCGCCTCCGTCGCCATAGGTCGAGGATCTCGCAGTCACACCTCTTCCGGAACCCCGTTCGGGGAGGGTGACCAGGACGAGTGAACCCTGATCACGATCGGCCTAACAACACGCCGCGCGCGGCGATCCGGGCAGACATCGACTTGCCGTCGCGCAGCCTGAATGGGGAAAGCCGGTCGAATGTCCACGGTCGATGAACGTCGACCGTGGACATTCGACCGGCTGGTCCCTGTGACGCGTGATCAGTCCGGGTAGTCCACGCTCATCCCCCGCAGCCCCGTGGTGTCCTGCGGGCAGTTCACCTTCGATTCCTCGTTCTTGTTCGCCCAAGCGCCGAAGTACCACCGGTATGTAGGTTGGGTGTGCGTACGGCACTCCGCCGCGGCCCGGTGCGCGCGCTGGGTGCACTTCGACGAAACCGCCCAAGAGCCCGTACTCCGCCACACCTTGCAGTCGGGTGGGATGGCCTGGGTCGACGCGGACACGGCTGGCGCCGCGGTCATCAACAGGCCCGCGACCATCGCCATCACCGCCGCCGTGGCCGCCCTGGTCGCGACTCCTGCTCGCACTGTCGGCCGAATGCTCATCAAGTCCTCCCTCACGGTGGCGAGGTCCAGCGGATCCGGACTCACCACCGGCTTCACGCACCTGCCGACGAGGGCGTTGCCGCCGACAAGCGTGATCACCCGGATGGAGTCCTGGTACTCGGCGACACCCTGCTCACCCGCGCGGACGGCTCTTGCGGCCGGTCACCTTGTTGTAGATGACCAGGACGATCGTCCGCAGCAGGCCGAGTGCTATGGCCGGACCGCGACGGCGTCCACTTCGAAGAGCATGTCCGGGAAGGCGAGGGCCGCCACCCCGAGGAGAGTCTGCGTGGGCGGCCGCTTGCCCCAGATCTGGCCGATGAGCCTGCCGATGGTCTCGAGCTTGGCGGCGTCATGCTCGACGATGTAGGTACGGAGCTGGACGACGTGGCTGAAGTCGAGACCCACCTCCGCCAGGGCGGTGCGCAGGTTCGCCAGCGACTGTTCGACCTGTTCGGCGAAGTCGCTCGACGTGACCTGGCCGCTGCCGTCGGAGGCGTACTGCCCTGCGATGAAGACGAGCTCACCGGAGGTGGTGGCGATGTGGCTGTATCCGAACCCCACCGGATCGTGCAGCCCTGCCGGGTTGATGATGTCGTGCGCCATGGAATTGCCTTTCGCTGAGTGTCGTTTACTGGGATTCAGTCCTGGACGCCCGTGAACCAGCGGCGGGTGCGTTCGGGTACACCGGGGGCATCTCGTTCCACCCGCACCTTGATATCGGCGACGGTCTGCCCGGCGAGCTCGGTCCGCCACGCGAGTTCCGCCTTGCGCATGGCCTGGTCGATCAGGCAAGGCTTCCGGTAGTCGTCCCGCGCCGCGCCTTTCGGTCCCTGTCTGCGGATCTCGGTGCAGAGGAAGGCCCGCTCGGCACCTTCGATCGCGGTGACCACGTCCATCAGCGTGATCTGCTCGGGTCCACGGGCGAGCCGGAAGCCGCCCCGGGGGCCACGGGTCGAGTCGACGATCCCGTCCCTGGCCAGCGCCTGCAGCTGTTTGTTGAGATAGGCCGTCGGCAGGCCGTGGAACGCGGCCAATCTGGCCACGGGTACCGCGGCTCCGGGATCGAGCCAGCTCAGGTTCAGACAGCAGTGCAGAGCCCACTCCACACCTTCACCCATCCTCATAATTCTGGATACTACATGTCCAGAATTAGGGTCGCACCGAGCCGGCGCTGTCGACCGCGGTCCAGTCGGAAACGGCAGCGTTCAGCTCAAGAGGTCCAGGCCGTGTCGCCACCGTTGCCGCCGCTCCGCGGAATCCTGATCCCACCAAGGAGTACCGCGCTCGCCCAAAGCGACCTTGGCGGTATGCACCCGCGCCCGAGCGTCCCGCTCCGCTTCGACGTCCTGAGCACGGCAGGCCGCACCCACATCCCGGCGAGCCCGCATCAGCAGACTGCGCAACCGAGCCGCCGCTTCCTCCGGGACCTCCGGATCAGTGGCCCGCCAACGCCTGCCATCGATCACCACGAAGTGCCCGTCAGGCGTGCGATCCGGCTCAGCCATCCGCGTGCCCAGACAGCCGGATCCTGACCGGCCCCTCCCACACTCCATCCGGATCGACCGACCGGCCACGCTGGGTCAGCCGCACCTCTCCAGACCGTGCGAGTTCACGCGCCAGTTCCCGAGCCCGCGGCAGCAGCGGACGCCAGTCGTCCGCCAGCGCCCTGGCCGCGTCAGAAGGACAGGTGCTGCTGTCCGCGCCTCGCGCGAAAGCCAAGGCGAGGATCGCGGCCCGCAGCCGTTCTCGAAGCGGTCCGGCACCCAACGCGACCCGGGAATGACCCGCGCCCGGCCCCGAGCCCTCCCGGATCCGCTCCAGTTCTCGTCGTGGCCCTGGCCGATCGGTCATACCGCCAGGATCGCACCGATCAAACCGGCCCGCCTTGCAGGAAACCACGGCCGCCGCAACCAGACGGCGGCATCGCTCGCAGGTTGCTACGTTCGATCATGGCAGATCGGGATGCGAGGATGCGCGTATGGACGTAAGTCGACGGAACAACGTCGTCGTCGCCGGGCCGCCCGTTGGGCCGGTGGTGATGCTCGCGCACGGATTCGGTTGTGATCAGAACATGTGGCGCCTGGTGGCGCCGGCACTGGCCGAGCGCCATCGGGTGGTGTCGTTCGACTACGTCGGTTCGGGACGATCGGAAATGTCCGCTTGGGACGAACGGCGGTATTCGTCTTTGGACGGTTACGCGCGCGACGTTCTGGACATCTGCGAGGAGCTCGACCTGCGCGAGGTCACTTTCGTCGGGCACTCGGTGAGCGCGATGGTGGGCGTACTCGCGGCGAAGGCGGCGCGCGAACGGTTCGCGTCGCTGGTCTTGCTCGTACCGTCACCCCGCTACATCGACGACGGGGACTACCGTGGCGGGTTCAGCGCCGAGGACATCGAGGAACTCTTGGAATCACTGGAATCCAACTATCTCGGCTGGTCGTCGGCCATGGCTCCGGTGATCATGGGCAACCCCGACCGGCCAGAGCTGGGCGAAGAGCTGACCGCCAGCTTCTGCGCCACCGATCCGGCGGTCGCCAGAGTGTTCGCCCGCACGACTTTCCTCTCCGACTCGCGTGCCGATCTGGCCGGAGTGGACCTCCCGACGATGATCCTGGACTGCACGCAGGACGCGATTTCCCCGCCGGAGGTCGGTGCCTTCGTGCACGCGTCCATGCCGAGCAGCCGGTTGCGCACCCTCGACGCGGTCGGGCACTGCCCGCAGCTGAGCGCTCCGCAAGCGACCACCGACGCCATCCTCGAGTTCCTGGAACACCGGCGTTGATGACCCGCCGCGGGCACTGCCCGCCACATCAGCCCGATGACGCGGGCACGGACGTGGCCTTCTCCGCCTTGTTGGAGGACAGCGCCGAAGATCTTTACGAGAACGCGCCCTGCGGATACCTGTCCACCCTGATGGACGGCACGATCGCGAAGATCAACAGCACCCTGCTGGAGTGGCTTGGCCACCGGCGCGACGAGGTCGTCGGCCGGATGCGGTTCTCCGATCTGCTCACCGTGGGCGGGAAGCTTTACCACGAAACGCATTTCGCGCCGCTTCTGCACCTGCACGGTGAAGCGAAAGGCATCGCGCTGGAACTACGCACCGCCACCCGCGAAAAGCTGCCGGTGCTGGTCACCTCGGTGGTCAAACGGGGTGGCGGAGGCGAGCCGCTGCTGATCCGTACCACGATCTTCGACGCCCGCGAGCGACGCTCGTACGAACAAGAACTGCTTCGCGGACAGCGAAGCGCCGAAGAGGCGCGCAAGCAAGCGGACGCCGACCGGGAACGACTGCAACACGCGCTGGCGGTCCTGCAGAAGAGCCTGCTACCCGAAACCCTGCCGCAGGTGCCGAACCTACGGACCGCCGCCCACTACCACACGGCCTCCCCCGACCAGCTCGGCGGCGATTTCTACGACCTGTTCCCGCTCGCGGACGACCGGTGGGCGTTCTTCCTCGGCGACGTCTGCGGCAAGGGACCCGAGGCGGCGGCGGTGACCTCGCTGACCCGCTACACCCTGCGCGCCGCCGCGATGCACGACCCCGACCCGATCGCCACGCTGACCACACTGAACTCCGTGCTGTACCAGCGCTACACCGGCGGTGACACCCGTTTCTGCACCGCGATCTTCGGCACCCTCGAACCCGAAAACGGCGCCATGCGGGTCCGGCTCGCCACGGGCGGGCACCCGCCGGCACTCATCACCCGCGCAGACGGCGGCGCCGACTACCTCCAGACGCCGGGCGGGATGCTGCTCGGCTTCCTGGCCAACCCGGCGTTCACCCCGGCCGAAACGATACTGCGGCCGGGCGACACGATGCTGCTCTACACCGACGGCCTCACCGAAGCCCGCACCGGCCCTGGCCGTACCCTTTACGGAGAAGATGCCCTCCGCTACCGCGTCGGCGAGCTCGCGCCGGTATCGCCGGAAAAGCTGATCACCGACCTCACCGAACTGCTCGGCAGCTTCGGTGACGGCCTCGGTGACGACGCGGCCCTGCTCGCCATCGGCGTCCCCGGGAAAACCTCGAGTCCA
This sequence comes from Amycolatopsis sp. NPDC031561, assembly GCF_055580625.1. Taxonomy (NCBI): domain Bacteria; kingdom Bacillati; phylum Actinomycetota; class Actinomycetes; order Pseudonocardiales; family Pseudonocardiaceae; genus Amycolatopsis; species Amycolatopsis sp. NPDC031561. The sequence goes on along the minus strand of NZ_JBVILA010000019.1, from coordinate 48,589 downwards.
CCACGAGGTTGAAGGCGACGCTTCACGCTCACGATCGCTGGCGGTCACGCCTCCCCTGATCGTTTGTACGCTGCTTCGGCTGATGTGCCGTAGACCGCTCTGTGATGCCGGGCGGTTCACCGATCACGATGTGGACGAAGATGCCGGACAGCCCGTACGTACTGACTCCGGCCACGGCCGCGCCGGGGTAGGGCCAGTCGAGCTGGTCGGGGACACCGGCGATGTTCAGCCCGGTCCAGTCGACGCCGGAGGTGGGCTGGTCACAGTGCAGGCTGGCGGGAATGCTGCGGTGCCGCACGATGAGGGCGGCCTTGATCAGACCGGCGATTCCCCCGGCCGCCTCCGGATGCCCGATGTTCGTCTTGACCGAGCCGACCAGACAGGGCTGCCCCGGTTCCCGATGGCGTCCGATGGCGGTGCCGATCGCCTGCAGTTCAAGGGTGTCCCCGGTGGGAGCGGCGTTGCCGTGTGCCTCGACGTAACCGAGGCGTTCGGGCGCGATGCCGGCGTTGGCGCAGGCCCGGTCGATGACTTGGAGGTAGCCCGGTATCGACGGCGCGATGATCGCCTTCGCCGTCCGTCCTTTGCTGGCCTGCGCGCTACCGAGGATCACCGCGTGGATCGTGTCGCCGTCGGACCGCGCCTGATCCAGTCGTTTGAGGACGACCACGCCCGCGCCGTCACTGCGGATGAAGCCGTCGGCGTTCTCGTCGGCGAAGCTGCAGCGGCCGGTGGCCGACAACATGCCCGCCGCGGAGTAGCCGACCGTGTGGTCGGTGCCCAGCACGAGGCTGACCCCGCCGGCCACGGCGGTGTCGCACTCGCCGGTGCGCAGGCTCTGGCAGGCCAGATGCACGGCCAAGGTGCCCGAGGAGCACGCGGCGTCCACTGTGGCGCAGGGACCACGCAGATCCCAGGCGTGACTGATGCGTCCCGAAGCCATGCTGCGCGCGGCGGCGCCGGCGATGGCGTACATGTCCACCGTCACGTTCGCACGGAGCGCGTCCCAGTGTTCCCCGGTGCTCTGTCCCATGAAGACGCCGATGTCTTGCCCTGCAAGCGATTCCGCGGCGAGACCCGCATCGCGGAGGGCGTCGTGCGTGGTGGTCAGCAGGACCTGATGCTGTGGATCGAGGACGGCGGCTTCGCGCTCGCTGATCCCGAAGAGCGCGGGATCGAAATCACCGGCGTAGTCGACGAAACCGCCCGCGCGACTGACCAAGCGACCCGACCGGCGTGGGGCCGGGTCGTAGAGATCCGCCGTGTCGATCCGGCCGTCGGGAGCCGACGGCGCGACCGCGTCACCCCGCTCACCGAGCAGTTCCCAGAGCCGACCATAGGTAGGCGCGCCGGGAAACCGGCACCCCATCCCGATGATCGCGATCGGGTCGTACGACATCTGTCCCGCCTCGCGTGTGCCGTAGCTGGTTACGACCTGACTTCCACTCGTTGGTGACAGGCCCGGATACCCGGAATCTTTGCACTCTATGTGATCATTCGTGCCGTTCGGGTAGTCACTCGGGGTCGTTTTGGTCGCCGCCGGTCGGCGTCTCATGGTGGGTCCCGGAGGACTTCGGCAATGTGCGGTATCGCGGGCTGGGTCGATCCGACCCGCTCATTGAGGGACAAGGGCCGCGTGGTCCGGGCGATGGCCGACACGCTGGCCGCCAGAGGACCGGACAGCGAGGGTGTGTGGGCAGGCGCGAACGCGGTACTCGGCCACCGCAGGCTCGCGGTGATGGATCCCGAGCACGGCGAGCAGCCCATGCTGCTCAGCGATGACCGGGATCAGCCGCTCACGGTCATCAGCTACTCCGGCGAGGTGTTCAACCACCTCGAACTCCGCGCGGAGCTGGAACTGCTCGGCCACAAGTTCCGCACGGACACCGACACCGAAGTCGTCCTGCACGCCTGCCGGGAATGGGGAACCGGGGTCGCCGAACATCTGAACGGGATGTTCGCCTTCGCGGTCTGGGACGCGCGGCGAGGACGGCTTCTGCTCGTCCGCGACCGGCTCGGTGTCAAGCCCTTGTTCTACGCTCCTCACGGCCACGGCGTCCTCTTCGCCTCCGAGCCGAAAGCCTTGTTCGCCAGTGGATTGATCACCCCGGCCGTCGACGACGACGGGTTGCGCGACTTCCTGGCGTCCGTCAGGACTCCCGGCGGCAGCCTCTTCCGAGGCGTGCACGAGGTCCGGCCCGGCACCATGGTGGTGGTCGACGACCGGGGAATCCGTGAACACCGTTACTGGGCACTGCGGGCTCGCCCGCACACCGCCGACGTACCCGGCACTGTGGACCACGTGCGAGACCTGTTGGGAGACATCGCAAACCGGCACGTGCGCGCCGATGTCCCGCTCGGCGCGCTGTTGTCCGGCGGGCTGGACTCCAGCGCGCTGGCCGCGCTGGGCCGTCGCTCCACACACGGACGGTTACGCACTTTCTCGGTCGACTTCGACGGCCGGTTCGTCCCGGACCGGCTCCGTGCCACTCCCGACGCCCCCTATGTGCGGGACATGGTCAGCCACTGCGGACTCGACCACCGCGACATCGTCCTCGACTCGGCGGCGCTGACCGATCCCGCCACCCGGCAGGCCGTGGTCACCGCCCGGGACGCACCGGCGACCGGCGACATGGACACCTCGCTGTACCTGCTGTTCCAAGCCGTCCGGGACCACGCGACAGTGGTGATCTCCGGGGAAAGCGCCGACGAAGTCTTCGGCGGCTACCCGTGGTTCCACGATCCGGCCGCACTGACCACCGGCGACTACCCCTGGCGATATCTCACCGGCCGCAGCGGCACGTATCAGGCTCTGCTGCGAGAGGACGTCGCCGCCGCACTCGACGTCGCCACCCATCGCGAAAACCACTATCGGCAGGCCCTGGCCGAAGTTCCCGTGCTGCCAGGGGAAACCGGAATCCAGAGGCGCATGCGGGAGGTGTTCCACCTGCACCTGACCCGGTGGCTGCCCGACCTGCTCGATCGCAAGGACCGGCTGAGCATGGCCGTCGGCCTGGAAGTACGAGTCCCGTTCTGCGACCACCGCCTCGTCGAATACGCCTTCAACACCCCTTGGGCACACCACACCTTCGACGGCCAGGAGAAATCCCTCCTCCGCGCGGCCACCGCCGGCCTGCTCCCCGCCAGTGTCGTGAACAGGACCAAAGCCCCGTACCCCATTACCCAGGACGTCGCCTACGACCGCGCGATCCGCGACCAGGCAGGTGACCTGGCGGCGACACCGACCGCTCCGGTGTGGACTTTCCTCGACCCGCAACGGCTTCGCGATCGGCTCGCGCGCCCGGTGACCGACCGCGCCACCCGGGCGGGCATCGATTTCGCCCTCAACCTCGACCTGTGGCTGTCGTCATCGTCGTCCTGGTCGCGCTGATCACGGCCTCAGCCGTGGCCACTGTCCAGCCTGCGTCAGTGGCTGCCGGCGAGTTCGCCGGACAGCCTTCCGTGCATCCGGGCGCTGTGCTTGTTCAGGCCGACGATCTCGACGGTTTTGCCTCGTGACGCGTATTTGGTGGTGATCGCGTCGAGGGCCGCGACGGTGGAGGCGTCCCAGATGTGGGCGCCGGTGAGATCGATGACGACCTTGTCCGGGTCGTTCGCGTAGTCGAACTGGTAGACCAAGTCGTTGCTGGAGGCGAAGAACAGTTCGCCGGTGACGGCGTAGTCGACCTGGGTGCCGTCCGGGTCGACCACGGCGGTGACCTCGACCAGGTGCGCGACCCTGCGCGCGAAGATCACCATCGCGGTGATCGAGCCGACGACCACGCCGATCGCGAGGTTGTCGGTGGCCACCACGACGGCCACGGTGACGACCATGACGATCGTCTCGCCCCACGGCATCCGCTTGAGCGTGCCCGGAGCGACACTGTGCCAGTCGAAGGTGCCGAACGCGACGAGCACCATCACCGCGACCAGCGCGGCCATCGGGATCTGCGATACCAGCGGGCCGAAGACGATGCACAGCACCATGAGGAACGTCCCGGCCAAGAACGTGGACAGGCGGGTCCTGGCGCCGGCGGTCTTCACGTTGATCATGGTCTGCCCGATCATCGCGCAGCCGCCCATGCCACCGAAGAAGCCGGTGACGATGTTGGCGACACCTTGGCCGATCGCCTCGCGGGTCTTGTTGGAGTGGGTGTCGGTGATGTCGTCGACGAGCTTCGCGGTCATCAGCGACTCCATCAGCCCCACCAACGCGAACGCGAGCGCGTACGGCGCGAGCATGCCGAGCGTGGCGAAGGTGAACGGCACATCCGGAACACCGAGTGACGGCAGAGAGGAAGGCAAGACACCCTTGTCCCCCACGGTCGGGACCGCGATGCCCGCGGCGATCGTCAGCGCCGTCAAGGCCACAATGGACACCAGCGGTGCCGGAATCACCTTGGTCAGCTTCGGAAACAGCACCATCAGCACGAGCCCGCCCGCGAACAACGGGTACACCGGCCACGGCACGTCGATCAGCTCCGGCACCTGCGCCAGGAAGATCAGGATCGCCAGCGCGTTGACGAACCCGACCATCACACTGCGCGGCACGAACCGCATCAACCGCGCCACACCCAGCGAACCGAGCACGATCTGGAACAGACCACCCAGGATCACCGTGGCGATCAGATAGTTCAACCCATGTTCACGCACCAACGGCGCGACCACGAGCGCGATCGCGCCGGTCGCGGCGGAGATCATCGCCGAGCGACCGCCCACGATCGAGATCACGACCGCCATGGTGAACGAGGCGAACAACCCGACACTCGGGTCCACGCCCGCGATGATGGAGAAGGAGATCGCCTCCGGGATCAGCGCGAGCGCGACCACCAGCCCGGCGAGGATCTCGGTGCGAGCGACCTTGGGCGACAGCCACGACGGACGCGAACCGCGCAGGCGCGTCGACACCTGGGACACAAGACTCGACACAGAAAGACAACCTGACTTTCTCGGGCGCCAGACAGGGGCGCGGAACACTCTCACGCCATCACGCGTGCTGAAAGATCCTCGGCTCGAAAGACGGGGAGTCGGTGCCCAGTGGGATGGTGGGCAGGTCACGACCACCGTCGACAACTCTCACCTCACGTTAGAGCAGAGATCGTCGGGCCGCGCAGGTCCCGGGCGTGAGTGAGGGCGGGATCACTGATGCGGGGCGACCGCGACCAGCTGGCTCAGCACACTGACAAAAGTTGATCACGACCTGGCTGCGCATCCATTCGCCGGTCACCGCCGCTTACTCGGATGGCCTGCCACGTTCGAGCAGCCGGCCCAGTTCGTCTGCGAGGGCGACCGATGCCTCGATCTCGACCCTGCGAATGGACACGCTTTCGACGAGAAAGCCGAACGGCATGCCGAGCTTGCGGCAGAAGGCGACCAAGTCACGCGCGGTCGCCACACAGTGTTCGTACGATTCGGCCAGCGTGTCGTCCGCGTGGCGCAGGGAGTTCTCGAGCCAGCGCGGGACATCGACGCCGAGCCACTTGAGGAACGCCAGTGTCTTCACCGACCCGCACACCGAGAGCGTGAAGAGGACGGGCTTGGGCGTGAGTCGCCTCTCGCGGCAGGCGTAGAAGTAGTCCGAGACCATGCTCTTCGCCGCGTCAGCGTTGTAGACGACCTGCGAGATGAAGTACGAACATCCCGCCTCCTGCTTGGCGACCAGCCGCAGGTGCTCCTCGGGGCGCTCGGTGATGGCGACGCCGCCGAGCAGCATGTCCGGACGGATGTCCCGGCGCAGGTCCTGCGCCTCGGACAAGCGGGTCAGCACCGGCTTGCCTTTCGAGGACGCACCGACGAAGACACCGTGCACGCGCTCAGGATCCGCGGTCCGGAGCCAGGTCCGCAGTTCGGCCTCGGCGTACTTGCCGACGCACCGGTAGACGATCGCGGGGCGGTTCCACCCGTCGAGGTAGTCCGAATGATAGACGGCGGGATCCATGGTCGGCAGGTAGGGAAACGGCCGCTCCGCCGGATTGCGGTCGCTTTCGTCGTCGATGTCGTAGAGCGCCAGACCGTCCACATTGAGAGCGGCCAAGCGTCCCAGGGTGGCCGCGGTGATCTCGCGGATCCGTTCAGGAGTGGCGCTCAGGCGAGGCGGCGTGATGCCGAACAGGAGAATGCCGCTCTCGGCGTTGGTCACCAGCGTCCGGAAAGCCGCGCTGTCGCTGTGGTCCACCATGACGCGGAAGCTAGCAGTTCGCCCGCCGGGCGGTAGGCGCGCGTCACCTCGTGAGACCCAACTTGAGGCGCAGGGGTGGATCGGCGTGGGTGTCAGAACGGGGTCAGAGCGTCGTGGACACGTCGGCGGATTTCTGTGGCCTCGCGGGCGCGGCCGTTGTCGTCGTAGACGGCGGCGGCTTCCTGCCAGCAGGTGACGGCTTCGCTGGTGTGGCCGAGTTGGTGGAGGCAGGTCGCCAGGACTTCCAGCGGCATCGCGCACCGCGCGCTGATGTGGCCCTGTCCGCCGCCGATCGCCGAACCCCTCGACATCGGCCACCACGATCAAGTGATGCCGCGAACCCCACCCCTCCGACATCGCCACACCCTCCCTACGCCCGCCGAACAAGCCGGCTCGACAAGAGTCTCAAGAACACGGGCACCGATAAGGGCCGCGACCGGTTCAGGTCATGCGCCAAGCGACTCGCGGTGGGCCGGTCAGTCGCGGGCTTCTTCCAGCAGACGTGCTGCTTGCGCGGTCCGCTGATACAACACGGAGCGCCCGGCTCTGGCTTTGGTGACGAGGCCCGCGCGATGCAGTGCGCTGAGGTGGTAGGAGACGGTGCCTGGGGCGTATCCGTTCCGGGTGGCGAGTTCTGTGGTGGATCGGGCGGTTTCGAGGTCCGCCAGCAGAGCCGCTCGGGCATTGCCGACCACGTGCGCGATACTTCCGGCCCCGCGATCCTGGCTGGTTCCGATCCGTTGGGCCGGGTAATAGAGGACGAACTGCCCGGGTGTATCGACCTGGATGATGACGTCGGGCCAGCTGAGCACGCTGGGGGCGAGGACCAGGTCCCGGCCGATGACGTCGATTTCGCCGTCCCACGGCTTGGCGATGGTGACCGCGTCGCCGGCCCAATCGATGGCGGGGTGGAGCGCTCCGAGCGTCCGGCCGACGCCGTGGGTGGCGGCGGCCGTCGCGCGATGGGCGATGTCCTGGTCGATGATCGAGCGCAGTTCGGGCCAGCCGTCGGAGAGGGTGTCCCGCCAGAACCGGGCGAGACCGTTGGCGAGACGTCGCTGCATCCTCCCCGACTCCGCGATCCGGCGGGTCGTGTCCCGCAGCGGCCTGCTCCAGTGGATCTGGGTGTAGGTGAAGACCTGGTTTTCCAAGTCGTCCTGCGCCGCCGCCTCGATCTGCGCGATCTGCTCGTCGAGCAGGTCACGACGCCGCCCGCCCGTCCCTGGTTGCGGGGTGAGCAGGTCAGGCGTGTAGGTGTCGCCGTTCTGCGGCAACAGGTCCGCGAGCAGGGCGACGTCAGGATGGGCAAGGGACGCACGGGCAAGTGGCCCGGGGTCTCCGAACACCGGGTGCCGTCCCGAAGCGGCGGTGAGTTTCAGCCACGCCATGGACTCCGATGCGGGGGAAGGCGACCACCGCGTCCTGGACACCGTGTCGGCGTCTACACGCAAGGTGAGCACTGCGCCGACGGTAGCAGTTGTCGCGATGGATTTGAACGGGCTCGAATGCTTTCCGCCGCAAGGCCTGCACGCGGTTGAGTGGTGTCGCCGAACAACGGATACTCGAAGAATTGGGGAGTGGTCGTCATGCCGAGTTCGAAGGACACTACGAAGACGAAAAGCCGCACGAGGAAGGTAGGTGCGGTCGTGGCCGCGGTCGCGTCGGTGGGCGGCATGGTCTTCGCGGCGACACCGGCCACCGCCGCCGGCTACCCCACCAGCACCTTCGAGATCGTGTACGGGGCGAGCTATTACAAAGGCACGGTCACCTGGTACAACCGGTCGGTCGGAGTCGATGGAGCGTTCAAAGCCAGCGGGTACCGGCGGATTTACGCAGATGCCTGGGTGGGCACCACCACCAAACTGGACACCGAGAGCTCCAGCACCTGGTACAACAGGTCCGGGCCGGCGTCCCTTCCCCTCGATGCCGACGTCGTCGGCGGGGCCACCAGAGCCCGTGTCTGGATGACCACCGGAAATCCAGCCGAAGGCCTCCAGTACGTCACCTGCTACCGCGGCGTCAGCCGATGCGCCGGCCCTTTCGCGGGATTGCCGCCGAACAGCTGACCGGGGCGCGAGAAGGTCGATCAACGGTCCGGGCCTCCGTGGCAGGTCGAGGTTGTTCCTGATCCACTCGAACGGCGGATGGTCCGGTAAAAGGACACCACGCAGTATGAGTGACTGCCCGACCGTCGGGCGTCGCGAGGAAGCCTTCTGTATCTGGGTGCGCTTTCGGGGAAGCGTGGCCCTCTGCCGCAGTACCGGTCGATCACCGCACATGCGTCCTGCATCTTCGTCATGAACCGGAAGCATGCGCGATTCCAGCGGGTGGCGCGTATCGACGATCGGACATCATTTCGGTATGCGCCGATGCGGTATCCACCGGGTCCTGAATAGGAAATACCGACAAGGAGATCCGACGTGAAATTCCGTTCCCTGGCCGTGATGGGGGTGTTGGCACTGGTCGCCTGTCTGCTGGTCGCCACGCCCGCACAGGCGGCGACATCCGTGACCTTCACCCCGCGAACGATCCTGGCGCCCGGGCTACCACCGGGTGGCGGGGTCGACCAGAACGTCACTCCCGTGGGCACCGTCTCGCTGAACATGACCGCCACGCAGACCGCATACGTGGTCTCGAAGATGCGGGTCAACAACGCCACCATCCGCAGCCTCTTCGACAACGAGGTCGTCTGCCGGGGCCCGGGCGGCTGGAGCAAGAACATGGTGATCGGGCAGAACGTGTACGACACGAACTCGGGCTCGCCGTTGCAGGACGTGACGCTCTACACCCGTTTCCTCATCCACCCCGGCGTCGCCGGCACGGTCACCTGCACCGCGAACGTGCGGGGCAACTCGCTCGGCGCCAACGACGCCACCTACCGGTTGGACAGCGGGTACCTCACGTTCGCCGACACCTCGGTCACCAACGCCACCGACGGGCAACCGGTGCAATCCAGCGTCGGCGCGGGAGTGCACGGCCTCAACTCCGGCACCCCGGTGGTGCGACTGCCCGCGCTCGACTACTTCACCCTCCCCACGACCGTGCAGGGCCTCAACGTGGTCGGCGACGTCGAACTGATGATCTGCTGGCCGAACACGCCATGCGACAAGTACAAGACGTCCCAAGTGAAGTTCACGCTCTTCATCAACCAATGGAAGTCCGACGGCACACTCTGCAAAACCGACAGCAGCATCCAGGCCACACACGAAGTGCCGTACTGGGTACACCACAAATACGTGCCACTCAACAAAGCGGACTTCACCGTGAGCAAGGAACCAGGCTGCATCCCCCGGTTCAACGCCTACGTCAAAGCCGAATGGCTGGACGGCGAGACCGCCGGCATCCAGGGAACGGCCACCGGACTCCCCGACTCACGCAACTCGACCACCACGCACGACTCCGACATGAGCCACGCGTACGTCCTGCCGTACTGATCCATCCACCTTCGACCATGTCTCACGTGGACACGGTGAAGCAAGTGTCCCGGCCGACCCGGCCTGAGGGCTCGATGCCGTTGCGGGCGACACGCATGGTGCGGTCGCCCGCCGCGGCGGGCAGATCGTCGAGGCCGCGTGGTGCTGGTCGGCGACGACTGGTACTCGGCCATCCTCAGTGTCGGGCGATCGCCCGACCGGCTGGGTCGTGCTTGTCGTAGCCCAGGTGATCGGCGATCTCGCCGTCCAATGCGGACTCCAGCAACCGCTTCCACGCCGGACATCGACCGATCAGAAGGACCCGCGCTTCGGGACGAGCGCTACCTCTTTCGCCCAAATCCGCTCGCGCCCTGTCTTGGCCCCGGCGTGGTGCACCAAGATCAGCGGCACTGACCGACTTCTACCAGCAGGCCCTGACCGGCTACGCGCGCCACCGCGCGATCATGGAGAACTTCGCGCTGACCTGGTCGACCCCGGACCTGGAGGCATCCACCGACTTCGTCTCGTCGTGGACGAACTGTGCGCCCGCGCCACGGGCCTGCTGCGCCCCGACGACGAATGAGATTGCCATGAAGCCATCCATGAGACGGGGAAGAACCTACACGGTTTTCAGGGTCTCACCGCTCGTGTCGTATCCGGAGAACAGGGGTGGGTCCGTTCTGGCCGCCTCGACTTGTCGACTTCACACGCTTTCCGGCTTCGGGATCGGGACACACGGGAAACGATCGGTGTCGACCGTCGTCCCCTTGGTCGGCCCGCAGAGCTGGAGGCCTTCGGTGTTCGCGCCGTCCTCCAGACTGAAGCCGACCACGCCGATCACGGTTTCGCCCCGGTCGATGTTCCTGCCCATCAGGGAGTCCGCCGACCAACTGGCGTCGCGCCACGTCTTGTCCGCGACTTTGGTTTTGAGGTCGCTGGCGGGGTATGCCTCGGTGAAGCAGTACTGAGGGACCTCTTTCGGCTGATACGGGTCGCACGTTTTCCCGGCCGTGTTGAGGTGACGGAGCTGCAGATACTTGATCTTGGCTCGCTGCACGCCACGATCGGCAAGCTCTCCGGTCGCAGCCACATACACCGCGACGTAGTGCTTTCCCGCCTTCGCCGACACGCCTGCCAGTTCGGGCGTCCAGACGACGTCGACGGCCTTGACCTGTATCGCCAGGTCCAGGCCCGGTTCCGTGGTGACGAGGGCCTGACCGGGGAAGTCGGCGAACTGCGTGTATTTCGGGCCGGACTGGGCCGTGGCCGAGTTATCGGACGGTGTATCGCCGGTGGTCGCCGCCGGGTCGGTGCCGCCGCCGTCACCGGAACACGCGGTGACCAGCAGAACGAGTCCCGCGGCGAGCACGGGCAAGAACCGAGTCGACATGTGACACACTCCCTCAGATCGATGTGACATCGTAGCATTCAGTGTCACTGTGACGCGTGCGGGACCGGCGCGGTTCCCCTGCCTTCGCCCGGGCTGAAGATGTGTCCGACCAAGGCCGGGCAGCACTGTCCACTCAGGACGGTCGCCACCTCGGGCCGCTTCGCGTTCCTGCGCGACGTCCGCGAACCCGCATGACCTGCTAGGCGGACCGGCCACCGGCGGTGGCGAGAACCAGCACCGCCCCGGCCGCGAACACCCCACCGAGCCACATCACCGCGGTGGTCCCGGCCGCGTCCGTGGCCAGCCCGCCGACCAACGCTCCCACCGCGATCGCCGCGTTGAACACTCCGGCGAACAGACCCGACGTCGCCTCACGAGCCTCCGGGGCGGCCGCCAGCATCCAAGCTTGCGCGGCCACCGAGACACCGCCGTACGCCAGGCCCCAGACCACCAAGAGCGCCACGGCTGCCAGTGTGGTCAGCCCCAGGAGCGGAACCAGCGCCATCGTGGCCGACAAAGTCCCGCCGAGCACCAGCAAGGTCACCCGTGGTGATCGCGCCGCTCCGGCGCCCGAGGCGAAATTGCCCGCGACCCCGAAGATCCCGTAGACCAGGAGAAGCGTTCCGATCTGCCCCGCGCTGACCCCGGACACCTTTTCCAGGACCGGCCGGACATAGGTGTACGCGGTGAAATGCCCGATGACGATCAGCGCCACCACGATCAGCCCGAGGCGCACCCGCGGCACACCGGCCAGCCGCAGCATCGCGCCCAGGCGAACGGCCCCTTCCGTCGGCAACGACGGCAGTGACATCACCAGGGCGGCCACTACCACCAGCGAAAGGCCGCCGGCACCTACGAAGGCCATCCGCCAGCCGACCAGTTCCCCGAGACAGGTGCCTGCCGGTACACCCAGCACGGACGCCACGGCGATTCCGCTGAAGATCAGTGAAGTCGCGGATCCGATCGACCGCGGTGGAACCAGCCGCACGGCCAGGCTCGCGGCGATCGCCCACACTCCGCCCATGCCGATCCCGACGAGGACTCGGGCGACCAGCATGACGCCGAAGCCGGGCGACCACGCCGCCAGGAGATTCCCTACCGCCAGCAGCGCCATCAACGCGCACAAAACGGCCCGCCGGTCGAGATTCCCGAGCGCCGGGATCAGCAGGGGTGCGGAGACGGCGGCGACCAGACCGGTGACCGTGAGTGTCAGACCCGCCATACCCTCGGTGACCTGGAGGTCGCGACTGATGGGGGTCAGCAAGCCCACCGGCAGCATTTCCGAGGTGACCACGGTGAAGGTCGCCCCGGCGAGCGAGATCACCGCCGGCCAGCCCTTTTTCCTCTGTTCGGTTTCCTTTGTCGTCACGTGTTCCAGGCAACCGTCGCCCGCTGCCGGGAACAACGGCCGATGTCTCATCCTTCCATGAGCAGGACTACTGGATCCGCGGAAGGAGAAGACCGATGAGCGGCCTGGAGATCCGTGAACTGGAGGCGTTCCTGGTACTCGCCGAGGAGCTGCACTTCGGCCGGGCAGGCGAACGCCTGTACGTCTCTCAGAGCCGGGTCAGTCAGCTGCTCCGCTCACTGGAGGGACGGATCGGCGCGACGCTCGTCGAGCGCACGAGCCGCCGGGTGGAACTGACTCCGCTGGGAGAGAAGTTCCTCGCCGACCTGCGTCCGGCCTATGAGGCGCTGCGGGCCGCCGTGGATCACACCCGGTCCACCGCGCGAGGGATCGGCGGCGTGCTGCGAATCGGCTTCCAGGGCATCATCGACGACCACCTCGCGAACGCCATCGGCGGATTTGAGCAGCACCACCCGGACTGCGCGGTGGAGCTCACCGAAATCCCGCTGGCCGATCCGTTCGGCTCGCTCCGCCGTCGAGAGATCGACGCCGCGGTGGTGCTGCTTCCGGTGGAGGAACCGGATCTCATCCTCGGCCCGGTTTTCTCTCGTCAGCCGCAGATGCTCGCCATCTCGCCTCGGCATCGGTTCGCCCACAGGGAGTCCGTCACCGTCGAGGAGCTGGCGGAATGCCCTCTGATCGGGCTCCGCGGTCCGGCCCCGGAATACTGGCGCCACGCCCAAGCCCCCGAAATCACCCCCGGCGGCCGCCGGATACCGCGCGGCCCGACCGTCGGCACACTGCAGGAAGGCATGGGTCTCGCCGCGGCAGGCCAGGGCGGCATGGTGCTGTGCCGCTCGACAGCCGAACACCAAGGACGGCGGGATTCGGTCGTCTTCGTACCGCTCACCGGGCTGCCGGAATCGGTGCTCGGCGTGGTTTGGCATGCGGAGGACGGCGGCAGAGCGCGTGCCTTCGCCGAGGAGATCGCTGTTCAGGCTCGAAGCTGACCTCGATGTGTGATCGGGCCGTTTCGAAGACCTGAAGGTTTCTCTCCGAATTGTGCATCGGCTCATGGGCACGTGGTCCGGCAAACTCGACGATCCGCACACCTACGACGTGCGCCCGCCGCTCACCGAGTTCGGGAAGTCGGGAAACCGCGACCAAGGTGTGGCGGCACAGTTCCTTTCCGCGGTGCTGCTTCCCGCGGGCGGGCGCTCCGTCTGTGTGTGTCATCTCGCCTTGCAGCCTCATAAGTGAACGGCACACTAGAATTCACTGATCGACTGAACTTATAGACCACTCAAGGAGTTTCCTCAGCATGTCCGACACCACCATGTCCGAAGCCGCCACCGTAGTCAGGCAGTTCTACGCCACACTGAGCACCGGCGATCTGACGCTCGTCGACGCCGTGCTCGCGCCCGACTGGGAAGCCGTGCCCGCGCTGAGCACCGGCGGCCCCGAGGGCTGGAAGGCTACCGTCACCTATCTGCGCACGGCGCTCAGCGACCTCGAACTCGTCATCGAGGACGTCGTCGTGGACGGCGACCGGGTCGCCGTGAGCAGCACGTGCCGCGGGGTCCACACAGGCGAACTGCTGGGCGTGGCCGGGACGGGAAGGAAGGTCGAATTCCAGGCCATCGACGTCCACCGGCTGGAACACGGCCGGATCGTGTGGAGCAGGCACCTGGAGGACCACTTCGGTCTCGCCCTCCAACTCGGGCTCACCTTCACCCCTGCGTCCTGAGCAGGGCACCGGGAAGACCGCGCAGCCAGGCGCCGATCGCTGGCGTGCCCATCAGCACGGGCAGCCGCTCGCCCGAACACGCGGATGCTGTGCGGTGCGTCCCCTGGGAAGAAGACATCCAAGGCACGCAACCGTAGACAGAAGTCGTTCTTCTTTCTGCCCGCCGCGGGTGTGGACGTGCCCAGCCGGAGCCGGCAGTCACGGTCCGGTCGAGATTTCTTCAAGCCCGGGCAAAATCGCGCCGGTAATCGTGTAGACGCACCGGCCCGATCCAGGTTGCTTCCGGCTGATCAATCTCACTTCGGCGCATTTCCAGGTTGTGGCGTGGGCATCTTCTGTGGCGAGAGCGATTACGGCAGAAGGGAAAGAACGATGACCACTCACACGAACATCCGTCGGAGCGCCGCGGTCCTGCTGGTCGCCGGAGCGGCGGCCGGGGCCACCGTCTTGGCCGCCGGTACCGCCGGCGCGATGCCTACCGACTTCCACTGCACGTCCGGTCAGGTCACCACTCGGCTCGTCTACGGCGGGGCCGGCGCGGGCGGCCGGGACGCGGCCATCCAGTTCACCGCCAAGCAGGGCGAAACCTGCACCCTGCCCGGAACGCTGCCGATCGACCTCGTCGGGGCACGCGACGTGCTGCTCTCCTCTGACGCCGCGCCGGACGCCCCGTCGGTGGAAATCGGCAACGGCTCCTCGGCCTACATCCCCCTGCACTGGAGCGCGATCGGTGCGCCGCGGCAGGAAACACCGCTGGCGATCACGATCACCGCGCCCCAGGAGACCAGCCCGCGCGGCGACACCAGCGACCCGCGGATCACCCTGCCCTGGGACTTCGGCGCGGTCAACGCCACCCCCGAGAGCCACACCATCCGCACCGGAGCGATCACGGCGGGCGCCGCGCCCACTGTCTGATGCCCGAGTCCGTCGGGGCCGGGCCCAGTGCTCGGCCCCGACGCCCGGGCACAGGGCTGCGCCGCGGTGGTCCAGCCACGGCTGGTGGAGTCCTAGGCCGCCGGGGGGGGGGGGGGGATCGGAGCACCTGGGCAGATGGCGTCGGAGGTCTTGCCGGTGTCGAAGAACTCGACCGCTTTCGAGGCGCACGGCAGGATTGACAGTGAGCCGTGCATGTCGTCCTCGACGGTGAGGAGCGAGCCGCCGATGTGGGCGCGCATGTCGTGGGCCCACGGTAGCGGCGTGACCGACTCGTAGGCGTGACCCACGAGCTGCAGTGGGCTCTTACCCGCCTTGAAGTGCCACGTGGTGGCGGGCAACGGCCAGCCGACGCAGTAGCCGTCGTAGGAGCCGTGACTGCCGGCGACCGGGAGTTCGGCGGACAGCGCGAGGTGGTTGCGCCAGTGCGCTTCGAAGTCGCGGGGACCGCTTGATTCGTTGCAGATCAACGCGTTCTGCTGGTCCGGGTCGAACGCCGGGTTCGGGTCGTCCCAGCCGAAGCCGGAGCGGGTGGACACGGCCACCCCAGGACGGCGATCGGCCAATCCCCGCGGCAGCTCACCGAAGAGGACGGCTTGGTCGAGGACAGTGGGATCAGCATCCCGATCGGCTACCCGACCGACCGCACCTGTCGCCTGGTCACCGACGCTGGATGAACCTGGGCTCGCTACGCCGCCGATGATCACACCCGGTTACAGGATCGAAGAACGACCGGCCGGAGAGGACGAAGGCGATCATCACCGAAGTGACCGTCCGAAGCAGACTCGTCGCACCGCGGAAGAGAGGTTTTCGTAACGGATTTCTCCGGCAGGGCGACACTGTGCGATAGGCGATCGTGGCGGCGTGCTCGTCGACCAGCCGTTCTCGCGGTAATTCGTTCTGGCCGAGGGCTGCTCGACGGCTCACGTAAAGGGGCCTTCGGTGACGAACCGGCGCAGGCCGCGGGCGAACGTCTGGGCTTCGCCCGGCGGCCAGGTGTTCATGCTTGCGGTGATATGAGCGGCCAGACGGCGGCGTAGCTCGTCCACCGCTCGTTCACCGTGCTCAGTGAGGACCAGTAGGGTCGCTCGCCGGTCGAGGGGGTCGGGCTCGCGGCAGAGCAACCCGGCCTGCTCCAGCCTGGAGGCGTGACGGGTGACGCCGGAGCGATCGAGCCCCACCTCTGAGGCCAGGTCGGCCGCGCTTCGGGGGCCGACCCTGGCCACCGCGCTCAAGACCGGGTAGGTCAGTTCGTCCAGCGCCTCGCCCATGTCGGCGGTCAGCTTCTTGTACAGCTGGACCCGCGTAGCGCGCCTGAGCAACACACCCAGCACGTCGGCGATCTCGCCTCCCACCTCATTTTGCATTTCCGCAGACTACCGTGCGCCGCGCACGCATCATGTGCTAGCTTCCTCGTAGTGCGTGCGTGGCGCACGCATATTACCTCCAGCATGAAGGATCTCCATGAATCGGACCGATATCCGTACCGCCCTCACCGACCTGCTGTTCACCCCCGATCTCGACCTGCACGAGGCCACCGACCGGCATTTCGCCCCCGACTACCGCCAACGCACCGACGGTGAGTGGGCCGACCGCGAGGGGTTTGTCGAGCACATCGCCCACCTGCGCACGATCGTGACCGCGGGGTCCATCGAGGTCCATGACGAACTGTACGACGGCGCCCTCTACGCCGATCGCCATACCGTCGAGGTCACCAAGACCGACGGATCGACCGTACGCACGGAGGTCTACGTTCTCGGCGAGTTCGCGCCCGACGGGCGCTTCAGCCGTATCGAGGAAACCACGCTCATGCTCCAAGGCTCCGACGCGGACCGAAACATCGGCAGGGCCCGCTGAGGTTCAGTGCACGCCTGTCATCCGCTCGAGTCACCAGCCACGCGTCAATCCCGGTGGCACAAGACCCGGGGCAGCGAGGGGCTGTCCCGGATGTCTCCGATCTCCGGTGCGGGACTGAAGGGGCACGCCGAATTCGGCAACGGCAAAGGAACTGTGGGCGATGACACGGGCATGCCCGGACTCGACGAGTTCGCCCACCACCGCCGCCAACCTGGTCACAGGTCCGCCCAGGCGCCGGCCGCGGCGTTCGACCACCCTGTCCGCGGATGTGGTCGCCGCGCCGCGCCGGGTGGCCAGTGAGATCGGCCGGCCTGTCGTGCTGATCATCGATGACCTCAAGGACGACGAGTTGTTGCTGGCGGTGGAGTGCCGAGTCGTCGCGATCCTGCCCCGGACGGCCATCTGGGACGACATGCTGCCGCGGATCGTGCGCACCGCGGCAACGGGCGGTGCCGCACTGCCTCCGGGCCGGCTCGGTGAGCTCTTCGCGCACGTGGAGCGGTTGTGGCAGCTGATGCCGGACAAGGGAAACCTGAGTCGGCGGCCGACGTCGACAGAGCTGCGGCATCAGCTCACAGGTCGGTGGCGGGTGGTTGCTAGCGGCTCTCCGCTTGGCTGATCGACACCGGATGCAGGTCGGGATCGCGGGTGGTGATCCGGCCGCCTGGCGCGCAGGCCGGGTAGCTGATCGGACTGGTGTCGATACTGGCCGACCAGAGGCGGCGGCACAGATGCAGGAGATTGCCGGCGCTCAACTCAGGGGCGCTGATTCCAGAATGGGTGCTGGTGTCGCTCTGTTCGAGCAGGAACAGGATGTCGCCGTTGCGCAGCTGCACCCACCCGTCGCCGGACCGGCGGACTTCGCAGCCCACGGCGAGGTAGAACCGCACCGACCGCATCAGGTGAAGGGCGCGGATGCGCCGTATATCCAGGGAGATCGACAGTTTCGCTAGGCGGGCTTTGTCCATGGCGAGGCTCCTGACGAGACGGGTTCGGGTGTGACCCGCCACGGTCTGGAGCGGTGACGGCCCCGGTACCGGTGTTGGAACCGGGGCCGGTCGACTGTCGGCGCGTACCGTTGCACCGCTCGCGCGGGAACGCAACCATCGTTCGTTGCCCGCGCGGAGCCCGTAGTCGTTCAGGAGTGCCTGAATTCCCTTAGACATCAAGGGTTCCCTCGGCCATGGCAAGCCGGGGCCGGGTCACGTCAGATAGATCGGGTTAACCCGATCGTGTCAGTGTCACATCGCGGAATCGGTGAGGAACGTGCGGCAGACCTCTCCCCAAGGCATCGGGTTCGTCCACCGATTCGTGATCTTGTTCGGCCAGGCGAACGTCAGCGCTGCAGTCCGTCGGCGGGTTCGAGGCCGAGGATGGCGAGCAGGAGCGCGCAGTCCTCGACGTCCTTAGCCGACGACGCCACCCGGCGCACGCCGCGGTAACGCTGGTCGTGATCGACCTCGTAGGGATTCGCTCTGACGCTGTCGAGACTTCTCACAGGCCGCATCACCACGGCGGAACCTGCGTTTCTGCGTCTTTCATGATCGGCATCGCGCCACACTCCCGAATCGGCTGTTCCGTGGGAAATCGGCCGGGGGCTGGGGCAACGCCGGTGAGGTCGTCACGAATACGTGTCTCAACACCGGCGGTCTCTCCAGTGTACTCCCGCGGCATCGGCACCGATCCTCGGCGAACGGGTGTGCGTGTTTCCGATTTCCGTGGGGGAACGCGCTACGATGGGTGGTGAATCGTGAGGCTGTGCAGACCGTCCGGAAGTCGGTCGGGATGTGGTCTCAGGCGGGCCACCCGACATCGAGGCGAGCCGTATACCTGCCAGCGGGCATGCCGCGCTCCCCTGTGGGTTGATTTTCTCCTGAGCCAGCCGGTGCCCGGGATCTTCGGCACCGTCGTGGTTCGGGAGCCCAGTTGACGGGTGGCTCCGATGCCTACCACTGAACGTGACTTCGTTGTCGCCGAGGCCGTGCTCAAAATTGGCGTGGCACCGGAATTCGAACTCCGTGCGATACCGAGACCTTTCCTCATCTGGGTGCGTTTCCCCGAATCCGGCCGTTTCACCACTACCGTTGCCAAATGAGCTTTAGCTTTCAGGCCGACCTTGTCGACCACCCTGTTTTCCGGGAATTGAGCAACGAGGCGTTCGCCCTGTGGATGCGATCGGGAGCCTGGACATCGGCAAGCCACACCCCCGGATTCGTGCCCGATCACGCCCTCGACGCGGTCGCCCACAGAGAACCGTCCGCAGGAGTCGCCGAGCTGGTGTCCGCCGGAGTGTGGACCCGTGTCGAGGGCGGCTGGAACATGGAACACGGGCCCGGCAACGATCTCCCGCCACCACTGTGGCGATCCGACGAAACGGCACCAGAACAGGGAAAGATCGAGCCGGCACCCGATCCGGACCCCTGAGGATCACTGATCCCGGCATCGAACCACCGCCGTCGAGCCCGGCGACGTCTCCAGGGGTGCGAAACCACCCGAACAGCAACACCGCTGAGGGGAGAACCGCGCGCACCGACACGAAACACGGGTGCAGGTCCGGCTGGCGCACCTACGGAAGACCGCCGTCCAGGACGCCGAACAGGTGGCAACCGGTGATCCGCCTCGAAATCGACGGCGCCTCTCTACACCTCCCCCACCTTCACGGTCCGGTCCCCTTTGCGGCAGTGAAGCAATCCACTGTCAGCCGGGGCTGGGGAAGGTGAATCCCTTGACGAACAACCAGATCGGCAAGACCACCTCGAAGACGCCACCCGGAACCAGCGCGACGAGCCCGACGCCCTGCGTCACGTCCACGACGCCGAACAGGTCGAGGATGCAGCCGGCCAGCAGTGTCGGGTAGCTGACGATGCCGAGGACCGCGAGCCAGCGCGGGACGAGCCTCGATCGATAGAGCAGAATGGACATGCACAGGCCCGCCGCGGTGACGACCAGATAGATCAACAAGGTGGCGACGCCCTGTTGCGCTTTCAGCGAAGCGCCGAGACTCGCCGACGTCGAGGCGTCGATCGTGCCGTCACGCAGACCTGCTCCGAGTTCGATCACCATCAGCGGGACGGCCAGGTAGAACAGGCTCGCGGCGAGTTCGGTGACTCTGAAGCCGACGTGCGCCAACGCCAGTGCTTCGCCGTGGTGTTTCACCAGTGGGAAGAGGAGAACGGCGATGCCCACCACCCCGAACTGCCCGGCCAGCAGAAGGGCACCGGTGGCCAGCGCGGCGGTGTGCGTGGAAGCTTCGGTCAGGAAGTCCGGGCTGTTCAGCACCTCGGTGGTGAGCGAGTCGGCGAAGATGAACGCGACCGTGGCGGCGAGGAACAACAGTCCGATGAGGACCGCGGTCTTGCGGGTGGACGCCGTCGTCGGCTCGCCCGGCCGGGCGAGTGGGCCGGCGACCGGAGGAGCGATCGATCTTTCGGGTGCCGCCATGGGAATTCACACTCTCTATTCAGTTGGAGGAACCGGTCGAGGTGACCCGGGGGCCCCGGATCACGAGCCACAGCGCCAGGAGGAACTCGCCGAGGAAGGTGAACGTGGAGACATCGGTCCAAGTACCCGGGGAAAGCATCACGCCGAAGCTGTCGATCACGTAGCCGAGACCCGCGATGGCCAGCAGGGCACCCAGCACCCTCGGCACATAACTTGATCGGTACGCCAGGTAGCCCAGGACGAGCAGGTGAGCACCGAACAGGCCGAGGGAAGCCATCCACAGGTCGTTGAACGCGGTGATGTCCAGCAGCGCCTGGGCATTGCGCTGGTCCGTACTGAACACCCCGAGGTAGGCATCGTCCGCGAGCAGGCGGAGTGGCTTGAAGAGCTGTCCGATCGCGACGAGGAAAACGCCCGAGTACACGAGCCTGAACGCGGCCGCGACCATCGAGAGATTCCGGTTCACCGGGCTGAACACGCGGTACAGGCCCCATGCCACGACGACGTCGAGCGCGATCACCATGACAAGACTGACGATACCGAGCCGGAACAACCCCGCGGACTCGGTGATGTCCCGTGCCGTCTGTGCCGCGTCTCCTGGTGTCACCAGCCCGTCCACCGCGACGAACTTGCCGAAACCGGCCAGCACGGACATGAGCAGCAGCCCGGCCCCGGCCGTGATACTCGCGGCGCGGATCGGCCGCTCGGTCTTCATGTCGAGCGAAGCGGATGACATATCCGCTGCCTCCTTGGGCGTCGGCGGAACACTGCCAGCGCCGCCGAGGTCCGGAGCGGATGTCCGGTGCGCCCTGGGATTCGTCAGGAGGACGCGCGTCCTCAGCGTAGACCTGCGAGATGCGACTGAACAGGGCCGGACGAGACCGAGGAGCGCGAGGGAAGGCGGGAAGCCGGGCTACGGATACGTGTGACACGGCAGCGGGGGCACGCCCGGTTCGGGCGTACCCCCAGCTGCGAAACACCGCGCTCAGCCGAATGGTCCCGGCCTCAGCACGGCTGTACGTTGGCGACGAAACTGAAGGTGGTCAAGGCCACGCCCGTTCTGGTGCCCGCTTCCGAGCCGTCGGTGTCCCCGACGAAGGACCAGCCACTGACGAAGCTGTCCGTGACCTGACCTCCGAACGCGTCGACCGCGTGGTCGGTGTCGCGGTAGCGGATCTCTTCATAGCCGCCCCGGCTGACGCTCTGGACGCACTGGCCCGGCGGCGCGACATAGATCAGGAAATCGGGCGATGTTCCGCGCGCATGCGTGAAGTCCGACCTCGTTTCGATCGCGTCCATGAAAATCCGGACCCGCAACCGATTCGTCCCGACCCCCACCAGCGTCGCGCTGGCGAAGACGTCCGGACCGTGCCCGTTGAAGTCGGCGTCGCCCCCGACCCGCGGCGGGATGTAGCGGTTGTCCACCGGGATCCGCTTGGCCTGGATCACCACCGACGCGAGCGCACCGGCTCCCCCTGGCCCCGCCGAGCCGGGTGCCGCGACAGCGGCAGGCGCGACGGACAATCCGACGACGGCCGCCATCGCACCGATACCGATCACTGACTTTCGCATGGCATTCTCCCCTTTATCCCTGTTTCCTTACCGGAATTTCGTCTTCGTGACCCGATACGGGTCTGGTGCCGGACGGGCTAGGGCCAGTTTCCGTCGATCCGGTTCGAGACATAGGTCGCGTCGATTTTGTTGGTATCGGTGTCGATCAAGGCGACCGTCGCGCGCACCTCGTCTCGGCTCCCTTTGTCTTCGTCGAGCCGGACGCCGGGCACGACCGCGTCGAAGTCCCCGCTGAGCCCGAATCCGGCGCTCGCCCCCATTTTGGTGAGCGGGACGGTGAAGAGGAACTCGACGAGCTTTCCATCGTCGTCGCCGCGAATCCAGACAACGAACGGGTCACCGAAATCGTCGATGTACTCCTGGGCTTCTTCCAGGCCGACGTGCACATCGATGCCGACGTGAACGGCGAAATTCCCGTTGCTGATCCGGTCGATCGAGAAGCACACGGTGCTGTTCCCCGGAAAGTTGCACGTCTGTTCCGCGGACGCCGGCGCCGCCGTCAGGCCGATGGCACCGAAGATCCCGGTCACCGCGACCAGCATCGGCACGAGCCGACGTCTGACGCGCCCCCGGGGCCTGATTTCCACAGTTCGCCGATCGAGGACGGCGTTCCCGTTGCCCATCCCATATTTCATGATCTGCTCCTTCGCTGGAGGTTCCAGGCTGACCGGCGTTCACCGTGGCAGGGACTGTCGACAAGCCGTCGACAACTGGTCGACAGTCCTTCGCCTGAGCATCGGACCTGGCCGATCGGACGAGTCGACGTATCTGGGCCTCGATGACTGGTTGGGGCCTTGCCACGGCGAGGATGATTCACGGCACTGCGCCGAGGAAGGAAGTCTGATGGCCGTTGCCGCGTCCAGACCGGAAGTCCACTTGTCAGCGGGAAAACTACGTGGCGGCTGGGAGCCGGACACTGCGGTCTTCCGTGGTATCCCGTTCGCCGAGCCTCCGGTCGGCGCCCTGCGGTTCGCCGCACCGCGGCCGGTACGACACTGGGACGGGGTGCGAGAGGCCGTGTCGTACGGACCGCCGCCCCCGCAGGCCGGCGCGTTCGGCATGGACGCGCTCTCGCGGGACACACCGGGCGAAGACTGGCTGACGCTCAACGTCTGGACGCCCGAACACCGCCCGGGCGCGGGACTGCCGGTGATGGTGTGGATCCAGGGCGGCGCCTACGCGATCGGCACATCCGGCCTCTCCGAATACGACGGCGGGCGGCTCGCTCGAGACGGTGGCGTCGTCGTGGTGACCTTCAACTACCGTGTGGGGATCGAGGGTTTCGCCCAGATCGAAGGGGCGCCCGCCAATCGGGGCCTGCTCGACCAGGTCGCCGCGTTGGAGTGGGTGCGCGACAACATCCGGGCCTTCGGCGGCGACCCCGACCGGGTCACGGTCTTCGGCCAGTCCGCGGGCGGCGGCTCGGTCGCCGCACTGCTGGCGATGCCTTCCGCGGCCGGGCTCTTCCACCGGGCCATCGCGCAGAGCGTGCCGGGCACGTTCTTCACGACGGCACTCGCCGCCGACATCGCCGCCGCCTGTGCCGCCGAACTCGGGCTGCGTCCCACCGTAGCCGACCTGTCCACAGTGGACCCGGCCCTGCTGACCACAGCCGGCGACGCGGTCACCGCCAAGATCGGACAATGGGCGCTTGCCTGGGGCAAGGCCGCGCACAGGACGATCCCGTTCGCGCCTGTCGTCGACGGGGAAATCCTGCCCGTCACCCCATGGCAGGCCTTGACCGACGGAGCGGGCCGGGACATCGAACTCCTCTCCGGCCACACCCGCGACGAGCAGCGGCTGTTCACCGCACTCGACGGCACGCTCGGCCAGGTGACGCCCGAGCAGGCGGCGACCGCGCTGGAAGTCTTCGCGCCCGGCCCGGACGGCGCACGACGGTACCGCGACGGCTTTCCTGCCGCCGGCGCAGACGAACTGTACGAACTGGTCAACTCCGACTGGCTGTTCCGGATACCGACGCTCCACCTCGCCCAAGCCCACACCACGGCAGGCGGCCACGCCCACTTCTATGAACTGAACTGGCCCGCGCCCGGCATGGGCGGCGTGTTCGGCGCCTGCCACGGCCTCGACGTGCCACTCGTCTTCGGCAACCTCACCCGCGGCCAGCCCGCCATGCTGATCGGCGAAACCCCCTCAGCCGAGGCAGAAGCACTGTCCGCCCGAATGCGCACAGCCTGGACAGCGTTCGCCACCCACGGCGACCCCGGCTGGCCCGCCTACGACACCGGACAACGGCTCACGCAGCTCTTCGACACCCGACCGGCCGTCGCCACCTATCCAGAAGAAGCCTCCCGGCTGATCTGGCACGACCACACCTTCTCCGCGTTGCCACTGATCGACCATCGATGATGTACCTGCGAGCCCCTTTAGCGCAGCAGAGCCGTTGCCTCCGCATAGCGCTCTTCGCACACGGCGACGGCCGGCCAGTGCGCCAAGGCGAGGTTGTGCTGGATCGCGGTGTGCAGGTGCCGCACGGCCCGTTCCGGGGCGCCCATGGCCATCGCGGCCACGCCGAGTGGGTAGTGGGCCGAGCCGAAGCATGCGACGGCGAGGCTGGCCATCACCGGTAGGTCGGCGAACGGTGTGAGTAGTTCATACGCCCGCGCCGCCGTATCGACGTCACCCAGTCGGTAGGCGGCTTCCGCGACGCCGTTCATCGAGACCATCCAGGTGCTCGATCGGGGTAGTTCCGCCAGGTCGGAGCCGACCAGTCTGGCGAGTGAGCTCGCCGCTTTCCGCCGGTCACCTGCCACCGCGGCGGCCGCGGCCCGTGCCGCGAAGTACGAATTGTCGACGGTGGACAGCGTCGACGAATGTACGATCTGGTCGAGCAGTGGCAGCACCTCCTCCAGCCTGCCCTGATACCACCGGATCGCGACCAGATGCGCGCCGTACCAGCCCATGGCGTCGGCGTCGCCCACGGTCTCCCCGAGTTCGGCACAGGCCTGTGCTTGTTTCTCCGCCTCGTCGAACCGGCCTGCCCGGATCGTCAGCATCACCTCGAGGGCGTTCGCCACGAAATGAGCCGCGAGGAAATCGTCCTCGGCGAGGGCTTGCCTCAGTTCACCCAGCCGCCGTTCGGCGTGCGGATGGCCGGCGAGGAACAGGTCGACGGTGTGCCACACCAGGCCCATCAGGCGGTCGCCGCGACGACCCGTGCGGGTGCTTTCACCGATCAGCTCCCAGGCCAGCGTCTGTCTCAGCTGTCCGTGGTCCGGGCCGAGCAGACAGTGGTGGGCGACGCTCAGCGCCTCCGCGTGTGCCACCGGATCGTCCGCAAGCCGGGTTTCCTCCAGCACGGCAAGGATTTCCGTGTGGCGAGACGCGCGGTAGTCGACCTCTCCCGCGAGCCGCACCCGCAGCCGTAGTGCCAGCGGGGATTCCGTACTGACCGCGGAAAGCGCGTTTCTCAACCGGGTCTGCATCTGGTGGGTGCCGGTGGCCGTGCGATGTTCGTGCACCCACAGGCCGGACAGCCCCAGCATCGCGCGCGCCAAGCTCTCTCCGTCGCCCGCCTGCTCCGCCAGGTTGTAGGCGGCTTCGAAATGCTGCCTGCTGGTCCGCAGATCGCCTTTTCCGAGAAGAGCGTCTTCACCGGCGGCGACCGGACCGGTCTCACCGGTTTCCGGAGCCAGCAATTCCTTGTCCTGAGCGAGGATTCGCCGTTGAATCACGGTCAGTGCGGCCGAAGGTTCGACTCCGGACTCCTCGAGCAGGAGTAGCCGCGCCCGCTGGAACGTCCGTAGGGCGTCGGCCTGCCTGCCCGCCCGGTACAGGGCCAGCATCAGCTGTCCCCACAACCGCTCGTACCCGGGATGAGCGGAGGTCAACGCCTCCAGTTCCGCGACCAGTTCCCTCCCGCCCCCGGCGGCCAGGTTCGCGGCGATCCGGTCTTCCACAGCGTTCTGGCGCAGTTGTGCCAATCGAATCGACTCTGCGTCGAGAGAGGCGATGTCGGAGAATTCGCCGTAGGCGAGGCCACGCCACAGATTCAGTGCCGCGACAAGCCGTTCAGCCGCGACGACAGCCTGCCCGGCGTCGAGCGCTTGGCGCCCCGCAGCCGCCAAACCCTCGAACCGCACCGAGTCGATCACTTCGGGATCCAGCCGCAGAAGGTACCCGGGCGCACGGGTCACGATCAGATCGCCGCCGAGTGCCTCCTCCGCGGGCCGGAGATACTTGCGCAGCCGGGAAACGTAGGTGCGCACGGTCCGATCGGCGTCGTGCGGGGCATGCGGGCCCCACAGTTGCCCGACCAGCGCGGCGACACTCACCGCGCGGCCACCCGCGATCCCGAGCAGGACGAGCAGGGCCCGCAGTCGCGGACCGCCGAGGTCGAGCACCGTGCCGCCGACCGCGACCTCGAACGGACCGAGCACCCGGAAGTCGACGCCGTGCGAAATGCCGCTCACGCAGCCCCCTAGACCAGGACGAACCCTTCATCCTGTCTGACAAGAGCGGCGATGTGGCACTCAGATACGAATCGCTTCTCAGCCGGGTGGCCAGCGTTGAGCGGCGAGGTCGGTCAGCGGGGCATTGACGAGCTGCCGACGACGAGCCGGCGTGAGCCGTTGGTATGCCGGAAGTATGTCGGTCTCGATCCACTTCCAGCGGTCCGAGGACACCGTGATGTCGCCGCATGGCACGACTTCCCGGCGGACTTGCCAACGCTGCGGGCATCGGCCATGGCCTTCATGCGACCACCTGATCGCCCTCCTGCGGATTTCACCGCCGTCGAAAACCCGGAAGGAGGAACGATGACCATCCACACACCCTCGCGAACTCCCGCGATCGCAGCCGGACGCCCGATCGTCGTAGCGGGCGTACGAAGGGCACCTGGTAATCGCCGCGACCACAGCGAAACCGGGTTTGACGGCCTTCGCCGCGCTCGCCGCACCGAATTCGGTGACCGACGATTTCACCGCCCTGGTCATGCCATCTCTGTTCGAGCAGGTACCGCAGGCCAAGCCGGCATAAGGACATCGCCGGTCGATCTGAGCTCAGGCAAGAGCGGCGACCAGCAGGGCGAAGGCGGCGATGATGACGGCGACGCGGATGTAGTGGAAGCGATCCCAGCGGTTCATCTGCTGTTTCCAGTCGGCGGGCCGGTTCTCGGCGGTCCACGTCTTGCCCCGGTTGTTGATCGGGACGAGCAGCAGGAGCGACATGACCACGCTGACGAGCAGCAGCGCGCCGGCGGTGACGACGAGTCCGGCGCCGGGGTGCTGCCATCCGGCGATCGCCCAGACCGCGACGAGGATGAGCGAACCGATGTACCAGACCGGCATGACGGCTCCGAGCATCCGGCCCCCGTGGGCACGGCCGCGCACCAAGCTGTCGTCGGGGAGGGCGTTGAGGATCGGGTTGATGACGAACGCGACGGAAAACTCCACGCCCACCATCAGGCCGACGATCACGGTGGTGACGATCTCGAGTGTCGTGAGCATGTCTGTTCTCTCCAGAAATCTAGCGTTGCTAGGTCGAGAGGTGACGCTAGCACTAGCGTCGCTAGATTGTCTAGCAGTGCTAGGTCTTCGTTGTCGCGTCTCCTGTTCGTCCGCAGTGGTTCAGCTGGGCCGGCGGGCGCGGACGATTCCGTCGTCGTCCGGTCGCACGGGCGCCGTCGAACGCTTCGGCCAACGCGTGCTCCAGGATCGCCCGGCCGGTGAAGTCAGGCGACATCGTGCGCAGCACTGCCGGCACATCGGTGGGCAGGTCCGGCCACGCTTCTGCCGCTTCGCGACGATCTTGGGCTCGAAGCTGTTGTCCATAGCCGAGGATCGGTGATCTCGCCCTCGAGCGCGGACTCCAGCAGCCGCTTGGTCCGATGCTGCAGCACCCCGCCCTCACCGGTCAGCTTCGGCCCACCGGCCTCGGCGCTGCTCAGCAGCTGCGCGACGAGCTGCTCGCCCAAAAAGAGCTGTGGACGTCCATGTCGAGCGCCGTGGTGGCGTTGGGGATGGCGAGCACGGTCATACCGGCGGCATGTGCCGAGCGAATGCCGGAGCCGGAATCCTCGACCGCGAGGCACCGTTGCGGGGCCTCGCCGAGGCGGCGCGCCGCGAGGAGGTACGGGTCCGGTGCGGGTTTGCCCCGCGCGACGTCGTCACCGAACTCGGGCGCTGGTCCTGACCGGGGCCTCGATCACCCCGAAGGCAGCGTCGGATCGTAGGATCTTCGCGGTCGCCCAGGAACCGAGTCCGAGGAAGAACCATGTCCGATGACGTCACCGTCGGTCTCATCGGGTCGTGGGTCGAAGCCTTGGTTGATGTTCGAGGGCGCCGACGAGGATCGCTGGGCCGTGAAACCGGAGAACTTCCGGGAGACGCGCGAACAGCTGCGTCCGAAGTCCGGCTGAAAGGACGAGCACGATGGCGCGAAAGCGGAAGACCCTTCCCGAAGACTTCGAGGAGATGCTGACCTCGGCCTCGGTGGAGGAACTCAAAGCCGTCTTCGACAAATGCGAGATCGACGCGCGGGGAGGCTATGCCAAAGGCACCGCCATCGGTTTCCCGGAGTGCCCGGACGAGCTCGTCGTCTGGTTGATCGGGCAGGGGCTCGCCGTCGACTCCCCGGACAGCTACGGCAGGACCCCGCTTCATGCGCGAGCTTCACGCGCCACTCCGAAACCGGTCGCGCAGATCCCCTTGTTGCTCTCGCTCGGCGCGGACATCGAGGCGGCCGACAAAACCGGGCGAACGCCGCTCCAGGCCGCGGTGGAAAGGCTGCGGGTCGAGGCGACGCGAGTGCTGATCGAGCACGGGGCCTCGACCGAGGTTCTCGACAGGCGCGGCACCGCGTTGATGACGCGCGGCCTGATCGGTACGCGAAACGCCGACCTCCCCGAGTGCGTCGAGATCATGAAGCTGCTCCTCGAACACGGAGCGAGCATCACGGCCGAGATGAGCAAGCACGTCGAACGGATCGGCCGTGGTTTCGAGTTCCACCGGGAGAACTTCAACCCCGACTTCCTCGAAGAGACCGACGCCGCGCTCGGGGAGCTGTACCGGATCTTCGGGGTCGAGGCGGTCGCCCGGCGGTCGACGCACGACGGGTCGGCGCCGATCGTCGTACCCGACGGATCCTGGCAGGAGCGCCACAAAGCGCTCTGGGAGCTTCTCGTGCCCTCGAGCGGCGCGGGCGCGACAGTGCAGTGTGAGGCCATCCGTGTCACCGGCCGGATCGCCGACGAGATGTTCCGGAACGGCGGGGCGAACTGGGACCGCGCTTACCGTGCGATGGCCGATGCGTTCCCGGGTTTCCTGACCCGGGGCGAGCCCCTTGGCGACGAAGAACTCCATGAGGCCAAGGAGATCGTCAAGCAGATCAGGTCAGGCCGCGGCGAGGAAGACCACCTCGATCGCTTGAGTGAACTCGCCGTCGTCTGGGTCACGAAGAATCCGGCCCCCATCGCCTTGGGAACGGTGGGCTACACACGCTGAAGCCGGCCCTGTCAGGGCGACGTTCGGCGCTGCTCCGCGAGCCACGTGTGGCAGCCGCCCGCGGGTGGGGCGTCGGCACAAGATGGAGCGGCACCGCCGGATCCCGCTCGGGCCGGGCGAAAGCGGCTTTCCGCTCACCGACAGCCCTGAGGTCGCTCCGGGCGGGAAGTGATGCCTTCCGCCGACTCGGCGCCGCGGACGCTAAGCCATAGCCGAGTGTCGCGTCCTGTCGGGCCGTATCAGGTTCTACTTGATAGCTCGGCTCGCGTCGAGATAATCGGTGAGTTCGGCGAGTACCTGCCGGGCTGGGACGAATACGCAGGCTCCTGGTCCGAGGATCTCGTCGGCTGACGGCAGCAGCGCTTGGTAGGCCATCTCGGCGATGTGCTTGTCGTCGGTGCGGATCGCGGTCAAGCCGACGAGCGCGATGTCGAGTTCGTAGGTGGCGTCCGGAAACGGGGGAAGGGCCGCCGGAAGTATTTCGCGTGCACGGTCGAGGTCGCCTGCCAAGGCGAGGGTGAGCGCGAAGAGTTGGGGTGAGGCGGGCCAGGCCGGATACCGGTCCGCGTAGTCGGGCAGGAGTTCTGCTGCGCGGCCGGTGCGGTAGGCCCGGCACCAGCGCACCGTCATGAGCAGGAGGTCGGCTCGCTGGACCCCGGCGGCTTCCAGAGCCTGTGCACCGGCCTGATAAGCCTTCGTCACGTCCTCGTCGGGAGCGTTGGCCAGGTCGAGCAGCATGGCACGGTGCCACTGCACTCTGGCGGCGCTCGCGGGATGAGGGAATCGGCGAAGTTGTCTGTCTAATTTGGACAGAGCGCGCTCTGCTTCGGCCAGGTCGCCGCGTTGCTCGGCGGCGTAGAGCTGCCACAGCAGGCCCAGGCGTTCGGACACCACGAGTTCGTGTTCTTGGGCCAGTGCGACCAGTTCGGCCGCCAGCCGGGTTCGCCGGGCCAGACCGCCCGGAGTGGCGTAAGCCTGGGTATGAGCGGCGATCAGCACTTCCGCCCTGGTACTGACGGAGAGGTCGATCCGCTGGGCGATCGCCTCGGCTTGCGCGGCGGCCGCGCGGCCCCGGTCGCGTTCGCGGTCGTCGGGGTGGCCGTAGAGCTCGATGGCGAGCTTGGTCAGCAACAGGGCGCGAAGCTCGCTGTCCTCGTCGGTCAGCCGGTTCAGGTTCTCTGCCAGCAGGTCCACCACGCGCTGCAGGTGACCGGCTTGTTCGGGGGCCACCCGTCGTTCAGCGAGCACCGGGTTGCCAGGGTCCAGGGAAATGACGACCTGTGCGGTCAAGGCGGGGTCGGCAAGCTCGGCCAGCGGCGCGAGCGACTCGGCGCGCAGGGCACGCATGGCGGGCTTGTCACTGAGGAAAGCGTGCGCCTGGAGCAATTCGCCGACGATGGTCAGCCGGTCGCGGGGTGTGCCGCCGAAGCGGTCGGCGACGGTCAGCGCGGCGGTGCGCAGCCGTACCGCTTCGTGGTAGGCGAATCGGGCTGTCGCCTGGTCCGCGGCCATGCGGGTATAGCGGATCGCGGACGCCGCCGTCCGCGCGCTCGGTGCTTGCAGGTGGTGTCTGGCGAGCGCTTGGACGTTGTGCGGCTGGAGCCGTTCGAGGGTGGCCGCGGCCTTGCGATGCCACAGTGTCCGACGTGGCGTGGAGATCTCGGCGTAGACGGCTTCGTGCATCAGGGCATGGGTGAACCGCAGGGTGCCTTCGGTGGTTCCGTCGTCGAGGATTCCTGTCGCCAGCCCGGTTTCAGCGCGTTCGAGGACCGCGTCGTAGTCCGGCTCCGGTCCGTGGTCGTCGTCCATCGCCGCCAGGAGGTCGAGGTCGAACTCGTCACCGAGCACCGCGGCTTTGCGCAGCAGGACGCGCACGTCTTCCGGTAGCCCGGCGAGTCGCTGAACGAGTACGTCACGTATCCCGGCGGGGATGCTGCGCAGGGCCGCTTCCGGCCCGTGTGCGGCGACGTGCCTGGCCAGTTCGCGCGCCAGGAAAGGATTACCCGAGGTGCGGCGGGCGATTTGACCGGCGAGCACATCGTCCACCTGGTGGGTACCGGCGGCTCGCATCAGGGAGCCGATGGCTCGTGCGTCCAGCCCGTCGAGCTGGATCCGTTCGGGGAGGTGCCCGGCCAGGTCGGCGAGGCTGCCGGCCAGCAGCGGGTGGTGCGGGGCGGGGCGGAAGGTGCCGAGCAGCAGCACCGGGTGGTCGGTGAGCAGGCGGGCGACCTCGACCAGTGGCGTGAGGGTGTCAGCGTCCGCGAGATGCAGGTCCTCGAGCACGATCAGCAGTGGCCGGTCGTCTGCCACCGCCGCCAGATAGGTGGCGAGCAGGCGGCAGAACCGGAACCTGTTCGCGGTCGCGGTGTCCACGCTCGTCGTCCCGGCAGGGTGGGAGGCCGCGGTGAACAACTCCACCAGTTCCAGGGCGGGCTCGCGATCGACGGTGAGCAGGTCGACGATTTCCAGCCACGGCCAGCCGCCGGGCGCACCGGCGACCTCGGGGCACCGGGCGGTCGCCGTCGACCAGTCTTCGGCGCGCAGCCGGGCGAGCAGGTGCCGGGCCAGTGCGGTCTTGCCGATGCCCGCGGGTCCTTCCAGCAGTGCCACCTGCCCGGCGCCTGCCTTGGCGGCCGATGCCAGCCGGGTCAAGATGTCCACTTCGGACATTCGCCCGATGAGCGGTTCGCCGGTGGTGATATCCCGTGCCGCGATCGGCGCGCTCACAGGTGAGGACGACGTGAGAACGGGTGCTTGGGTGCGGACTTCGGCTTCCAGCGTGCGCAGTGGCAGACCGGGGTCGACGCCGAGTTCCTCCCGCAGGGTGTCTCGCGCCTCGCGTAGCGCGGCCAGCGCTTCGCCTTGGCGGCCCGCGCGGTAAAGGGCCAGCGCGAGCAAACGATGGCCTTCTTCGCGCAGCGGGTGTTCGTCGACCAGGACCCGCAGAGCCGGCAGGGCCTCGGCGGCCCGGTCGAGGCCGAGCAGGGCGTTGGCGAGGCCTTCCTGCGCGGTGACACGCAGTTCGGTGAGACGGGTGATCTCCACGCGTGCCCACTCGGCGTCGGCGAACTCGGAGTAGGGGCCGCCCCGCCACAGTCGTAGGCCCTGCTGGAAACGAGGCAGCGCCTCAACTGCCCGGTCGCGGGCGAGCAAGTCCTTGGCCTCGTCGGTGAAAGCCTCGAATTGCCACGAGTCGGCGGCGTTGGCCTCGGCGCGCACCGCGTAGCCGGGTGCCACGGTGACCAGCACCCGGGCCGGTGTACGTCGCTGCCGGTCCGGTTCGAGTACCTGTCTGAGATGGAACACGATGGTGCGGACGGTCGCGACCGCCTGTCGGGGAGGATCGTCACCCCAGATGTCGGTGATCAGCCGGTCGATGGCGACCACCTGACCCCGCGCGACCAGCAGGCGGGCGAGGATCTCGCGGTGGCGGGCGCCGCCGAGGTGGGCCGGGCCGGACTCGCCCGAGCCGTGGGGGAAGCGGGCCTCCAGCGGGCCCAGCACCAGGAAGTTGACCATGACGAGCGGAGCATACGGTCGGAGATCGGCCGACCGGATAAACGCTCGATAAACAACGGCGAACGGCACACGCCGATTTCACCTTTCGTAGCTGCTTCGTCGCCGAAGGTGATGAATTCGTTCTTTATCGGTCTCCGTGAGAGTTCGGGCCACGACAGCCCGCCCCTCACGACGAAGGAAGACCGACATGCGCGCAATCTCACTTCTGCGCAGCCCCAAGATCTGGGTGTTCACCCTGCTCGGCGCCGTGCTGGCCCTCGTGCTGACGGTGGGCTACCTCGGTGGAACGCTGGATACCGGCACCCCCGGTCAACGCGTGCCCATCGCCTGGGTGAACGCGGATCTCGGTGCCGGTGGCCACGACCTGGGCGCCACGCTCACCGAGCAGGTCCGCACCGGGCAGGCCGCAGGTGCCGCGCACTGGATCCCCGCCGAGAACGAGGACGCGGCCCGCCGACTGCTCACCGAGGGATCGGCTTACGCGGCAGTCCTCGTCCCAGCCGACTTCTCCGCCCGGATCACCGCGTTGAGCGATCCCCGCGCCGCGCCGTCCCCGGTGCGGGTGACCGTGCTGACCAATCCGATCGCCGGTCCGGCGGCCAGTGGTACCGCGACCGGCACCGCGCAAGCCGTCCTCGCGGCGATGTCACAGACCCTCGGCGGGCAACTGATCACCCGGATCCCCGGCGACGCGGGGGTTTCCGGGGCCGCGCGACTGCTGCTCGCGGACCCCGTCAAGGTCACCCTGGCCCCGGTCGGACCGGTTCCTCCGCACAGCGCGGGCGGGATGGCGGCCTTCTACTACACCCTGGTCCTGATCCTGACCGGATTCCTGCTGGCCCAGGTACTGCACTCCGCCGTCGACGGCGTGCTGGGATTCGCGCCGAGGGAGTTTCTGCACAAACGGGCCACCCACCCGCCGTTCCCCATCAACCGGGTGCAGACGCTGCTGGCCAAGGCGGCACTCATGGTCGGCTGTTCGATCGTGGCCGCCACCGTGATCGAGGCCGTCGCCGTACTCGCCCTCGGTATGCCGGCCGAGCATCCCGTCGGCCTGTGGCTGTTCTCGATCCTCGCGGTCGCCACCGCCGGTGTGCTGCCGCTGGTGCTGCTCGCCGTGTTCGGTTCGCCGGGCGCCTTGCTGGCCACGGTGATCCTGGTGGTGCTCGGAGTGCCGTCCTCCGGTGGCGCCTTTCCACCCGAGTTGCAGCCGACCCTCTTCCGCTGGCTGGGTGAGGTGCTGCCGATGCGCCACACCACCGACGCCGCCCGCGACCTGATCTTCCCCGTCACCGCCGGCCTGACCGGCAGCGTCCTGGTGGTCGCGGCCTGGCTGGCGGCCAGTCTCGCGGTCGGCCTCGCCATCACCGCCTTCTACGACCGCACCGGTCGCCACCGGACCAGCGTCCAGGAACGCACCCGTCCCGTCTCCGTCCCGACACCCGAAAGGCAGCACCAGCCATGACCACACCGCTCAATCTCGACAGCACCTGGGGCGCGATCACCAAGACCGGCCCGTGGCAGGTCCCGCCCGTCATCAACGCCACCTCCACGATGGGGTCGATCACCCTCGACTTCACCACCGCGACCTGCCCGCACGACGAGGTCGAAGTGCACGTCAACTGTCAGGCCGGCCGGATCACCCTGGTGGTGCCGGACGAATGGACGGTGCTCACCTCCGAGGTTTCCGCGAGTGGTTCGGGCATCCGGACCACCCTCGGCCGCCACCCACAGCCCGGTACGCCTCGGCTGCGGATCACCGGCCAGGTCACCTGGGGCCGGCTGGAAATCACCGACCTCGCCGGCTACCGGTCTCCCCGCGACGAGCGCGCCGAACGCCACCGGGCTCGCGCCGCGCGCCACGAACGTCACCACCACTGAACGAGGAAGAGGACACGATGAGCACGACCCACCGCAGACTTCTGCTGAAGGCCGGTCTCCTGGCCACCGCCGTAACGGTGGCGCTGAGCGGAACCACCAGCGCCGGCGCCGATTCCGCCACGGGCGGGGCGGGCGCGGCATCCAAGGCGGTCAAACCCGCGATCCTGTTGGTGCACGGCGCCTTCGCCGACGCCTCCAGCTGGAACGGGGTGTCGACCCGGCTGCGCCAAGACGGCTACGAGGTGACCATGGCCGCGGTCGGCCTGCGCGGCCTCACCGACGACGTCGCCTACGTCCACGGCGTGCTGGAATCCATGCCCCGCAAGACGGTCGTCGTCGGCCACTCCTACGGCGGCGCGGTCATCTCCGGCGCGGCGGCCGACTCCACCAAGGCCGCAGCGCTGGTCTACGTCGCCGCGTTCGCCCCCGACGCCGGTGAAACCGTCCAGGCACTGGATCAGCGCTTCGGCGGGCCGACCGGACAGATCACCACCGCCAGGCCGTACCCGCTGCCCACCGGACTGCCCAGCTCGCCGGGAGGGATCCCGCCGGTCGAGCTGACCATCGACCCGGCCAAGTTCCGCCACTACTTCGCACAGGACGTGCCGGAGCACCAGGCCGCGAACATGGCCGACGGGCAGCGCCCACTGGCCCTGGCCGCGCTGCTGCAGCCCGCCGGCCCGCCGGCGTGGAAGTCGCTGCCCAGCTGGTACCTGCTCACCCGCGAAGACCGCATCATCCCGCCGGCTGGCCAGCGCCGGATGGCCGAGCGTATGCACGCCCGAATCATCGAGCGCTGGGCGAGCCACGCCGTCACCGTCTCCCAGCCGGGTGCGACCGCCGAGGTCGTCGAAGCCGCCGCGCGCCAGGTCCACCCCTGACCCGAGAACCACCCCGAACCGATATCCATCAGCGAAAGAGGTACCACCGCCATGAGCAAACCCACCATCGTTCTGGTCCACGGCGCGTTCGCCGACGCAACCGGAAGCTGGGACGGCGTCGCCCGGATCCTGCTCGACCGTGGCCACCGGGTCACCACCGTCGCCAACCCCTTGCGCGGCCTCCACCACGACGCGGACTACGTGCGCACCATGCTCGCCGCCACCCCCGGCCCGGTCGTGCTGGTCGGCCATTCCTACGGCGGCGCGGTGATCACCCAGGCGGCCACCGAGGCCAAGAACGTCACCGCGCTGGTCTACGTGGCCGCCTTCGCCCCGGACCAGGACGAGTCCGCAGGCGAGCTCGACCAGCGTTTCGGTGGCGCGGCCCAGCAAATCACCACCGCACGGCCGCTGCCGGGAGCCGATCAGTCCGACCCCGAAGGCCCGCCGCAGGTCGAGCTGAGCATCGACCCCGCCCGTTTCCACGAGGTCTTCGCCCCCGACACCACAGCGGCGAACGCCGCCGTCATGGCCGCGGCTCAGCGTCCGCTCGCGCTGGCCGCGATGCTCGAACCGGCCGGCGTGCCGGCCTGGAAACGACACCCCGGCTACTACGCGATCGCCACCGAGGATCAGATGATTCCCGTTGCCGGACAACGGTTCATGGCCGAGCGGATGAACGCGACCGTCGTCGAGGTTCCCACCGGTCACGTGGCCATGCTCGGCGCACCCGAAGCCATCGCGGATCTCATCACCACGGCGACCGAGCACTGACACCATCCAGCACGACCGAGCCCGCCGACCCGGTATCCATCGGGACGGCGGGCTTCGCGCTATCGACGTCACTGCAATCCTGGGGCCGGCTGGGGAAACTGGCTCAGTTCTCTGGCGGACTGATCGTCGTCCTCGACCTGGTCGGCAGTGCTCGAATCAGGGAACGAATGGAAACCCTCAATGGACGCCGAGCGGTGTATTCCATGACCCGAGCGGAGGCCGGCAGGATTCCGTTCGGACGAGCAGACCGTCGTTTGTGAGGACCCGTGGATCGTCGGCGTGTTTCCGCCGGCTGCAGCTCGAGCCCGCCGAGGCGGCAACCCTGGCCGCCAGACACGACGGCGTGTGAGGTGGTCCGTCGGTCCGGAGGCTGGGGGCAACGCCAGGGCGCTTTCCTTGTGCTGTCGCGTTTCTAGGCGGTCGAGCTTTGCACCTGAAGTGGATCGCGAGGCGCGGTCGGCTTCGCGTCGAGCATCCGCTGCCCGAGCTCCTGGAGCCTCTTGCGTCCCATCGCCTCACGTACGTCGGGGAACCACTCCTCTTCTTCCTCCTCGACGTGGTGCCGCACATTCTCGATGAGTACGGTGACCTTCGCGTCGAACCGCTCGTCTTCGGGATCCATTTCCTTCAGCTCGCTCAGCATCCACACCACCACGTGGTGCTCTTCCACGCTTTCGAGCACGTGATCCTTGGTATCCGGCGCCGCCTCCCGGGCGGCCGGGTAGAAGATCTCCTCCTCGATGTAGGCGTGCACCGTGAGTTCCTCGATGATCGAGTCAACGATCTTCCGTTTGGTGACGTTCGCGTTCGGACCCGCTTTTTCGAACTCCTTGAAGAGTCTTTCGACGGTTTTGTGGTCATCTTTCAGCAGGACGATGGCATCGGTCGACATGGTGTTCTCCTTGGTCCGGCGGGAATCGGATGGGTCAAGCCGCGGGCTGGAGCAGGATCTTCTGGGCACCGTCGAGCTTCTTCTGGAAGATCTCGTACGCCCGGGGTGCGTCGGCGAGCGGAAGCTTGTGGGTGGCGAACCCTTCGACGCCGAGCGGGTCGTCGTCGGCGGTGAGGACCGGCATGATGTCGTCGATCCATCGACGGACGTTGGCCTGCCCCATCCGCAGCTGGATCTGCTTGTCGAACAAATCCATCATCGGGATCGGGTCGACCATCCCGCCGTACACTCCGGACAGCGAGATCGTGCCGCCGCGGCGGACGCTGTCGATCGCGGCGTACAGCACACTGAGCCGGTCGATGCCCGCCTTCTCCGTGATCTTGGCGCCCAGCTGCTGCGGCAACAACCCGACCAGGTTCTGCGCCAGCCTGCCGACCGGCGCACCGTGCGCCTCCATGCCCACCGCGTCGATCACCGAGTCGGCCCCGCGGCCGCCGGTGAGCTGCCTAATGGCGTCGCCGATGTCCTTGTGGTCCCGGGTGTCGAGCGCGGTGACACCATGTTCCCGGGCACGCGCCAGCCGCTCGGGTACCAGGTCGACACCGATGACCTCGGCCGCACCGTGGTGGCGGGCGATCCGGCAAGCCATCTGCCCGATCGGGCCCAGGCCGAACACCACGACAGTGCCGTCGTCCGGGATGTTCGCGTAATCGACGGCCTGCCAAGCCGTCGGGACGACATCGGACAGATAGACGAACCGCTCGTCCGGCGGACCGTCCGGAACCTTGATCGGCCCGTACTGCGCCTGCGGGACCCGCAGGTATTCGGCCTGCCCACCGGGCACCTGCCCGTAGAGCTTGGTGTAGCCCAGCAAAGCCGCGCCCTTGCCCTGATCGGTCACCTGGGTGGTCTCGCACTGCGATTGCAGGCCACGAGTGCACATGTAGCAATGGCCGCAGGAGATATTGAACGGTATGACCACCCGGTCACCCGGTTTGAGCCCGCTCACCTCGGACCCGACTTCTTCGACCACACCCATCGGCTCGTGGCCCAAGATGTCCCCCTCGGTCATGAAAGCACCGAGCACCTCGTACAGGTGCAGGTCGGAACCGCAAATACCAGTGGAGGTGATCCGCACGACCGCGTCGGTGGGAACCTCGATCTTCGGGTCCGGCACCGTGTCGACGCGCACGTCGCGCTTGCCGTGCCAGGTGACTGCCTTCATGGTGCTCCTTCTTTTCCGCGTGCGGTCTGTGAACGCCTACGGTTTCCCATCCCTGCCGACAGCAAACCCCACAAGACGATCATGGTTCGTTTCGATCGCGAGCCGCCGGGTATCCAGCGGGCGGACAGCAAAGTGACCCGCCCAGGAGGCCCTTGATGAGCACGATCACCAAGTCCGTCGACGTCGAGGCTCCGGTCAGCGACGTCTACAACCAGTGGACTCAGTTCGCCGAGTTCCCGCGGTTCATGGAAGGCGTGGAGCGAGTCGAGCAGCGCGACAACACGCACACGCACTGGACCATCACCGTCGCCGGCGTCTCGAAGGAGTTCGACGCCACCATCACCGAGCAGCACCCGGACGAACGGGTCGCGTGGAAGTCCGACGGGGGCCCGAACCACGCAGGTGTCGTCACCGTGCACCGCATCGACCAGCACAACACCCGGGTCACCGTCCAGATGGACATCGACCCCGAGGGCTTCGTCGAAAACGTCGCCGACAAGCTCGGCATCCTCGACCGCCGCGTCCAGGCCGACCTCGACCGATTCAAGACCTTCCTCGAGAACCGCGACGGCGCCGAGACGGGCGCCTGGCGCGGCGACGTACCTCGTCCCGGGCAGTCCTGACCCCTTAGGACCACCTCACCCAAAGCAGGGTCGTTGCCCGACGACAGGGTGAGGTCGGCGGCCGGTTCTCCCGACCCGGGCCGTTTGCACAGATGTGGCCGGTTCCGTGCCCAGGAACCGGCCACATCGCTGCCACGCCCGACGGTCGGCCGCCCGAGGGCGCGTTGCTGAGATCGACGACGCAGAAGCGGTTGCCGTCCGGATCGGCGAGAACGACGAAGTCCGGCTCGGTGCCCGCGTCGCGCGCCGCCTTCTCGACGGCGGCCGAACCGGCCAGCACGATGAGGTCGGCCAGCGAGATCTTCGCGCCGCCGGCGTGGTTGAACTCGCGCTGGATGCCTTCCAGGGTCTCCAGGACACCCGCGAGCCGCTTCGGCTCGTTGACCTCCCAGTCGCGCTGGGGTTCCAGGCGGATCCGCGCGCCGTTCGCGCCACCGCGCTTGTCGGTGGACCGGAAACTCGCCGCGGACGCCCACGCGGTGCCGACCAGCTGGGCGACCGAAAGTCCGGATTCGAGCACCTTCGCCTTGAGCGCGGCGATGTCGGCCTCACCCACGAGCTCGTGTTCGCTGTCCGGCACCGGGTCCTGCCACAGCTGCGGCTCGGGCACCCACGGCCCCAGGAAGCGGCTGACCGGGCCCATGTCGCGGTGCAGCAGCTTGTACCAGGCCTTGGCGAACGCCAGTGCGAACTCGTCCGGGTTCTCCAGGAAACGGCGCGAAATCTTCTCGTACGTCGGGTCGACGCGCAGCGCCAGGTCCGTCGTGAGCATGGTCGGCTTGTGCTTCTCGGCCGGGTCGTGAGCGTCCGGGATGATCGCCTCGGCGTCCTTGGCGACATACTGCTTGGCGCCGCCAGGGCTCTCGGTGAGCTCCCACTCGTAGCCGAAGAGGATCTCGAAGAAGCGGTTGCTCCACTGCGTCGGCACATCGGTCCACGTCACCTCGAGGCCGCTGGTGATCGCGTCACCGCCCTTGCCGCTGCCGTGGCTGCTCAGCCAGCCGAGGCCCTGTGCCTCGATCGGGGCGGCTTCCGGCTCCGGGCCCACGTGGTCGTCGGCGATGCCGGCACCGTGGGTCTTGCCGAAGGTGTGGCCGCCGGCGATGAGCGCGACGGTCTCCTCGTCGTTCATCGCCATCCGGGCGAAGGTTTCCCGGATGAAGTGGGCCGCCGCGGCCGGATCCGCGTTGCCGCGCGAGCCCTCGGGATTGACGTAGATGAGGCCCATTTCGGTCGCGCCGACGTCGGGCACCATCTCGGAATCACTGGCGTAGCTCGTCACCCAGCCAGGTGTCTTCCGGACCCCAGAAGATCTCCTCGGGTTCCCAGGTGATCCTCACGGCCGAAACCGAAGCCGAACGTCTTGAAGCCCATCGACTCCAAGGCGACATTGCCCGCGAGCACGAGCGAGTCGGCCCACGAGACCTGCTGGCCGTACTTTTCCTTGACCGGCCACAGAAGACGGCGCGCCTTGTCGAGGTTGGCGTTGTCGGGCCAGCTGTTGAGCGGGGCGAATCGCTGCCCGCCGTAGTGACCGAAGTCCGCGGGCCACCAGTCCTGCGACGTGGTGAGCACCCCGGTGATGTCACGTTTGAGGGCCTCGACGTCGAGCTTGGCGAACTCCTTGGCGTAGCTGAAGTTCTCCCCCAGCGGGTTGGCCTGCGGCGCTTGAAGCGCGGGACTCCCGGCTGCAGTCCGGGATGATCACCGCTGGCCTGTGGGCACGGTTGGTTGAACCCAGCGGGTTGCCGTCAACGATACGACGTTCGCAGGAATCACGCACGGCCGGACAGCCGAAGCCGCGGCGCGTCGCGCGGTCACAGGTCCAGGTCGGGGTCTTCGGTGACCGAACGCAGCGCGGTCACGGTCGGGTGCCCCTCAGCCAGCAGACGAGCGTCGCTTCCCGGCGGTAATTCGCCCTCCACGGTCACGGTGGTGAGAGTGAATGTGCTGTCCTCGTCGTTCTGGACATGGCTGCGCACGGAGCCGAACTCGGCCAGCACCGCGCGCTTCGGCGGGCCCGCCTCGGCGCGGTCGGGGACGTTGAGATTCAGGACCGTCCCTTCCGGCAGGTCCGCGAGCTGATCGAACAGCGTCGCGGCGACGGCGACCGCGGTGTCCCAGTGCGACCGCGGGGCAGGATCCAGACCTACGTCAAGGGAGACCGCGAGGCTCCGCGCGCCGTTGATCGCCGCGGTGAGTGCCGCGCCGACGGTGCCGGAGTGCAGGATCGCGCGGC
The DNA here is from genome assembly GCF_055580625.1 of Amycolatopsis sp. NPDC031561. NCBI lineage: Bacteria > Bacillati > Actinomycetota > Actinomycetes > Pseudonocardiales > Pseudonocardiaceae > Amycolatopsis > Amycolatopsis sp. NPDC031561. The sequence continues at coordinate 7,213 of NZ_JBVILA010000019.1, read as the reverse complement.
CCACGTTCGCTCCGCGGTTCACCCCGGACAGCACGATGTCCGGCGGTTCACCGAATGCTCCCTGAGCGGCCGCCAACGCGATCAGGCCGGGATGCGCGGCGACGGCGTAGGCCTGCACGCCGGGGACGTCGGGCAACTCCCGCCGCTCGACCGTGACGCGGCCTTCCTCACCGGCGCCGGACAATCCCGCGCTCGTGCCACTGGCTTCCTCGGCAGGCGCGGCGATGACCACGGTCCAGCCGTGTTCCACGGCGCCGCGCGCGAGCGCGGCCAGCCCCGGCGCGTCGATGCCGTCGTCATTGGTGATCAGCGCACGCATCAGGATGCCTCCCACGGCTTCAAACGCACTCGTCCGGCGAGTTCCCGCACCGCCTCGTCGCTCCCCGAGCCGAGACCGTGCCTCGTCACGTTCACCGCTCCCGCGGCGGCCCCCAGTATGAGCGACTCCTCCAGCGACTTGCCCTGTGCCAGACCGGTCGCGAGTCCGGCGGTCATCGAGTCGCCGCCGCCGCGAGTGTCCACCGGCGTCAGGTCGGGCGACTCCACCAGGACCAGCTTTCCCTCGATGAGGGCGAGCGTTTCCTCGGCCGCGCGGGACACGACGACCGCGCGCGCACCGCACGAAGCCAGCTCACGACATCCCGCCGCGAGATCGGGCAACGAGTCCGAATCGGCGAGACCGTCGGTGACCATCTCCTCGTGGCTGACCTTGATCACCGCAGGCCCGCCCTCGATCGCCCGGGCCAGCCGCTCCCCCGACAGATCCACGACCACCTCAGTGCCCTGGGTGCCGAGATCGCGGGCGAGCCGTTCGTACATCGAATGAGGCACCGGCATGTCGTCCTCGTCCGGGCCGCTGAGGATGGCGACCTCCGCACGTAGCCCCTGCACCAGGGTCAGCTCGTAGAGATCGTCCAGTTCATGCCGCGACAACACGTCGGCGGGCATCCGCACCACCTCGTCGCGGTGACCGTCCCGCCGATCGTGCACGTAGGCGCCGTTGCGCGCGGCGACCTCCCTGACCTCGACGTCGACTCCGAGCAAATGCCGCAGCACCCGCCCGGTCTCACCGCCGAGCGCGCAGCACAACATCGCCCGTGCACCCAGAGCGTCGATCATGCGCGATTGCCACACCCCCTGCCCGCCGGCGTGCACATGAACGTCGGGCACTCCCTCGATCTCTTCCACCGTCACCGTCAACTGCGGAGACGGCGCGAACACCGCCACTCGACCATCAGCCATATCCGCCAATTACCCACTTTGTCCGATTTCACCCAAGTCGTGTAACCGAATCCCTTGGCGGGTACCCCGTGCGACTACTCGGCTGCTCGTGCTTTCCACGCTGCTGTCGACCCGGATCAAGTCCGACATCGCGGTCGACGCCGCGAAAGAGCTGTCCAAGGCGAAAATGACCACACCCCGCGTCATGGCGGACACCCGCTGGCAAGACCGCGTGGACGCACTGGGCAGGGCTCACTACAAACGCTACGACGAGCAGACCGCGACAGCGCTCGCCGAAAGCGCGGAGGCCTTGCTGGACCAGTACTCCGGTGACCTCCGAAAGCTCCGTGATGAAGCGGACCGCGATCGGGCCGAGATCACCAAACGGCTTCGGAAGTTCTCCAGAGTCGGACCGGTCGGCGCGGACATCTTCTGTCGTGAGGCACAGCTCGTGTGGCCGGAACTTCGGCCTTACCTCGACAAGAAGGCTCTCGACGGCGCGAAACGACTCGGCCTTCCGGCGGACGCGGACGCCCTGGCCCGGCTCACCGACGCGAAGGATCTGGCTCCGCTCGCGGCAAACCTCGTCCGGGTCGCGCTCGACAACGATCTGGCGGACGAGATCACCGGCGACTGATGTGACAACCGGAGGTGTTTCCCGTGAATGAACGGACGGCGGAAACGATCTTCAGCGCCACGGGGACGCTCGACATCATCAGGAATTTCGCCGGCGTTCTCGGCTTGGCGGCCTTCGGAGTGCTTTCTGCAGCAACGACTTTGGCCGGTGACGCGGTGAACTTCGGCTGGGCCGACAACGTGCTCCACGGCCTGGCCTCGCTCGGCATCGCCATGGCGTCCGCCCGCCGCGTGAACCCGGCGGAGCAGGCGGGAAGTCGGGCCTAGCCCTGGCTCTTTCGCCGGGTGTTCCAGCCAAACCCGGCTACCTCGCGCCCTCACCGAACCCGCAGCTCCCTGCAAGAGTGAGACTAGAGCTTCTCCAGTGCCTCGGGCTTGTGCGCAGCCTCGCCGCCGCTCTTGTCGCTGCGCACAAGATACTGAGGCTCGTCACGAGACGCTCGGACGGTGCGACCGGCTGCTTCGGTGTCCGAGGTGATCTCCTTGAGCACCTCGCCCACGGCTTCCCCACCGTGGCTGTTCCAGCGAACCCTGTCTCCCTTGTGAAAACGTTTCGTCATTTCTTCTCCTCCCCTGAACCACGAGCCGCCCAGAACGAAATAGCCGGGAACACGATGACGGATCAGCGCCACCAGGCCCACCAGTAGGACCAGTGCTGTGCCGACAGCCGTGAAGGCGGATACCGCGCTGGCCGGACGACCGGCCATGAAACCTCCTCTTCGTCACGAACCGAATTTCGCGAGCGCGGTCGCCGCCGATCCGGGATCCGTACTGATCTCCCGCCAAGGATCGTCCTTTCGAGACAGGCGCCGCCGGATCTTCGCCGGGTTCCAGCCGTCCGGGGAAGCTTTGCCGAGCTTCGCGCCACTCGATCGGGGTGGCTTCGCCCGCAACGAGTACGGCACGACGAACGTCCGGGGTCCGGGTGGTCACGCTTCGCGCGGTACTCGTTCAGCCGGTCTTCGCCATCGTCCACCTCCGTCCGGGCTCCGCCGTCAGTTCCCCGCCCAGCCGCCTTGCTGCTCGGCGGCGTCGACATCGGCCTCGGCGGTCGCGGTGTGCGCCAGCGCGGCCACGGTCTCCTCCAGCCCGCGCTGGACCTCCGCGTCGTCGGCGTCGCGGACGCTGTGCAAGATCACGGTGAGGCGGGAGGCGGCCGGACCGTCGTCGGCGATCGACAATTCGCCCTGGTAGTCGTGCGGCCCTTGGGCTCCCCAACGCAAGGAGTGGTTGTCCTCGTCGACCTTCAGCCACGCCTCGCCTTCCACGTGTTCACCGTGGACATCGGCCTCGACGTGGACGGCGTCACCGCCCTCCGGTTCGGCCTGGGTCATCTGCGGGAAGTAGCGCGGCAGGTTCCGCGGCTCGCGCAGGAAGGCGAACAGTTCGGCGGCGGGCATCTCGATCGTGGCAGTGTGGCGGTAGTCGGTCATATCTCCGCGTACCCCGCGCCCCTCCCTCGAAACGCTTGATCAAGAACCATCATCGCTTCGACCACGATACGATGATGCCCCGACAACAACTCCACCTTCTCGGCGAACGGCACCGGTCGCCGTTCTTCGGCCGTTTCCAGCGGACCCGCGGCGAGCAGGAGTCCGTCCCGTCCGTCCTCACCGTGAGCGGGCATGATCGAGTCCGGCTGCTTCCGCATCGTTGACATCGATTATGACGACCGCTTACCCCGTTCCATGACCTCGCACATGTGATCCCGGCGAGCGAGGCTCGAGAAGGCCGGACCACCGAGATCGTTCTGGACCGGCTCGCCCGCCTTGTCGCGACAGATTCCGAAATCAACCGCCGTCGGCCGAGCCGGTCGGCGAAGTCGCGGGATCCTTCCCGGCCTGGCCTTCGGGTTTGGCCTCGCCGTCGAAACGGTTGCACACTTCATCGATGGAGTGGGCGATTTGGCCGAGTTCGGCCAGCACCGCCCGATGGACCGTTCGGATGGCGTCGGCTTCTTCTTCCGCACGGGAGACGATGAGCCGTGCCTCGTGATGCGCGCCGCGTTCGATCTCCTCGCGGGCACTCTCGGCGTCTGCGGCCGATTTCTCGGCGGCCGCCAGCAGCGCCTCGCTTTCCTTACGGGCCTGTTCCTTGATCTCACCGGCTTCGGTTTTGGCCACCGCGAGGATCTTCTCGATCCGCCTCCCCAACCCGCTGGCCTGATCCGGTCCGGCGGTTCGAGGCGCTGGAACCTGGGCTTTGGCGAGCCTGCGCTCAGCAGTCCTCCGGGCTTTCTCCTGCCGATCCACGCGTTTCTCCGCCATCCGCACATATTCGTCGACCTGGCGGCGGTCGTATCCACGCAAGACGATCGGGAATCGGACGTCGGACTCCGTCGTTTCCTCGGTTTCGGACACCGTGCTTTCCATGCGCCCAGTGTCGGACAAGACCCGAGGACCGGCAATCCGAAACGTGATTTTCGTACCGTCGAAGGCACTTTCGGGCGTATTCGCCTTGAAGGCAGCGTTTGATTCTCGCGGCACTTCAACGACTATTCCGTGAGCATTTCCTCCTTGACCGGAAGGTCAGGCTCACAATGGCCATGCGAACGGCAGGAAATCGCCGGTCGCGGGCACGTCGAGCGCGGCGCGCCGGTCCGGATAGACATCCAGGACCGCCGCCATACCGGTCGCTGTCAACGCGCGTTGCACGATGGCGTGCGATCCCAAAGCGATCCGAAGCGTGACCCGATCCGCGTCGGCCAGATCGACGCCGGAATGCAGGACTTGAACACCAGCGAAATTCAGAAAGGCGACCTCGGCAAGGTCCAGCACGATTACGTCATCCGCACGTTTTTCGCTTGAACACGCAGAGTTCTCGAATGATCGCGAGTCCGTCAGGCCAGCCAGAATCGCATTTCGTCTTCGGTCAGGCGACGGACGGTGGTGATCACACTGTCGTCGGCGCTGAGCGCCCATCGCCAGGACAAAGGAGTGACCTGCAGCGAAAGCAAATGCCGCCGATCCTTGACCCACAGCCAGCCATGTTGACACCGCGCCAAATAGAGCGGCGACCGTGACTCAGGGCTCGATTCAATCAGAACACGCACCGACCCGGCCGGCTCGTAATCGCCGGTGGCCCATACCTCGGCAACACGGTCACATACGACACCGTTCGCCATCCGGCATCCTTTCCGTACGGGTGGCCGGGCACCGTCACCGGGTGCCGACGACTCGTGGCTGGTCATGGGGCAATTCGACGTGTGCCTTCTGCTGATCGAGTTGTTCGGCGCCATTGGCCGCGTCGACACGTTCCTTGGCGGCGAAGTCGTCGCCGTTCGCCACGACGGTGCCTGCCAGATCGAGCAGTTGGCCGGGTTTGACGTCCACGGGCGAATCACCGGAGGGCAGCAGCTTCACCCACACCCGGTCGGTGGTGTTGTCCCCTGCCCAGAATCCTTCCGGACCCGGCACCGACTGGACCGGTACGGCGTTGCCGGAAATGGGCTTGCCGACGAACGAGGTGAGATCTCCTTGCGGGAGAGGGAACACATCGCGACCGTCGGCGGTGAGCCGACCGGCTCCTTCGGAAGCGGCCGGTGTCGATTTGGCCGGCGGCATGACACCGTTGGTGTTCTGGTCGTTGCTTGCCGTCTGGTTGCTCCCGCATTGAGTCAGGCCCAAGATGAGGGCCGCGACGATGACCAAGGCCAGTAGCGCCAACCAGATCCAGCCGCGACTCTTCCCTGATCGAGTACCGGTTACCTCGGTCGCCCCTCCGGCTCGAAGCTTTCCTCGCCCCTGTGTCGCCCCAGGCTGTCCAAGCGAACCGGTTTCGGATGCTGAGTGTTGTTCTCCTGGTCGTGTCACGGAAGCCTGCTTTCCTCGGGAACGAATGTAAATCGGTATACCCGTCGAGCTGCCGTGACCCCATGGATTCCTGTCCGACGTACCCGAGAGTGCGAACGCGTCTTTGGCGAAACCCTGGAGACAAGCCCTGGCGCCGTCACGAACAGGTGAGGACGGCCGATGTCGTCCGTCAAGTGTTCCGATCAAGGCTAGGCAGAGCGGGTCTTGTGGGTCGTTTCAAGAGGGGAAGGCGGGGTATCCGGACGACGGACGCGCAGTAGACCCGCACGAGGGAGGCAAGGGATGAGCACGATCACCAAATCCGTCGACGTCGAGGCCCCGGTCAGCGACGTCTACAACCAATGGACCCAGTTCGCCGACTTCCCCCGGTTCATGGAAGGAGTCGAGCGGATAGACCAGCTCGACGAGACCCACACCCACTGGAAGGTGAAGATCGGCGGGGTCACCCGGGAGTTCGACGCCACCATCACCGAACAGCACCCGGACGAACGCGTCGCCTGGACTTCCGACACCGGGCCCACCCACGCCGGAGTCGTCACGGTGCACCGGCTCGACGAGCACCACACCCGCGTGACGGCGCAGATGGACATCGACCCCGAGGGCTTCGTGGAAAACGTCGCCGACAAGCTCGGCATCCTCGATCGTCGAGTCCAGGGTGATTTGGACCGGTTCAAGACGTTCCTCGAGAACCGCGACGGTGCCGAGACCGGTGCTTGGCGCGGTGACGTCCCCCGGTCGCCGCAATCCTGAACCCCGGACAGCCTCACCACCACAGGGTCGTTGCCCGACGACAAAGGTGAGGTCGGCGGCCGGTCCTTCCGGCCCAGGCCGTCTGCACAGATGTGGCCGGTCGCTCTTAGGAGGGGCCGGCCCCATTGCCACCACCATGCTCGATCAGGCAAGGGGAAGACATGACCGCACCTGGCCCTGAACCCCAAGACGTCCCTGGCCTCGAACCGGGTGGCTCCGTGCCACCGGGAGACGTCCCGCCCGACGCCGGGCAGACCTCCGGCCTGTCGCACCCCCAGCCGATACCCTCGCGTGGCCCGGGAATCGTCGCGCTCGTGGTGATCGGCGTCCTGGTCCTGGGCGTTGCCGGGTTCTTTGTGTTGCGCGCCCTGGACCTGCTCTGACCCTGACACGCTATTTACAGGTCCGCGCGCTTGGCACGCAACAAGGTCACTATTCGCGCCCCGACGCGTGGCCGACCGATTCGCCGCCGCCGGAATGCTGACCGACGTCCTTCGATTCACTCTCGTGAGTGGTAAGGACGGTTCTATTATAACCCAATGCCACGTAGCTTAAGTTGATCTTGGGCAGATCTTGATCACCGCTGGTGATGATTGTCGCAGGTCACATGCTTGGTTGCCCTGACTGATGGGAGCCGACCAGTGCCAGGCGTCCACTGTGGACACCTGGCACTGACCGGATGTCCGATTTGCGACCGAATGGGCAATTCCACCAAGGGGTCGTGGGGGGGGGAGAGGGGTGTCGAGCCCCTTTCCCCCCCCGCCCCCCTCTTCCGAACCCCCCAAAAAACCCAA
>NZ_JBVILA010000018.1:0-206348 GCF_055580625.1 Amycolatopsis sp. NPDC031561 | reverse complement strand
ACTAGCACACTGTTGAGTTCTCAAGCAACACACCCCAGATCGCACCGCAGTCACGCGGCCTTATCCGAAGCAGTTATTTCTAGCAGTTTTTGGTGGGACACCCACTCAATCACCTTGAGGTGAGAGCTTGGTTCGTGTCCCGCGGCCACCCGGTTTCCCTGGCGACTTGGAGAACTTTACATGGCCCGCAGGGGCCCGAAACAGGGGGGGTACCTTAACTGCGTTTCCGCAGGTCAAGGCTCCTGTTTCGGGCCAGGGCCACGGTCAGCCCCCGACGCGGACGCCGGCGACGTTGCGCTTGCCCTTGCGGACCACGAGCCAGCGGCCGTGCAGAGCGTCGTCCGCGGACGGCTTCCACTCCTCGTCGGCGATCTTCGTGTTGTTGACGTACGCGCCGCCTTCCTTGACGGTGCGGCGCGCGGCGCCCTTGCTGTCGACGAGCCCGGCGGCGATCAGCAGGTCGACGATCGTCGACTCGCCGTTCGGGTCCGCCTTGCCGTTCGGTACCTCGGCCATGGCGGCGTCGAGGGTGGACGAGTCGAGCTCACGCAGCTCTCCCCTGCCGAAGAGCGCCTGGCTCGCGGCGACGACCTGCCGGGTCGCTTCCTCGCCGTGCACCAGGGTGGTGAAGTCCTCCGCCAGCTTCCGCTGCGCGGACCGCAGGTGGGGGCGCTGTTCGGTGTCTTCGGCGAGCGCCGCGATCTCCTCCTGCCCGAGGAAGGAGAACATCTTCAGATAGCGGATGACGTCGGCGTCGGCGACGTTCAGGAAGTACTGGAACCACGCGTACGGCGAGGTCATCTCCGGGTCGAGCCAGACGCTGCCGCCGCCGGTGGACTTCCCGAACTTGCGTCCCTCGGAGTCGGTGACCAGCGGCGCTGTCAGCGCGTGGGTGTGCCCGCCGTCCGTGCGGCGGATCAGGTCGACGCCGCCGACGAGGTTGCCCCACTGGTCCGAGCCGCCGATCTGCAGCTTGCAGCCGTACTCGCGGTACAGGTGCAGGTAGTCCTGCGACTGGAGCAGCAGGTAGCTGAACTCGGTGTAGGAGATGCCGTCGCCTTCGAGGCGGCGCTTCACCGTCTCCCGGTTCAGCATCATGTTGACCGGGAAGTGCTTGCCGACGTCGCGCAGGAACTCGACCACGCTCTGCTTCGCGGTCCAGTCCAGGTTGTTCTCGATGACCGCGCCGGTCGGCGAGTCGTCGAAGTCGACGAACCGCTCCAGCTGGCCGCGGATCCGGTCGGCCCACTCGGAGACGGTGTCCACCGTGTTCAGGGTGCGCTCACCGGTGTCGCGCGGGTCGCCGATCATCCCGGTGGCGACGCCCGCCAGCACGATCGGCCGGTGCCCGGCGCGCTGGAAGCGCGAGAGCATCAGCAGCGGGACCAGGTTGCCGGCGTGGAGGCTGGGCGCGGTCGGGTCGAATCCGCAATAGAGCGTGAGGGGTCCTTGGTCGAGGTCTCGCCGCAGTGCGTCGGTGTCGGTGGATTGCGCGATCAGGCCGCGCCAGGTCAGCTCGTCAAGGATGTGCTCGCTCACGCCTGTAGATCCTCCCGCACCAGGTCAACCGACTATCGGCCGGGGGCCGCCGCCCGCCGCTTGCCGCCCCGGCGATAGGTGGAGACCGCGGGCGAGCCGTCGATCCAGAACCGCCACGGCGTGTCCATCGCCATCGCGACGCCGACGCGCGGCCCGGTGCGGATGTCCGCGCCGGGGACGCGTTCGCCGGTGAACAGCCGGACGGGTGACGCGGGATCGGTCAGGTCGACGCCGTTCTCGGCCTTGTCGATGCCGAGTACCGAGGTGAGGATGGCGGGCCCCTTGGCGAGTTCGCCGTTGCCCCGCGCCGACGGCCTGCGCGCCTTGGCGATGTCCGCGCCGGACACCACTTCCCCCGCCCGCAGCAGCACAGCGCCCGGCTGCCCGTCTTCGGTGCCGACGACGTTGGCGCAGAAGTGCATGCCGTAGACGAAGTACACGTACAGATGCCCCGCCGGACCCCACATGACCGCGTTGCGCGGGGTCTTGCCGCGATAGCAGTGCGAAGCGGGGTCGTCGAGCCCGCGATAGGCCTCGACCTCGACCAGGCGGACGGCGACCGTGCCGTCGGGACCGGTCGCTTCGATCACCGCGCCGAGCAAGAGCGTCGACAGCTCCACCGGATCCAGCGCCAGCTCCCGCCGGGTGAACTGCCTCCCGGTCACCACGTTCCGCACTCCCCGACCTTAACCGGAGCCTCCGACAGTTCGGTATTGAGCGATCGCTCAAATATGGTCTACAGTGCTTTTGAGCGATCGCTCAATCTGGAGGGGAGGCTCGATGAGCCGGAGAGCGCTTTACGTCGAAACGGTGATCCGCACCGACCTCGGCACCCTGTGGCGGTACACGCAGGATCCCGACCTGCACGAACGGTGGGATCTCCGCTTCGCGCGGATCGAACCGTTCGCGGGCGTGCCGGGACGGTTCCGGTACGCGACGAAATTCCTGGGGTTCGTGATCAGCGGGACCGGAACGCACGCCGGGGAGAGCGAACGGCCCGACGGCGGCCGGACGTCCGCGTTGCGGTTCGCCTCCGCGGATCCCCTGTCCCTCATCAAGTCCGGTTCGGGGTACTGGCGCTACACCCCGGCCGAGGACGGCGTCCGGTTCGTCACCGGCTTCGACTACATCACCCGGTGGGGTGTCTTCGGCAGGTTCGCCGATCTGCTGTTCCGGCCGCTCTTCGGCTGGATGACGGCCTGGTCGTTCGACAGGCTCCGTCTCTGGCTCGAAACCGGCTGCCCGCCGGAGGACCTCCCCTTGCGCTCGCCCTCGGCGAGCCGCTGCCGCCGGAGTCCGCGGGCGGGCAAGGACAGCATCGCACCCCGCATTCTGGACACCCTGGAGCAGGCATGATCTTCCAAGAGGCCTTGGGCGCCGAGTTCGCGTCGCTGCACCCGCGGATGCGCGAACGACTGTCGCTGAGCACGGCGAACGGCGTCGGGATGATCGGCGTCGGCGTGATGGACGAGATCTGGCGCGGCGCCGCTTTCGCCACGCCGTTCCTGCGGCTCGGCGCGTCGAGACACATCCTGTTCCCGGAGCGCGGCCGCAACGTCCCCTTCACCATCGAGAACTACCCGTACGTCGACTCGCTCGGAAGGGAGACGGTGTCGTTCGTCCGTACCTTCGAGCTGCCGGGACGGCGACGGCGGTTCGACGCGCAGATGGTCTACAGCGCCGACCGCGGGAAGATCGTCGACTACCTGGGAACGCATCAGCACATCGCGGTCGATCTCGACCTGACGGTGCGGCCCGACGGCGGCTTCCACATCCGGTCGGAGGAGTTCCGGCTGTGCGAAGGCCCGCTCCGCTGCGTGGTGCCGGGATCCGTCGTCGGAGTGGCCGAGGTCGACGAGTGGTTCGACGAGGAAAGCGACCTGTTCAGGATCGAGATCAAGGTGACGAACCGGCGGTTCGGCCCGCTGTTCGGCTACCGGGGCGCGTTCGAGGCACGGTTCGTCGACCTGCGGGCGGGGGTGAGCGGCGCGGTGAAGCCGTTGCGTGAGAAGGTCCTGGACTGATGAACGGGCCCAGCACGAAACAGCGGTTGATCGACGGCGTGTTGGAGACCATCCGCACCAGCGGAATCACCGCGGTTTCCGCCAGGACCGTCGCCACCGCGGCGGGCACGAACCAGGCGCTGATCTTCTACCACTTCGGCAGTGTCGAGGAGCTGCTCGCGCAGGCCTGCGTGACGGCGACCGAAAGCCGCGTCGCCCATTTCCGTGCCCGGTTCGCCGAAGTGCGCACGCTGGGCGAACTGCTGGAGCTGGGCCGGACCATCCACGCGGAGGAGCGCGCCGAGGGGAACATGGCTGTCCTCGCCCAGGCCCTCGCCGGCTCGCAGGGCGGCGGACGGCTGGCCGAGGCGACGCGGGAAGCGCTGGACAAATGGGTCCGCGAAGTCCAAGGGACCCTCGACCGCGTGCTGGCCGGTTCGCCGGTGCTCGAACTGGCGGAGACCGAAGGGCTCGCCCACGCGGTCTCCGCCGGTTTCCTCGGCCTGACGCTGTTCGAGTCGGTCGATCCGGAAGGCGCCGAGAAGGCGCTGGCCGCACTGGGCCAGCTGGCCGTCCTGGCCGACGTCCTCGAAGGGCTCGGCCCGGTGGCCACCCGCGCGGTGCGCGCGAAACTCCGGAAGACCGCGAAGAAGTAGCTACGCGATCTTTGGCGCGACTCGCATGCTGGTGTAGCAGTGTTCGGTGCCGTCGGGGAGGTTCGAGAACAGCACCGGCATCCAGTCGTCGCCGAACATCGGGTTCATCCCGGCGAAGACGTTTTCCGACACCGGCACCAGATCCGCCTCGATCGACGGGGCGATTCCCTCGAGCGCGTCGGCGAATTCGTAGACGAAGTGCAGCTTCCCTTCCGTTTCGGTGACGGTGATGATGACGCCTTCGCGGCGATAGGTGCCCGCGAAAGGTGCGACATTCACCGAAGGCGGTGACGGCGGCGGAGTGAACTCGGCGGGCACCTGGACTCCGGCGAGTTCGCCGAGCAGTTCCCGTGACAGGTCGTTGTACAGCCGATCGGTCGTGCCGTGGTTGGTGAGCAGCGCGAAGGCCAGCCCGGCTTCCGGAACCACCCGCAGGTAGGAGCGCTGCCCGATCGACGAACCGTTGTGCCCGAAACCGGGAACGCCGTTCCAGTCGTAGGTCGAGAGGCCCAGGCCCCAGCCGTCGGAACCGAGCGTCCATTTGTCGGGTACTTCGACCTCGCGACGCCGCATCGCGGTCACCGTCTCTTCGGCGAGCACGCGACTCCCGTCGGGAGCGGTGCCGTCCAGCAGCATCCGCGCGAAGCGGACCACGTCGCCGGCCGTGGCGAGCACTCGGCCGTACGGGCCGGCGTTGCGTGGCAGGAGATCCCAGGCGGCCGTCGGTTCCGAGTCCTGCCCGAGATGTCCCATCGCCACCCGGAACCGCAAGGCCTCTTCGGGCAGGGTCATCGTCTCGGTGAGCCCGAGCGGCATGATGAGCCGCTCTCGCAGGGCGTCGTCCCAGGTCAGTCCGGTGAGCACCTCCGCGATCCGGCCGAGCACGGCATACCCGACGCTGCTGTAGGACGCGGCCGTGCCCGGCGGGCAGTCGAGCGCCACTCCCCTGGCTGCTTCGACGTATTTGGCGAGGCAGTCGTCGCCGCGTCCGGTGTCCTCCATGAAGTCGCAGGTGAGCCCGCCGGTGTGGCTGAGCAGTTGCCGGGCGGTGATGGTCTTGGTCGCCTCCGGATCGACCGTCGCGAACTCAGGGAGCGCCTCGATCACCGGTGCGTCGAGGTCCAGCCGTCCCTCCTCGGCCAGCCCCAGCACCAACGCGGCCGTGTAGACCTTCGCGATCGAGCCGAGCTGGAAGACAGAGTCGGTGGTCGTCTCCACGCCGGTCCCCCGGTGCAGGATCCCGCTCGCGAGTTCGTGGATCTCGCCTTCGGTCAGCACCGCGAGGGACGCGCCGGGAACACGGTGTTCGGCGCGCAGATCGTCGAGGCGGGACTGCCAGTGGGCATGATCGAAGGTTGTCCGTACACTGTTAGGCATACTAAACACTGTACGGACAAGGAGGCAGTGCGGATGTCGATCTGGGTCCGTCCCCCGAAACGCAAGCGCGAGCAGCCGCTGCTGAGCAGGGAAAAGATCGTTTCCGCGGCCATCGAACTGCTCGACACCGAGGGCATCGACGCGCTGAGCATGCGGAAGCTCGGGATGCGGCTCGACGTGGCCGCCGCGTCGATGTACACGCATGTGGCTGGCAAGGACGAGCTGGTCGAACTGGTCGTCGACGAAATCCACGGCGAAGTCGCGCTCCCGGAGCCGGGTCCGTGGCGGACGGCGGCGACGCGGTTCGCGCACGACCTGCGTGCGGTGTTCCTCCGCCACCCGTGGATCGGCTCGCTGCTCGGCGAGGCGGGGGTGGTGTATCTGGGACCGAACGTCCTGCGGCTGTCAGAAGCGGCGTTGGCGCTGTTCGAGGAGGCCGGTTTCTCGCTGGACGACGCCGATCTGGCGTTCAACACGCTCATGGCGTTCGTTGTCGGGAGGGCCACCAGCGAGGCCGCGTGGCTGACGACGCTCAAGCGCAGCGGGCAGAGTGAGCAGGAGTGGAAAGATCGCTTGTGGCCCGCTGCCGAGCAGGCGGTGCGGGATCACCCGCGGCTCAAGAAGCTGTACGCGGCCCAGCGGGATCGGAAACCGGGCGAGACCAACGACGCCGACTTCGCCAACGGGTTGGAATGCGTCCTCGACGGCTTGGCGGCCAGGCTTCCTTGATGCGCGTGAAGGCCCCCTTCCCTCGGCTAAGCAGAGGGAAGGGGGCCTTCACGCGACAGGTCAGCTCAGCCAGGCGCGGTGTTCGGTGACCCGCGCGACCAGCCGGTCCCGCTGCTCGGCGACCCGCTCCGGAGCGGTACCGCCACGGGCGTTGCGCGAGCTCACCGAGCCCTCGACGGTCAGTACCTCGCGCACGGCGGGCGTCAGCGCCGGGTTGATCTTCTCGAACTCTTCGTCGGTCAGTTCGTCGAGGCCGACACCGCGGCCCTCGGCGACGCGGACGCTCTCCCCCGCCGCTTCGTGCGCGACACGGAACGGAACCCCTTGGCGCACCAGCCATTCGGCGATGTCCGTGGCGAGGGTGAACCCGGCGGGCGCGAGTTCGGCGAGCCGGTCGGTGTGGAAGGTCAGCGTCTCGAGCATGCCCGCGATCGCCGGGAACAGCAGCTCCAGCTGCTCGACGGAATCGAAGACCGGCTCCTTGTCCTCCTGCAGGTCCCGGTTGTACGCGAGCGGCTGCGCCTTGAGCGTCGCGAGCAGGCCGGTCAGGTTGCCGATGAGCCGTCCGGCCTTGCCGCGGGTCAGCTCGGCGACGTCGGGGTTCTTCTTCTGCGGCATGATCGAACTGCCGGTCGCCCAGGCGTCGTCGAGGGTGACGTAGCCGAATTCGGCGGTGTTCCAGATGATCACCTCTTCGGCGATCCTGGACAGGTTCACCGCGAGCATCGCGACGTTGAAGGCGAACTCGGCGACGAAGTCCCGCGAGGCGGTGCCGTCGATGGAGTTGTCGACGCTGGTGTCGAAACCGAGTTCCGCGGCGACGGCCTCGGGGTCGAGGCCGAGCGAGGAACCCGCGAGCGCGCCGGAACCGTAGGGCGACTCGGCGGTGCGAGCGTCCCAGTCACGCAGCCGGGTGACGTCACGCAGCAGCGACTGGCCGTGCGCAAGCAGGTGGTGCGCCAGCAGGACCGGCTGGGCGTGCTGCAGGTGGGTGCGGCCCGGGAGGATCGCGTCCGGGTGCCGGTTCGCCTGCGAAACCAGCGCGTCGACGACGCCGAGGGTGCCCGCGACCACGCGGCGGGCCGCGTCCCGCAGCCACATCCGGAACAGCGTCGCGACCTGGTCGTTGCGTGACCGGCCCGCCCGCAGCTTGCCGCCGAGTTCGGTGCCCGCGCGCTCCAGCAGGCCGCGTTCGAGCGCGGTGTGGACGTCCTCGTCGGCGACTGTCGGGGTGAACGCGCCCGAGGCGACGTCCTGCGCGAGCGTGTCCAGCGCGGCGAGCATGCCCGTCAGCTCGTCGTCGGTGAGGAGCCCGGCCTTCCGCAGTACCCGCGCGTGGGCCCTCGACCCGGCGATGTCGTACGGCGCCAGGCGCCAGTCGAAATGGGTCGACGCGCTCAGCGCCGCCATCGCCTCCGCCGGACCGCTGGCGAACCGGCCGCCCCACAGCTGCACCGGTTGCTCATTCCCGCTCACAACACTCCTCGAATTCCTTGGTTCTTTTCTTCAGGCGACTGACTGGTCGAACGTAGTGCCTGTGCTGAAGTCGTACAGTGTGCGCTCGTCGCGCGCGGAGTTCACGACCGCGTTCCCGCGGTGCAGGACCAGGCGGACTTCGCCTGACACCCGCCCGATACTGATCTTCTCCAGTTCGTCGTGCGCGGTGACCAACGCGAGCGCGCCAGGGCTCTCGTAGATCTCGCGTCCTTTGAGTCCGAAGGCGCCGACACGGCGGTTCACCTGTTGGAAGGCCTCCAGCAGGGTCACGGTCTCCCCGTCGATGGCGACCGGCACCCCCTCGTCGAAGGTGACGACCAGCTTCTCCGGATCATCCGGGAAGGCGAACCCGTCAGGCGTCACCTTCGGTCTCCTCACCGCCGTCCACTGTGGACGACCGTCGGGCCAGCGCCATGAAACGCTCGGCCAGGTCCTTGCCGGACAACGGTTCCCTCGCGATCACCGCGACCGTGTCGTCGCCGGCGATCGATCCGACGACCTCTTCCAGCGCCGCCCTGTCGATGGCGCTGGCAAGAAACTGCGCCGCCCCCGGCGGAGTGCGCAGCACCGTCAGGTTCCCCGACGAGTCCGCCGAAACGAGCAGTTCGGCGAGCAGCCGCGAAAGCCGGGACGTGCCGCCCTGCACCCCGCGGACCGGACTGCCGTCCTCCGGGATGACGTAAACCGGCGCGCCGGAGTCGGCGCCCCGCAGCTTGACCGCGCCCAGTTCGTCGAGGTCCCGCGAAAGCGTCGCCTGGGTGACGTCGATGCCTTCCGCCGCCAGGAGCTTCGCGAGCTCCGTCTGGCTGCGGATGGCCATCGTGGACACGAGTTCGGTGATCCGTGCCTGCCGGGTGACTCTGCTGCCGGTCATCGTCGCTTCTCTGTGCCAGTGCGGGACACCCGCACCCGGTCGGCATGCGCGAGCGAGGCTTCGCCAATGTGGCTCACGATGCCTCCTTGCCCAGGAGCCACACCAGCAGCGCCTTCTGCGCGTGCAGCCGGTTCTCGGCCTCGTCCCAGACCGCGCTGGCCGGGCCGTCGATGACCTCGTCGGTGATCTCCCAGCCGCGGTGCGCGGGCAGGCAGTGCAGCACGATCGCCTCGTCCGCGGCGCGGCGCATCAGCGCGGCGTTGACCTGCAGCTCACGGAAGGGGCCGACGCGGTCGAGGCCGTCGTTCTCCTGGCCCATCGAGGTCCAGGTGTCGGTGACGACGACGTCCGCGCCTTCGACAGCGGCGTAGGGATCGGTGAAGACCGTGGTGCTGCCGCCGGTTTCGCTCGAACGGTGCTTGGCGTCGAGCATGACCTGCTGATCCGGCTGGAAGCCCTCCGGCGAGACGACGCGGACGTGCATCCCGGCCGTGGTCCCGCCCAGCAGCAGCGAATGCGCCATGTTGTTGGCACCGTCGCCGAGGTAGACCAGGGTGAGCCCGGCGAGCTTGCCCTTGCGTTCACGGATGGTCATCAGATCGGTGAGCACCTGGCACGGGTGGAACTCGTCGGTGAGCGCGTTGATCACCGGGATGCTCGCCGCCGACGCCATCGCGTCGATGCGCTTCTGGGCGAAGGTCCGCCAGACGATCGCGTCCAGGTACCGCGAAAGCACCCGCGAGGTGTCCTCGATGGTCTCTTCGCGGCCGAGCTGCATCGAGCGCCCGTCGACGATCACCGGATGCCCGCCGAGCTGGGAGATGCCCACCTCGAACGAGAACCTGGTCCGGGTGGAGTTCTTCTCGAAGATCGCCGCGACGGACTTGCCCTCCAACGCGCGGGAGCTCAGCGGCTCGGCCTTCAACTGGTCGGCGAGGTCCAGGATCTCGGCCTGTTCGGCGGGGCTGAGATCGTCGTCGCGGAGAAAGTTGCGGAGCATGGGTTCGTCTCTGTCCTAGGTGGTGGTGGAATCGAGCGCCCCGGGAAGGGCTTCGAGGAATCCGTTGGCCTCGTCGGCGCTCAGGATCAGCGGTGGTGCCAGCCGGATGGTGTCGGGGGCGATCGGGTTGACCAGGTAGCCCGCCTCCTGCGCGGCCTTGGCGACCGCCGCCGAGACCGGTTCGCGCAACGCGATGCCGAGCAGCAACCCGGCCCCGCGGACCCCGGCCACCAGCGGGTGGCCGAGCTCTTCGACGCGAGAGGCGATGTCCTTGCCCAGCGCGGAAACGTGGTCGTTCAGGTTGTCCTTGGCGATGGTCTTGAGCACGGCGAGCCCGGCGGCACAGCAGATCGGGTTGCCGCCGAAAGTGGTGCCGTGCTGACCGGGCTTCATCAGGTCGCCCGCCACGCCGACGCCGATGACCGCGCCGAGCGGAAGGCCGCCGCCGAGGCCCTTGGCCAGGGTGATGACGTCCGGGACGATGCCGGTGTGCTGGAAGGCGAACCACGCGCCGGTGCGGCCGATGCCGGTCTGCACCTCGTCGAGGACCAGCAGGGTGCCGGTCGCTTTGGTGATCTCCCGCGCGGCCTGGAGGTAGCCGTCCGGCGCCGGGACGACACCCGCCTCCCCGAGGATCGGCTCGAGGAAGACCGCCGCGGTGTCGGTGTCCACCGCGGCGCGAAGCGCGTCGACGTCACCATAAGGAACGTGGGTCACGCCCGGGAGCAGCGGTGCGAACGGGTCGCGTTTCGACGGCTGACCGGTCAGCGTCAGCGCGCCCATGGTGCGGCCGTGGAAAGCACCCTCACAGGCGACGATCTTCTCGCGACCGGTAAGCCTGCTGAGTTTCAGCGCGGCTTCGTTGGCCTCCGCGCCCGAGTTGACGAACAGCACCTTCGCGTTCCCGGACAGGCCGGCGACGTCCAGGATGGTTTCGGCGAATTCGACGACGACCGGGTTCACGTAGAGGTTCGAAGTGTGCCCGAGTTTCGCGACCTGTTCGGAGACCGCGGCGACCACGGCGGGGTGAGCGTGGCCCAGCGCGTTGACCGCGATCCCGCCCAGCAGGTCGATGTACGGTTTGCCGTCGGCGTCCCAGACCTTCGCGCCCTCGCCGCGGACCAGGGTCAGCGCCGGGGTGCCGTAGTTGTCCATGAGCGAGGACTTCCAGTGCTCCTGGCCGTCTACATTGGACTTGAGGGTCGTCACGGGAGCTCCGTTTCGGGGAAGACCATGGTACCGATGCCGCGGGAGGTGAAGACCTCCAGCAGCACCGAATGGGCGATCCGGCCGTCGATCACGTGCGCGCGGCGGACACCGCCGCGGATGGCGCGCACGCAGGCCTCCATCTTGGGGATCATGCCGCTGGCGAGGCCGGGCAGCAGCGCTTCGAGGCGGTCCACGCGGATCCGGTCGACCAGCGAACCGCGGTCGGGCCAGTTGGCGTAGAGGCCTTCGACGTCGGTGAGCACGACGAGTTTCTCCGCGCCCAGCGCGGCGGCCAGCGCACCGGCGGCGGTGTCGGCGTTGATGTTGTGCACGACGCCGTCGACGTCCGGGGCCACGGTGGACACCACCGGGATCCGGCCCGCGTTGACGATGTCGAGCACCGCGTCCGGGTTGACCTCGGAAACCTCGCCGACGAGCCCGATGTCGACCGGCACACCGTCCACGGTGGCCTGTTTGCGCTCGGCGGTGAAGAGCCGCGCGTCCTCGCCGGAGATGCCGACCGCGTACGGGCCGTGCGCGTTGATCAGCCCGACCAGTTCGCGGCTGACCTGGCCGGTCAGCACCATGCGGACGATGTCCATCGTCTCGGGGGTGGTGACGCGCAGGCCGCCCTTGAACTCGCCTTCGACGCCGAGCCGATTGAGCATCGCGGTGATCTGCGGACCGCCACCGTGCACCACCACCGGCCGCAGCCCGGCCATGCGCAGGAACACCATGTCCTCGGCGAAGGCCTGCTTGAGGCTCTCGTCGATCATGGCGTTGCCGCCGTACTTCACCACGACGGTGGCGCCATGGAAACGCTGCAGCCAGGGCAGCGCCTCGATGAGGATCGAGGCCTTCTCGGCGGCCGTCGCGAGCCGCTCGTCCGCGGGGACCGTGGATTCGGAAGGGCTCATGACGAGTACGCGCTGTTCTCTTCGACGTAGGCGTGCGAGAGGTCGGTCGTGTAGATCGTCGCTTCGCCTTCACCGAGGCCGAGGTCGACGACGATCTGGATGTCGCGGCCCGAGAGATCCGCCTCGGAGCGGTCCGCGGCGGGGGTGCCCTTGGCGAACAGGGTGACGCCGTTGATCGTGATGGCGACCTTCTCCGGATCGATCTCCGCGGGTACCCGGCCCAGCGCCATGGCGATCCGGCCCCAGTTCGGGTCCGAACCGAACAGCGCGGTCTTGACCAGGTTGTCCTCGGCGATCGTCCGGCCGACGGCGATGGCGTCGGCCGCGCTCGCCGCGCCGGTGACCGTGACGTCGACGTGCTTGGTCGCGCCTTCGGAGTCCGCGCGCAGTTGCAGCACGAGGTCGAGGCTGACGGCGGTGAGCAGTTCGGTCAGTTCGGCTTCGGTCGGCTCGACGCCACTCGCGCCGGACGCGAGGACGAGCACGGTGTCGTTGGTGGAGGTGCCGCCGTCGACGTCGAGCCTGTCGAAGGTGACGCCGGTGGCGGCGCGCAGGGCCCTGTCGAGGACCTCGGGCGTGACGACCGCGTCGGTGGTGAGGACCGAGAGCATCGTCGCGAGGTTCGGGGCGAGCATTCCGGCGCCCTTGGCGAACCCGCCGACACTCCAGCCGCTTTCGTGTTCCGCGACGGCCTGCTTCGGCTTGCTGTCGGTGGTCATGACCGCGGTGGCGGCGTCGAGGGCGGATCCGGTGCCGGTGCCGAGTGCCCCGAAGGCGGTGTCCACGCCGGAGAGCAGCGCGTCCATCGGCAACCGCTCACCGATCAGGCCGGTCGAGCAGACCGCGACCTCGATCGCGCCCGCCTCGAGGAGCCCGGCGACCTTCTCGGCGGTCTTGTGGGTGTCCTGGAAACCGCCGGGGCCGGTGGCGGCGTTCGCGCCGCCGGAGTTGAGGACGACGGCCTTGAGGCGCCGCTGCTTGAGCACCTCTTGCGACCACAGGACGGGCGCGGCCTTGATCACGTTGCGCGTGAACACGCCGGCCGCGACCTGCAGCGGCCCGTCGTTGACGACGAGTGCGAGATCGAGCTTGCCCTCGGCCTTGATCCCGGCGGCGACGCCCGCGGCACGGAATCCCTTCGGCTGGGTGACGGTCACGGAGCGACTCCTACGGTCGGTAGTCCGGTGGTTTCGGGGAGGCCCAGCGCGAGGTTCATCGACTGGACGGCGCCTCCCGCGGTGCCCTTGGTGAGGTTGTCGATGGCCGCGACCACGATCAGGCGCCGG
The DNA here is from genome assembly GCF_055580625.1 of Amycolatopsis sp. NPDC031561. Lineage (NCBI taxonomy): Bacteria > Bacillati > Actinomycetota > Actinomycetes > Pseudonocardiales > Pseudonocardiaceae > Amycolatopsis > Amycolatopsis sp. NPDC031561. Next base: position 193,261 of record NZ_JBVILA010000018.1, on the reverse strand, counting down.
GTGTCGGCGTCGACGGTGACCTGCAGCTGGACGTTGTTCGAGCCAACCACCGAGGCCGTCGACGGCCACTGGCCCGGAGGCAGTACCTGGACGAACGGCTCGGCGGCGTAGGCCTTTTCGTACACCGCGCGGGCGCCGTCTGCGTCCAAGCCGGACTTGAGCGCGGCGCTCGCCGTGGTGAGGATCCCGCGCGGCATCGGGGCCAGCACGGGGGTGAACGAGACCTTGACCCGCTCCCCCGAGATCGCCGAGAGGTTCTGCGCGAACTCGGGAGTGTGGCGATGGGCTCCGCCGACGCCGTACGCGGTGGCCGAACCCATCACCTCCGAACCGAGGAGGTTCGGCTTGAGGCTCTTGCCCGCGCCCGAGGTCCCTGTCACGGCGACGACGTTGACCTCCGGCTCGATCAGGCCCGCGGCGAAGGCCGGGGCGAGGGCGAGCGAACCGCCGGTCGGGAAGCAGCCCGGGACCGCGACGCGTTTCGCCCCGGCGAGGCGCTCGCGGGCGCCGGGGAGTTCCGGGAGCCCGTACGGCCACTGTCCGGCGTGGTCACCGCCGTACCAGCGCTGCCAGTCGGCCGCGTCCGCGAGGCGGTGGTCCGCGCCGAGGTCGACCACCAGGACGTCCGGGCCCAGTTGCGCGGCGATGGCCCCGGAGTGGCCGTGCGGCAGGGCGAGGAAGACGACGTCGTGCCCGGCCAGGGTCTCCGGGGTCGTCTCCAGCAGGACACGGTCCGCCAGCGGCGCGAGGTGCGGCTGGTGCCGGACGAGCGGCGTCCCCGCGGAACTGGCCGCGGTCAGCGCGCCGATCTGGACTTCGGGGTGGGTCAGCAGCAGGCGCAGGAGTTCGCCACCCGCGTACCCGCTGGCTCCGGCAACCGCGATCTTCACCGTCATACGAATGATTATGCACAGCCGTGCAAGTTCAATCAAACAAAGTCGTGCGGCTCACCCGAACCAGGTCAGCCCCTGTCCCTTATACGGGGCATCCTTGCCGCATGACAGACACGCCCGCCCGGTTGCTCAGCCTGTTGTCGCTCTTGCAGACACCGCGCGAGTGGCCTGGCAGCGAGCTCGCGGAACGGCTCGAGGTCAGCCAGCGGACCATCCGGCGCGACATCGACAGGCTGCGTGAGCTCGGTTACCCCGTCGAAGCGTCACGAGGCTCCGACGGCGGCTACCGGCTGGGCGCGGGCGCGGCGATGCCGCCGTTGCTGCTCGACGACGAGGAGGCCGTCGCGATCGCGGTCGGTCTCCGGGGTGCCGCGGGGCAAGCGATCTCGGGGATCGAGGAGTCTTCGGTGCGGGCGCTGGCGAAACTCGAGCAGGTGCTGCCCTCGCGACTGCGCTATCGCGTCGGCGCGCTGGGCGCCGCGACGGTGCCGCTGCCCGGCACCGGCCCCACGGTGGACCCGGAGCACCTCACCGTCTTCGCGGGCGCGATCGCGAACACCGAACGGGCCCGGTTCGCCTATCAGACGGGCGACGGGACCGAATCCCGGCGGCACGTCGAACCGCACCGGCTCGTCTCGGCCGGGCGCCGCTGGTACCTCCTCGGCTACGACCTCGACCGCGACGACTGGCGGATCTTCCGTGTGGACCGGATCTCCGGACCGCGAGCGACCGGCGGCCGGGCCACCCCGCGACAACCTCCCGCGGACGACGTGGCGGCCTATGTCACCGACAGGATGTACAGCCTCCTTCCCACCTATAGCGCACGCGTGACCCTGCACGCGCCGATGAACCAGATCGCCCCCGCGATCGGGGACGCCGTCGGCGAAGTCGAACCGGTCGACGACGAGACCTGCGTCCTGAACGCGGGCGCCGACACCCTCGACTGGCTCGCGTTCCGGCTCTTGGGGCTCGGCTGCGAATTCACCGTGCACGAACCACCGGAACTGATCGGCCACCTCCGGGAGATGGCGGCGCGGGCGAACCGCGCGACGGCGTCCACAGTGGACTGACGGCGGCCGCGAGAACACTGGGCCCTCGCGGCCGCCCGGGTTCAGCCGAGTTCACCCGCCTCTCGTCTGCTCGGCGGGATCGGGAGATACGCGCCCCGGCGCTCCGGGTCGCAGCCGACCCTGGGGAGCCTGGCCCGGATCCCGCCCGGCGATCGTTCGAACCGCCGCGCGATCTCCTCGACGCTTTCCCCGGCCAGCCAACGGCTTTCCAGTTCGGCGTCCAGCTCTTCGGACCAGGGCAGGCCCTGATGCGCGGGGCGGTCGGCCGATCTTCGGCGGCCGGTGCTCCGCCCGGCGAACGCCATCAGCGTGTCGGAAAGGACGGTCGCCAAGGCCGGTACGGCCTCGGCGTCGATGTCGAGCCTGCCTTCGGCGACAGGCTCCTCCTGCGGTCCGGCTCCGCCGACCAGGACGGTCACCCAGCGGTCTTCCCCGGCCGCGCCGCCACCCTCACGGGCGGCGACCTCGATGCGATAAACGGTGTCCTGCACGCGGATCTCGGTCCGGTGCTCTTCGACGATGGTCATGCCGGGGACGCTAACGGGCGGCCCCGACAATTCCCCGGCGCGGCGACGGGAAATCGGCACCGGACGGTGGATGACCGGTCCTTTGAGCACCGTCCGGGACGACAGGGTGCCGGTCACGGCACGCGACCAGGCGCATTTAGAGGACTAAACGCGGCGGGGAAGGTCCCAAGAAAAGCCCCGCTTCGGAACGGATCCGAAGCGGGGCACCAGAGCATCCAGAAAGCGACCAGGCTCAGAAAGGCAAGGCCTGAGCCAGCGCCTCCTTCTTCACTTCAGCCGCGGGAGACGGCACATCGGACTTGGGCGCAGCGGAGGCCGGAGCCGGAACCGGCTGCGGCACCGGGGTGCACTGCACGTCCGAGCCGCTGCCCGGCTTCCGCACGGGCAGCTTCCCGGTCAGCAGGTAGTCCGCGATCTTGTCGTCCACACAGGACACACCGGACAACGAACCCGAGTGCGTCGTGCCGCCGGGCGCGCTGATCAGGCTGGAGTTCGGGTAGCGCTTGCGGATCTCGAGGCTGCCGGGGTACGGCGTCGCGGCGTCGTTCTCCTCGTTGACCAGCAGGATGCCGGGCACCTTGCGCCCGTCGATCTCCACCGGCTTGCCCGCCTTCGCGGGCCAGTTGAGGCAAGGCGCGTTGAACCAGGCGTTGCCCCACGTCTCGAACGGGGCCCGGAAGTGCGTGACCCAGTTGTCGAACTTCCAGCGGTTCCAGTTCTGCGGCCACGCCACGTCGGTGCACTGCACGGCCGCGTACACGGCGTACCCGTTGTCCTGGCCCGGCGGGTTGGAGTCGTCGTACAGGCCCTTCAAGGTCTGCCAGTCGGCCTTGTGCACCCAGCCGGAGAACGCGTTCGCGATGTCCTCCCAGCCGAAGACGTAGTAGCCGGCCTGCAGGAAGATGTCCGTCCACTCGGAACCGCCGATGACGCCGCCCGCGGGCTTGTCATACAGCTTCTTCTGCTCGGCGTACCACAGCTTCTCGACCGCGGACGCGGTCTTGCCGAGGTGGTAGACGTCGTCGTACTTGGCGAGCCAGCCGAAGTAGGTCTTGATGTTCTTGTCGAAGGCGATGTCCTGGTTCAGGTTCGCCTTGTACCAGACGTCGCGGGGGTCGACCGTGCCGTCGAACACCATCCGCCGCACGTTCTGCGGGAACAGCGTGCTGTAGACCTGGCCGAGGTAGGTGCCGTAGGAGAAGCCGTAGTAGTTGATCTGCTTCTCGCCCAGCGCCTTGCGCAGGCTGTCGACGTCCTTCGCGACATCGATGGTCTTGATGTGCTCGAGGATCGCGCCGTTCTTGGCGCACGCCTTCGCGTAGCCCTTCGCCTTGTCGAACCACGCCTTCTCGAGGGCGCGCGTGGTCGGCACGTACTGCGGGCGGTTGTAGGAGGCGTAGTTGCCGTCGCAGGTCAGCGACGGCTTGCTCTCCCCCACCCCGCGCGGGTCGAAGCCGATCCAGTCGTACTCCTCACCCGCCTTCTTGGGGACGGCCCGCCCGAGGGTCGACAGGCCGAGACCGGAACCGCCGGGACCACCCGGGTTGACGATCATGACGCCCTGCGACTGGGCGGACTTGTGCTTCACCCGCGAGACGGCGATCGAGACCTTCTCCCCGCCGGGCTTCGCGTAGTCCAACGGGACCTCGAGGGAACCGCATTCCGCGCCGGCCTTCACCAGGCTCGGACGGGTGCAGGCTCCCCAGGAGATGGGCTTCGGATCGAAGTCCGACGCCGAGGCGGCCGTGGCGGAGGGAGCGAGCGCCATGGTGCCGGCGCCGATCCCCGCGACCGCCAGGGCGGCAACGAATTTCTTCATGTGTTCCTTTTCGTCCGCGTTCGACCCGGTCGGGCCGAAGCTACCGAGAACCGGCTTCAATCTCGCTGACCGACACGTCGGCCGCCATCCCTCTTTAGTCGGGATCCCGTGCCCCGTTCCGGGCATATCAGTCTTGTCGGTCCTTTGTCGTACGCTCGCCGCACCCACGGGGAGAGGAGTGCGAGTGGACGAGGTGAAAAGCCTGGTTTCGGCGGTTCGCAACGGTTTGGCCGGGCTGGCCGATCCGGCGAAGGCGCCGGCGATGCGGGCGTACATGAAGTCGGAGATGCCGTACCTCGGGGTGCAGAAACCCGCGCGGGCGCCGTTGCTGAAGCGGCTCTTCGCCGAACATCCGCTACCCGATCGAGTGAGCTTCTCCACCGCGGTGCTCACTTTGTGGCGTGAAGCGGAATTCCGCGAAGAGCGGTACGCGGCCATCGACCTTTCCGGTCACCGTGCCTACGCCCGCTGGCAGGACAGCGATCTGCTCGGACTGTACGAGGAGATGATCGTGACCGGAGCGTGGTGGGACTATGTGGACGAAGTCGCCATCCGCCGGGTCGGGCCGATCCTGCGGGCCGAACCGGAGACGGTGACCCCGCTGATGCTGACCTGGGCGTACGACGAGGACCTCTGGCGCCGCCGCACGGCGGTGATCTACCAGGTCGGCGCCAAGACCGGCACGGACACCGACCTCCTCACCCGCGCCGTCGAGGCGAACATCGACGACAGGGAGTTCTTCCTGCGCAAGGGAATCGGCTGGGCGCTCCGCGAGTACGCGAAGACCGAGCCGGACTGGGTGCGCGCGTTCGTCACCGCGCATCCGGCACTGTCCACTTTGTCCAGAAGGGAGGCGCTCAAGCATCTGGGCGGTTGAGCACCGGCCTCGGGACGAGGGCGATCAGCTCCCCGATCACCCCGTCGAGTCCGGGCAGCAGCTCGCCCGTCTCCTTCAAGTCACGAAGGAGGTCCAGCCGCACTTCCGAAGGCGGCCCCTCCGCCATCACGTCCGTGAGAGCACGCTTCGCCTCTTCGGCGCGGCCCAGGGCCAGCAGATAGAACAGTGGCTGGACCTTGGCGTCCCAGTCGTGAGGGTCGGCCGTGGACGAGACGACGGCTTCTTCGAGGGATTCGCTGAACCGCCGCTCGGCCTCTTCGGTCCGCCCGGTCTTCAACCAGACCAGCGCGAGGAGGTTGTGGGCCCAGGAGGATTCCGGCGCGACGGGACTCAGGACCTCCATCGCCTCGTCCGTCTCCCCGGCGAACAGCAAGGCCTCTCCCAGGTTCCCGCGGTACTCGACGTCTTCGGGGTGGAGGACGACCAGTTCGCGCAGTTCCCGGACGGCTTCCGCGTACTTCCCCGCCCGGCGGTGGATCTCCGCGCGCAGGACGCGGCCGCTCTCGTCGTGGCCGTCGGCCAGCGCGCTGTCCACATCGGACAAGGCGCCGTCGAGATCGCCGAAGAGGAGACGATGACGGGCTCGCCGGTAGTAGGCGTAGCCCTCGTCCTGACCCAGGCGTGCGCCCTCGTCCAGCGCGGTCCGGGCTTCCTCATGACGGTCCAGGTCCGCGAGAATGTCGCCCCGGGTGGTGTGGAAGAAGGCGAACTCGGGACTCGCCGCGAGGGCGGCGTCGATTTCGGTGAGGGCGGTCGTGTTGTCGTCCAAGGCCCGGTGGGCCAGCGCTCGCCAGGTGTGCACCCATTCGTCGGCGGACGCGAGTTCGATCGCGCGGTTCAGCGCCTCCAGCGCCTCGCCGGGCTTTTTCAGCAGGACCAGCGCCATCCCACGCCGTAAATGGTTCTCGGCGTCATCGGGGACCAGCTCGATCGCCCGCTCGAAGTCGGCGAGCGCGGCTTGACGATCACCCAGGTCGTCGTGCACCCGCCCACGCCAGTAACACGCCCACTCGTAGTCCGGGTCGAGCCGGATGGCGGTGGTGAAGCCGTCGATCGCGAGCCGGTGCCGTCCGGCGCGGTGGTGGAAACCCGCCCGGATCGCGTGCGAGCTGGCGTTGTCGAGATCCACCATGACGACCTCGTCGAAGGCTTTCGCGGCGGCGGCGTCCCCGATCTTCTCGAGGAACCGCGCGAGCTGCGTCAGGTAGTAGACGCCCTTGGGGCGCAACGCGACAGCCGCCCGGTATCCGGCGAGCGCCTCTTCGTTCTCCCCCAGCTCGGACAGCAACATCGCCCGCTGACCGATCGCCCAGGCATAGTCGGGATCGAGCCGGATCGCGATGTCGAGTTCGCCAATCGCCTTCCGGGGTTCTCCGCGCTTGTCGTACACCTCGCTCCGGGCGGTGTAGGCCCACGCGTGCTCGGGCTCGAGACGGACGGCTTCGTCGAGATCCGCCATCGCGCCCTCGAGATCGCCGAGTGCGGCGCGCGCGGAACCACGGCCACGCCACGAGAAAGCGTAAGTGGGATCGAGTTCGATCGCCCGGTTCAGATCCTCCAGCGCCCGTTCCCAGTCACTGTTGTTGCGGAAGAGGTTTCCTCGGTCGCTCCAGGCGTAGGCGTCGGCGGGGTTGAGGTCGAGCGCCCGGTCGAAGTCCCGCTTCGCCGCCTCGAAGTCGTCCTGGTCTTCGTAGGCCCAGGCACGCCGCCTGATCACCTTCGAAAGCCTGGCCGCGTCGAATTCCCCGGCGCCGACGAGCAGGTCGAGCACCGGGATCTCACGCGGACCGTCACCGTCGCCGACGGCGGCGGTCAGCCGTTGCGCCCACTGCAGGACGGCGGGCGCGTCCGCGTCGATGCCCGCCTGCTCCATCATGCGCACCCAGCCACGAGCGGGAGCGGTGCCGGTGGTGATCATCTCCGCGGCACCCACCAAGGCGTCCGGCAGCGCCTCGGCCGGGTCGCCGCAGAGCCGGTGGTAGGTCTGTTCGAGTTTCCTTCGCTGCCAGCGTTCGTCGTTCCACGCTTCGCGATTGCGGCTGAGGCCGAGTTCGGCGCACCGGCCTTCGTAGTACTCGCTGAGCTTCCGATGCTGGTCGGCGAACGTTGCGGGTGAGCGGCCGCGCTCCATCCGCACCATCGGCCCGCGCACGACCGAGTGGTAGCGCACCGGGAGTTCCCGCCGCCCGACGAAAGGCAGCTCCCGCAGCCAGCGGAAGGTCTCCCCCGCGGACTCCCGGCCGGTCAGGACGGCGAGGACGTCTTCGTCCAGCACACGCGGCAAGGCGGCCACCGCGGCGAGTGCCCGCTTCTCCTCGTCGGGCACCCAGCGCAGGAAACGCTTGACGGCGTCATCACCGGGATCGCCGACGGCGTCCGCTTCGACGGGCTTTCCCTGCGCCAGCATGGCGACCAACACGGGCAGCCCGTCGGTGAGCCGCAACACGACTTCGATCACCTGCTCGTCGGTGACCCCGTGCTCGGTGAGCAGCTGGCGCGCCTCAGGTTCAGTGAACGGCCGAAGTTCGATCTCCCGCGTCAGCAACTCGTGCCGGAGCCACTTCGTCCTGTCGAGCGGGAACTGGCCCGCCACGGTGAGGATCAGGTTCGGCGGGAGCTCGCCGTACAGACCGCCGAACAGGTCGAACAGCCAGGTGTCCAGCACCTGCGCGGTCCGCTCGAAGGTGTCGAAGAACAGGGTGACCTGCCGCGATTCCGGAAGCCGCCAGAGATCCTCGACGAACGGCTTGGTCAGCTCCTCCGCCGGATCCAAGAGCAGCTGGACATCGGCCTTCCGCTTGAATTTGGCCGCGAGGTAGCTCTGCAGCTGATCGAGCTGTTTCGCCGTCGCGTCCGCGTCGATCGCGTCGGCGGCGATGCTCCCGCCGGGCAGGGTCTTCGCCACGCCGAGACCGGCTTTGACCACGGTCTTCGTCACCAGGGCACGGCCTGCCGCCGGTGCCTGCGGATCGCTGTGCAGCCGTTCTCGCGCCTTGAGGTAGAACTCGTAGCGCTTCTCGAACCGGCGCATCTCGTGGCCGCCGCGCGCGAGGTCCTTCGCGAGTTTGACCAGGGTCGCCGGGAGATCCTGCTGCCGGTCGTCCGCGAACCCGACCAGGGCACGGGACTCTTCGGCGATACCGCGAAGCTGTTCCAGGAGGAACGTCTTGCCGACCCCGGCGAGACCGTGCACCGAGAACAGGTACCGGCGGCGCCGGTCGCCCTCCGGGAGCCCCAGATTCTCCCGGAACCCGTCGCGTTCCCCGACCCGCCCGACGAAACCGTCGCTCAGCCGGGCACGTGCGATGGCTTGGATGCTGGAGCGACCGTCTGGACGTGGCACGGGTCCTCACTTTGCCACATCCCCTGACGCGTGAAGGCCCCCTTCCCTCGGTTTAGCCGAGGGAAGGGGGCCTTCACGCGCTGATCCGGATCAGGTCCGCAGGCTCGCGCCGAAGCGTTCACCGGCGACCGCGACGGCGGCGTCGCGGACCTTGGTGGCCTCGTCGACGGTCAGCGTGCGGTCTGCGGCGCGGAACCGCAGCTTGTACGCCATCGAACGCTTGCCCTCGCCCAGCTGCTCACCCTGGTAGGAGTCGAACAGCGTGATGTCTTCGAGCAGTTCGCCCGCGCCTTCGCGCAGCGCCTCGGCCAGATCCGCCGACGGCACACCGGTTTCGGCGACGAGGGCGACGTCGAGCAGCACCGGCGGGTACGCCGAGATCCGCGGCGCCGGACGGTCGTCCGGGATCGGGATCGCGTCCAGGTCGAGTTCCATCGCGACGGTGCGCGGCGGCAGCCCGAGCGCCTCGACGACCTTCGGGTGCAGCTCACCGGCGTAGCCGACGGGCCACTGCCCCACCCGCAGCTGCGCGCAGCGGCCGGGGTGCCACGGCGGCTGGTCCGCCGCGGCCGTGGTCAGCTCGACACCGGCGGCCTGCGCCACGAGCCGGGCGGCCTGCACCGCGTCGGCCCAGTTCGCCTGCTCACCCTCGCCCCACCAGCCCGCGCGGGCACGCTGGCCGGCGAGCACGACGGCGACGTGCAACGGCTGCGGCGGGACGGCCGCCTCCAGCACCGCGAGCTCCTCGTCGGTCGGCCGCCGGTCCACTCCGAGCGCCGGCATCGGGATCGGGTTCGGCCCGGGCAGCACGACCTGTCCGAGGTGGAACAGCGAAACGTCCTTGAAGCCACGGGAAATGTTGCGCTGCAACATCTCCAGCAGCCCGGGAAGCAGCGTGCTCGCCATCCGGTCCTTGTCCGCTTCCAGCGGGTTGCGGATCTTGACGGTCTTGCGGCGCACGTCGTCTTCGGGCAGCCCGAACGAATCCCAGACCGAGTCCGAGATGAACGGGAAGGGCTGCACCTCGACGTAGCCAGCCTCGGCCAGCGCACGTGCGACCGAGCGGCGACGGCGCTGCGTGTCGGTGAGGCCGCGGCCGGCCGGGGCGTCGGGCAGCACCGACGGGATGCTGTCGTAGCCCTCCAGCCGGAGTACCTCCTCGACCAGGTCGGCGGGCTGCACCAGGTCACCGCGCCAGCTCGGCGGGATCGCGGTCACCAGCGCGGTGCCGTCCTCGGCCGTGCCCACGTTGACCTTGCAGCCGATCTGCGAGAGTCGCCTGACGGTGACGCCACGCTCGTAGCGCACCCCGGCCACCTGGTCGGGCAGGCTGATCGGCATGGTCACCGGCTGGTTCGGCTCGACGCCACCCTCGTCGGTGCGGCCGGGCAGGATCGAACCGTCGCCGTACTGACGCAGCAGGCGCGCGGCGAATTCGACGGCCACCGCGCACAGCTGCGGGTCGGTGTAGCGCTCGAAACGCTTGGCGGCCTCGGAGAACAGCTTGTGACGGCGGGCCGTCCGGCTGATCGACGACGGATCCCAGTGCGCCGCCTCGAGCAGCACGTCGGTGCTCTCGGGGGTGATCTCGGTCGACGCGCCACCCATCGTGCCCGCCAGCGAGATGACGCCGCTGTCGTCGGCGATCACCACGTCGTCCGGGTCGAGAGTGCGCTCGGCATCGTCCAAAGTGGTCAGCTTCTCGCCCGGCTTCGCCTTGCGCACCACCAGATCGCCCTTGACCGACCCGGTCGCGAACGCGTGCAGCGGATGACCCAGTTCGAGCATCACGTAGTTGGTCACGTCGACCGCCAGCGAGATCGAGCGGATCCCGGCCAGCATCAGGCGGCGGCGCATCCACCACGGCGTCGGCGCTGTCGCGTCGAGATCCTTGACCCGGCGCAACACGAACCGCTTGCAGCCATCGGTGTCCTCGAGGTGCACCGGCCACGCGTCACTCTCGGCCACCGGGACCTCGATGGACGCCGGGTCGCCGAACGGGACGTCGAGCGCGTTGGACAGCTCACGGGCCAGGCCACGGACCGACAACGTGTAGCCGCGGTCCGGGGTCGGCGTCACTTCGAGGACGGTGTCGTCGAGGTTCAGCAGCTTGTTCGCGTCTTCGCCCGGGCTGGCGGTGCTCGGCGGCAGCACCAGGATGCCGGAGTGGTCGTCGCCGATGCCGAGCTCGCTCGCGGAGCAGATCATGCCGTCGCTGAGCCGGCCGTAGGTCTTGCGCGAACCGATCTCGAAGCCGCCGGGCAGCACCGTGCCGGGCAGCGCGACGATGACCAGGTCACCCTCGGCGAAGTTCGTGGCACCGCAGATGATCCCGCGAGTCCTGATCCCCGCGGGACCGTCGTCCTCGAAGGGACCCTCGTCGTCATCGGAATCGTCGTCGACGTTCTCGTCGGGCTTCTCTGCGTTGTCAGCGTCGTCGCCGGACTCGCCGACGTCGACCCGGCAGAAACGGACCGGCTTCTTGAACTCGGTCAGCTCCTCGATCTCGGCAACGCGGCCCACCACGAGCGGGCCGGTGACCGGTTCGAGCGCGCGGACCTCGTCGACCTCGATGCCGATGCGCACGAAGGCGTCGGCCAGATCCTGGGCCGTGACCTCCTCGTCGACGTCGAGGTGTTCGGTCAGCCAGCTGGCTGGGACCTTCACTCAGGCCTCCGTTCCGAAGGGCAGGGTGAACCTGATGTCGCCCTCCACCATGTCGCGCATGTCCGGGATTCCGTTGCGGAACTGCAGGGTGCGCTCGATACCCATGCCGAAGGCGAAGCCCGAGTAGACCTCGGGATCGACGCCGCAGGCACGCAGGACGTTGGGGTTGACCATGCCGCAGCCGCCCCATTCGACCCAGCCGGCGCCGCCCTTCTTCTCCTCGAACCAGACGTCGACCTCGGCCGACGGCTCGGTGAACGGGAAGAAGTGCGGGCGCAGGCGGGTCTTCGAGCTTTCGCCGAACATCGTGCGGGCGAAGGCGTCGAGGGTGCCCTTGAGGTGCGCCATCGTCAGGCCCTTGTCCACCGCGAGTCCTTCGACCTGCGAGAACACCGGCGTGTGCGTGGAGTCGAGCTCGTCGGTCCGGTAGGTGCGGCCGGGGCAGACGACGTACACGGGCAGGTCACGGTGCAGCAGCGTGCGGGCCTGTACCGGCGAGGTGTGCGTCCGCAGCACCAGCCCGGAGTCCTCCTCGCCGAGGTAGAACGTGTCCTGCAGCTGGCGCGCGGGGTGGTCCTTGCCGAAGTTCAGCGCGTCGAAGTTGAACCACTCGGCCTCGAGTTCCGGACCGTCGGCGACCTCGTAGCCCATCGCGACGAAGGCGTCGGCGATGCGCTCCGACAGGGTCGCGATCGGGTGCCGGGCACCGCGGGGCACCCGATCCCACGGAAGCGTGACGTCGACGGTCTCCTCGCGGAGCACCTTTTCGTCACGTTCGACCTGGAGCACGGCACGGCGCGCGTCGAAGGCGGCCTGAATGCCTTGGCGCGCTTCGTTGACCCGCTTCCCGGCCTCGGCCTTCTCCTGCTTCGGCAGGGCGCCGATCTCGCGGCGCGCGAGGAGCAGCGGAGACTGGTCCCCGAGGTGGGCGGGCTTGACCGCGGCCAGCGCGTCGAGATCCGCCGCGGCCGCGAAATCCGTCTCGGCCTGCTTGACGGCGGCCGTCAACGTATCCGGCGCGAGCGCCCCCGCCTGGGGGTCCTGCTTGTCGTTGGCTTCGGACATAACTCCTCGGCGTCCGCTGGGACTGGTCCGGTGCACGCGAGCGCACACATGGGTTTAGCAGCTGCTGAATTCTATGGGACAGCGAACGGCGGCCCCCGATCACCCTCGGGCTGGGCACACCGTCACTCGCGAGTGCGAAGAACGCGCTTTACGCCGTAAACAAGGTGCTGGAACGAACAGTGCGTTCCATGGGAGCTCCCTTGGTGTCGTGGTGCGGACGGCGTGGTGCCCGCGACTCTACGTGGTCGCGGGCACCCGGGCCATCGATTTCGGCCTCAGCGGGTGGCGAACGCGCCTTCGAAGTCCACCTTGCCGAACGCCTCCGGGACGATGCCGTCGGCGGCGTAGCGGTACAGCGCGGTCTGGTAGATCCCGGCCAGCGTCGTACAGAGGATGGAGACCAAGAACGCCCACACGAGTGAAATCCCGATGGAGACGACGATCGTGATCGTGCCGCCGAGCAGGAACCCGGCGCCCATGAAGACCGCGAATCCGGCCAGCGTCAGCAGCACGCCGACCAGCCCGATGCCGAACCTTCCGGCGGCCTGCTCACCCCAGGTCTGCTTGAGCAGCACCGCCGACCGCTTGGCCCCGTGCCGGACACCGGCGTCCTCGATCATCATCACCGGCAGGACGAGGTAGGTGACGAGGTTCCAGGCGGCACCGACCAACCGGCCGACGAGAAGGCCGATGAAACCGAACCGCTGCTCGATCTCCCGGAGGATCAGGGAAACCGTCGCCGTCACCACCGACCAGCCCAGCAGGGGCAGCCACCGGCGGCCCGCCTCGGCCAGCCCGGTGGCCACGCGCGGGTCGTCACCGCGCAGCGCGACGTCGGCCTGCGAAATGAGCGCGGCGTTGAAGAACACCGTGACGAACGCGGCCGCGAGGTAGAACAGGCCGATCATCACGTACGAACCGGGAGTGAGCCGCGAGTGGTCGGCGATCTCGGTGTGGGAGATCCAGTAACCGCTCCCGAGGAACACCACGGCGACCAGCAACCCCGCGAGGGAGGCCAGGATCGGGAAGACCGCGAGTTCCTTGCGGGACCGCAGAACGCGCCAGGAGGCGCCGAACAGAGCGAAAGAACGGGCGATACGCCCCATGATTCCCCCAGTAAGCCAACGGAATCCGTAGCTTAGCGAGCCCGGTTCGGCGCCATCGCGTTGGTGTAGACACAGATCGCCGCGGCCGTGGCGAGGTTCAGGCTCTCCGCGCGGCCGTACATCGGGATCTTGACCGCGAGGTCGACGGCATCGAGGACGTTCTGCGGCAACCCGTGCGCCTCGTTGCCGAACACCCACGCGACGGGCTGGTCGAAGGACACCTGATCGAGCTCGGTGTCGGCGTAGCCGTGCGCGCCGAAAGTGCGGAGACCAGCGGCGGAGCAGGCCTTCAAGGCCGCGTCGACGTCCCGGATCCGGGTGATTGCGGGGTGGAACAGGCTGCCCGCGGCCGCGCGGACGCATTTTCCGTTGTGCGGATCGACACTGTCCCCGGCGAGGACGACCGCGTCGGCGCCGGCGGCGTCCGCGACCCGGATCACGGTGCCCGCGTTGCCGGGATCGGCGACGTCGACGAGGACGACGACGAGCTTCGCGCCCGGCTTGAGGACGGTCTCTTGTGGACGGTCGACGAGCGCGCAGACCGCGACGATGCCTTGCGGCGTCACGGTCTCGGACAGGCCGTCGGCGGCGCGGTCGGTGATCGGCGAAACCGGGACGCCCGACTCGTGCGCGGTGGCGAGCAGACGCTCGTGCTGCGCGGCGGCGCGTTCGGTCACGAACAGCTCGTACACCTTGCCGTCGTGGGCGAGCGCGGCTTCGACCGCGTTCGCGCCCTCGGCGAGGAACCGGCCCGTTTTCTCCCGCTCGGCCCGGCGGGTGAGCTTGCGCGCAGCAACAACCCGGGGCGTCCGTTCGGTGAACGGAGCAGCCCCGGGTTGCGGAAGAGCGCTGTGGCCGGTCAGGCCGACTTCTTCTCTTCGGTGTTCACGTTCGCCTTGGCCAGCTCGGCCAGCGCGGCGAAGGCGGCGGCGTCGTTGACCGCGAGGTCCGCGAGGATCTTGCGGTCGACCTCGACACCCGCGGCCTTGAGGCCCTGGATGAAGCGGTTGTAGGTGACGCCGTTGGCGCGGGCGGCCGCGTTGATGCGGGTGATCCACAGCTGGCGGAAGTCACCCTTGCGGGCACGGCGGTCCCGGTAGGCGTAGTTCAGCGAGTGAAGCGTCTGCTCCTTCGCCTTGCGGTACAGCCGCGAACGCTGGCCGCGGTAGCCGCTGGCGAGCTCGAGAGTCGCGCGACGCTTCTTCTGGGCGTTGACAGCCCTCTTGACGCGTGCCACTGGGTCCATCCTGTCGATCTGGGGGCGCGCTGGCGCGCCCGGCGTTTACAAAGTGCGGGGTGTCAGCGGCCGAGAAGGCGCTTGACGCGGCCGACGTCGTTCTTGGCGATCTCGGTGGTGCCTTCGAGACGACGGGTGAGCCTGTTGGACTTCTTCTCCATCAGGTGGCGGCGGCCGGCCTTCTGGCGGCGCAGCTTGCCCGTGCCCGTGACGCGAACTCGCTTCGACGTCCCGCTGTGCGTCTTCATCTTCGGCATTACGTATGTCCTCTTTCGTGCGGCGGCACACCGGTGTTTTCCGGTGTGCCGCGACATGTGCTGGTCGGCGCTACGCGTCGGCGGGCGGCTCGGACGATTCGGTCGACTCGTCCTTGGCAGCCTTCGCGGCCTTGGGCGGCTTCACGTTCTTGTGCGGGGCCAACACCATGATCATGTTGCGACCGTCCTGCTTCGGCGACGACTCGACGAAACCGAGTTCGGTCACCTCGTCGGCGAGCTTCTGCAGCAGGCGGAAACCGAGTTCCGGCCTGGACTGCTCGCGACCGCGGAACATGATCGTGACCTTGACCTTGTTGCCGGCGGCCAGGAACCGCGACACGTGACCCTTTTTGGTCTCGTAGTCGTGCTGGTCGATCTTCGGCCGCAGCTTCTGCTCTTTGATGACGGTGAGCTGCTGGTTGCGGCGGGACTCGCGGGCCTTCTGCGCACTCTCGTACTTGAACTTGCCGAAGTCCATGAGCTTGCATACGGGCGGGCGTGCCTGAGGAGCAACCTCGACGAGGTCGAGATCGTTCTCCTGTGCCAGCCGCAGCGCATCTTCGATCCGGACGATGCCGACCTGTTCACCGGCGGGTCCGACGAGGCGGACTTCCGGTACCCGGATTCGGTCGTTGATGCGTGTCTCGGAGCTGATGGGGCCTCCCTGGTTCGAGGTAAATTCTTCTACCGTTTCGACCTGGTGCCCACATACCTAAGGCCCCGGTACCGTGCCGGTACGCGGGGCCCACTCTTTCCGATCGTGTTCGATCTCCAGAACCGAACACACCGCCTCAGACGCCCGAAATCGTCTTTGGCGAGACCGGACCCGGACACCTGGTGTTGCGGCGGTGACACGGGTGGGAGCGGGGCTCCACTTGCCGCCCCCGATCGCTCGGGGGCTGGTCGCTCGTGGAAGGGTACCAGACGTGTCAGATGAACCCGTTCAGCAACCCCCGTATTCCCCGGACGTCCGCGACCTGGAGGACATCCCGAGCGTCGAGGTGATCAGCAGGGCGGCCGTCATGCTGCTCTCCGCAGGCGCCGAACGCCTCGGCCTCGCCGACGAAGACCCGGCCGGCTCACCGCACCGCGACCTCGACGAGGCCCGCCGCCTGATCACCGCCCTCGCCGGGCTGGTCACCGCTTCGGCAGAGTACCTCGGCCTGCACGCGGGCCCGTTGCGTGACGGGCTGCAGTCGCTGCAGAAGGCGTTCCGCGAGGCTTCGGCCGTGCCGGACGCGCCTGGGCAGGGACCGGGCGAGAAGTACACGGGGCCGGTCTACTAAGCCCCTGCCTTCCCGGGACCCCCAAGTGTCATGAAAGGGGCTTTCAGGACGTTTTTCGTCCTGAAAGCCCCTTTCATGACATCCGGAGCTACCCAACGAGCAGGCTGGCAGCTAACATTTCAGATGTGAGTGGGTTAGCGAAGGTGCCGAGGTCTCTCCTGAGGGACGAGGCCTACGAGAACATCCGCCGGGCGATCATCGACGGGACGCTGCCGCCGGGGACGAACCTGCGCGACGGCGACCTCGCCGATCAGCTCGGCTTGTCGCGGGCTCCGGTGCGCCAGGCGTTGCTCCGTCTCATCGAGGACGGCCTCGTCGAGTCGAAGCCGCAGAGCTACACGCGGGTGGCCGGGTTCGTGCCCGACGACGTCCGCGACGCGTTGCAGCTGGTCCGCGCGCTGCACGAGTTCGCGGTCCGGACGGGCGCGCCGCGGATGGGACCGGCCGAGGTCGCGGCGATGCGCGCGGCCAACACCCGGTTCGCCGACGCGATCGCCGCCGGGGACATCGCGGCCGCGATCGCCGCCGACGACGAACTCCACGACGTCCCGGTGGCCGCCGCGCGCAACCGGGCGATCGCCGCGACGCTGGCCCGCTACACACCGCTGCTCCGGCGGCTCGAGTACGCCCGCTTCGGCTCGCTGCCCGCGCACCGGTCGGTCCAACGGCATGCCGAGCTGGCCGACGCCCTCGAAGCGGGCGACGTCGAGGCGGCCTGCTCGATCACCGCCACCATCTGGACCGAACTCGAAGCCCTTCTGGAGACGTCATGACCCTCGCCGACTTCCCGCGCTACCCGCTGCTGTTCGGCCCCTCCCCCGTGCACCCGCTCGAGCGGCTCACCGCCCACCTCGGCGGGGCGAAGGTCTGGGCGAAACGCGAGGACGTCAATTCCGGGATCGCGTTCGGCGGCAACAAGACGAGGAAGCTCGAATACCTGGTCGCCGACGCCCTCGCCGACGGCGCGGACACGCTGATCTCCATCGGCGGCGTGCAGTCGAACCACACCCGCCAGGTCGCCGCGGCCGCCGCGCGCGCCGGGCTCAAAGCCGTGCTGGTGCAGGAAAGCTGGGTGGACTGGAACGACCCGCTGTACGACAAGGTCGGCAACATCCAGCTCTCGCGCATCCTCGGCGCGGACATCCGGATGGTCGAGGCCGGGTTCGGCGTCGGCTTCAAGGAGAGCTGGGAGAACGTGGTCAAGGAGATCGAAGCGGGCGGCGGCAAGCCGTACGCGATCCCGGCGGGCGGGTCGGACCACCGGCTCGGCGGGCTCGGTTTCGCGAACTGGATCGTCGAGCTCGAGGCGCAGGAGGCCGAGCTCGGCGTCTTCTTCGACACCGTCGTGGTCTGCTCGGTCACCGGCAGCACGCAGGCGGGAATGGTCGCCGGGGCCGCGCTTTCGGGGAAGCCGCGGCGGATCCTCGGCATCGACGGTTCGGCGAAACCGGCCGAGACCCGCGACCAGGTCACGCGGATCGCCCGGGCGACCGCGGAGCTGATCGGCGCCGACGAGATCGGCGAGGTCGAACTGGACGAGCGCTATCACGCGGGGATCTACGGCATCCCCGACGAGTCCACTCTGGACGCGATCCGGACGCTGGCGCGGCTGGAGGGCGTGCTCACCGATCCTGTGTACGAGGGCAAGTCGATGGCGGGCCTGATCGACCTCGTTTCGCGCGGTGAGATCTCGCGGGACTCGAACGTGCTCTTCGCGCACCTGGGCGGGCAGCCCGCGCTGAACGGATACACGAGCGTGCTCTAGCCCCTCGCCAATGCTATGAAAGGCCCGTTACTTGCAAAATTTGCAAGTAACGGGCCTTTCATAGCGCGCGTGAGTGACTAGTCCACCACGGCCAGGACGTCGATCTCCACCAGGAGTCCCGCGGGCAGGCCGACGTACACGGTGGTGCGGGCCGGGTGCGGCGCTTCGCCGATCAGCTTGTTGTAGGCCTCGTTGAACACGCCGAAGTGGTCGACGTCGGTCAGGTAGACACGCACCATCAGCGCGTCGGCCAGGCTCGAACCGGCGGCCTCGAGCACCGCTTCGATGTTCTTGAAGGTCTGCTCGGTCTGCTCACCGACGGTCTCGCCGACGATGGCGCCGGTGGCCGGGTCGAAGGCGACCTGGCCGGCCACCTGCAGGATGTTGCCCTTGCGGACCGCCTGCGAGAACGCGGCCACCGGCTTCGGCGCGTTCTCCGTGCTGATCGCGGTCTTGCTCATTCCAACTTCCCCTTTCGGTTCCCCGTCCATCCACTGTGGACGGAAGCTTGTTCGGCGGCGGCGACCAGTTCGGGCACGAGCCCCATCAGGCCGTCGTAGTCGAGCAGTACCTTCGGCACCGACATCGACACGGCGGCCAGCACCACGCCGCCAGGGCCGCGGACCGGCGCGGCGATGCAGTGGATGAAGTCCTCGTGCTCGGCGTTGTCCACCGCGTAGCCGCGGTCGGCGACGAGATCCAGTTCGGTCCCGTAGGCGGCCGGAGTGGTGATCGTGTTCGGGGTGCGGACGAAGAAGTCGATCCTCGAAACCACGTCCGCCCGCTTCTCCGGCGTCATGGCCGCGACGAGCACCTTGCCGACGGCGGTGCAGTGCAGCGGGGCGCGTTTGCCGATGCGGGAGTACATCCGCACCGAATGCCTGCCCTCGAACTTGTCGATGTAGACGACCTCTCCATCCTCATAGGACGCGAGGTGCACGGTGTGCCCGGTGCTCACGTTGAGCGCGGCGAGCGCGGACTGGGCGGTGCGGCGGACGTCGCGGTCTTCCAGCGCCTGTTGCGCGAGGTCGAAGAGGGCACTGCCGAGCCGGTAGTGCCGCTGCCCCTCCCGGCGCACGAAATGGTGCGACTCGAGGGTGCGCAGCAGCCGCAGCACGGTCGACTTGTGCACGCCGATCTCCTCGGCGAGCTGGTCCAGCGTCTTCGGCTCGCGGGCGAGCCCGCCCAGCAGTGTGAGCGCCCTGTCCAGGCTCTGGCTCATACGCCCACCAATCCCTTGTCCGTCAGCTTCGCCGCCGCCCATGCTGCCGCATCCGCCCCGATGAGCGCTTCGACGACGGCTTCGGGCAGCGGAGTCCCCACGTCGTCGTGGGTCAGCAAGGTGGCGGCCGCCTGCAGGTGACCACGCCGCAGCCTGGTCACGGGGTCGTCGCCACGCAGGGTGGCGGCGAGGAAACCGGCCGCGAACGCGTCGCCGGCACCGACCGGTTCGACGACGTCGACCCGCAGCGCGGGCGCGAACAGCGGCGCTTCTTCGCCGTCGACCAGCGTGACCCCACGCTCCCCGTGCTTGACGACCAGCGTTTTCGGCCCGGGCAACACGGCACGCAGCCGCCCCGGGTCTCCCGTCCCCCACACCCGCTCGGCTTCGTCTTCGCCCGCCAGCACGATGTCCGCGCGGGCGGCCAGCCCGGCCAAGACGGACGGGTCGCGCCCGGTCCACAGCGCGGGCCGGAAGTTGACGTCGAACGACACCAGCGTGTCGCCGCGAGGCCGCTCCATCAGGGCCCGCACCAGGTCGAGGCAGCCGTCGGACAGCGCGGGCGTGATCCCCGACAGGTGGATGACGCGCACCCCGTCGAGATCGAGCTTCCCCAGCAGTCCGGCGTCCATTCCGGACGCCGCGGAGCCCTTGCGGTAGTAGCGCACGGGACTGCCCTGAGCCCCGCTTTCCTTGATGTAGAGCCCGGTCGGCCGCGTCGGGTCGACCATGACCGCGCTGACGTCCACCCCCGCCGCGGCGATCTCGCGCACGAGCGCGCGGCCGAACGGATCGTCGCCGACGGCACTCACCCACGCGCTGGCGAAACCCAGCGCGGGGAGATGGCAGGCGACGTTCGATTCGGCTCCGCCGATGGTCCGCACCCACTTCCGTACCTCGTCGGGCGGCCCGGATTCGGCCGGCACGAACAAGGCCATCGACTCCCCGATGCACAACACGTCAGTGCTCTTCATCGCGCCGACCGCCATCCCGCTGCCAGGGCGCACCTCGCGAAATCACTGCGCCTCACGGCCGAAAAGCGCCCTGCCATCGCGATAGCGGGGCCTCCGGCCAAAAAGGCGCGACCCCAAAAGATCAAAAGATTCCCGGGCGGCCAAGGCTCACCTGTCACTTCCGCGTCTCCTAGTCGTCACGCCGTTGACCTCTAGCGGACCGGATGCTACACCTATCCCACGCAATATGCGCAACGTCCGTTGCAACATACGCAACCGAGGTGAACCTCATGTTCCAAGCCGGCACCATCGATTCCGCCGCGGTCGCGGCCGTCCGGGAGGAGCGCGTCGACTGGCGCTTCCGCTCGGTCGCGCCCTCGCTGTCCGGACTCACGATCGGGGAGGCCGCCGCCCGCGGCGCGAAGCTGTTCGACGACGGCTTCCTGGGCCCGTTCGTGGTGCTCGACGAGGAAGCCGTCGAACACAACCTCCGCACGATGGCCGATTGGTGCGCCGAGCGTGGTGTCGCGCTGGCTCCGCACGGCAAGACGACGATGGCGCCGCAGCTGTTCGAGCGGCAGCTCCAGCACGGTTCCTGGGGCATCACCTGCGCCAACGCCGGGCACCTCCGGATCTACCGGGCGTTCGGCGTTTCCCGGATCCTGCTGGCGAACCAGCTGCTCGACCCGTCGGGCCTGCGATGGCTCGCCGCGGAACTGGACGCCGACGACGACTTCGAGTTCGTCTGCTGGGTCGACTCGGTCCGCGGCGTCGAGCTGATGACCGAGGCCCTGCGCGGCGCCCGCCGCAAGGTGGACGTGCTCGTCGAACTCGGCGCAGAGGGTGGCCGGACCGGGGTCCGCGACACCGCCACCGCGCTCGCCGTCGCCGAGGCCGCGCACGCGAGCCCGGCCCTGCGGCTGCGTGGATCCGGCGGCTACGAAGGCGCGCTCTCCCACCACACCGACGAGAAGTCGCTCCAGCTGATCAGCTCCTATGTGGACGGTCTGCGAGAACTCGTCTTCGCCTTCCACGACAAGGGCTTGCTCGACGACGCCGGGCAGATCATCGTCACCGGCGGCGGCAGCGCGTACTTCGACCGCGTCGCCGACGAACTCACCAAGGACTGGGGCGGCCTGGACGTCCTGCCGATCCTGCGCAGCGGCGCCTACGTGACCCACGACGACGGCTTCTACCGGGTGATCTCACCGCTGGGCGAGAGCCCGCGCATCGACGGCGTCGCCTCGTTCCGTCCCGCACTGCGCGCTTGGGCGCAGGTGACGTCGAAGCCGACGGACGAACTGGCGCTGCTCACCATCGGCAAACGGGACGCCTCGTTCGACGAAGGCATGCCCGAACCCCGCCTGATCCGCAAGGGCGACGGACCGCCGTCCGCGCTCGAAGGTCACGCCATCCAGAAGATGAACGACCAGCACGCCTTCCTGACGCTGCCGCCCGGTTCGCCGGTCGAGGTCGGCGACTGGATCGCACTGGGCCTTTCGCATCCGTGCACCGTCTTCGACAAATGGCCCCTCATCCCGGTCGTCGGCCCCGACGGCGAGACCGTGCTCGATTTCGTCCGCACGCATTTCTGATCCGTCCTCCACCGCCGCAGAGGAAGAATCGCCATGGACATCGTTGTCCGCTCCGCACTGGTCGCCGACGGCACCGGGGATCCGCTCACCAGGCACGACGTGGGCATCACCGACGGCCGGATCGCCAGTGTCGCCGAACCCGGCTCGCTCGCGGGCCGCCGCACCATCGACGCCGAAGGACTCGTGCTCGCGCCCGGGTTCATCGACATGCATTCGCACTCGGACCTCCAGCTGCTCGCCAATCCGGATCACCTCGCGAAGCTCTCGCAGGGCGTCACGACCGAGGTCCTCGGGCAGGACGGGCTCTCCTACGCGCCCGTGAACGACGACGTCCTCGGGGCGCTGCGCCAGCAGCTCGCCGGGTGGAACGACGATCCCGCCGGATTCGACTGGAACTGGCGCTCGGTCGGCGAGTACCTCGACCGGCTCGACGCCGGGGTCGCGGTCAACGCGGCCTACCTGGTGCCACAGGGCACCGTCCGCATGCTCACCGTCGGTTGGGAAGACCGGCCCGCGACCGAAGCCGAGATGAACGCGATGAAGGAACTCATCGCGACCGGGCTCGCCGAGGGCGCGATGGGCATGTCGTCCGGCCTCACCTACACGCCGGGCATGTACACGACCACCGAGGAACTCGTCGAGCTGTGCCGGGTCGTCGGCGAGCGCGGCGGTTTCTACAGTCCGCACCACCGCAGCTACGGCAAGGGCGCGCTCGAGGCGTTCGGCGAGATGGTCGACGTCTCCCGCAGCTCGGGCTGCCCGCTGCACCTCGCGCACGCCACGATGAACTTCTCGGTGAACAAGGGCAAGGCGCCCCAGCTGCTGGAACTGCTCGACAAGGCGCTCGACGACGGCTGCGACATCACGCTGGACACCTATCCCTATCTTCCCGGCGCCACGTACCTTTCCGCGCTGCTGCCCAGCTGGTCCACCGAAGGCGGCCTCGATGCCACTTTGGCCCGGCTGTCCGATGTGGACACGCGTGAGCGGATCCGTGCCGAGATCGAAGAGACCGGGTCGGACGGCGCGCACGGCGTGCCGATCGACTGGGAAGCCATCGAGATCAACGGCGTCCGCCGGGACGAGAACTCGCACCTCGTCGGGCATTCCGTCGCCGCTTCGGCACAGCGGGCCGGGAAACCGGCCGCGGAGCTGTACTTCGACGTCCTGCTCTCGGAGAAGCTCGGCACGTCCTGCCTGATGCACGTCGGGCACGAGGAGAACGTCCAGGCGATCATGCGGCACCGCACGCACACCGGCGGCAGCGACGGGCTCCTCGTCGGCGCCCGGCCGCATCCCCGCGCCTGGGGCACGTTCCCGCGGTACCTCGCTCGCTACGTCCGCGAGCTCGGCGTCCTCGACCTCGCCGAATGCGTCTCCCACCTCACCGGCCGCGCGGCGGAACGCCTGCGGCTGACCGACCGGGGTCTCGTCCGCGCGGGGTACGCGGCGGATCTCGTGCTGTTCGACCCGGAAACCGTCGCCGACACCGCCACGTTCGACGAGCCGCGGCAGCAGGCCGCCGGTATCCCCTATGTCTTCGTCAACGGTGTCGCCGCCATCGACGATGGTCAACCGACCGGCGCCCTCGCCGGCCATTCACTGCGGAATCCCGGGAGTGCCCGATGATCGACTGGCTCCAACATTCGACGGGAGGTCTCCTGACCCTCGCCGCCGTCTCGATCGCGGTCTTGCTGTTCCTCATCATCAAGGTCAAGATCGAACCCTTCATCGCGCTGATCGTGGTCGGCCTGCTGACCGCGCTCGCCGCGGGCCTGCCGGTCGGGCAGATCGTCGGCTCCGCGCAGAAGGCGTCGGATTCCCTGCTGGAAAAGGGTTTCGGCGGGATCCTCGGGCATATCGCCGCGATCATCGGGCTCGGCACGATCCTCGGGTCCATTTTGGAGCGCTCCGGTGGCGCGAAGGTGCTCACCAGCGCGCTGCTGCGGGCCATCGGCGAGAAGCGGGCCCCGCTCGCGATGGGCCTGGCGGGCTTCGTCTTCGGTATCCCGGTCTTCTTCGACATCGGCATCTTCGTGCTGGCGCCGCTGGTCTACGTCGCCGCCAAACAGGGCGGCCGTTCGCTGGTGCTGTACGCGTTGCCGCTGCTCGCCGGTCTTTCCATCACGCACGCGTTCCTTCCGCCGCACCCCGGCCCGGTGGCCGCGGCAGGCCTGCTGCACGTGGAACTCGGCTGGATCATCCTGATGGGCCTGGTCTGCGGTATCCCGGCGTTCCTGGTCGGCGGCGTCGCGTACTCGACCTGGATCGGCAAGCGCATCGACGTGCCGGTTCCCGAGGAATTCCTGGTCGCGGAAGACGAAGGCGAGAAGGAGGAGAACCCGCCGTCGCTCAAGCTGGTGGCGGCGATCATCGCGGTCCCGCTGGTGCTGATCCTCGCCGGAACCTTCGGCAGCATCTGGCTCCCGAAGAACTCCGCTCCGGCCGGTGTCGCCGCGTTCATCGGCACCCCCGCGGTCGCGCTGACGATCTCGGTGCTGCTCGCGTCATGGCTGCTGGGCCTGCGCCGCGGCTTGACGGGCAAGGACTTGAGCGAGCTTTCGGCGAAGTCGCTCCGCCCGGTCGCGATGATCCTGCTGGTGGTCGGCGCGGGCGCGTTCTTCGGTGCCGTCCTGTCCGCGACCGGTATCGGCAAGGCCGTCGCGGGTTCCCTGGACAACGCCGGTCTCCCGGTCATCCTGGCGGCCTACGTGATCAGCTGCGGCATGCGGATCGCGCAGGGTTCGGCGACGGTCGCGATCGTGACCACGAGCGGCATCGTCGCGCCGACGGTGGCGACGCTGGGCTACTCGCAGATCCAGCTCGCGCTGCTGGTCGTGGCGATTTCGGCCGGGTCGATCATCGCTTCGCACGTGAACGACGGCGGGTTCTGGATCATCTCGCGGTACTTCAACATGACCGTGCCGCAGACGTTGAAAACCTGGACCGTATTGGAAACCGTCCTTTCCGTTTCCGGTTTCGGCGTGGCAGCATTGCTCATGGCAGTGGTTTAAACCACCTGAAAGCTGGGAGAGATCACGATGACCGGACTCGATCGACGCACCTTCCTCGGCGCCGTCGGAGCGGCTGGACTCACCACCGTTCTCGGTTCCCACCTCGCGAACGCTTCCGAACAGACCTGCGGACCGAAGGGAACCGGGGCCATCTACGTCAGCAGCTACACCAGTTCCGGGCACGGGCTCGATGTCGCTCACCGGGACGCGGCGACCAACGCGCTGGTCGTCGACCGGACGATTCCGGGGATCAGCAACGCCTCCTGGTTCGACATCAGCGCGGACCGCAAGACGCTCTACGTGACCAACGAGGACGAGAACGGTCAGATCTCCGCGCTGAGCCTGGCCGATCCGGCGAAACCCAAGCTGCTCAACAAGAAATCCGCCAAGGGCCAGCACCCCACGCATCTGAGTGTCCACTCGAGCCAGAAGTACGTGCTGGCCGCGAACTACAGCAGCGGCAGCGTCGTCGTCCTCCCGATCCTCGCGGGCGGGAAACTCGGCGACGTCGTCGATCTGGCCCAGCACAAGGGCGCCGAGCGGGCCGCGCACGCGCACCAGGTCGTCAACGATCCCACCGGCAAGTGGGTGCTCTCGGTCGACCTCGGCGCGGACTCGGTCTACGTCTACAAACTCGACGTCACCACCGGGAAACTGAAGCTGAACCAGCAGCTGAAGCTCCCGTCGGGTGCCGGGCCCCGACACCTCGCCTTCCACCCGAACGGCAGGTACGCCTACATCCTCGGCGAACTGCGTGCCGAAGTCACGATCGCGGCGTGGAACCCGGCCACCGGGAAACTGACCGCCGGGCAGGTCGTCCCGGCCGTTCCGGCGGGCACGCCCGGCGCGCAGTATCCGGGCGAGATCACCACGTCCAAGGACGGCAGGTTCGTCTACGCGTCCGTGCGCGGTTCGGACACGATCGCGTCGTTCGGCGTCGGCGAGGACGGCAAGTCCTTGACCCTGCTGGGCAACGCGCCCGTCGGGGGCGTCTACCCGCGCCACCTCACCCTGGATCCGACCGAAAGCTGGTTCTACGTCTCCAGCGACAAGTCCGGCACGCTCAGCTGGCTGCCGCGCGATCCCGCCACCGGTCTCCCGGGGGCCGTCGCCGGGAAACTGGCGCTCCCCCAGGTCAATTCCGTCTTATTCGCTTAAGGAGAAAATCCCATGAGAACTCGCGTCCTCATCGCGGGCCTCGCGGCGCTCGGGCTCGTCGCGGGCTGTTCGCCTGCCCAGAACACACCGGCCGCGAGCGGCGGTGACGAAAAGTCCGGCACGGTCCGGGTCTGGCTGTTCGACGAGGCCAACCGCGCCCCCAAGGAGGCCGCGGTCAAGGAGGCCATCGCCGAGTTCAAGGCGGCACACTCGGGCGTCGAGGTCGACGTCCAGTGGATCCCGGTGGAAGGCCGCGCGGACAAGTTCTCCGGCGCCTTCAACGACCCGGCGAGCGCGCCGGACGTCGCCGAGTTCGGCAACACCGACGTCTCCAGTTACGCCGCCACCGGCGCGCTGGCCGACCTGACCGGCGATCTCTCGTCGTGGAAGGAAGGCGCCGACATCCTGCCCGCGGTCTTGGAGACGGCGAAGTCCGGCGGCAAGACCTACGGCCTGCCGTGGTTCACCGGTATCCGCGCGTTGTACTACCGCACGGACCTCTTCGCCGAACTCGGCCTCAAGCCGCCCACGACGCTGGCGGAACTGACCGAGACCGCGAAGACCATCCGCGCCAAGAAGCCCGAGCTGTACGGCATCTCCGTCGGTGGCAAGTACACCTACGCGATGCTGCCGTTCCTGTGGGCGCACGGTGGCGAGATCGCCAAGCAGGACGGCGACAAGTGGAAGTCCACTGTGGACTCCGAACAGTCCAAGGCAGGCGTGGCGGCGTACGCGAACCTGCTGAAGGCGGACATCTGCCCGCCCGAGCAGTGCGCCAACCTCACCGGGACGCAGAGCATCACGGCGTTCGCGGGTGGCAAGGCAGGCATGTCGATCGGTGGTGACTTCAACCGCAAGGCCGTCGAAGCCGGTCAGGTGAAGGGGAAGTACGCGATCATCCCGATCCCGGGCACCGAGGCGGGCAAGGTCGCCCCGGCGTTCGCGGGCGGGAACCTGCTCGGCGTGTTCAACGCGACCAAGCGCAAGAGCCTCGCGGTCGAGTTCACCGAACTGCTCGGTGGCGCCAAGTACCAGGAGAAGATGTACATCGCCATGGGCAACCTGCCGACGCTCGGCAGTGTCCAGCAGAAGGTCGCCGCGAGCGACCCGTCGGTCAAGCCGTTCGTCGACACGCTCACCGCGGGCACGAAGTTCGTCCCCGCCACCGCGGCGTGGTCGAAGATCGACGCGCAGAACGTGCTGCCGACCGCGATCCAGCAGATCGCGACCGGCGGCAAGGACCCCGCGGCCGCACTCGCCACCGCGGCCGCCGAGATGAACAAGGCGTTCGGCTAAGTGGTCACAAAAGACATTCCCCGCACCACGGCTCCGGCCGTCCCGGCACGGCGGTCCCCCCGCCGTCGCCGGGACGGGCGGGCCGCCCTGCTCTACCTGGCTCCCGGCGGCATCCTGCTGCTGGCGATGCTGGTGTACCCGATCTACCAGCTCGTCCTGATCTCGTTCTACGACTACGGCCAGCCGCAGGCCGTCGGCAACGCGCCGCTGGTGTTCCTCGGCTTCCAGAACTACACCGACCTGCTGGAGAACGTGCAGTTCTGGGAGGTGCTGGCCAAGACCCTCGGCTTCACCGCGGTCTGTGTCGTCGGCAGCCTCGCGCTCGGGACGGGGCTGGCCGTGCTGGCCACCCGGGTCCGCTCGTGGGCGCGGGTCCCGCTGTTCCTGGCGGCACTGGCCGCCTGGGCGACGCCGGCGATGGCGGGCTCGTACGTCTGGCTGTTCCTGTTCGACTCGGACTTCGGCCTGGTGAACGAGGTGCTCTCGGGCCTCGGGTTCACCGGGATGGCGAACCACTCCTGGACCTTCGACACTTACAGCACGTTCGGGCTGGTGGCCGCCGAAGTCATCTGGTGCTCGTTCCCGTTCGTCATGGTGACGATGTACGCGGGGCTCAAGGGAGTGCCGGAAGAGGTCATCGAGGCCGCGTACCTCGACGGCGCGTCGACCTGGCGCACCACGTGGTCGATCACGCTGCCGATGGTGCGGCCGCTGCTGACCATCGCCACGATCCAGTCGATCATCTGGGACTTCAAGATCTTCACCCAGATCTACGTGATGACCAACGGCGGCGGCGTGGCCGGGCGCAACCTCGTGCTCAACGTCTTCGCCTATCAACAGGCCTTCGCCGGACAGGAATACGGTCTCGGCGCGGCGCTCGGAGTCGTGATGACCTTGCTGCTGCTGTCCATCACCGGGCTGTACGTCCGGTCGCAACGCCGGAGCGCGGGATGGGTGTGACGACAGCGCCGAAGACCCGCCGGGTCAAGAAGCCCGGCAGGCTGATCGCCGAGATCATCTGCGTGGTGATCGCCGGGATGGTCGCGTTCCCGGTGTACTGGATGGTGCTTTCGGCGTTCAAGCCCACCGGGCAGATCCAGGCAGAGAACCCGCGGCCGTGGACCCTCACGCCGACCTTGGAGCACTTCGAGCGGGTGCTCAGCGGCGAGGGATTCGCCCTTTTCTTCCTGAACAGCGTGATCGTCGCCGTCGTGGTGGTGGCACTGTCGCTCCTGCTGTCGTTCCTTTCGGCGGTGGCGCTGACCAGGTTCAACTTCAAGGGCAAGACCGTCCTGCTGGTGATGGTGCTGGTGGCGCAGATGGTGCCCGTCGAGGCGCTGACCATTCCGCTGTTCTTCCTGATGCGGTCGGTCGGCGACGTCGCGCCGGCGTTCGGCACCAACCACCTCGGCTCGCTGATCCTGGTGCACCTGGCGTTCAGCCTGCCGTTCGCGATCTGGATGCTGCGCGGTTTCGTCGCCGCGGTGCCGCAAGAGCTGGAAGAAGCGTCGAAGATCGACGGGGCGAGCCGGATGCGGTTCACCTGGCAGATCCTCTTCCCGCTGGTGGCGCCCGGGCTGGTGGCGATCAGTGTGCTGGCGTTCATCCACGCCTGGAACGACTTCCTGTTCGCCAAGACGTTCATCATCTCCAACACCGAGAACCAGACGCTCCCGCTGGCGATCCTCGTGTTCTTCAAACCGGAGGACACCGACTGGGGCGCGGTGATGGCGGGCTCGACCCTGATGACCATCCCGGTGCTGGTGTTCTTCATTCTCGTGCAACGACGACTCGTGTCCGTCATGGGCGGCGCGGTGAAGGGCTGACATGCCTGGCTTCGAAACTCTGCTCCCCCGTCCCGTCTCGGTGGAACCGCTGCCCGGCCAGTGTTCCGTACCGTCCGAAGTGGACTTCCGCACCGATGCCGGACTGCCCGCCGAGGGCTACCGGCTGGAGATCGACCCGTCCGGCGTGACCCTGCACGCGGCCGACGCGGCGGGCGAGTTCTACGGCCGCCAGACGCTCCGGCAGCTGATCGGGCCGGACGCGTTCCGTGCCGCGTCCATCCACAGTGGACAAGCCACGATCCCCTGCGGAGTGGTGACCGACCACCCGCGCTTCGGCTGGCGTGGCTGTTTACTCGACGTGGCGAGGCATTTCCGGACCAAGGCCGAGGTACTGCGGTTCATCGACCTGCTCGCGGCGCACAAGCTCAACGTGCTCAACCTGCACCTGACCGACGACCAGGGCTGGCGGATCGAGGTCCCCGAGTTCCCGAAGCTGACCGAGGTCGGCGGCTGGCGGAAATCGTCCATGGTGGGGCGGCACGACGGGCCGGAGCGGGATGGACGCCCGCACGGCGGGTTCTACTCGACCGATGATCTCCGGGAGATCGTCGCGTACGCCGCCTCGCGCTCGGTGACCGTGGTCCCGGAAGTCGACATCCCCGGGCACGCGCGGGCCGCCATCACCGCCTATCCCGAACTCGGCCCGGAAACCGCCGAACCGTGGGAGGTCTGGACGAGCTGGGGCATCAGCACGTCCCTGCTGAACACCGAAAAGTCCACTGTGGACTTCTTCAAGGGCGTCTTCGACCACGTGCTGGAGATCTTCCCGTCGGAGGTCATCGCGCTCGGCGGTGACGAAGTACCCGGCGCGACCGAGGAACACGGCCGGTTCGTCCGCGAGATCGCCCAGCACCTGGTCGAACGGGGACGTCGTCCGCTCGGCTGGGACGAGGTGCTCGAAGCGAGTGACCTGCCGCCGATGGTCATCGGCTCGTGGCAGAGCGAGGCGGCCGGTGCCCGTGCCGCCGCTGCCGGTCACGACGTCGTCATGTGCCCCGAGGACCACGTGTACCTGGACCACCGGCAGTCGGATCACCCCGACGAACCGATCCCCGTCGGCTACCTGCGGACGCTGGAGGACATCTACGGCTACGAGCCGGTGCCCTCGGATTTCCCCGCCGACCGGACGATTCTCGGTACCCAGGCGCAGGTGTGGGCCGAGCACCTGGACACCGCACGCCGCGTCGACTACGTCGCTTTCCCCCGGCTGAGCGCTTTCGCCGAGGTGGCGTGGAGCAGTCCGGAGGGCCGGGACTACGCGGAGTTCCTGCCGCGCCTGCGGGACCACCACCTGCCCCGGCTCGACGCGCTGGGCGTCGAATACCGGCCGCTGGAGGGCCCGCATCCCTGGCAGACACGTCCCGGCGTGCCCGGGCGACCGCGCTAGAAGTTCGTGATGGCCCCCTTCCTTGCTCTCCGGGCGAGGAAGGGGGCCATCATGGGGTGATGAGTGATCAGTCCGAGCGGTGGGTCGACGCCACCCAGCTTCCTGAAGAACTCGTGGCGCTCATCGACACCCTCCGCCCCGGCGAAGAGCTGCCCATCACCCGGAACGGCGAGACGATCGGGACGATTTCCGGCTCTTTTCCCGAAGAGCGGTTCGCTACGGCGGACTCCGACGAGGTCACGGTCGTGGCCACCGCCATGAAGCTGTCGGCTTCCGCGCGGGACTCGTTGTCCGAGCGGCTCGGCCCCGGCTACCTCGTCCTGGACCTGCATTCGGCTCCCCCGACCGTCGACGTCCTCCTGGTGCCGCCTGCCAGCCCGCAGCTGATCGGCAACTTCCGAGCGCTCTACCCGAAGGCCCGGATCGTGATCACGGAGATCGAGGACGCCGAACTCGGCGTCAAGTTCGAAGGCCCGGTCCGCCGCCTTCTCGACGCCGGGGCCGAGGCCTACCTGCCGTCGAGCACGATCCCGCGTCTGGCGGAGCAGCTGGACCGGACCATGACCCAGCTGAATCAGCTCACCGACGGCGCTTCGCTCCCCTTGACCATCGAATCGCCGCGGGACGACCGCGTTCTCGACTGAGCGCGGGTCGGGCTCGTGAGTGGTAAGGACGGTTATATAGAACCGTCCTTACCACTCACGATCTCCCCAGAACGGGTAGCCAGTCCACCTCCACGAACCGCGGCCGGTAGATCCGCGCGTCCGCGAAGTTGTCGCCGTGATCGAGGCTGTTCACGTTGTACGACACAGTGAGCTTCCCCGGACGGCTCAGCTGCGGATGTGCCGTCGCGTCGTAGACGATCCGCCGCTCATTCGCTTCGGGTGCCCGGTGGAGGACGACCGGAGCACCGAACGGGCCGGTCGGCGAACTCGCGGTGTAGGCGAGCATCACCGGGCTGAAGCCGGGGCTGGTGTCCATGGTGATCAGCACGTACTCGGCACCGATCCGGGTCACCGAGAACGCCGTCCCGATCCCGGCCAGCATCCGGAGGGCGTCCTCTTCGTGGGACGACCAGCCGGCGCCGGTCCAGAACTGCCACGGCCCGCGAAGACCCCCGATGGGCACCCGGGCGAGCCTGAGACGTCCCTGTTCGGCGCCGTAGACGTAGGTGTGACCGCCGTCTTCGAGCAGCTCCGATCCCCACGCGACCCGATCGCTCACCGGGATCACCAGCACCTCGGACGGCGTCAGCGCGGGCAACCGGAAGGTGACCAGAGAGGTCCCGGTTCTCCGGAAGTCGAGTCCGCCGGGCCCCGTCGTCCTGTACCGGTTGTAGAGCACCCGCAGGACATCGCCTTCGACGGCGCCGTCACCAACCCAGTAATGCTCGTCCGAGCCCGGGATTGCGATCAGGGGCTCCGGGTCGTCGGCGGTGCCACCGTGCAGCGTCTCCCCCAGCGTGCCGTCGGGCCGCTGGACGACCAGGGTGTTGCGGGCGATCGGGCTGTCCGGCGGGCGGCTGTGGTCCGGGTTCACCCTGCCCAGGAACGTGTCCGAGAACAGCCACGCGGTGCGGCCGTCCGGCAGCGGGACCGAAACCGTGCGATCTCCGCCGGTCCAGTGCCCGCCCTGATCGCCGTAGCTGTTCCAGAGTTCGTTCAACCCCGCGGACGGAACCACAGGCCGCGGCGCGGGCGCGACGCCGCTGCTCGCGACAACGGCGCTGAGCAGCAATGCGGCCACTACGAGAATCCGCGAGGGCCTGCGCATCGGATCATGCTAGAGCCGACGGCGTCTTTGTACGACCCTTGTGCGACGGGTGGTTACGGTCCGCGGAATGTCCTGGAAACTGCTTTCCGTCAGCGTGCTCGCCGCCCTCGCGTGCACCGGATTCACTACGGCCGAAGCCGCTTCGAAGACCTACTACGTCGATCAACTCTCCGGCAGTGACACCGCGAGCGGCACTTCGCAGCAGACCGCTTGGAAGTCACTGACGAAGGTCTCCACGACCACGCTGGCACCCGGCGACACCGTGCTGCTGAAGCGAGGCGGCAACTGGCCCAGCGGCCTCGCCGTGAAGGGCTCCGGCGTCACCATCGGGGCGTACGGCACCGGCGCCCGTCCGATCGTCAAGGGCGATACCGAAGCGTGCGTCGACCTGCCCGGCAACGACAACGTGGTGCGGGACCTCCAGATCGGCGTCGCTGCCGACGCGGGCCGCTGCTCGTGGGCAGGCGTGAAGGTCTCCGGCGACCGCAACAAGGTGCTGTCGAACCTCATCACCGGCGCCGGCGCGGGCGTCTACATCGCGCCGTCGGCCGACCACACCGAAGTCACGCAGAACGACCTCGTCGACAACAACCACATGACCGTCGTGACGCCCGGCGGCAACGACGACTCCGGCGCGTTCGCCGTGCTGGTCCAGGGCAACGACTCCGACATCGGCTGGAACCGGATCAGCGGCTCGATCGCGAAGTCCGACGACTTCGGCGGTCTCGACGGCGCCGCTGTCGAAATCTTCTACGGCTCCCGCAACGTCATCCACCACAACATCTCCGAGGACAACGAGACCTTCACCGAACTCGGCACCGACGCGAAGGATCCCGACGGCGTCTCGACCGGCAACGTCTTCGAGTACAACGCGATCTTCGGCGCCAAGACACGCGGCGGCATCATCACGCGCGGCGCGGGGGACGGCAACGGGCCGGTGCTGGGGACCCTGTTCCGCAACAACTCGCTCAGGCTCTCGAACGCCGAGTCGGAGGGTTTCGTCTGCTACGGCGGCTGCACGAACCAGGTGCTGAAGATGACGCAGAACGTCGTCCAGGCGGCGTACAAGGTCGGCTACGCGGACACGACCTTCACCGCGACAGACCACAACGTCTACTTCGGCGGACTCCGGCAGTTCACGGCGGGGTCGACGGACAAGGTGGCCGACCCGAAGTTCACGTCGGCGACGAACCTCGCCCTCAAGGCGGGGAGCCCGGCGATCGACCTCGGCACCACGAAGTACGACGATCGCGACGTCGACGGGAATCCGGTGTACGCCGGAGCCCGGGTCGACGCGGGTGCCTACGAGTTCCAGGGCTAGGGCGTGTTTCATAAGTCTGTTCGATGGGCTTCGTGATCCAGGTGGTTCCTGACGGTGCGGGCGGATCGGCCTCGTACCGGGTCGTACTCGGCCGCGTCCGCCCGTGCCGTCAGGGCCACCTGGGCGCGAAGACCGCGAACATGGCTTATGAAACACGCCCTAGAACGCCGTGAAGGCCTCCTTCCCTACTTTGAGAGTAGGGAAGGAGGCCTTCACGGAGCGGAAACCGTCAGTAGTTGTAGATGCGCTGCATGGTGCCGGCCGACAGCATGCCGTTGGCCCACAGCGAGTTCACCCGGGAGACCTCCTGGGAGTTCGGCTTCGCGTTGGTGCAGGACGGGCCGGGGCCGCCACCGGACATCAGCTCGGAGCACGGACCCTGGTAGTTGTCCGGCAGGCCGAGCGCGTGTCCGGTCTCGTGCGCGGCGATCCGCGTCTGGTCGTACTGCTGTGCCTGCGAGTAGTCGATGAAGATGGTGCCGCGGCCGTGGCCGTCGGTCTGGGCGTACGAACCCCGGGGGTCGTTGCCCTCGGTGTAGCGCAGGGTGGCTCCCGACGAGCTCTCCTGCAGCTTCACGTTGGACACCGAGTTGTTCCAGTTCGCCGCGCCCGCCTGGATGGCGGCACGGAAGCTGGGCGCTCCCGAGGCGTCGTAGTAGACCGTGGTCGCCGCCACGGTCTGCTGAGCGGGCTGGACCGCGGCCGTGGCCTGGCCCGCGGTGACGGGGACGGCGAGCAGCGCCAAGCTCACGGACGCGGAGACGAAGAACTTCCTTGCCATGGACCCACTCCTTGTGAGGACAACGGAATGGTTGGTGAATTTAGGAGCCTCCGCCGCGACTGGGCACCAACTTTCGTCGCGTCAGCCAGCTGGTGATTTACCAACACTTTCGACCTATTGACATGCGCATGTCCGCATACGAAGATGCCGCGCTCAGGGCCGCAGCACGAGCTTGCCGACGGTCGATCGCGCTTCCAGTTCCGCGAGCGCTTTCGGGCCGTCCGCGAGGTCGTACACCGTCGGCTCGCCCGGTGCGCAGACGCCCGCGGCGATGAGAGCGTGCAGTTCGCCCACCAAGTCCGCGAAGATCTCGGGCGCGTGCTCGATCAGGACGCTGAGATGCAGGCCGATGACGTGGATCTGATGCCGGAAGTTCAAGTCCCGGTTGGTGATCGCGACCTCTCCCCCGGCGACCCCGTAGACCACGACCCGCCCGGTGACCCGTTTGGCGGCGGCGAGGCTCGCGGCGAAAGTCGCCCCACCGACCGATTCGAGCACGAGGTCCACCTCTCCCGCCGCGACGCCGTAGTCGAGGACGCGGTCGGCGCCCAGCGCCCGCACCAGGTCGTGTTTGCCCGGCGACGCGGTGCCGATGACGGTCGCGCCGTAGTGCTTCGCCAGCCGGACCGCGGCCTGGCCGACCCCACCGGCCGCCGCCTGCACCAGCACGGTCTCGCCGGAAGCGAGACGCCCCAGCGGTTTGAGCGCGGCGAGCGCCGTGGCCCAGTTCAGGATCAGCCCGGGAGCCTGCTCGTCCGACCAGCCTTCCGGCACCGGGACCGCGCCGGCCGCGGACATGACCATGTACTCGGCGAAGGCGCCGCTGCCCGTCCCGACGACGTGCTCGCCGAGGCGCGGCGAAGTCACGTCCTCCCCCAGGCCGACGACCTCACCGGCGGCTTCGAACCCCGCGACATACGGCGCCGCCGGGCCGCCTTCGTAAGTGCCCCGGGTCTGCATGACGTCGGCGAAATTGACACCGGCGGCGGTGACCTTGACCAGGATTTCGCCTGGTCCCGGGACCGGAACGGGGGCGTCGGCGATCAGGCGGAGATCTTCAGGACCGTTCGCGGAGTCCTGTCGCAGGGCGCGCATCGAAGTCATGTCCGCACGCTAAAACCCTCACGTTTGTGGCAGGGTCAAGTCGCGGAGGTACGCGTCGAGCGCGTCGCGATTGCGGGTCATGAGCGCGATCCGGCGATCGAGCACTTCCCGCTGCCGCGCGACCTCGTCGATCATGTACTCACACGGCACCTTCGGCCGGACTTCGGCAGGATCGTCGAGGTACGGCAGGATCTCGCGGATCAGCCTGGTCGGCAATCCGGCGTCGAGCATTCCGCGGATCTGCAGTACGGCCTCGACCGAACCGGGACAGAAGTCGCGGTAGCCGTTGCCTTCGCGACCGGGCCGGATCAGGCCCTCTTCCTCGTAGTAGCGCAGCGCGCGGACGCTGACCCCGGTCTTCCGCGCGAGTTCGCCGATCTTCACCTTGCCCACGGTAGCCACCGGGACGCGGTATAGGTCGTTATACGGTTTTCGGTTTGTACCAGACCTCGGGGCGGCCGACCTGGCCGTAGCGTGGCTCACGCTGGGCGAGGCCGTTGTCGGCCAGGTATTCGAGGTAGCGCCGCGCGGTGACCCGGGAGGCGCCGATCGCGGTCGCGGCCGCCCCGGCGGACAGGCCGTCCGCGGCCGAGGCGAGGACGTCGGTGATCGCCTCGAGCGTCTGCCCGCTCATCCCCTTCGGCAGCGCCTGCCGCTCGGTGGTGCGCAAGGTGCCGAGCGCGCGGTCGATCTCGGCCTGTCCGGTGACCTCGCCCGAAGCGCCGTGGAACTCGGCGTAGCGCTCGAGTTTCTCCCGCAGGGAGGCGAAAGTGAACGGTTTCAGCAGGTATTGCACGACGCCGACCGACACGGCGGCCTTGACCAGCGCCAGGTCACGCGC
Organism: Amycolatopsis sp. NPDC031561; assembly: GCF_055580625.1. Lineage (NCBI taxonomy): Bacteria > Bacillati > Actinomycetota > Actinomycetes > Pseudonocardiales > Pseudonocardiaceae > Amycolatopsis > Amycolatopsis sp. NPDC031561. The sequence continues at coordinate 157,036 of NZ_JBVILA010000018.1, read as the reverse complement.
CGAGGTCACCGCGATGACGTCGATCGGGAGCCCGGCCGCGCGCAGCGACCGGCAGACCGCGAGCCCGTGCGTGTCCGGGAGGTAGAAGTCCAGCAGCACCAGGTCGACAGGCTCGCGTTCGCAGAACCGCAACGCGTCGCCGCCCGAATGCACGACGCCGGACACGGAGAAGCCGGGCATTCTCTCGACGTACACCCGGTGCGCGTCGGCGGCGACCGGTTCGTCCTCGACGACCAGCACCTTGATCATCGTGTCGGCTCCTTCGGCGGCGTCTTCAGCGGCAAGCGCACGGTGAACACCGCGCCCTCTTCCCTGCCGACGTCGATGGTCCCACCGTGCCGCCGCACCGCCTGACCCACCAGTGCCAAGCCGAGCCCGTGGCCGTCCTCGGGTTTGGTGGACCAGCCGCGCCGGAAGACGTCCTCGACGTCGTCCACGCCGGGGCCGGTGTCGGCGACCCGCAGCAGCAGCCCCTCGGCGCCGGACCGCACGGTGACCTCGACCCCGGGCCGTCCGCCGTCGCCGGCGTTCCCCGCCGCCGCGTCGATCCCGTTGTCGATCAGGTTGCCGAGGATGGTCACCAGATCTCGCGGCGGGACCCCGGTGGCCGAATCCTCCATGACGGTGTCGGGCGTGATCGTGAATTCGACGCCGCGTTCGCTCGCCTCCGCCGCCTTGCCCAGCAGCAGCGCCGCGAGCACCGGTTCGGCGACCGCGCCGACCACTCGGTCGGTGAGTTCCTGCGCGAGCGCGAGTTCCTCGGTCGCGAACTCCACGGCCTGTTCGGGACGGCCGATCTCGACCAGCGAAACGACGGTGTGCAGCCGATTCGCCGCTTCGTGCGCCTGCGACCGCAGTGCCTCGGCCAGTCCGCGCACCGTGGTCAGTTCACCGGTCAGCGCCTGGAGTTCCGTGTGATCGCGCAGGATCACGACGGTGCCCATCGCCTCTCCTCGTGACCGCACGGGCGCCGTGCTGACGACCAGCACCCTCGCTTCGGTGAGGTGGAGTTCGTCGGTGCGCTCCTCCCCCGACGTGAAGGCATCGACGAGATCTTCGGGAATGTCCACTGCGGACAGTTCCCGGCCGACCGGATCGCCGTCGACGCCCAGCAGCGCACGGGCGCCGTCGTTGCACAGCACCACCCGCCCGTCACCGCCGACGAGCAGCAGCCCCTCGCGCATGGAGTGCAGGACGGCTTCGTGGTACTCGAACAGGTTGCTCAGTTCCTCGGGTGCGATCCCCCTGGTCTGCCGCCGGAGCCGGGCGCTGACCAGATAGCTGCCGATCCCGCCGACCACCAGCACCGCCACCGCGACCCCGATCAGCGGCCACAGGCGTTCGCGGAGTTCGGCGTCGATCGCCTCGACGGTGATGCCGACCGAGACCAGCGCGACGACCTGTCCTCCGGTGCCGAGCACCGGGACCACGACGCGTTCGGACGGGCCGAGCGAACCGGAGTAGGTCTCGAGGACCTTGCCGCCGCGTTGCGCCTCGCCGATGTTCCCGATGAACAGCTGCCCGATCAGCTCCGGATTCGGGTGGGTGTAGCGGATCCCGTCCGTGTCCATGATGGTCACGAAATCCACTTCCGTGTCCGCCCGGACACTCTGCGCGAACGGCTGCAGTGTCCGGCTGGGCTCCGATGTGGACAGTGCGGCCAGCACGCCGGGCGCGTCCGCCACCGCTTCGGCGACCGCGGTCACCTTGTCCCGCGCCCGGTCTTCGGTGGCCCGGACGGAATCGAGATAGGCGAAGGCCACCCCCGCCGCGACGAGCACGAAAAGCACCACGAGCTGCAGAATCAGCAGTTGGCGGGCGAGAGAACCGCGCCTGGTCCGGATCCGCGTCGTCGAGGGCACGAGCCCATACCAGCACACCGGCGAACCAGCCGCTCAGTCCGCCCGGCCGGAATTCCCCGGAAACCACTCGCGCGAACTCAATGAACACAACCGTGACCCAGCTCACCTGCCCGGGTGATAGTGACCGGCAATCCCGAACACCCCCTGAGCTGGAGGCAAAGGTGCCTACAACGCCCGAAGCGGCGCCGCGTCGCCGAGACAAGATGCACTACCTGTACCTGGCCGTGATCGCGGCGGTCGTCCTCGGCGTCATCGTCGGGTTCGCCGCGCCGGGTCTGGCCAAGGAACTCAAGCCGCTCGGCACCGGATTCGTCAACCTGATCAAGATGATGATCTCCCCCATCATCTTCTGCACCATCGTGCTCGGCATCGGATCGGTGGCGAAGGCCGCGAAGGTCGGCAAGGTCGGGTTGCTGTCGCTCGGCTACTTCCTGATGATGTCGACCTTCGCGCTCGCGATCGGCCTCGTCGTCGGCAACCTCCTGCACCCGGGCGAGGGCCTGCACCTCGACCCCGCGGCCGCCGCGAAGGCGCACACACAGGCCGAGGGCGCCGAAGGAACCGTCGACTTCCTGCTCGGCATCATCCCGACCAGCTTCGGTTCCGCGTTCACCGAAGGCCAGGTGCTGCAGACGCTGCTGGTCGCGCTGCTCGCCGGGTTCGCCGTGCAGAAGCTCGGCACCAAGGGCGAACCGATCCGCCGCGGCATCGAGCACATCCAGCGGCTCGTGTTCCGGATCCTCGCGATGATCATGTGGGCGGCCCCGGTGGGCGCGTTCGGCGCGATCGCCGCGGTGGTCGGCGAAACCGGCTGGGGCGCGCTGCGCAGCCTCGCCGTCATCATGATCGGCTTCTACCTGACCTGCCTGGTGTTCGTGTTCGGCGTGCTCGGCACGGTGCTGTGGCTCGGCGCGCGGGTCAACATCTTCACCCTGCTGCGGTACCTCGGCCGTGAGTTCCTGCTGATCCTGTCGACGTCGTCGTCCGAATCGGCCCTGCCGCGGCTGATCGCGAAGATGGAGCACCTCGGGGTTTCCAAGCCGGTCGTCGGCATCACCGTGCCCACCGGGTACTCGTTCAACCTCGACGGCACGGCCATCTACCTGACGATGGCGACGCTGTTCATCGCCAGCGCGCAGGACCAGCCGCTGGGCATCGGCGAGCAGATCTCCTTGCTGCTGTTCATGATCATCGCGTCGAAGGGCGCGGCGGGCGTGAGCGGCGCCGGGATCGCGACCCTCGCGGGCGGGCTCCAGTCGCACCGGCCGGAACTGGTCGACGGCGTCGGCTTCATCCTCGGGATCGACCGGTTCATGTCCGAGGCCCGCGCGCTGACCAACTTCGCGGGCAACGCCGTCGCGACCGTCCTGGTCGGCACGTGGACCAAGGAGTTCGACCGCGACCAGGCCAACCGGGTCTTCAGCGGTCAGGCCCCGTTCGACGAAGCCACCCTGATCGACGACCACCCCGACACCTCCAAGGACCCTGACGGCGACAGGGAGAAAGCCGTCGCGCACGCCTAGCGCGCGGCATGAGTGAAACCGCGGTGCGAGGGTCCCCCGTCCTCGCACCGCGGTTCTTCGTTTCTGGGAAGCTGTGGGACATGTCGGACGCCATCGACCGCTACGTGCCCGAGCGGTACTCGAAGCTCTTGCACGGCAACTTCGCCGGGATGATGAGCGGCCCCGAACGCGAGACCTTCCTGCTGGCCCTGGCCGAGGACGCCTCCCGGATCACCGACGAGGACTTGGAGTCCCTTTTCGACGCCGGCTGGCGGGAGCGGATCACCGCCGCCTGGCTGATCGGCACCGATCGCCGCACCGCGTGGCGCGGACGCCTCCGCGAACTCCTCCTGGAGAGCGGGATGGTCTTCGCCGGGCAGGGCTACTGCTTCGCGCTGGCCCGGTTCGGCACCCTCGCCGACGCCGAGATCCTCGTGTCCTATCTGGACCACTACCTCGCCCGGCCGGACCTGCGCTACGACCAGGAATGGGCGCTCGCGGCCCTGCACCACGTCGACGCCGACCTCACCACGGCGTACACGGCGCGCTACCTGCGACCGGGCGGCCTCTGGGAAAGCTGGTCCGCGGCCAACGGCACGGACCTGCCGTTCCACAAGTGGTACTTCGACCTGCTGTGCTCGCACGTCCAGCGAGCCGTGCACGCGGCAGCCGTCAGGCGCTGACCTTCTCGTCGTAGACGACACGGGACGCGGCGATCGAGTCGCGATGGCGTTCCGCCCAGTGCAGCAGGCCGGTCAGCGACGCGTACAGCTCCTTCGCCATCGCCGTGGCCTCGTATTCCACCTTCGGCGGCACTGTCGGGTACACGGTGCGGACGAGCAGGCCGTCACGCTCGAGGTTCCGCAACGTCAGCGTGAGCATCCGGCGGCTGATCCCCTCGACCGACCGCTCCAGTTCGGTGAACCGCACGGGACCGCGCGTGGCCTCCAGCAGGATGCCGATCGCCCACTTCCCGCTGATCCGGTTGATCACCTCGAGCACGGTGCACACCTCGAGTTTCTCCGGGTCGACCACCCTGGCCTGCGCGGTCACATCGGTGTTCCCCTGGGACATGGAAGTGCCTCCTTCCGGCAGGGAACAGAGTCACACAAGATGGGTGCTGTTACAAGTGATGCACCAAGGCATCACCTGGGGATATCAAAGGATTTACCATGCCACAGCGCGCTCTCGCCCTCGCCGTGCTCTGCGCCGTCTCGCTGATGGTCGTCCTCGACGGCTCGATCGTCGCCGTCGCGCTGCCCGCGATCCAGAACGACCTCGGCTTCACCCCGTCCACCCTGGCCTGGGTGGTCAACGCCTACCTGATCGCCTTCGCCGGGCTGCTCCTGTTGTCCGGCAGGCTGGGCGACCTGATCGGCCGGAAGCGGGTCTTCCTGACCGGACTCGGCGTCTTCACCCTCGCGTCCTTGCTGTGCGGGATCGCGCAGGACCAGACGCAGCTCGTCGCGTTCCGCTTCCTGCAGGGCGCGGGCGGCGCGCTCGCGTCGGCCGTCGTGCTCGGCATGATCACCACCCTCTACCCGGAACCGCGGGCGCGGGCGAAGGCCATCGGCGTCTACAGCTTCACCCAGGCCGCGGGAGCGTCGATCGGGCTCATCGCGGGCGGCATGCTCACCCAGCTGCTCGACTGGCACTGGACGTTCTTCGTCAACCTGCCGATCGGCGCCCTCGCCCTGGTGATGGCCGCCCGGTTGCTCGCGGACGACCGAGGGCCGGGACCGCGCGGCGGCACCGACCTCGCCGGCGCCGCACTGGTCACCGGCGGGCTGATGCTGCTGGTCTACACGATCGTCAAGGCCGAGGAGTACACCTGGGCGGATATGCGCGCACACGGGCTGCTCGCGGTGTCGCTGCTGCTGCTCGCCGGATTCGTGCTCCGGCAGGCCAAAGCGCGGAACCCGTTGCTGCCGCTGAGGATCTTCCGCGGCCGGGCGGTGTCCGGGGCGAACGCGGTGATGGTCCTGATGGTCGCCGGGCTGTTCGGCTTCCAGTTCGTCACCGCGCTCTATCTGCAGCGGGTCCTCCTGCTCGACGCGCTGAGCACCGGGTTCGCCTTCCTGCCCGCCCCGGTCTCGATCGCGGTGATGTCGCTGGTCTTCGCCGAGCGGCTGAACCACCGCTTCGGCGCGCGAACGGTGCTCGTGACCGGGCTTTCGCTGGTCGCGCTGGCGCTCGGTCTCCTCGCCATGGTCGAGGCGGACGGGAACTACGCGACGGACGTCCTGCCCGCGCTCGTCCTGATGGGCATCGGGTTCGGCGCGGCGATGCCCGCGCTGATGGGGCAGGCGATGTCCGGCGTCGTCCCGGCCGACGCCGGGGTCGCCTCCGGTCTGATCAACACGACACAGCAGATCGGCGCGGCGATCGGTACCGCGGTGCTCGCGACCGCCGCCGCGTCCCGGACTGGCTCTCTGCTGGCCGAAGGCGTGGCGGTGCCCGAAGCACTCACTGGTGGCTACCAGACCGCGTACGCGTTGAGCGCGGGGCTGCTCGCTCTCGCCGTCTTCGTCGCTGCCGTGGTCCTGCGTGACCGGAAGGCTCAGGAGGCGATCGTCGCGTAAGCCCATTCGGAGACTTCGCCGCCGAGCCGCACCTCGGCGGCGCCTCCGGGTTTCCAGACCCCGCTGCCGCCGAACGCGGCCATCCCGCCGGTCTTGCCGGAATACTGGGAAAGCACCACCCACATCCCGTGCCCGGCCGCGACGCCGACCTGGTCGAGAAGCCGCTGCTCCTGGCCCTCGCTGAAAAGCGCGCTGAGGACGTAGACCTCGGCGCCGGCTTCGGCGAGTTCCCTGGAGTGGTCCGGGTCGGCGGCGTCGAGACAGATCGCGAGGCCGAGTCGCCTGCCGCCGACGTCGATGATCACCTGGCGCCCGCCGGCGTCGAACAGCTCTTCCTCGCTGTTGTGCAGGTTGCGTTTCGCGTACGTGGCAACGGTTTCGCCGTCCGGTCCGAGCACGAGCGAACCGATGTACCTGCGGCCGTCCTCCACTAGCGGAAGCCCGATGACTGCGTGAAGGCCGCGAGCTCGGCAAGCCTCGCGGAGCGGTTCGAGGCGCGGGTCGTCCTGTGCCAACCAGAGTCCCGGATCGACGGCGAGCGCCTCGAACTCCAAGCCGGTCAGGGAAAGTTCGGGGAAGACACAGAGGTCCGCTTCCGCGATCCGGAGGAGCCTCGCGTGTTCGGCGATGTTCGCGGAAAGGCCCGCGGGGACGGTGAACGGCTGCACGGTGGCGACACGCATGGCCGGACTCTAACCCGAACCAGCCCCCAGATACCCCTGCAATCCGTGTTGCCCGCGTCGCATCATGAGCGCGTGGTTGATCCGGAAAATCGGCCTGGCGACACGATCGAGCTTGCGCAGCAACGGTTTCCGCGCCTCGACCTCCTGCGTGATCTCCAGCCTGGTGCCGCTGTCCACCGGGGTCAGGGAGCCCGCCAGCATCCCTTCCAGATCGCCGCTGAGCAGGACCCGGACCCGGCCCTCGTGCTCGTCCTGCCGATCGCGGTGCATCCGCACGGTCAACGCGTACGGCAGCCTGGACCGGCAGACGAGTTCGGCGGTGTCCTCGTCGACCTGGCTGACCGAACGGACGTCACGCCACCACAACGGATACGCGGCGAGGTCGACGACGGCGTCGAAGACCGCCTTGGGCGAGGCCGGAAGCACCCACGTGTCGCGGAAGCGGTACCGACCGCCTCCGCGACCCGCGAGCGAACCCGTCATACCCGCGCCGACACCAGGTTCCGGCCGTCCATGGTCACGACGTCGACCGAGGCCACATCGCCGGGAGCGACCAAAGCGGAACCGTCGATCCCGGTGCCTTCCTTCTCGCCCTTGGCCGAGACCAGCCAGCTGCCCGCGTTGACGCGTTCACCGCTCTTGGTCACCACGACGAGCTGACACTTCTCGCCCTCCCGGACACCTTCCGCCTTCGCGTGGAGCCGGACCCAGCCCGCCGCCGGGACGACCCGGACCGCCAGCTGCGTCCCCGTGTCGCGGTCGGTGGCCGCGAGATCGCGGGTGCCGGGCACCTGGGCGGTCGCCGTCGGCACCGGCAAGGCCACCGTCGACGGTTCGGGCGACGTCTGCCGTCCGACCAGCACGCCCGCGCCCAGCGCCACGACGACCAGCACGGCCGCACCGGCGACGGCGAGGAGCCGCCTCGGTTTGCGCTCCTGGGCGCCTTCTTCGTCGCGGACCTGACGCAGCGTGCGCTGAAGAAGCAGGTCGCCCCCGTCAGGAGGTCCTTCGAGGAACGCTTCCGGCGGCACCTCGTCGAGGTGATACCGCAGCTCGCCCAGCTCACGCACCTCACGACGGCACGTGGGGCAGTTCGCCAGATGTGTTTCGAACGTGGCCGCTTCCGCCGGGGTCAGCCCGCCGAGGACGTAGGCGGCGAGCTGGCCCTGGTCGTGTCCCACCGCACTCATCGCGCTACCTCCTTCCCGGTTCCCGACATCACGGCTCTGAGCGCCCGTAACGCGTAATAAGATCTCGACTTAACGGTACCCGGGGCCACGCCCAGGGATCTCGCCGCTTCGGCCACCGTCCGGCCCCGGTAGTAGATCTCCACCAGGACCTCACGATGTTCCGTGGACAGGCCGTCCATCGCCCCGAGCACCGCCATGGAATCCACGACACCCTGCGCGTGGTCCTTCGACACCGCGGGGGTCGGCATGCCTTCCTCGGGCTCCGCCACTTCCGGCGGCCGCGCCGCCCTGGCCCGGGCGCGGTCGGTGATGATGTTCCGGGCGACCGTGAGCAGCCAGCCCCGCACCGATCCCTTCGCGTCGTTCTCCAGGTCTTCGGCATGTTTCCAGGCCCGGACCAAGGTCTCCTGCACGACGTCCTCCGCGGCCGCGCGATCCCCGGTCAGCCTCGTCGCGTACGCCAGCAGGCTTCGCCCGTGTTCGGCGTACAAGTGCCGGACCAAGTCCTCGCCTTTGGCCTTTTTGGGCCGCCAGCCTCCGATCGCCACTCGTGTCCTCCCGACGGTCTTCTGGGTCGGCGAGGACAGTACTGCAACCCGCGGGGGCAGAGTGGATCGTTCGGCGCGCGCCGCGATCGAACTGTGCATCGGCACCGGCCTCTCCTCGGTTCTCCATGGCCGCCTCCTCTTGCCTCCCACACGGGCGTCGCCGCCGAACGGTTCAACCGGGTCTTGTCGATCACCGGAGGCGCTCGTATGCTGACGCCTCCGGACTCCGCCGCCTGATTCCCGGGAGGGACGAGGCGTGCCAAGGAAACTCGCGGCCGTGCTGCTGGTGGTGGCCATCGCGGCGGGATGCGCCGCGGAACCCGGTTTCACCGCGACGCTGACGGATCCGGTGAACGTCGACCTGAGCTGGCCCGACGACGATCCGAACGTCGCGGGCCGGATCGTCGAATACACCACCGACCCGCACGGCGAGTACACGATCCTGCAGTTCGTGCCGCCGAGGCAGACCACCTACCGGCATCCGGACCTGATTCCGGAAACACGGTTCTACTACCGGATCCGGCCTTTCTACGGCGCCGCGTCGGAGGCTGTCACCGTCTCCGGTCCTTCGGTCTCCGACCCGGGACCTGCAGTCTCGCTCCGCACGGGTGGCCAGGCGGCCGCTCCGGCGGCGTTCCGCGCGGAGCCCGCCGCGGAGGAGATGGTGCGGTTCAGCTGGGCCGACCGCTCCAGCGACGAGGACGGATTCCTCCTGGAGATCAAGAAACCCGGCGCGCCGGACTTCGTGCCGATCGAGATGTCGGATCCGGGGACGACGTCGGCCGGTCTCGCTTCGATGCCGGGCGAAGCGGGAGCCTCGTACCGGCTGCGCGCCTTCTACTACGGACCCGCTTCGCCGGTTCTGGATCTCGTGAGTGGTAAGGACGGTTAGAACCGTCCTTACCACTCACGAGGCCCTAGGCGAGAACGGTCTTCAGGAACTCGCCGGTGTAGCTCTCCTCCACCGAAGCGATATGCTCCGGGGTGCCCTCGGCGATGACCGTGCCACCACCGGAACCACCCTCGGGCCCCATGTCGATGACCCAGTCCGAGGTCTTGATGACGTCGAGGTTGTGCTCGATGACGATCACCGTGTTGCCCTTGTCCACCAGCCCGTTGATCACGCCGATCAGCTTGCTGATGTCCTCGAAGTGCAGACCGGTGGTCGGCTCGTCGAGGATGTAGACCGTCTTGCCGGTGGACCGCTTCTGCAGTTCGCTGGCGAGCTTGACGCGCTGCGCCTCACCGCCCGACAGCGTCGGCGCGGGCTGCCCGAGCCGGACGTAGCCGAGGCCGACGTCGACGAGGGTGGCCAGGTGCCGGTGGATCGCCTTGATCGGCTCGAAGAACTCGGCCGCCTCTTCGATCGGCATGTTCAGCACGTCGGAGACGGTCTTGCCCTTGTAGTGCACTTCCAGGGTCTCCCGGTTGTACCGGTCGCCCTTGCACACCTCACACGGGACGTAGACGTCCGGCAGGAAGTTCATCTCGATCTTGATCGTGCCGTCACCGGCGCAGGCCTCGCACCGGCCGCCCTTGACGTTGAAGGAGAACCGGCCCTGCTGGTAGCCGCGCACCTTCGCCTCGGTGGTCGCGGCGAACAGCTTGCGCACGTGGTCCCAGACGCCCGTGTACGTCGCCGGGTTGGACCGCGGGGTGCGGCCGATCGGCGACTGGTCGACGCGGACCAGTTTGTCGACGCCGGCGAGACCGTTCACGCGCGTGTGCCGCCCCGGAACCTGGCGGGCGCCGTTGAGCTTGTTCGCCAGCACGGTCGCGAGGATGTCGTTGACCAGCGTCGATTTCCCGGAACCCGAGACACCGGTGACCGACACGAGGCAGCCGAGCGGGAACGACACGTCGAGGCCGCGCAGGTTGTGCTCGCGGGCGCCGACGACGGTCAGCTGACGTTTCTTGTCGATCGGGCGCCGGATCGCCGGCACCTCGATCTTGCTGCGGCCAGAAAGGTACGCGCCGGTGATGGATTCCTTGTTCTTCAGGATCTTCTTGTACGGTCCACTGTGGACGATGTGGCCACCGTGCTCGCCCGCGCCGGGGCCGATGTCGACCACCCAGTCGCTGGAGCGGATGGTGTCCTCGTCGTGCTCGACGACGATCAGCGTGTTGCCGAGGTCGCGCAGCCGGACCAGCGTCTCGATCAGCCGGTGGTTGTCCCGCTGGTGCAGCCCGATCGACGGCTCGTCCAGCACGTACAGGACGCCGACCAGACCGGAGCCGATCTGCGTGGCGAGCCGGATGCGCTGCGCCTCGCCGCCGGACAGCGTCCCGGAGGCGCGGTCGAGCGAGAGGTAATTGAGCCCCACGTCGAGGAGGAAGCGCAGCCGCGCCTGGATCTCCTTGAGCACCGCCCCGGCGATCACCGTCTCGCGCTTGCCGAGTTCCAGCTCGTCGAGGAACTGCGAGGCCTCGGCGATCGAAAGCGCGCAGACCTCCGCGATCGACCGGTCGCCCTGCGTCTTGTGCTCGAGGGTGACCGCGAGGATCTCCGGCTTGAGCCGCGTGCCCTGACAGGCCGGGCACGGCACCTCGCGCATGTAGCCCTCGTACCGCTCACGCATGTACTCGGATTCCGTCTGCTCCTGGCGCCGCTCGAGGAACGGGATGACTCCCTCGAAGGCCGCGTAGTACGAACGCTGACGGCCGTAGCGGTTCTTGTAGCGGACGTGGACCTGCTCGTCGACACCGTGCAGGACGGCCTTCTGGACCTTCGCCGGCAGCTTGCGCCATGGCGTGTCCATCCGGAAGCCGACGGTCTCCGAAAGCGACTCCAGCAGGCGGATGAAGTAGTCCGCGCTCTGGCCGCCCGCCCACGGTGCGATGGCGCCCTCGCCGAGGGACAGCTCGTCGTCCGGGACCACGAGTTCCGGGTCGACCTCCTTGCGGACGCCGATACCGGAGCATTCGGGGCAGGCGCCGTAGGGCGCGTTGAAGGAGAACGACCGCGGCTCGAGGTCCTCGATCGCCAGCGGGTGGCCGTTGGGACAAGCCAGGTTCTCGGAGAACCCGCGCACGCGATGCGGGTCGTTCTCCGGCAGGTCGACGAACTCCAGCTCGATCAGGCCGTCGGCCAGCCGGAGTGCGGTCTCGACCGAGTCGGTGAGCCGCTGCCGCGAGCTCGTCTTCACCGAGAGCCTGTCGATGATGACGGCGATCTGGTGCTTTTCCTGCTTCTTCAGCTTCGGCGGCTCGGTGAGCGGGTGGATCGTCCCGTCGACCACGACACGCGCGTAGCCCTGCTGCTGCAGGTTCTCGAAGAGGTCGAGGTACTCGCCCTTGCGCCCGCGTACGACCGGCGCGAGCACCTGGAAGCGGGTGCCCTCCTCCATGGCGAGGACCTGGTCGACGATCTGCTGCGGGGTCTGCTTGCTGATCGCCTCGCCGCACTTCGGGCAGTGCGCCTTTCCGGCGCGGGCGTAGAGCAGGCGCAGGTAGTCGTAGACCTCGGTGATGGTGCCCACGGTCGAACGCGGGTTGCGCGAGGTGGACTTCTGGTCGATCGACACCGCGGGCGAAAGGCCCTCGATGAAGTCGACGTCCGGTTTGTCCATCTGGCCGAGGAACTGGCGCGCGTACGCCGACAGCGACTCGACGTAACGACGCTGCCCCTCCGCGAAGATGGTGTCGAAGGCGAGGCTCGACTTTCCGGACCCGGACAGACCGGTGAACACGATCAGGCTGTCGCGGGGCAGGTCGAGATCCACACCGCGGAGGTTGTGCTCGCGGGCGCCGCGAACAACGAGGCGATCAGCCACGCCAGGGTCCCTTCAGGTTTCATTCTCAGCTGCGGTCGCCGGCCCGGTCGATAGCTGCACGGGCGGCCGCGTCCATGCTACGAGGCACCACCGACAGAAACCGGCTTCGAGTCCTTGACCTGCGGTTTTCCAGGCTTTTCGCGTCGATCCCGGCGAGCGGTGAGCCACCGGTGGACCGGCCGTTCCACGCCCGCGGTGATCACCCAGCCCCCGATTACGGCGGCGGCCAGCACGATCGGGAGACGCAGCCAGCCGGGGACGCCGACGTTCAGCAGGGCACGGGCCAGGATGTAACCGAGTTCCTGGTGCACCAGATAAAGACCATACGAGATGCCCGCGAGCCAGGTGACAGCCGGGGCGACCCGGGCGAGCCCGGGCAACCGCCAGTCCGGCCCCCGTGCCGCGAGACAGACGGCCAACAGCATGATCGCGAAACCGGCGAGCGACGGCCAGCGCTCGGGATCGGTGGGCAGGGCCTGGTGGAACGGGAAGACCTGCAGGTCCTGCGCGGCACAGGCGGCGAGCAGGAAGAGCACGAGATGCCAGTGCTCCAGCCGTCGTTTCGCCCACAGCCAGATCGCGATCCCGATGGCGAAGACATGGACGCGGTGCAGGCCCAGGCCGTAGAAGAAGGTCTCCGCGAGCTTCGAAGTGGAAACCGGGTCGAACACGACGAACCGGAGGAAGAGCGGGACCAGGATCAGCGCCCAGAGCAGTCCGACGGTCAGCCGGTGGGTGCGCCACCGGCGTGGCCACAGCAGGGCCGCGGCGGTGAACGCGATGAGCTGGACCGGAAGCGTCCAGTAGGCGCCATCGAGGTAGTAGAAGAGTTCGTACCGCCAGCCCCACTCCTGGACCATGCCCAGGTTGGCGAGCAGATCGGAGCCGCTGGGGACGTACCAGGGCGACGGATCCGACGGCGGACCCTGCGGGATCCCGAAGAGGAAACCGGTGAGGCCCGGCGGGAACGGCAGGCCGCTGAACCGGATCGTCGCGTACCGGGCGACGACGTAGGTGACGGCCACCGCGACCAGGTACGCGGGCACCAACCGCGCCACCCGGTTCCACAGCCACCGCCGAGGTTCACCCTTTCGAAGGCTCGCGCACACGAAGAAGGCGGAAATCACCAAAAGGATGGCGGCACCGAACTGTGCGGTGACCCTGAAGGGGTAACCCACCAGTTCCGGGTGAAGCAGAGCACCCTGATGGGTGACATGCCCGAGTATCACCGCGAAGACGGCGACAACGCGAAGAACGTCCCAGCTGATCTTGCGCGGAACGTGCGGTGAGGCGTCGGGCACGGGTGTCCTGTGGTTCGGCTGGCAGGGCGACGCGAGCCTACGGGCCACGCCTGTGCGTCGCCTGTGCGGGTGGAACCGATTGCGGGGCAAGGACTACCGTGTGCGGTGTGAACATCGTCGAGACCTACACCGGGCACGTCGAGCCCGGCGGTGACGCCGCCCGTCGCACCTTGGACGCGCTGACCATCACGAAGCTGTCGGTCGGTCCGATGGACAACAACGCCTATCTGCTCGTCTGCCGCGCCGAGAACGAGGCGCTGCTGATCGACGCCGCGAACGACCCGGAACGGATCTCCGACCTCATCGGCCACGGACCCGACCGGCCCGCGCTGAAGACCGTCGTGACCACCCACCAGCACCAGGACCACTGGCAGGCCCTCGGCGCCGTCGCCGGCGCGAACGGCTCGAACACCGCCGCCCACCCGCTGGACGCAGAGCCGCTGCCGATCCCGCCGGACTTCCTCGTCGAACACGGCGACACGGTCAAGGTCGGGCAGATCACCCTCGAGGTGATCCACCTGCGCGGCCACACCCCGGGCTCGATCGCGCTGCTGTACCGCGACCCGGCCGGGCACCCGCACCTGTTCACCGGCGACTCGCTGTTCCCGGGTGGGGTTGGGAAGACGAACTCGCCGGAGGAGTTCAAGTCGCTGGTCGACGACGTCTCTTCGCGTCTGTTCGACCAACTGCCGGATGAGACGTGGTTCTACCCGGGGCACGGGGACGACTCGACGCTGGGTGAACAGCGTCCGCACGTGGCGGAGTGGCGCGCACGCGGCTGGTGAGCTGACGACGTGCCTGGACGGGGCTGCCTGACAAATAGGCAGCAACTACGCTGAGCGATCATTTCGCTGATCGCTCAGCGCTCACTCGTCGCCCTATACATGCAAGCAAAGGCGGCCGGTGAGCGCTCGATGCGCGCTCGGCAGTTACAGAAAGTTGCCGAGCGCGTAACGCTATGCGGATAGTGCACGACTCCCGATCACACACTTTCGAGGGGTTACCGCATGCGCAAGTTCGCAATCCTCTTCGCCTCGACGGCGTTCGCCGTTGCCGGTCTGACCGCCTGCGGCAACGAGGCGCCACCAACCCCAGTTGGGCCCGCCGCGGTGTCCGGCCCGGCAGCACCTGCCAGTGTTGCGACTACTCCTTCTCCGTCTACGACACCGTCGACCGCCTCGACGGCCACGGGGTACATCGCGAAGAAGGTCGGAGAGCGAGCAGGCGTGACGAACCCTGATGGCACTCCGGCCGTCGAGTTCTGGGTCACGAAGATCACCGTCGACCCGAAGTGCAGCCAGTACATGTCGCGTCAGCCTGGGAAGCACACACTGCTGCTGGACGTGACGATCAAGACGCAGACCGATAAAGACGAGGGCAATGGTCTCGGCGCGTTCAACATCTTGCCGAGCTTGATCAATCCCTACTCTTTCTCGACGACCGGCGGCAACGGTGTCACGGACCAGGCGGAGACGGACACTTGCGTTGTCCCGAAGGCCTTGCCCTCCGCCTACGCGCCCAATCGCACCTACACCGGTCAGATCGCGATCGCCACGACCGCAACGACCGGGACCCTTCAGCTCACCGACGGCACGGGAGCTCTGGGACCCGGCGCGCACGGCTGGGAATGGGCTTACTGACTCGTCGGCCAATGAAAAGCGATCCCGTACTCCTCCCGAGGCCGACAGGGTCCCTGGAAGGTGTGCTCGACGATGCTTCGCCGGATCTCGAGCAGTCGCCGATCACCGGCGGGCGGCCGGACCTGGCGCTCGAAATCGGTCTGCTCCGCGTACCACCAACAAGCCTCGGGAACGCAATCGTCGAAGGTGATGCTGACGCTCAGGCCTCCGGTCACCTTGCCCTCGCCGTCGACCACGCGCGGCGCGATTCCATGATGGTCGACTTCGACGTTGACCCAGTGCCGCACCTCGTCGAGGTCGTCGTCGCAAGCGAGGGAAATGAACTCGTGACGCTCGCCTTCTCGCAGCGGTTTCGGGAAGCGCAGGTCCACGGTCAGCGGCTCGCCTGGTTGCACACCTGGCCGGGTCTCGGCACGGCAGCCGAAGATCCCTTTGACGGGCGTGGACGCCAGCGCGCCGGCCCACCCGGTCCGAGCCCGCGCCATGTAACCGTCGACACCGTTCTCACAGGCGACGGCGTTCCTCACCGTCAGCCGGCGATATGCGGTCCTGTGCCGCATTTCCACGGCCACCAGCTGACGTTCCAGGAAAACGGGTTGCACCCCGCCCGAGGGCGTCCGGGGACCGGACACCGGAGGTCCCGAAAAGGAGTTCCGAGCGATCTGCACATAGGTTCGCCACGCTTCACCGTCGCGCGCGAGCACTTCCAGTTTCCTTGCCAGGCAAGGGGAAAGCTTGCCATTCACCGCGCGCCGCCAGGCCTTGTGCATGGGCGTCGTCGTGGTCGGCGGCGGAACTTCGAACACGCCGGGAAGGTTCCTCAACTGCCCGAAACGGTCGTCGAGGGTCGGCTCCCACACCACCCCGCCGAGCCGGAACGCGGCGTTCAGAATGTCGCGGCCCGTCGATCTCCCGGTCGGGCCCATCCGGCTGATCTCGTCGAGGATCAGCCCCCAGACCGCGAGCGCCCGTACCTCCGGAGTCGCCGTGGTCATCGACTCCGTCGGCCGGACCAGCGCGCCGAGGGCGGCGGCCGATTCGCTCGCCGGGTCTTCGATCGCGTAGCGCAGGAACCCGAGTGGCCCGCCGTCCTTGCGGACCGCAAGCCAGCGCAGAGCGGCTTCGACCGCGGCCACTGAACAGGAAAAACGCTCCCACTCCACCTGGATCGTCAAGACGCCCTCCACGATTCGTGGCGATGATCGACAATGCGCGGCGCGGCAGGACAATGGCCGGTGATCGGAGAGCCGCCCTCGACGACAAGAAACTCCTCCCGACCGTGAAAGATCAGCACCGGCGAGGTCCGCCGGCCGTCGCGCCTATGGTGTACTAGTACACCTCCGCGAGGGATTCGACAAGGGCAAGTTCCACTCCGCGACTCGACCATCACCGGATGTCATCGCGTCCGCCAGAAACCATTTCCCCGCTGATTTCGAGATCACTCGACACCTATTCCGCGATCAGTAACGATAGCGCGAAGAATACAACCCCCGCACCGTCACGGACGTCTTTCCGGAACCAACTCTCCGGCAGGAGGTCACCGCAATGACCATCTCTCTCCGGCGCGCCCTCGGGGCGCTCGCCGCCACCTCGCTCATGCTGACCGGTGCAATCGCCGCTGTCGCACCGGCTTCCGTAGCGGCACAAGCGATCCCCACGATGACGGGGATCCGTACCGGCCAGAACCCCGGCTTCGACCGGATCGTGCTGGACCTGACCGCGGGTCCGGCGCCGACCGTCCGGTACGACCTCGTCGACGAGTTGATCGCCGACGGCTCGGGCGAGATCGTCTGGTTGACAGGCGAGCACTTCATCGCCGTCACCGCCACTCCGGCGGCCGCGCACAACGACGCGGGCAACCCGACTTATCCCGGCCCGCAGAAGTTCCGGACCCGCGATCTGCGCAACGTCATGGCGGTCGCGGTCACCGGCGACTACGAAGCCACCTTGTCCATCGGACTCGGCGTCCGGTCGAGGACAGCGGTCAGCGTGTTCACCCTGGCCTCACCGAACCGTGTCGTCATCGACGTCCGTCATTGATCACGAGCGGGAATCCGTGAACGCTTTTCGGCCACCGGACGACTTCGGTGATCAAAATCCTTTTCGGATTCCCGCGGTGAAAATCCCGAACTGCCCCAAGGGGCGAATTTTCGGAAAAACAGGTATCTGCGGTTCGGTATCGCGTTCCTTCCTTCCGTCAGCATCACGCCGCTGCGAAGGAGAACCTCATGCCGACCCCACGCAATCCCGACACCCCTTCATTGGGCCCGGGCGGAGACAATCTCGAAGCGGGCCCGAGCAGCTCGGGTCTCGGAAGCTTCTCGAACAGCGAAATCGGCGAGCTGGTGACCCAGGCCGCCGAAACCATGGCCGCGTCCGGAGAGGACGCCGAACGCAATTACCAGCGGAGCCTCGACAGGCTTCGCGAGCGTGCGGACGAGGTCGTCCCGGCACTCGGCGAGCAGTACGGCGCCCTGTCCGAGGATCAGTACCTCGAGCGCTGGGGCCTGGTCCAGCTGCTCACCGACCTGCGGCACGCGACCGCCGTCCCGGTGCTCGAAAACGTGCTGCGCCAGCCGATCCCGCCGGAGCGTTCCGAGGACCCGGCACACGGGTTCAGCACCGTCGGCGAAGAGGTGATCATCCGTACCACCGCCGTGGAAGCGTTGGCACGACTGGCATCCGCCGGAGACGACGCGGCAAAGGAACTGTTGCTGCGGCAGACCCGGCACGAGGTGTTCACGGTGCGGCGCGCGGCGGTCCAGGCCATCGCCGAGACCGGTGACACCGACCTCACCACCCAGGTGCGCGAGGCGCTCAGCGGCACCGAAGACGAGCGCCTGCTGGGCATCCGACGAGTCGACGTCCGTGCCGTCCCGCAGGCCGTCGGCGGCCGGTACGTGAAGGACATGCGGACCGACGACGTGCCCCCGCCGGAGCCCCCACGCTCCTGAACCGAACGAAATTCCTTCTACAGACAGGTGATCTCCGATGGCCACTTGCAGCTACACCGTGCCGGACAAGAATGTGACCGGGGACAATTTCTACGGTGCCTCGCTCTGCAATCAGACCTACATCGACTATTTCTGGAACACCTACGGCTTCGCCGGCAACAAGGACTACTGGGACGAAGGCTTCGGCTGGGAAGACGCGTGCAACACCGACAAGCCGCTGGCGCGGACGTTCAACGCGTGTTACCTGCTGACCTATTCGGCGCAAGATTACGAGAACGACGCCTATTCCGGCGCGATGCTGAACTGGGCGCGCCGCTATGTCCGTGACAACTGCGACGACCTCCGCTCGCTTTGCGGTGACGGCAGTGCCATCGCCACGTCGTTCAAAGGAGCGTTCGTCGACGACCGGATCGAGTTGTACCTGGGATTCTGGTACTCCAAGGACGTTCCCGGCCGCGCCGAGACGTTGATCCACGAGTCACGCCATCAGGGCGGGAAGCCGCACAACGCGAACTTCCCGGCGGGTTCGGTGTTCGGCGCCGGCAAGAGCGGCGCCGACTCGACCTGGGGCTACGAGGGTGCGTGGATGTACGGCGCGCTCTACCTGTGGTGGTTCTTCGCCCAGGGCGCCCGCACGACGTCGGCGCTGCGTGAACGAGCCCGCCAGCGGGGGAATCTCGTGATCGACAACGCCTTCGCGACCCACCCCGGTTTCAACATCTGAACGGGGCTGATCGGACTCCGGGCGGGCGCCCGCCCGGAGTCCGGGCCGACAACGAGATCCGCTAGCGTTTCTTCCACGAGCCCCTGATCGGGCTCGTTACTGGGAGGAATACTTCGGAATGCGTTCATTACGAAGGTCTGTCTTTGCTGCCCTTTTGGCGGTCACCACACTCGTGGGCGCCGCCCTGCCCGCCACCGCGGCGGAGGACCACAAGGCGGTGAACCTACCGCTGACGGGATTCACCGACATCCTGGTCGATCCCGGCCGCGGGCACGTTTTCGTCAGCAACCGCGCTGACAACGCCGTGGTGGTCACCGATCTCTCCGGCACCGTGGTGAGCAGGCTCGACAATCAGCCCGGCGCCTCGGGCCTCGCGCTCAGCGCCGACGGCGGCACGCTGTTCGTCGCGCTTTCCCGAGGTAGCGCGATCTCGGCGATCGACACGCTCACCCTCGCGGAAACCGCCCGGCACCGGGTCGGCGACGGCGTACTCTGCCCGAGCGAACTGGCCGTCTCCGGGAACAAGATCTACTTCGGGTACGCCTGCCGCACCGGAAGCGCCAACTTCGGCAGCGCGACCATCGGCTCCACGTTCGGCGATGTCCGCCTGGACCTCCTGGGTCCCGACGAGTACGGCGCCCCGCTGCTGGCCACGTCACCGGGGCGCCCGGACCTGATCGCGACAGCCGTCACGGGTGTTTCGCCGTCCACGGCCCGGATCTTCCGTGACACCGGCACCGGCCTGGTCGAGCAGGCCTCCGCCTGGGTCGGCGACTACGTGAAGGACATCGAGCTGTCCAACGATGGCGCTTACTTCCACTCCGTGGGTTCCGGTTCTCCCTACGACGTGCGGGTCTACACGACGGAAGGCCTGGTGCCGCAAGCCGGTTACGAGACCGACGCCTACCCGAACTCCCTCGCGGTCAGCCGGGACGCGTACGTCCTGGCAGGCGGGGTCGACATCGCCTTCGGACCGGCCGTGTACATCTTCCGCGACGGGAGCCGCACCCCGAGCCGCCAGTACGACTTCACCCGGCTGGCGACGGACAAGACACTGCTCGCTCCTGGCGGTCTCGCCTGGGGGCCCGGCGGCGAGCACCTCTACGCGGTGACGATCGACAGCGTCACCGCGGGAGCCACGCTGAACGTCCTGCGCGGCTGACTCCGTCCCTGTTCCGAAGGCCCTCTCGCCCTGCGGCGAGGGGGCCTTCGCTCGTTAAACCTCGGATGACTGAGCAGCTGTCCCGCTCATCGGGTCTTGACCACTCAGATATCTGCCGCAATCATCGGATCTCTCGGTAACCACGCCCTGGATGAGAGCGGATGGTCATGAGAGTTCGAGCGCAACGCACCGCCTGGCTCGCCTTGGTCCTCGCCTTGCTGGCCGGCCTGCTCACCACGACGACGGCGAGCGCGGAGGTACACCATCCCCGCCAGCAGTGGCTGCGCGAGGCGACCGCGGGTCTCTTCCTCCACTGGGGCATGTTCACCGCACCACGCCAGACCGACTGCGCCGCTTGGGAACGCGCCGTCACCGATGGCGGCTGGAGCGCCGAGTACTGGGTGGACGAGGCCCGCAAACTCGGCGCCTCCTACATCGTGCTCGCCACCTTCCACAGCAGGCTGGGTTACGCACGACCATGGCCGTCGAAGATCCCGGGCAGCTGCGCCACGCACCGGGACCTCCTCGGCGAACTCGTCAAAGCGGGCAACGCCAAGGGCGTCCGGACGATCCTGTACATGACCGACGATCCCCAGTGGCACAAGGAAACCGGCGTCGAGTCGCTGGATTCCGCCGCGTACTCCGCCTACAAGGGCAAGCAGGTCGACCTGACCACACGGCCCGGGTTCGGCGAGTACAGCTACGACCTCTTCCACGAGGTCATGGACCGCTACTCGGACCTCGCCGGGTTCTGGATCGACAACGACAACGACTACTGGGAGAAGAACAAGCTCTACGAACAGATCCGCGAGAAGCGGCCGTCCTGGTTGCTGAGCAACAACAACGAGGACACGCCGATCATGGACACCGTCAGCAACGAGCAGAAGACCGGCATCACTCCGCCGTACGACTACCCGCAGGCCGCGTTCACCCCGATGCCGCGGCTCACCGAGGCCGACTACAAGCTGCCGACCAACGGCGGCTGGTGGTACGACGGCACCGATCAGGCCGTCGACTTCCGGCTGTCCACCGGGCGCTACATCACCAACGCCGGTTCGTCGATGAAGTCGCTGATGGCCGAAACCCCGATGGTGAACGGGAAGTTCCCGCCACAGCAGGAGGCGTACAACAACTTCATGGCGAGCTGGGTGCCGCCGATCAAGTCCTCGCTTCAGGGCAAAGAGGGCGGCGGCTATCTGTACGGCGGGATGCAGCCCGGATTCTGGAACGACGGCGCGCACGGCGTCATCACCGTCGAGCCCGGCGCCCGGACGCAGTACCTCCACGTGGTCACCCGGCCGCGCACCGACCTGCTGCGCTTGCGCGACAACGGATACAAGGTGACGAAGGTGTCCGACGTCCGCACGGGGAAAGCGCTGCGGTTCAGCCAATCCGCCGGTTATCTGACCCTTGTGGACATCGAGGACTGGGACACCTACGACACGGTGTTCAAAGTGGAAACGGCCGGGCAACAGTACTTCCACGACTCTCGCACGATCAAGGCGACCGCATCGTCCTCGCGTGCGGGGCATCCGGCATCGAACCTCGTCGACGGGAACTTCGAGAACTACTGGGACGCCGACGGCAAGCAACCGGTCTCCCTGACCTTGGACCTCGGCAAGCGACGACCGGCGACCTCTCTCGCGGTGAACCAGCGCGAGATGTCGCCGACGCACGCGCGCGAATCGTTCGGCAGGCCGGAGGATTCGTCCCGGATCAAGGACTATCGCGTCTACGTCAGCGATGACGGCAAGCACTGGGGCGAGCCGATCCGCACCGGCGCGATGCCGAGCGCCCGCGGCGTGCAGTTCATCGATCTCGGCGAACGGCAGACCCGGTTCATCAAACTCGAGGTACTGAACACCTGGTCAGGCCCGCAGGCGAAGCCCTTCTACCGGCAATTGGCCATCGACGAGATCAAGGTGGCGTACGGCCACCCGAACTCGGTCTTCGGCGCGCAGGTCCCGCTGGAGGCCGAGGCTTTCCGCAACGACAACGACGGCCGTGCCCGGCTGGGCTGGTGCTCCTCCTGCTCCGGATCGTTCCAGGTCACCGGGCTCGGCGGCGGTCCGCGCAACTCGGTCACCTATCCGGGAGTGACGGTCGCGGAAGCCGGGAGTCACCGGCTGCAGCTCGACACCACGGGCGGGTCCGCGACGTCGGTCGCGGTGAGTGTCAACGGCGGTGCTCCCGTCGAGACCGCGATCGGCGCCGGCACACCGGGCGTCGTGACCTCGACGGCGATCCCCGTCTCACTGAAGGCCGGAGCCAACTCCGTCAAGGTCTTCAGCAACGCCACCGCGGGACCGGGCCTCGACCGGATCGCGGTCGCTCCCCTGCCGCCTCCGTCCTACACGCCGAAAACGACCCTGGCCGTCGAACCCGGCGGCGTCCAATGGCTTGCGCCGGGGCGGCAATCCCTGCGAGTGACCGCGAAACTGCGGCTCGACGCCGACGACACGATCGACCGGGTCACCATGGCGCCGGTCGTCCCGGCGGGCTGGACGGTGCAGGGCGATCCGGCCGCCGCGACGTCCATGCGAGTCGGGAACGAACTCGAAGCCTCGTGGACACTGGTCTCCCCCGAAGGCGTCGCCGCGGCGGACATCCCGGTCACCGCGTCGTTCGACCTGCTCGGACGGGCGAAATCGGTGAGCAAGCCGGTGCGCGTGAGCCCGCTACCGGCGGACCGCGTCTTCATGCGGGAGGCCGAGGACTCGGCGAACGACGTCGGCAGCGCGGGGGTCACGAACTGCGGGGTGTGCTCGGGCGGTCAGAAGGTCCGCAACATCGGCGGCGACCCGGACTCGTCCGTGGCGTTCGAGAACGTCACCGTGCCCGAGACGAGGCGCTACACCCTCTATATCGACTTCACCGTGAACGGACCGCGGTCGTACTTCGTATCGGTGAACGGCGGCGCGCCGGTCGAGGTGAAGGTCGACGGCGCGGGCAACAACACCCAGCTCACGACGTCGTTGCCGGTCGAACTGCGAGCGGGGGCGAACACGATCGAACTGGCCAACGACCACGCGTCCGCCCCGGATCTCGATCGGTTGTCACTGGGGTGAGGAACCGGCTTGACCCTCTCCTCGGGAGAGGGTTCAGGCTGGTCCCATGACGACCTTGATGCCGATCGGCGTGTTCGCGCACGCCACCCGGCTGTCGGTCCGCGCGTTGCGGAACTACGACCGGCTCGGGCTGCTGGTACCCGCTCGGATCGACCCCGGCAGCGGATACCGCCGGTACTCGCTCGAACAGTTCGCCGCCGCGAGCCTGATCCGGCGGCTGCGGGAACTGGAGGTGCCGCTGGCGGAGATCGCCGAGATCCTCGCCGCGGGCACCCCGGACGACGTGAAGGCCGCGATCAAGCGGCATCACGACCGGGTGGCGGCGCGGGCCGCGGAACTCGCGGCGATCTGCGGCGAACTCGACTCCGTCCTCGCCGAGCCGACGCGGTGGCTGCATGTCTACGAGCGTGTGCGCGCACCACAGCCGATCGCCCGCCTGCGCATCCGGACCCCACTGAGCGGTCTCGCCGAACTGATCGGTCCCGCGTACGCGCGGCTGTTCGCGGCGGTCGACGCACAAGGCGTCACCCTGTCCGGGCCGCCCGGGACCCGTTACCTCACCGAAGATCCCGACGAGTTGACCGTCGAACTGTTCGTTCCGGTGGACGGGCCCGCGCGCGACGACGGCGAGATCGAATCCGCCGAGCTCCCCGGCGGCCTGCTCGCGGCGACGATCCACGAGGGTGCCTACGACGATGTCGAAACGGCCTACCGCTCGCTGGGCCGCTGGATCGCCGAACGCGACCGCGTCCCGGCCGGGCCTGCCGAGGAGCTGTACCTGGTGGCGCCCGGACCGTCGGTCGCGCCCGAGTCCTACCGCACCGAGATCGCCTGGCCGGTGACCGCGTGATCCTCGACGACATCAAGACCACGGGCGGCGAGCACTGCGAGACCAGCACTCTCGACGTCCTCCTGCGGCACGCCGGGATCGAGCTGTCCGAGCCGATGCTGTTCGGGCTCGGCGAGGGTCTCGGCTTCATCTACTGGGACGGGAAGAACCTGCCGTTCCCCTTCCTCGGCGGGCGCAGCAAACCCGCCGAGATCACGGGGAAACTGACCGGACATCTCGGACTGACCTTGCGTGTCAAGGAGACCACGTCGGCGCGCACGGCTTGGCGGAACGTGGCCGAGCAGCTCGACGCCGGTGCCCCGGTCGGCTTGCAGCTCGACTCGTACCATCTCGAGTACTTCACGTCGAAAGTCCACTTTGGAGGGCACTTCGCCGCGTTGTACGGCTACGACGAGGAACGTGCCTTCCTGGTCGACACCGCACAGCAGGGTGGTGCGGTGTCGACGTCCTTGGCCAGCCTGGAGCGCGCTCGCGGCGAGAAAGGCCCCATGACGGCGAAGAACCGCTCGTTCACCATCACCGCCGACGCGCCTCCCAAACCGCTTTCCGACATCGTTCGCACGGCCGTGCGGGCCAACGCGGCGGAGTTCCTGAACCCGCCCATCGCCAACCTCGGCTATCGCGGGATCGGCAAGGCCGCCGTGCAGGTGAAGAAATGGCTGGACCGCAGCAGCGATCCAGCCCGCGACCTCCCGCAGGCCGCCGTCCTGATGGAACGGGCGGGGACCGGCGGCGCGCTCTTCCGCCGGATCTACCGCGACTTCCTCGAAGAGTGCGCGGCACTCGTCGACGACGCCGGTCTCCGGGTGGCCGGTGAGAAGTACCGCGAGATCACTCCACTGTGGACCGAGGTCGCGCGATTGTGCACGCGGGCCGGGGAAACCGGCGACACCCGGCACCTGACCGACGCCTCCGCCATCCTGTCCGAACTGGCTCAGCGCGAACAGGAGGCGATGACGGCACTCGCGACGGTTCAGCCCAGCCGCTCGTAAGGCAGCTTCTCCCCCGCTTCCACCGCGAACGACAGTTCGTTGCCCGCCGGCGGCAGAGGGCAGGTCGCGAAGTCGGTGAACGCGCACGGCAGGTTCAGCGCGCGGGTGAAGTCGAGGACGACGGACCCGTCCTCGGCGGGAGCGGCCACTTCGAGCGACCGGTTCGCCGCGTACGTGGTCACTCCGCTCGTGGCGTCGGTGAACAGGATGAGCAGGCCGTCCTTCTTGCCGTTGAACGCGGTGAGCGTGTGCTCCACGCCGTCGTGTTCGAAACGCACGATGCCCGGGGAGACATAGACGTGGCTGAGCCCTTCGACGACCGCGCCGACCGTGGTCGGCCGTGGCTCGTCGAAGGGCTCGAAGCTGCCGGATAGCACCCAGGCCGCGTCGGGCTCGTAAGCCGGGACGCCGCGGAAAGCGTTCAGCACCGGCGCTTTCGGGTCGTGCGCGCGGATCAGGTACCCGCCGCGGCGCGCCACCTCGATCTCGATGCCCCCGGCGACGACCCGGGTGGTCGCACCGCTGTTGACCAGCTCGAAGCGGCGGACGCCGGCGACCCGCTCGCCGTCGTAAGAGAGGTCCGCGCCCTGCGGGTCGAGGTATGCCGCGTCGGCGTCCTGCCACCACACGCCGGGCAGCCCGTCGTACGCGCGCGGTTTGTCCTCGAGCCAGTCGAGCGAGACCAGGGCGAGCCAGCCGAGCGGGTCGGCGAGATCGCGCTCGCGCTGGGCCTTCCAGCCTCGCCAGTCCTGCGTGAAAGTGTCCAGGCTTGTGGTCATCGCCGATTCCTTCCGTGACCTTGCTCGTTCTCCCAGGTCAACGGACTGGGAGCGGCGTTATTTCCTGTCCCGGCATGTGGGCGGGCTCTAGGCCCGGTAGTCCTGGGTGGCGCCTTCTTCGGCGGAGACCAACTCGGCGATGGGCGCGAAGAAGGCCTTGACCCCCGCCAGGTTGGCCCCCTTCTCGCGCGACGCGGCGAAGTCCTCGGAAGACCGCCACCACACGACGTCGAGCCACTGTCGTCATGTTTGCCGATGTTAGGCGACCTGCTTCGCTCCGCACGCATTTAGTCGACTAAATGCGGTTGTCAACGTTCGGCGTCGCTTTAGGTAGTGGCACCGTTCTGATGGAATCACCCGTCAGTGGCAAACGTACCGATTCAATGTTGCTTAAAATTACGAACATTTGTTCGACTGATTTCGGTATTCTTGTGGTGTGTCCCAGACGATCCTTCCCGAGTTGCCGCAGGAGTTGTGGCGCGCTGGCAAGCTGGAACTTGCCCATGGCGTGCAACAGTTCCTGCAGGTGATGCGGGTCGCCTCCGCCGGCCTGGGGCGGTATCTGGCGGAGATTGATTCTCGTGGCGCGAAAGACTTGTACGGTTATGGGACGACGTTGGCGTGGTTCGCTGATGTCGCGGGGCTGAGCCAGGGCGAGGCGCGGCCGTATGTGAATCGCGCTCTCGATCTGAATCCGACGCGCGCTTTGGACGGCACGGAGATCCCGGCCTTCGCACCGGCGACCGCTGTTGCGGCGGCGGACGGCGCGATCGGCGAGGAACGGATCAAGCAGATCGTGGAGATCCTGCGGAAAATCCCCGCCGAGGTATCGGTCGAGGATCGGGAACACGCGGAGACAACCCTCGCCGACCTCGCCCGGAAGGCGGGACCCCAGCAGGTATCGGACCTCGGGGAGCAATTGCTGGGCTGGCTCGACCCGGACGGCAAAGAACCGAAGGATCCCGAACCCGCCCAGCCTCGCCGCGAGCTGACCTTGGAACGCCGCAAAGACGGGTTCTGGAAGCTGAATGGTCTGCTGGATGACGAGTTGGGTGCCCGCACCGCGGCTGTGCTTGAGGCGTATGCGAAGCCGCGTCCGGTGGACGAGTTCGGCCAAGCGGATCTGCGCTCGAAGGCCGAGCGTCAGGGTGACGCCTGGGCTGAGCTAGTGGATTTGGCGATCGCGTGCCCGGACCAGCCCGGGACGAGCGGCTACCGGACGTTGATCCACGTCACCATCGGCCTCGACGAACTGAAAACCGGACTCGGCACCGCATGCGTGGACTTCATCGGAAAGATGACCGCCCGCGAAGCCCGCATGGCCGCCTGCGACTGCCTCATGCTCCCCGTCGTCCTCAACGCCGCCGGGGAACCCCTCGACGTGGGACGACTGAGAAGGTTCGTCACCCCCGGCCAACGCCGAGCTTTAAACATCCGTGACCGGGGCTGCGCGTTCCCCGGGTGTCATCGCAACCCGAAGAACTGTCACGCCCACCACATTCACCACTGGGCAGACGGAGGACCCACCGATCTCCGGAACCTCGTCCTGCTCTGCGGCTTCCACCATCGCCTGATCCACCACGGGGACTGGGAAGCCCGCATGGCAACCGACGGACTACCGGAGTTCACCCCACCCCAGTATCTGGATCCACTACGAAGATCCCGACGCAACACCCATGTGTGAACCGAGAAGCCCGCCAGCCACACCGGCGACGGGCCCCTCGGCATGCTCGGAACTGTTCAGTACCGGCGGAAACCCGAAGACCCACTGCTCCATTCGGGCGTATTCGCACTGAAGTCCTCGGTCCCTTCTCGGCGTCCGGAGCAAGATCGGCCGTTCCGGACTTGGGAGGGGACGGAACCGTATGAGCAATTTGCCACCGCGCGACGAAAAGGGACGCTTTACCAGTCGCGGCGGTCTCGCGGCAGTGGCCACCGCGAGTGTCGTCGCGATCGGTGGCGTCGGCATCGGCGCAGGTGGCGGCGGCTCCGCCGCCTCTCTGGACTCCGCCGCAGGCCAAGCCCTCAAAGGCAAATCCTCCAGCAAGCAGTCCACCCAAAAGGGCCGCCATTCCGAAGCATGGCAGCGCTTGGGCTGGCGTCAGCTCAAGAGAACCGCGAAACGGGAACTGAAGTGCGGACCGCATTCCTTCGGTGAAGCCCAGCGATTCTTCCTGCGTCACCCGTGTGTCGACCTCGATCGCCTGATCGTCACCATCGACGACGGATCCGGGAACACCATCGCCGTGTCCGTAGCGTGGGTGAAGATGCCGAAGGCGAGCGAAGCGAGCGAGCTGAAAAGGCTCATCGACAAGGACGGCACCGGCAATGTCGCGCTCCTCGGCGAGAAAGAGCACGGAGGCCGCTTCACCGGCGAGAACTACGACTCACGACTGCGTAAGAAGCTGGTCGTGATCGCCGAGTCCGCGCCCGCGGCGGGACGGCCGAGCAAAGCGACGCTGGAGACCGCCGTCGAAATCGCCGTTGAATTCCCCGCCCCTTGACCCTGCCCTCAACGGAACGGAACGCACTTTGAGCAGGAGCGAACACTCCAGAAGGCGACTCGAAGCCCAAGCGAGGCAGCTTCTCGAAAGAACCTTCACCGACCTCGATTCGCTGCATCGCAACGTCCTCACCGCCCTGCTCAGCAGGACGGGCGCCGGCTGGCGGCTGCTGGTCAAGGCCGTGCTGCCGTCGGACGACAGCCGGAGCGCGGACGCGTTCCTGATCGGGCGCACCGGCGTCCTCGCCCTCCTGATCGCCGACAAGGGCCCGGACGACGAGACCGCGCACCAGGTCTTGCGCCACGCGAAGGAGCGCTTCGCCGGGATCCCCGGACCACAGGGCCGGTCCCTGGCCGAAAGCGCAATCCACCTCGTGGTGATCGGCTCGGGTGCGGGCAAGCCCCGCCAGGACGGCGTCTACTGGTCGCTGACCGAGGCCAGCCTCGACCGTATCTTCCGGCGTGACGCGCTCCACCTCGACAGGAGGCTGGTCGCTCTCATCGCCGACCAGGCGGAACGACGCCTGCGCGCCTACCGTCCGCTGGCGGTCGAACAGCCGGATCGTGCCCCGGACTCCGCGGGACTGCTGGACGCGGCCGAGCTGATCGAGGACCAGCTCGGTGCGGCGCAGCGACGGCCGTTCGACTCCTGGCTCACCTTCCTGCATCCGCAGCAAAATGCCATCGTCAAGCGCGATTACTCGGGTCCCGCGCGGATCAGTGGGCCGGCGGGGACCGGCAAGACGGTCGTCGCCCTGCACCGGCTCAGGCATCTGGCCCGGCTCAGCACCGGTCCGCTGCTGTTCACCACCTACGTGCACTCGTTGCCGCCGGTGATCAAGACGGCCTTCGACCGGCTGGCCCCGGAGCTGGAAGGGCGCGCCGAGTTCACGAATCTGCACGCCTGGGTCCGCCGGTTCCTCGCCGGGCGGGAGGTCCGCGTGAACGTGGACCGGACCCAGATCGAGAACGCGTTCAGCTTCGCGTGGATCGCCTTCCGTGAACGGCTCGAGTCCATCGAACCGCACCCCGATTACTGGCGCACGGAACTGGACAGGGTGATCAAGGGCCGCGGGATCACGACGTTCGACGGCTACCTCGCGATCCTCCGCCGCGGCCGGATCCTGCCCCTCAACGCGAACCAGAAGGAACTCGTCTGGGGCTTGTACGAGCATTACCAGCGCAGGCTCTCGGACAACGGCGCGCACGACCACAACGACCTGATCGAGCTGGGCCGCGCCGAACTCCTGAGGCGACCACTCGAAACGCCGTACGCGGCGGTCGTCGTCGACGAGGTCCAGGACATCCCGTTGACCGGTCTGCGGTTGTTGCGCGAGCTGGCGGGCGACGGCCCGAACAAGCTCCTGCTGGTGGGCGACGGACAGCAGCAGGTGTATCCCGGTGGCTGGCGGCTGTCCGACGCCGGGATCCCGATCCAGGGCCGTGGCGAGATCCTGAAGGTCAACTACCGCAACCGTGCCGAGGTGCTGGGCTTCGCGCAGCGCTTCGACGCAACGAACCGGGTGGACGACCTCGACGGCGCGGACGGGGTCGCCTTGCGCGCGGCCGAATCGGCCAGCGCGGGCGGTACCACCGACACCTGGCGTGGCACCTCGCGCGAGCTTCCCGTCGCGCTGGTCGACGCCGTCCGCGGGTTGCCGGTCCGCCGCGATCATTCGGCGCTGATCGTCTTCCAGCACAAGGATCTGGTCCGGTGCAACGAGATCCTGCGGGCGGCGGGGATCCCCACGCTGGCGCTGGAGAACTACACCGGCGAGGCCGACGGCAAGCTCAAGGTCGGCACCGTGCACCGGGCCAAGGGGCTCGACTTCGAGGCCGTGCTGGTGCTGGAGAACACCCGCGAAAGCGTGACCGGGCCGCAGGCCGAGGAGGAACGCCGCGAGCTTCGCGGCAGGCAGCATCTGGTCGCGGCGACCCGTGCCCGCGACTTCCTCTGGTGGGGCGTGCTCGACGACAAGGAACCCACCGAATAATTTTTTTGTCTTGACAACTCGAACCTTCGGACGGTTAGCTGGGCGCACACCGACCGAAGGGATCAAGTCATGGCCAAGTTCGCGAACGTCGACGACTACATCGCCGCCCTGCCCGAGAACCTGCGTGAGGTCGCCATCGCGCTGCGCCCGATCGTCAACGCCGCCCTGCCGGGCTCCATCGAGGCGATGTACCACGCCTCCCCGACCTGGAGCGCGGGCGAAGCCGCAGGGAAGAACCTCGTCTGCCTGATGAAGGCGTACTCGTCGTACGTCACTTTCGCCCTTTGGAAGGGACAGCTCGTCGACGACCCGTCCGGCAGGCTCGAGGCGAGCGCCCGGGAGATGGCGCACGTCAAGCTGCGCTCGGCCGACGACATCGACGCCGAGCTGTTCACCGGCTGGCTCAAGCAGGCACGGGACCTCGAAAGCGCCACCGCGCCGCGATGACACAATCGCGGACGTGCCCGCGATCACCGATGAATCCCGTTGCCCGTGCGGCCTCGGCGAGCCCTATGGCGCTTGCTGCGGCCGCTTCCACCGGGGAACCGCGACAGCGCCGACAGCCGAACTCCTGATGCGGTCGCGGTTCAGCGCGTTCGCCGTCGGCGACACGGACTACCTCACGAAGACCTGGTATCCGAAGACCTGCCCCGCCGATCTCGAGCTCGACCCGGGACAGCGCTGGACGTTCCTGGAGATCCTCGGCAAGACCGGCGGCGGCCTGCTCGAGGCCGAGGGCACCGTGGAGTTCCGGGCCCACTACCGGCAGGATCGCCGTCCCGGCAGCATGCACGAGAACAGCGCCTTCGTCCGCGTCGACGGACAGTGGAGCTACGTGGCACCCGTCAGCTGACGGGGCGGCCACCTTCGCAGATGGCGAGACCACCGGACCGGACGGCGCCGAGTGCCGCGGAGACCCGCCGCGCGAGACGAGGGCTCAATTTCAGCGCCGCCTCCGGCAAGGACACCAAGGCCGCCGACACGATTTCGGAGTCCGCGAAGACGAACCCGGCGAGGTCCTCGTCCGTGATCACCCCACCGTCGAAGACGAACGTGAGGCCTTCGGGCATCCGCTCGTCGGAGGGAAGGTAGTCGATGGCGATCAGCCGGCCCGGCGGGCGGGCGATGCCGAGTTCTTCGCCGATCTCCCGCTCCGCGGTGCGCCACGGCGGTTCGTCTTCGTCACAGGCGCCACCTGGGATTTCCCAGTCCTCCTTGTAGGACGTCTCCACGATCAGGACCCGGTCGGCGTCGTCGCGGAACAGGACACCGGCGGCCATCCGCTTCCGGTTCAGGGACCGTACGTACTCGTCGAACGGGAGCAGCTCCACGGCCGGGACACTACCCGGCTCACCGGCATCGCTGACGAACCCGATGCAAGGGTCTGTTCCCCGCGTGAAGTGGCGGCTACTATCTCCCCCAACATTGTTAGGGAACTTTCTTAACGATTTCCGCCCAGGTCCGCCGCCGTGTGCCCAAGGAGGCGCGCTCGTGAGTTTTCGGCAGAAGAGAACCCGGATCCCGTTACTGGCCTTGACCGTCACCGCGCTGGCCGCCGCGGTCTGCGGGGTGACGGCCGCTCCCGCCGCCACCGGCGCCGAAGTGGCCGTACCGCTGTCCGTCGGCGCCGCCGCGGGCAACGCCACCCCGATCCCCGGCTTCGTGATCCAGTCCTCGGCACAGGTCAGCGATGACTCGGCGGTGTCGAAGCCGGGCTTCCCGACCTCCGGCTGGTACCCGGTGTCGTCGCGGTCGACGGTCTACGCCGGGCTGCTGCAGAACGGCAAGTACGCCGACCCCTTCTATTCCACGAACATGAAGAACGTCCCGGCGGCGCAGTTCTCCGTGCCGTGGTGGTACCGCACCGACCTGAACGTCGAAGACACGTCGTCGCGCACCTATCTCGACTTCAGCGGCGTGCTCTCGAAGGCCGACGTCTGGGTCAACGGCACCAAGATCGCGACGAAGGACCAGGTCAACGGCGCCTACACCCGCCACGACCTGGACATCACCGCGCACGTCCGCGCGGGCGTCAACAGCGTCGCGTTCAAGGTCTACCCCAACGACCCCAACAACGACCTCTCGATGGGCTGGATCGACTGGGCGCAGACCCCGCCGGACCAGAACATGGGCATCGTGCGTGACGTCCTCGTCCGCCGCGGCGGACCGGTCGCGCTGCGCAGCGCGCACGTGGTCCAGAAGCTGAACTCCTCGCTCGACCACGCGGACCTCACGGTGAAGGCCGACGTCCGCAACGACTCGGCGAACGCGGTGCAGGCCACCGTCGCCGGGACGGTCGCGGGCAAGCCGGTCAGCCAGACCGTCTCGCTTGCCGCCAAGGAGCGCAAGACCGTCACCTTCGGCGTGGTCGGTCTCGACAACCCCAACCTCTGGTGGCCCGCCGGGATGGGCGGCCAGCACCGCTACGCCCTCGACCTGACGGCGAGTGTCGGCGGCGCGCCGTCGGACACCTCGAAGTCGAAGTTCGGGGTCCGCGACGTCAAGGCGCCGCTGAACTCCAGCGGCGGACGGCAGTACAGCGTCAACGGCAAGCCACTGCTGATCAGGGGCGGCGGCTACACGCCGGACCTGTTCCTGCGCTGGAACGAGACCGCGGCGGCCGACAAGCTCAAGTACGTGCTGAACCTCGGGCTCAACACGGTCCGGTTGGAAGGCCACATCGAGCCGGACGAGTTCTTCGACCTCGCCGACGACCTCGGCGTGCTGACCATGCCCGGCTGGGAATGCTGCGACAAATGGGAAGGCCACGTCAACGGCGAGGAAAAGGGCGAGCCCTGGGTCGAATCGGACTACCCGATCGCCAAGGCTTCGATGTTCTCCGAAGCCGAGCGCCTGCGTGATCACCCGAGCGTCGTCTCCTTCCACATCGGCAGCGACTTCGCGCCGGACAAGCGGATCGAGCAGGGTTACCTCGACGCGATGAAGGCCGCCGACTTCACCCTCCCGGTGATCCCGTCGGCGTCGAAGCGGCCGTCCCCGATCACGGGCGCCTCCGGGATGAAGATGAACGGCCCGTACGACTACGTCCCGCCGGTCTACTGGTACGACAAGTCGCAAAAGGACCGTGGTGGCGCCTGGAACTTCAACTCGGAGACCAGTGCCGGCGTCGACATCCCGACGATGGACACGCTGAAGCGCATGATGTCGCCGAGCGAGCTGGAAACGATGTGGAAGGACCCGTCGGCTCCGCAGTACCACCGTTCCTCGTCGACGACGTTCGCGAATCTGAAGCTGTTCGGCAACGCGCTCACCAAGCGCTACGGGGCGCCGGCGGACCTGACCGACTTCGTGCGGAAGTCCCAGCTCGCGCAGTACGAGAACGTGCGTGCGGAGTTCGAGTCGCACTCGCGCAACTACACCGACTCGACCAACCCCTCGACCGGGTTGATCTACTGGATGCTCAACAGCCCGTGGACCTCGTTGCACTGGCAGCTGTTCGACGCCTACATGGACCAGAACGGCGCTTACTACGGCGCGAAGAAGGCCAACGAGCCCCTGCACATCCAGTATTCGCACGACAATCGTTCGGTCGTGGTGATCAACCAGACGTCGAACGCGGTGAGCGGGCTGACGGCGACCACGAAGCTGTACAACCTCGACGGCACGGAGAAGTACAGCAACACCAAGACCGGCGTGTCGGTCGGGGCGCTGGGCGCCAAGGCCACCGCGGTCACCGTCCCGGCGGTGAGCGGGCTGTCGACGACCTACCTGGCGAAGCTGGTGCTCACCGACTCCTCCGGCAAGGAGGTCAGCCGGAACGTGTACTGGCTCTCCACCAAGGCGGACACGCTGAACTGGGCCGGCAGTGACTGGTACTACACGCCCCAGTCGGCCTACGCCGATCTGTCCGGCCTGAAGAACCTCGGCCAGTCGGCCGTCGGCGCGACGGCCAAGTCGGTCGCCGGATCCGACGGCACCACCACGACGACCGTGACGCTGAAGAACACCTCGGGCGGCAAGCTCCCGGCGTTCTACGTCGACTCGAAGGTCGTGGACTCCGCGGGCAAACCGGTGCTCCCGGTGGAATGGAACGACAACGCGGTGAGCCTGTGGCCGGGTGAAACGACCACGCTGACCGCGAAGTACCGCACCTCCGACCTCAAGGGCTCCAAGCCTTCGGTGCGGGTCTCCGGCTGGAACACCGGGACGCAGACCGTTCCCGCCGACGGCTCCGGCCCCGGCCCGAACAACCCGGTCGACTACCAGGCGGAGGACGCCACGGTCGTCGACGGCGCGGTGGAGTCCAACCACGCCGGGTTCACCGGCACCGGGTTCGTCAACTACGACAACGTGGCGGGCAGCTCGGTCGAGTGGACGGTCACGGCGCCCGCCGCGGGCACCTACGACGTCGTCGTCCGGTACGCCAACGGCACCACGGCGAACCGGCCGCTGGACTTCTCCGTCAACGGCACGGTCAGCGCGTCGGGTGTCGGCTTCGGCGGCACCGGGGCCTGGCCGAACTGGACGACGAAGACCGTCAAGGTGACGCTGGCCGCGGGGGTGAACAAGATCAGGGCCGTCGCCACCACGGCGAACGGCGGTCCCAACGTGGACAAGATCACCCTCTAGTACGGAAACCGCCCGAGGCCCCCTTCGCCGCCCGGCGAAGGGGGCCTTGGGCGTCCCGGCGTGGGTTACGCTTTCCGGGTGACCGGACAGCGTGACCCAGGCCCGCGCCTGCGCGACCTCGCCATGCTGCGACGCGTCCGCGACCGGATCGATCGCGACTACGCGCAGCCGCTGGACGTCGAGGCGCTGGCGCGCGGCGTGCACGTCTCCGCCGGGCACCTGAGCCGGGAGTTCCGGGCCGCGTACGGCGAATCGCCCTACAGCTACCTGATGACCCGCCGGATCGAGCGCGCGATGATGCTGCTGCGGCGCGGGGACATGTCGGTCACCGAGGTCTGTTTCGACGTCGGCTTCTCGTCGCTGGGCACCTTCAGCACCCGGTTCTCCGAACTGGTCGGCATCTCGCCGAGTGTCTATCGCAAGCAGGCGGTGGAAGAAGGCCGCGGCATGCCCGGCTGCGTCGTCAAACAGGTCATGCGGCCGATCAGGAATAAAGAAGCGGCTTCCCCGCGCCCCGACCTACCTTGACCGCATGACCCTCTCGATTCACGCGTCCTTCCTCCCCGCCGACGATCTCGAGACCTCGCTTTCCTTCTATCGCGACATCTTGGGCTTCGAAGTGCGTGACGAAGGCGCGCTGCGGGTGACCGTCGGGCCACCGGGCCAGCCGGGGACGTCGATCGTGCTCCAGCCCCCGGCCGCAGACACGGAGGTCACCGGCGAGGAACGCGCCACGATCGCCGAGTTGATGGCGAAGGGCAGCTACGCGACCATCGTGCTCGCCACGCGGGACCTGACGGCGACGTTCGACCGGATCCAGGCGACCGGGGCGGACGTCGTCCAAGAACCGCTCGACCAGCCCTGGGGCGTCCGCGACTGCGCTTTCCGTGACCCGGCGGGCACCCTGGTGCGTATCGAACAGCGGTAGCCGGGCCTCGGTGCGCGCGCTCCGGGCCTTTCGGGTGATGATGAGCGGCGTGGAGATCGCGGTAGAACTCGTGGCACTGGTGGTGGCCGTCCTCCTGGTCACCGCCGCGGCGCGGAAACTCGACTGGTCGGCGCCCCTGTGCCTGATCGCGGTCGGGGTCGTCGCCTCGTACGTCCCCGGTGTCCCGGAGTACGAACTGGACCCGGAGGTCGTCCTGCTGGGGCTGCTGCCCCCGTTGCTGTACGCGACCGCGATCCGGACTTCGCTGATCGACTTCCGCCGCAACCGCGGGCCGATCCTGCTGCTGTCGGTGGGACTCGTCATCTTCACCACGGTCGCGGTCGGCGTCGTGGCGTGGCTGGTGATCCCCGGCCTGCCGCTCGCCGCCGGGCTCGCGATCGGCGCGGTGGTCGCCCCGCCCGACGCGGTCGCGGCCACCGCCGTCGCCCGCAAGGTCGGGATGCCGCGCAAGCTGACCCGGCTGCTGGAGGGCGAAAGCCTCTTCAACGACGCGGCCGCGCTGGTCGCGTTGAGGACGGCCATCGCGGCCATCGCCGGTTCGGTCAGCCTGCTGCAGGTGGGCGGGGACTTCCTGCTCGCCGCGGGCGGCGGTCTGGTGATCGGGTTCGCCGTCGGCGCGCTCGCCGCGATGATCCGCACGCGGCTCGAGGATCCGGTCAGCGACACCGCGCTTTCGCTGGTGGTCCCCTTCGTCGCCTATCTGGCCGCCGAGGCGATCCACGGTTCCGGGGTGATCGCCGTGGTCGTCGCGGGCCTGATCCTCGGGCACAAGGCGCCCAGCATGCTCTCGGGCCGCTCCCGGCTGGCGAGCAGGCTGAACTGGCAGACCATCCAGTTCCTGCTGGAGAACATCGTCTTCCTGCTGATCGGGCTGCAGGTCCGCCGGATCATGACCGAGGTCGGCGACAGCGGGCTGAGCGCGCTCCAGCTCGTCCTGATCTGCCTCGCCACGCTCGCCGCGACGATCCTCACCCGCGTCGTCTGGATGATCGGCATCGGCCTGGCGCGTCGGGTGTTCCGCCGTCACGCCTGGCCTTGGCGGTACTCGACGGTGATCGCCTGGGCGGGGATGCGCGGGGTCGTCACGCTCGCGGCGGCGTTCGTGCTGCCGGCGGACACCCCGCAACGGGCCGTGCTGGTCTTGGTCGCGTTCGTCGTGGTGGCGGGGACCCTGCTGCTGCACGGCACGACGCTTCCGGTCCTGGTCCGGCGTCTGAAACTGCCCCCGCCCGATCCCGCCGAGGACGCGCTGCAGGAGGCCGCCGTCCTCAACGACATGACTCGGGCGGCGCTCCAGGAGCTGGAGAAGATCCGGACCCCCGAGGATCCGGACGACATCGTCGAGCGGCTGCGCAGCAGGCTCCAGCACCGCTCCGACTCGGCGTGGGAAGAGCTCGGCAGGCAGAGCGCGCTGACCGAAACGCCGAGCGACGCCTATCGCCGCCTGCGGTTGAGACTGCTCGAAGTCGAGCGGGAGAAGTTCCTGGAGGCGCGCGACTCGGGGATGGCCGATGACGATGTCCTGCGCCGGATCCTCGAACGCCTCGACATCGAGGAATCCATGTTGGACAGGGAGGAGGAGACCGTGCCGGACTCCGATCGGGAACTGCGCACCCCCGCCGCGACGGCGGGATCCTGCAAGCATCTGACGAAGGACTGGCCCGCTGTCGAACCCGGCTCGCCGGACGTGTGCGCCGTCTGCGTCGAAAACGGGATGACCTGGGTGCACCTGCGCGAATGCGTCAAATGCGGGAACGTCGCCTGCTGCGACTCCTCACCGGGCAAACACGCGACCGAGCACTTCCACGACACCCTGCATCCGGTGATGCGCAGCCACGAGCCCGGGGAGACCTGGCGCTGGTGTTTCGTCGACAAACAGCTGGGTTAGCTCGGTATCGTCCGATGCATGAGCACCCCAGAGCAGGAGATCGAATACCGCCAGCACCGGTTCTCGCCCCCGCCGGGATCGACCGAGATCTTCCTCGTCCGCCACGGTGAATCGGCCCCGGCGAAGGGCAGCGAGCCGTTCGACCTCGTCGACGGGCAGGCCGATCCGGACCTCGCGCCGGAGGGCAGGGACCACGCCGAACGGGTCGGGCGCCGCCTGGCGGACGAGCGGATCTCCGCGCTGTACGTGACGACGCTGCGCCGGACGTCGCAGACCGCGGCGCCGCTGGCGGCGAAGCTCGGGTTCACGCCGGAGGTCGAAGCCGACCTGAGGGAGATCCACCTCGGCGACTGGGAGAACGGGCTCTTCCGCCGCTACACCCACGAAGGTCACCCGATCGTCGAGAAGCTGTGGCAGGAACAGCGCTGGGACGTCATTCCCGGCGCGGAGACGATGGAGGCGTTCGGCGGCAGGCTCAGGGCGGCCATCGGCAGGCTCGCCGCGGCCAACCCGGACCGGAGGATCGCCGTGTTCACCCACGGCGGCGTCATCGGTGAGGTTTTCGCGCAGGCCAGTGCCGCGAAGAACCGGTTCGCGTTCCTCGGGGCGGACAACGGCTCGATCTCACACCTGGTGGTGTCGGGCGACAACTGGATGGTGCGGCGGTTCAACGACACTTCGCATCTTCAGTCGCCTTTCGGCTGATCCTGCCCGCCGCGGCCAGGCGCTCAGGACGTGCAGGTCACCGGCGCGCCCGCGGCGGGGGCGGCGCGTTCGCTGACGACCTCGCCGTCGACGAGGATCCGGCACCGCAGCGCGCCGCTGCCCGTGCCCTGCGCGGAGAGACTGTAGAACTCGTCGCGGCCTTCCTGGCCGACGCGCTCGAAGGTGGTGCTCCACGGCGCCGTCACTTCGGTCTTCTGCATGAGCTCGGAGCCCTGCGCGACGTACGTGACGTTCTGGGCGCCCTTCGCACCGGAAAGCTCGTAGACGACCGAGTGCGTCACGGTGCGCACGGCGGCCGCGGCCTGTTCGACCTGCGGCGCGGGCGGGTTCTGCACCGGCTTGGACGCCTTCGGCAGCACATAACTGGTCAGGGTGACGGCGACGGCCATCACGCCCAGCACGACCACGATGGACCCGAGCGGCTTCAGCCTGCTCGGGGCACCCTGTCCCGGCGCCGATGCCGAAGGGGTCGCGGTGGGAACACCCATGGAGAGGTCTTCTCTCGTCCGAGCGCACTTCCAACGAGTGCGTCGCTTTCTTTCTCGCTCCAAGGTGACTCCGCGTTAGCCGTTATCGGGAAGAAACCCGATATTCACCCTTTTGGGTGCCCTAGAAACAGCGGAGTACCTGGTCATCGGACGATTGGCGTAAACACGGTGAGCCGGATAGCTCACTTTGAGTGATATGCCTGGCTCGATTCCTGTCGCACCCCCGGGGCATCATGGCGACCGTGTACCGGGAGACGACGGCACCCGCCGGGCTGGGCGGCGTGGTGCGTTGCCTGTGGGAAGACGCGGGCCGGGCGCCGAAGCGGATCGTGCCCGACGGCTGCGTCGACCTGGTCGCGAGCGGGGGCGAGGTCTTCGTCGCCGGACCGGACACCACGGCCTGGACCTGGGACACGCCGTCCGGCGTCCGGGCGCGCGGCGTGCGGTTCGCGCCGGGCAGGGCTGGCGACGTCCTGGGGCTGGGCGCCGACGAGCTGCGTGATCAGCGCGTCCCCCTCGTCGACCTCTGGGGCAAGGAAGGCGCACTGCTCACCGAGCGTGTGCTCTGCGGTGCCGCCTCGCTCACCGACGTCGTCGCGGAGCACCGGATCGGACGAGGCGACCGGGAGATCGCGGAGCTGATCGCCAGGCTCGACGGCGGCGTCTCCCGGGTTTCCGTCGCGCTGCAGAGGTTCACCACCGGGGAACGGCAGCTGCGGCGGCGGTTCACCCTCGCGGTCGGCTACGGCCCGGCGACATATCTGCGTGTCACGCGGTTCCAGCGCGCCATCGGACTCGCCGGGACAGCGCCGGATCTCGCCTCGCTGGCGTTCTCGGCGGGCTACGCCGATCAAGCCCACCTGAGCCGGGATTGCCGCGAGTTCGCCGGGGTTCAGGCGAGGGAGTTCTTCCGCGCCAAAAAGTGAGCGATGTCCACTGTGGACTCATAAAGCGCGCGATAGTGCGGATAGAACTCGTCGTAGACCTCGGCGTCCGCGCCAGGGCGGACGACCTCCGCGACCGGGTTCCAGGCTTCGACATCCGGTTCCCGGCCCAGGGCGACGGACGCGAGGACGGCGTCGCCGAACGCGGCACCGATGGTCTCCGCGGGGATCTCCTGGTCGATCCGCGCGACGTCGCTGACGATCCGCGTCCACACACCGCCCCGCGTCCCGCCGCCGACGGCGACGAACCGCCGTGTGCCGCCACCGGCTTCCCGCATGGCTTCGAGATTGTGCCGCACTCCGTACGCCGTGCCCTCCAGCGCCGCGCGGTAGAGATCGGCGCGGCCGTGGGAAGTGGTGAGCCCGGCGATGATGCCGCGTGCGTCCGGATCCGGTATCGGTGTCCGTTCTCCGGCGAAGTACGGCAGCATCAGCAATCCTCGGCTGCCGGCCGGGACCTCGCCCGCCGCGGCGGCCAGTTCCCCGAACTCGCCGCCGGTGAGATCGCGCAGCCAGTCGGTGATCGCGCCGGACGTGGCCATGCCCGCCGCGAGTGAATAGGTGCCGGGGAACGCGCCGCGGGTCGTCCACAACCCCTGGCCGGGACGGGGATCGGCGAGCACCTGGAGCAGGAACATCGTGGTGCCGTACATCAGCATCGTGTCCCCGGGCGAGGTGACGCCCGCGCCCGTCGCCTCCGCCCAGGCGTCGATCGTGCCCGCCGTCACCGGGATCCCTTGCGGCAGCCCGGTTTCCGCGGCCGCCTCGGCGGTGACCGAACCGACCACCTCGGTCGGCCACGCGAGCCTGGGCAGCTCGATGCCCGGCGCGATCGCGGCGACCCGGTCCGGTGCCCACCGCTCCTCGCGCAGGTCGTACATCGGGTCGCACTGGCTCGCGGAATGGTGGTCGAGGACGTACTCACCGGTCAGCCGCAGCACGAGGAACGAACTCGCCATCAGGAACAGCTTCGCGCTTTCGAACACGTCCGGTTCGTTCTTGGCCAGCCAGCGCCACTTCGGCCCGACGGCCTGCGAGCCGAGCGCGCTGCCACCGCGTTCCACAATGGATTCTTCACCGAATTCCCGGTTCAGCTCACGGATTTCGTCATGCGCGCGGGTGTCGACGCCGTAAAGGATCGCCGGGCGCAACGGTTTCCCGGCGGCGTCCGCCGGAAGGAGCACCGGCCCGATCCCGCTGACCGACACTCCGATGATGGGATGATCCCCGGCTCCTGCCGAGAGTTCCCTGGCCAGGACGAGAAAATCCTGCCACCACACGGTTTCGGCGTCATGTTCGAACCAGCCGGGACAAGGCCGGGAGGTGTCGTGCCGCCGGAATGCTCGTGCCACCACGGTTCCCCGGGAATCGACGAGGACACCTTTGGAACTCGAGGTGCCGATGTCGATGCCGAGCACCAGGCCCGGGTCCCCCACGGCACCTCCGGAGTCCCAGCGCGAACTTTCGAGCGCGAGTAGCGCGATCAGCGGATGGTAACGATTGTCGGTCAAGCTATTCTTCCCGTGCGAAGGTGTCAAGACACCTGCAGAAGGGGAGGTCACGGTGGCCACCATCAACGACGTGGCGGCGAAGGCCGGGGTTTCGACGGCGACCGTGTCGAGAACGCTCAACGGGAAGTCCACTGTGGACCCGATACTCGCGGCGCGGGTACAGGCCGCCGCCGCGGAGTTGGGATATCACCCGAACGGGCTCGCGAGGAACCTGCGCCGTCAGGAAACCGCGGTGCTCGCGCTCATCATCTCCGACGTGGAGAACCCGTTCTTCACCGCGATCGCCCGCGGCGTGGAGGACATCGCGCAGACGGCGGGCTATTCGGTGGTGCTGTGCAACGCCGACGACAACGAGGAGAAGGAGCGGCGCTACATCGACGTCGCCCTCCAGGAACGGGTCGCCGGCGTGGTGCTCTCCCCCACCGGCCGGGCCACCAACGTCGACAGGCTGACCCAGCGCGGCACGCCCGTCGTCGCCGTCGACCGGCCACTGCTGGAGAACACCGGCGACCAGGTGCTCGTCGACACGCGGCTCGCCGCGCGCGACGCGACACGCCACCTGATCGACGGCGGCTACCGGCGGGTCGCCTGTGTCAGCGGGCCGCCCGGCGTGCGCACGGCCGAAGACCGGCTGGCCGGGTACACCGACGCCGTCGGCGTGGAGAACGCGCTCACCCGGCGTGCCGAGTTCCGCGCCGAGGGCGGCAGGCTCGCCGCGCTCAGCCTGCTCGACGAGCCGGAGCCGCCGGACGCGCTGCTGGTCGGCAACAGCACGATGGCGATCGGCGTCCTGGAAGCGCTGGCCTCGCGCGGCCTGCGGTCGGGACAGGACGTGGGGATCGTGTCCTTCGACGACGCGCCGTGGACGACGCTGATCGATCCGCCGCTGACGGTGGTCGCCCAGCCCGCGAACGAGGTGGGCAAGGTCGCCGCCGAGCTGCTGCTCGCCCGGATCGGCGACAGCACGCGCAAGGCCACGACGACCACGCTGCAGGCGAAGCTGATCGTGCGCCGGAGCTCACGGCGCGGCTGACCCTGGAGAAGCCGGAGATCCCGGATGAACGACGTGCCTGGGCGACCGGTTCGCGCCGGCCGCCCAGGAACGCCCCACCCCCTTGTTCCCCCAAGCCGGCCCCATACCAGCCGGGTTCTCCGAAGCGGTGGGAAGAAATCGATTACCTTTCGGAAGGTAAGTTCCCCCCTACGACCTGTCAAGCCGGGATCCCTGGACAAGGTCGCCCGATCCGGGCACACTGTTCCGATATTGCCTACTGCGCGTGTGTGATCCCGTGCGCTCTGTGTTCGTTTCTGGTGAATTCCCCCACGAAACCGAGATGAGACCGCACGAACCCGCACAGACGCGTTACCCTAGGCGCTATGTCCATTG
This sequence comes from Amycolatopsis sp. NPDC031561, assembly GCF_055580625.1. NCBI lineage: Bacteria > Bacillati > Actinomycetota > Actinomycetes > Pseudonocardiales > Pseudonocardiaceae > Amycolatopsis > Amycolatopsis sp. NPDC031561. Next base: position 114,446 of record NZ_JBVILA010000018.1, on the reverse strand, counting down.
CGCTCGAGAACGTTCTCGCCAAGGCGGGCCTGAAGGTCGACGCCAACGAGTTCCTGAACCTCGTCGAGGACGCGGCGCGGAGGCTTTCCCCGCCGAACCCCGATCCATCACATTACTTCTCGGCGGATCAACGTGCCGCGCTCACCGACGTCGGCCTGGACATCTCCCCCCGCAGCGAGGACGAACCGGACTTCCGTGCCCGCACGGTCGCCGCGCACGCCGTCCTCGCCGATTCGGCACTGAGTGTGCTGGAAGCGGCGAAAGCACTGGGCGTGGACGACAGCCGCATCCGCCACCGCTTGAAGGAGGGCAGGCTCACCGGCTGGAAGGACCAGGGCTGGCGGCTGCCCGCCTGGCAGTTCACCGGCTCCGGGGTGCTGCCCGGCCTGGAGGTCGTGCTGCGCGCCGTCCCCGAGGACCAGCCCGCGCTCGTCGTCGCCGCGTTCATGAGTACCCCGCAGTCCGATCTGGTGATCAACGAACACCCCGCCACCCCACGCCAATGGCTGCTCTCCGGCGGCGACCCCGAACATGTCGCGAGGCTGGTGGCCACTCTCGGTTCCCCGTTCTGAGGTTTTGCCCGACGACGGAAAATTTCAGTCGGGGGTAGGCCGTAGGCTGACCCCACCGAGCAAGATCACCCGACAAGGACGGACGACTCCCGAGGTATGGCCCGGCTCCCCCTGCCGCCCGCACGCTCTGTCCTGGTCAAGGAGCTGCACCGCACCAATGACGTGGTGACGGTGCATCCCGGCACCAGGCTGGTCAGGATCTTCACCGCGCACGGCAACCACCCCCAGCAGTGGAATTCGTTCCGCTACAGCGGCCCGCTCCCCCATGGCCGCTTCGACCCGCAGACCCCAGGTCGCGGCGGGCGCCCGGTCACCGACCCCGGGAACGGTGTTCTGTACTTCGGCCTCACCGTGCGCACCAGCATCGCGGAGGTCTTCCAGACCACGTCGACGGTCGACCGCAAATCCCGCGGCCCGCGCCTCGTCGTCGTCCGGCCGACCCGCACGCTGCGGCTGCTCGACCTCGCCGGCCTATGGCCGACCCGGGTCGGCGCCTCGCAGGAGATCTCGAGCGGGCCGAAGAAGATCACCCAGGCTTGGGCTCGCGCCATCCGCGCGGCCTTCGGCGACCTCGACGGCGTCTGGTACCGGTCGTCCATGGACTCCGGCGGGCCCGCGCTCGCGCTGTGGGACCCCCCGGCGGGGAACTCGCTGCCGGTCGCGCCGGACGTGCTGCTCCCGCTGGACCACCCGGGGCTCGACGTCCCGCTGGGCCGGGTGTGCGAAGAGCTGAACTACACGCTGTTGAGCTGACCGCGATGCTATGAAAGGCCCGTTACTTGCAAATTTTGCAAGTAACGGGCCTTTCATAGCATTCGGTGACCCGAAGATCAGAGGTGACGGGCCCACCACTCCAGCACCGCGTCGAACCGCTGCACCCGGTGCCGCGGCTGACCCGAACGCGTGAGTTCGTGCCCCTCGCCCGGGAACAACAGGAACTCGGCGGGGGCCCCGCCGCGCCGCAGCGCCACGTACATCCGCTGCGCCTGCTCCAGCGGGCACCGCCAGTCCTGCTCGGAGTGCGCGACCATGAACGGGATGTCGATCTTTTCCGCGTAGGTCAGCGGGCTGCGGTTGCGCTGCTCTTCGACATCGTCGCCGATGTAGCCTCCGGCGAAGAACCAGCCGATGTCCGAGCTGCCGACGAACGAGTCGTGGGCGTTGACGGCGCGCTCGCTCCACGCCGCCCGGAACCGGCCGCCGTGGTGCGCGGCGAGCCAGCTGGTCATGAAGCCGCCGTACGAACCACCCATCACACCGACGCGATCACTGTCCAAATTGGACATCTTGAGCGCTTCGTCCAGCAGTGTCAGCAGATCCTGCGCGTCCACGGTGCCGAAGCCGCGGACGATGCTGCGACCGTGGCTCTCGCCGTAGCCCGCGGAACCGCGCGGGTTCCCCAGGACGACGGCGTAACCCGCCGCGGCGAGCACCTGCGCCTCGTCGAAGACCTTCCATTCGTACGGCGCGAACGGGCCACCGTGGATCATCAGCACGACAGGATGCGGTCCGTCGCCCTCGGGCCGGACGATCCAACCGTGCACCGGATAGCCGTCGGACCCGGTCGCGTCCAGCTCCTCCAGCGGCCGGATCCCGATGTCCCGCAACGCTTTCGAGTAGTCCGTGAGTACACGGGGTTCCTCGTCCGACAGGAGCACGACGTCGCCGGAGCTCTCGGGCGTCCCGATCACCGCGGCGATCCGCGCGCCGTCGACGACGAACGACTTCACCGCGGCGAATTCGCCCGCCAGGTACCGCAACGACTTCAGCTCGGCCAGTTCGGCGTCGAGCGGAACGGCGCGCAACTCGGCGGCGCCGCGGGTGCGGACCACGACGAGCACCTCGTCGCCGAGGACGGCGGGCGGGCCGGCCGCGTTGTCGCAGTCCACCGTTTCGACGTCGGTCAGCCGGCGCGCGGACGACGGCTCGTCACCGGAAGGCCACGGCGCGTGCCAGAGCCCGGTGTTGCGGGCGATCTCCTCCATGCCGGGGAATTCGGTGCCGTAGAACAGGATCGCACCATCCGGAGTGGACACCGGACTGGCCGCGCTGCCCGGGGTCCTGACCAGCAGCCGGGGCTCGCCACCTCCAGCGGGCACGGCGTAGACGTCCGAGCGGACGGTGTCTTCGACCGCCCAGTCACGGGGCGCGACGACGAGGACGAACTCGCCGTCGACCGTCCATGAAGGATGCTCGACGTCGGCGCGGTCGTCGGTCAGCGGCGTGAGGTCGGCGGGCGCGGCTTCGTCCAGCGCGGCGACGGCGTCCACGACGAACAGACGTTGTGGACGGTCGTTGAGGAAACCGACGTCGTCGACCCGGTAGAAGAGATTCGTGATGTGCCGCGGCGCTTCTTCGGCGGGCTCCGGGGTTTCGCCGTCCGCGTTCTCCGTGCCGTAGCGGCCCGGCTCGGGCACCCGGGCGACGAAGGCGATCCGGCGGGAATCGGGCGCCCAGACCGGGGCTCCCGCGCCGAGGGGCAGGTCGGTGATCCGCTTCGCGTCACCGCCGGTCGCCGCGATCACGTGCACCTGCGGCTTGGCCTCGCGCCCGGAGCCATCCCCCGCCCGGAGGAAGGCGACCCACCGGCCGTCCGGGGAGATGACGGGGGCGGAGTCCTTGGTCCCGTGGGTCCAGGGCCCTTCCCCGCCACCGCGCGGATCGACCCTGCGCAGGCCGCCGCGGTAGCTGTTCGTCTTCAGATCAGGCCTGCTCACCGCGGTGAGCAGCAGGTCGCCGCGCAGCGCGGGGATGCCGGGGACCGTCAGGGCTTCGATGTCAACGGGACGCACAGCCCCGACGGTACCCGATCCTTAGCAGCTCTAACTACTGATTGAAGACTCCCGCTCAGCGGCTTCCAGCTTCTTCGCTTTCGACAGGCTGGCCACCGTCGTCACGGTCAGGACCACGACGATGACACCCAGGGAGACCCAGTTGTTGATGTCCAGCCAGTCCGGCACGACGTGGTACTCGTGCAGCGCGTGCAGGAACAGCTTGGCGCCGATGAAGGCGAGGATCACCGCGAGGCCGTAGGACAGGTACACCAGCTTGGTGACCAGGCCACCGAGCAGGAAGTACAGCTGGCGCAGGCCCATCAGCGCGAACGCGTTGGCGGTGAAGACCAGGAAGGCCTCCTGCGTGATACCGAAGATCGCCGGGATCGAGTCGACGGCGAACAGCAGGTCCGCGCTGCCGATCGCGACGATCACCAGGAACATCGGGGTGATCCAGCGCTTGCCGTCCTTCTTCACGAACGACTTGTGGCCGTGCCACTCGTTGGTGACCGGGAAGAGCTTGCGCACCCAGCGGGTGAGCGCGTTCTCCTCGTATTCCTCGTCCTCGTCCTTGTTGCGGACCATGCTGACCGCGGTCCAGATGAGCACGGCGCCGAAGAGGAAGAAGACCCAGACGAACTGCGCGATCAGCGCGGCGCCCACGGCGATGAACACACTGCGCATGGCGAGCGCGAGCAGGATGCCGATCAGCAGCACGCGGTGCTGGTGGATCGCGGGCACCTTGAACGACGTCATGATGATCATGAAGATGAACAAGTTGTCGACGCTCAGCGAGTACTCGGTGATGTACCCGGTGAAGAATTCGACGCCGGGGTCGTGTCCCCCGAAGATCCAGACACCGATGCCGAAAGCGACGGCCACGGCGACGTAGAAGATGACCCACCGCGCGGCTTCGCCGGTGGTGACCTCGTGCGGCTTGCGATCGACGATGACCAGGTCGAGTGCGATCAGCGCGAGCAGACCACCGACCGTGGCGATCCATAGCCACAGGGGAACAGACATGTAACCAACCCTCCGGATAGTGCACAGCAGCAACTAACCGGAGGTCTCTTCCGCCGGTACGAGACCGGCCGACGGTGCCGGGGGCCTGCGAAGACCACCGTGCTGACGACACCGCCGCGAAGGAATACTCCCCTCACAGCTGGTCCAGTTTGACCTGTCTGTACGCATGACGCCAGTTAAGGTTGCCCTTGTCACCAAGATGATGGCGTAACTCCCGTCACACTTATCTCTCCTTGCTCTTCTAGTACCCGTTCTGATGGCGGGGCAACCCACGCCTGTGTGGTCCGTGTTAGCTCGACGAGGCGTTCTCAGCTTCGGGCGAATACGGTCATTCCGTGCCCCGAATCCCGCTCCCTCGTACGCGAGGCGCGAAGCTCATCGCGCTCGCCGCGGTCGTGGTGGTCCTGGCCGCCGCGGCCGTCGTGTGGACGAACAGCGATCCCGCTCCGTCCACGGTCAAAACCCAGGAAGCGACCCTCGACCTGCCGGAAGTCCCCGGCTCGTCCGAAGTCGTCAAGATCGACACGACCACGTACCTTCCCGAGCAGACCCCGGCGCCCGCCGTCCTGCTCGCCCACGGTTTCGGCGGTGACAAGAACAGCGTCGCCACCGAAGCCCGCGAACTCGCCGAGAAGGGTTTCGTCGTCCTCGCCTGGTCCGCGCGCGGTTTCGGCCGCAGCACCGGGAAGATCGCGCTCAACGACCCCGACCGTGAAGTCGCCGACGCCCGGAAGCTGATCGACGACCTGGCCGCGCGGCCCGAAGTCCTCAGCGAGAACGGCGATCCGAAGGTGGCCGTGTCCGGCGCTTCGTACGGCGGCGCGCTTTCGCTGCTGCTCGCCGGGACCGACAAGCGGGTCGACGCGATCGCACCGGTGATCACCTACAACGACCTGGCGCAGGGACTCTTCCCGAACGCCGCCGCCCCGGCGGCGCCGAACGCCACCACTCCCGCCGCCGGAGCGTTCACTTCGGACGGTGTCTTCAAGAGGTCGTGGGCAGGCATCTTCTTCTCCGCCGGTTCCGGTGCGGCTCAGGGTGGGTCGCCTTCCAACGACGCGCCCGAGGCCGGTGACGAGACCAGTGAAGCCGGAGCATCCCAGGGTGCGGCCGGTGCGGCAGCGCAGTCCCTTCCGCTCGGCGGCCCGAACGGACAGCGGCCGACGCCCGGTCCCGCCGACCCGTGTGGACGGTTCACCGCCGACGTCTGCCAGGCCTACACCGAACTCGCGACCACCGGTAAGGCGAGCCAGCGCACCGTCGACCTGCTTCGCCGCGTGTCCCCCGCGTCCGTGACGGACAAGATCACCGTGCCGACCCTGCTGGTGCAGGGTGAAAGCGACACTCTGTTCGGATTGGACCAGTCCGACGCGACCGCCCGGCAGATCGCCGCGGCGGGCGGCAAGGTCCGCACGATCTGGTACACCGGCGGCCATGACGGCGGGAAGCCCGGGCAGAAGGTCCGGGCGCAGATCGCCGATTTCCTCAAGTTCTCGCTGACCGGCCAGGGCACCGATCCCGGCACCGGGTTCAGCTACGACATCCAGGGCACTCTGCGGGCCAACGGCGCCCCCTCGGTCCGGACCGTCACCGCGCCCGCGTACCCGGGAGCCACCGGGGACGCCACCGAGCGGCGACGATTCGCGCTGGAGGGCCCGGCCCAGCCGGTCGTCCGGCCCGCGGGCGGCAACCCCGCCGCGGTGAGCGGGATCCCCGGTTTGAACGGAGCGGTCGCGGGCTCGTCCCGGCTTTCCGGGCTGTTCAGCATCGACCCGCCCGGGCAGGCCGCGCAGTTCGCGACGGCGCCGCTCGGTGAGCAGACGATCGTGGCCGGTTCCTCCACGGTCCGGCTGCAGGTGTCCGCGGATCCTTCCGCCGCGCCGGCGCAGAAGGAAGCCGTCCTGTTCGCGAAGCTCTACGACGTCAACTCGGAGGGCGTCCGCACGCTTCCGGCCAATGCCGTCGCCCCCTTCCGCGTCTCCGGACTGCCCGCCGACGGCAGCCCGGTCGAGGTGACGGTGACCCTGCCGGGCATCGTGCGGCCGCTGGAGGCCGGGCACACGCTCCGGCTGGTCGTCGGCACGACGGATCAGGCGTTCGCCACCCCGGTCGAACCCGCGGTGTTCCGCATCGGGCTGGCGGACGGCGGAGCGCTGGGAGTCCCGGTCGTCCACGGCACGTCGGTCGGCGCGGGAGCGCCCGTCGCGCAGCTGCTCGGGATCGGCGGAACCCTGCTCGCGGGTATCGCGATCACGGTGATCGCCGCGTTCCGCCGCCGCCGCGCCCACGACGTCGACGAGAGCCTCTCGAAGACGCCGCTGGTGATCGAAGGCCTCCACAAGTCCTACGCGGGCGGTTTCGTCGCGGTGAAGGACCTGTCGTTCCGGGTCGAACCCGGCCAGGTGCTCGGGCTGCTCGGGCCGAACGGCGCGGGCAAGACGACGACGCTGCGCATGCTGATGGGGCTGATCACGCCGACTGCGGGCCACATCCGCGTGTTCGGCCACCTGATCGCTCCCGGCGCGCCGGTGCTGTCCCGGATCGGGTCCTTTGTGGAGGGTTCGGGCTTCCTGCCGCACCTGTCCGGCAAGGAGAACCTGGAGCTGTACTGGGCGAGTACGGGCCGGCCGAAGGAGAGGGCGCATTTCGCCGAGGCACTGGAGATCGCCGGGCTCGGCGACGCGGTGAACCGGCGGGTCCGCACCTACAGCCAGGGCATGCGGCAGCGGCTCGCGATCGCGCAGGCGATGCTCGGCCTGCCGGAGCTCATGGTGCTCGACGAACCGACCAACGGACTCGACCCGCCACAGATCCACCAGATGCGCGAGGTGCTCCAGCGCTACGCGGCGACGGGGCGCACCGTGGTGGTCTCGAGCCACCTGCTGGCCGAGGTCGAGCAGACCTGTACGCACGTGGTCGTGATGCACCGCGGCATGCTGGTCGCTTCGGGTGAGGTCGGCGAACTGGCCGCGTCCAGCGGCGAGGCGACCTTCCGGGTCGACAAGCCCGCCGAAGCGGCCGAAGCGCTGCGGAAGGTCGGGGGCGTTTCCGGCGTCGACGTCGACGGGGAACTGGTCCACGCGGATCTCGACGGTCTCGCGCGCGCCGAGGCGGTCGCCGCCCTCGTGCGTGCCGGGGTCGCGGTCGAGCAGGCCGGGCCGCGGCGCCGTCTGGAAGACGCGTTCCTGCAGCTGGTCGGAGAGGACTCGAAGGGTGAGTAAGACCAATGGTTCCAGCCCGGTGACCCGGGCGGATCACGGCGTGCACACCGATCCGGCGGCCCTGCTGGAGCTGACCGAGGTCGCTTCGCACGAACGCACCGAGGTCGGCCCGGACGGGGCGGTGGCGGGTTACCGCGCCGACCGGACGCTGCGGCTCGGCGTCGAACTGAAACGGCAGCTCAAACGGCGGCGGACCCAGCTCATGCTGGGGTTCGTCGCGCTGCTGCCGTTCATTCTGGTGATCGCGTTCGAGATCGGGCAGGCCAACCCCAACCGCCGCAGCGGCGGGTTCGTCGACCTCGCCACCGCGAGCGCGCCGAACTTCGTGGTGCTCGCGCTGTTCGTCTCCGGGACGTTCCTGCTCCCGATGATCGTGGCGCTGTTCTACGGCGACACGATCGCGAGCGAGGCGTCGTGGTCGAGCCTGAAATACCTGCTCGCGATGCCGGTCCCCCGGCATCGGGTGCTGCGGCAGAAGGCGATCGTCTCCGGCATCCTGTCCGCGATCGCGCTGATCCTGTTGCCGCTGGTGGCGCTGATAGTCGGCGTCATCTGGTACGGGGCGGGCGACGCGATCAGCCCGACCGGGGACGCGGTGTCGTTCAGCGACAGCCTCGTGGCCATGGGTCTGGCGACGATCTACATCATCCTGCAGCTGGCGTGGGTGGCCGGTCTGGCGATGCTCCTCTCGGTCGCCACCGACGCCCCGCTGGGCGCTGTCGGCGGCGCGGTGATCGTCGCGATCGTTTCGCAGATCCTCGACCAGATCACCGCGCTGGAAGGGCTGCGGGACTATCTGCCGACGCATTTCGCGTTCTCGTGGATGGATCTGATCTCGACCGACATCGACTGGACGAACATGGCCAACGGCATGCTGTCGGCGGCGTTGTACGGCACGGTGTTCTTCCTCCTGGCCGGTCGCCGGTTCGCGACGAAGGACATCACCAGCTGAGAGCGTTTCTTTACTCGAAAACCACCGGGGCCCACCGGGAAGACGAAAATCGCTTCCCTGGTGGGCCCCGGTTTTCACTGGCCGTGGTGACCTTCACCCATTAGCGCCGGTAATCGGTGTTTCATGCGCATGAGACCATCGATTTTCCGATCATCGACTCATTGGGTGAAAAGTTACCGTTCAGCTTCGGCGGCCTCCGGGAAATCCTTATCTTCAGGGGAAAGGTGCCGACGCGAGCAGAAAGCGGGGACGTGACCATGACCCAGTCACTGGAGATCCCGGTCCAAGAATTCTCCCTTGCTTGGACCATGACCGCCGACAAGGGCGGCAGAGTCGGATTCGCCGCTTCCGGTCAGGTGACACTTCTCGACAACAAGCGTTTCTACAAGATCGACGGGGTCCTCTACATCTCCGAGGGCAGCGCCTACTGCCGCGACATCGGCAACCCGCATCTGTTCGTCCGCCGCAACGGCGTCGAGGAGAGCGGCAGGCAGTGGGGCTGGGAGACCATCTGCAACCGCAAGTCGTGCAGCAGGCTGTGCGCGATGGACGCGTACTTCGTCCGCACCGGCTACTGGTCGCCCTCCGACCGGGCGATCCAGCTGAGCATCGGCGCGGAATCCGGCTGGAACCGCAAGCGTTCCTTCAGCCCGACGATCACCGTGCGCCTCGCGGACTGACCGGTCCACTGTAGATCTCCGCGGGCTCGGGTACGGTCGGCCCATGGCCACCTCTTCGATCCGCGTGGACGACGAAGGCGGGATCGCCGTCGTCACCCTCCAGCACGGCAAGGCGAACACCCTCGACACGGAATTCTGCCAGGAGCTGGCCGTCCGGCTCGAAGACGTCCAGCTCGGCGGCTGTCGCGGGGTCGTGCTGACCGGTACCGGCGGCGTCTTCTCGGCGGGCGTCGACCTGCGGCGAGTGCACGACGGCGGCGCGGACTACGTCGAGGACTTCCTGCCCGCGCTGTCGGACGCGTTCCTCTCGGTGTTCGGCTTCCCCGGCCCGGTGGTCGCGGCCGTCAACGGGCACGCGATCGCCGGCGGGGCGGTGCTCGCCGCCGCCTGCGACCGCCGCGTCCTCGCCGACGGCCCTGGCCGGATCGGGATCACCGAACTGCTCGTCGGCGTCCCGTTCCCGTTGGCGGCGCTGGAGATCCTGCGTTCCGGGTTCGGCGCCGACATCCTCGCCGAACTCGCGTTCCTCGGCGAGACCCACCTGCCGGAGGACGCGCTCCGGCTCGGGCTGGTGGACGAGGTGACCGCGCCCGAGTCCGTGCTGCCGCGCGCGATCGAGGTGGCCAGGAAACTCTCCGAGATCCCCGCGGCCGCGTACGCGCACACGAAGGCCCAGCTGCATCGGCCGTTCCACGAGCGGATCGCCGAGCACCGCACCGGCGACGACGCCCACGTCCTCGAACTGTGGAGCTCACCCGAGGCACTCGCGGCCGTCAAGGCCTATGTCGACCGGGTGCTGGGCGGGCGGGCCTGACGTCGGGCTCGACCGGATAGCCGATTGCCCACCGGCGCGGACTCTGTGAGTATCCGACCGCTCGAAGGTCGGCGATGGGGAGGGCATGCATGCGGAAGCTCACGGCCGCGTGGTCGGTTCTGGCGATCACGGTTCTCGCACTGGCCGGGCTGACCCCGGCCGCGCAGGCGGCACCCGAAGACATCAAAGAGGCGCTCGGCCGGACCCCCGGACTGACCGTCGTCTCGGAGAACCCGGCGCCGACCGGATACCGGTTCTTCAAGCTCGCCTACGCCCAGCCCGTCGATCACCGCAGGCCGTCCGCAGCCACCTTCCAGCAGCGATTCACCTTGCTGCACAAGGAATTCCGCTCGCCGACCGTGGTGTACACGAGCGGGTACAACGTGGGCGAATCACCCAACCGCTCGGAGCCGACGCAGATCGTCGACGGCAACCAGCTGTCGATGGAGTACCGGTTCTTCACCCCGTCGCGGCCGGAGCGGCCGGACTGGGGCAAGCAGCTGACGATCTGGCAGGCCGCCGCCGACCAGCACCGCGCGGTCGAGGCGTTCAAGCGGATCTATCCCGGCAAGTGGCTCGCTACCGGCGGCAGCAAGGGCGGCATGACGGCGACCTACTTCCGTAGGTTCTTCCCGAACGACGTCGACGCGACGATCCCCTACGTCGCGCCCAACGACGTCATCAATTCGCACGACCGCTACAACCGTTTCCTGGCGAACGTCGGCGACGACCCGGCCTGCCGGTCGGCGCTGAAGGCGATCCAGCGCGACGTGCTGACGCGGCGCTCGGAGTTCGCGGCGCTCGCCGCCGCCGACGCGGCCAAGAACGGCTACACGTTCTCGATCGTCGGCTCGGCCGACGTGTCGCTGGAGATCTCGGTGATCGACTCGTACTTCGCCTTCTGGCAGTACCAGAAGCAGGCGGACTGCGCGACGGTCCCGAAGGCCGGCGCTCCGGCGGCCGAGGTCTACGCCTGGTTCGAACGCGTCGAAAGCCTCAACACGTACTCCGACCAGGACCTCGGGGCCTACGTCCCCTACTACTTCCAGGCGGCGTACCAGCTCGGCGCTCCGGAGTCCTACGAGGACTACCTCCGGGACCTGCTGCGCTATCCGGGCCGGAACACCGCCCGGTCGTTCGTGCCGAAGTCCGTCGACATCCCGCGGTTCGATCACCTGGCGATGCCGGACGTCGACTTCTGGGTGAAGACGCAGGGCAAGCGGCTGCTGTTCGTCTACGGCGGGAACGACCCGTGGGGCGCGGAGCCGTTCAAGCTCGGCTTCGGCACAAAGGACTCCTACAGCTACACCGTCGCGGGCGGGAATCACGGCGCCCGGATCACGCAGCTTCCGGCCGCACAGGCCGCCGAAGCGACGAACACCGTGCGGCGGTGGGCGGGGCTGCCTCCGGTCTCGCCCGGGGTGACCACGCGTTCGGTGCCCGCCGGGTTCCCGGACTTCGACGCGGACCTGACCCTGCTTCACCGCCCGCGTCTCTGACACCCCGCGTTTCGGCACCACGGCAGGGGCGGAAGTGACAACTTCTCGTCACTTCCGCCCCTCCTTTCCCGACGCTAGGGTTGCCAGCGATGTCGGAGGGGACTGACGAGGGCGACGATTCCAGCGCTACCGCGTTCGATGAGCTGTGCGCGGCCTTCGACGACGCGGTGTCACGCGCGTCAGCGGGTTCGGTCGGGGCCCTCACCGAGGTCGTGGAACTCGGCGAGACGCTGCTCCGACGCGACGACGACGCTGAACCACTCGATCGTGTCTACGTGCGCTATCTGCAAGGTCTGGCCTATCTGCAGCGTTTCGAAGAAACGTGGACAGCGAACCCCGATTCGCCGGACGAGGAAGACCGCGATCGCGCCATAGAGGCATTCAGGGAGGTCGGGAACTCTCATCCCCCGGAGAACCCAGTCTGCCTCGAAGCCACCCTGCGCCTCGGAATGACGCTCGCTCATCGAATTCTCCGGCAAAGCGCGACGCCACCGCCAGATCTGTCCGAGGCGATCGATTCACTGACGGCCGCGCTCGCCGCGTCCGAGGTCTTCGAGCCGGACACGGTCCGCCTGGCGAGGCAAAGTCTGGGGTCCCTGTTCGCGACCCGTTTTCTCCGGGCGGGTGGGGGCCAGGACGACCGAAACCGCGCAACCGAAGAACTGGCCCGGATCATCGACGATCCTGCCTCACCCCGCGAAATCGTCGATTCCGCCCATTTCGGTCTCGCCCTGCTCAGGCTCTCCGGATCGGCGCCTGCCGACTTGCGCCGGGGTGCCGACAGCCTGACCGTGAAAGTACTCGACGAGCTCAAGAATCCTTTCGAACTCGACGATCAGGCCACGGCCGACACCGTGCTGCACCATTTAAGCGCCATCTCGGCGCAGGACAACACGTTCGGAAGCACAGTCTCGATGTTCCAGGCCTTGACGAGGATGCTCCAAGATCCTGCCGAGATTTCCGTGGACAACCTCCGCTCGGTACGGGACGCCCTCGCCGACGCGCAGAAGGACGAGGCCTCCGACTCGATGGAATTCGGCCTCCTGACGGGTATGCGAGTCTCTCTCGAAACCCAGCTGGCGAGGCTCGAAGGTGACGACAACTGGCACTCGACGGAGCCGATGGACGCGTTGGTGGACGTCCTGGCCCGGCACGGCGACCATCCGGCGGAGTCATTCACCCGCCATCTCCTCGGACTGGTCGCGACCGCGCCGGACGCCGAGTCCCTTCTGCGAAGTGACGTCAGCCACCCGTTGGAACGACTTGAGCGGGCCCTGCTCGAACTGGACGACCACCCCGCGCGTTCGAGCGCGCTGGCCAAACTCTCCATCCTCGCGATCAAACAGGCCAACGACAGCAAATCGCCCGACGCGGTGGTCCGGATCCACAGTCTGCTGGCCAAGAGCCGTGGACGCCCTGACACGTCGTCGCGGAACGACGCGATCCTCGCGCTGCTCATGGGCTTGACCGAAGCGGAACGCAGCCGGTTCGACAATGACACTGATCGGATAAGCGCGGCGATCGAACTGGTCCAGGAGGCCGCCGAGCGTCTTCCCGAAGACGACGAGCTCCGTCCTCTGCTGGCTCCACTGATTTACGCGATGCTCGCCCAGCGATACAGCATGACGCGGGATCTGGCGGACCTCGACGCGATCGTCGACCTCGACCGGCCTGTGGCGTCGTCCAGTGGCGACGAGGAACCTCCTACCCGGGCGGCCGCGGCCGCGGTCTGGATGCCCCGCCTGCTGAAATTCATCACCGCCCTGGCACGGGGCGATCGGTTGTCCCCCGGCAGGATCAACGAGTTCAGGACCGAACTCGAAGACACCTTGACCCTCATTCCCGTCGAAGATCGGACCACGGGCGGCTGGGATCGACTGCGGGGAATAGTGGACATGCTCCAGGCATCCCACGACGAAACCGGGGCGGATTTCCCCCGGTCGGGACCACGCCTGACGGCTTTCCGAGAAGCCGTCGAAAGCTTCGCCCACCGGGACGCCGAGGCTCCCTCGTTACTCGACTGGACCTATGAGGACACGGCCCTGCTGATCGGCGAAGCTTTCGCGTCCCGCAATCGCGACCGGCTGGACGAGGGCATAGCCAAGTTGACGAGGGAGTACGCCAAGCCCTCCGAATTCACCCACGAAAGACTTGTGATGCTCGGCCAGCTGGGTCTCGCCTTCCGGATGAGAAACATGATCTGGCGGCAGGCTCAGGACCTCGACAACGCGATCAACCGATTGGAAGAAGCCCGGCTCTTCGCGCTCCGTGAGCCTGGGTTGCCCGACACCGCACCGATTTTCAACCAGCTGGGCGAGTGCTACTTCGCCCGCGGCGACACCAACCGCCGAGACCAGACGCGCGCCGTCACGGCCGGTCTCGACGGGCTCAGAGCACGGATGAAGGAAGTGATGATCCAAACCGGTGCGAGCCGGGCGCTCGGCGCGGCACAGCACGCCGAAGGCGAGGCGGCGGACGTCGCGCGCTGGTGTGTCGGTGCGGGCGACCACGATTCCGCCGTGCGAGCGCTGGAACTCGGCAGGGCGATGGTCCTGCACTCCGCGACCGTCGATGCCGACACCCCGGGCCTGCTCCGCGCGAGCGGGCGTCCGGACCTGGCCGCGGGCTGGGAGGAGCAGGTCGGTCAAGACCAGGCTGCGGGTCTCGACGGGCCGATCGTCACAGCCAGGATGCCGAGCACTCTGCGCCGAGACGTCCTGCTCGCGATCGAGGGCACCGAAACCGAACAACGCCTGCTGTCACCGCCGTCTGTCGCTCAAATCGCCGCCACACTCAAGCAGGCTGACGCGGTGGCGATGGTCTATCTGGTTCTCCAGGACGAAGGGAAAGCCGGCTTCGCCGTCATCGTCTCTTCCGACGGATCCACCACCGAAATCCCGCTCCCCCGCCTCTCGGTGACCGCGGGCGGGCCGATCGACAGGTTCGAGGACGCGCAACGCGATGTTCAACGCGCTCGCTCCGGTGACGACGCCGATCAGGCGAGGAAGCGTTGGACGAAAGCGGCCGAAGCGCTCAGCGACTGGGCATGGCAGGCCGCGATGGGCCCTCTCCTCGACCACGTCCGCTCCCAAGGGCATCGTGGCGTGCCAAGGCTCGTCCTCATCCCGGTGGGTCGTCTCGGCTGCGTACCTTGGCACGCCGCGAGACGTCCGGTCACCGGCGGTCTCCGTTATGCCTGCCAAGACGCGATCGTCAGCTACGCGGCGTCCGCGAGGCAGTTCGTCGACGCCTCCGGCCGCGGGCGGCGGGGCTGGGCGAAAGAACCCGCGCTGGTCGGGGTGGCGGGATCGACGTCGCTCGAGGATCACCTCATCTGGGTCGAGGCCGAAATCGCCGCCCTCGAACGGTTCTATCCGGGGGCGGGCGTCGGCTGGCCACGTCAGGCCGTCGTACGGCGGCTCCTGCCGCACAAAGGAGGACCGGGAGCTTCCCTGCTGCACCTGAGCTGCCACGCCGTGCGGACCGATCCGCCGCTGGACTCCTATCTGGTGCTCGCCGGCAACACCAAGCTGTATGTGCGCGACATCCTTCGCCAGGCGGCCCAGCGACCGGCGGACGCCGACGGCGGGCTCGTCGTCCTCGCCGCGTGCGCCAGCGACCTGACCGAAACGTCCCAGGACGAGGCACTGACCTTGGCGACCGCGTTCCTCGCCGGTGGAGCGGCCGGGGCGGTGGGCACCCGCTGGCCAGTGGCCGATCTTCCGACGGCCCTGTTCATGATCATGTTCCACCACTACCTCAACTCGGGATACCCGGCACCGCCGACCGCGTTGCGCGCGGCCCAGCTCTGGATGCTCGACCCGAACCGGGAACTCCCGGACTGGGTCACGGGACTGTTGGCAGGAACGGAAAAACGACCCGACCTTGAAACGATGAACCACTGGGCGGCGTTCACCTATCAAGGCCGCTGACCGACAAACCCGAGAAAGGCACCTCGAAATGCCCGCGAAGACGACGTTCGGAATCGACCTCGGCACGACACACTCTTGTATCGCCTCGGTCGACGACGCGGGGAAAGCCGCGGTGATCAGGAACGTCCTCGGCGAGGAGACCACGCCTTCGGTGGTCTATTTCGAGGCGCCTGCGCAGGCCACTGTCGGGACCAGCGCGAAGAACGCCGCCGTGCTCGCCCCGCATTTGGTGGCCCAGCTGACCAAACGGCTCATCGGAGAGCAAAAGATCGCGGGACACTACCACGGAAAGGACTACTCCCCGGAGGAGATCGGCGCGCTGATCCTGCGTGAGCTCGTTCGCGCGACCAAGGAGACCACCGGTCAAGTGGTCGAGGACGTGGTGATCACCGTGCCCGCGTATTTCGGTGTGGCGCAGAAAGAGGCCACCCGGCGGGCGGGCGAGATAGCCGGGCTCCGGGTGCTGGAGGTCTTGCCGGAACCGGTCGCCGCGGCGCTGCACTACCAGACCCTCGACACCGGTACGGGAACCCGGCATCTGCTCGTCTGCGACCTCGGTGGCGGAACCTTCGACACGACCGTGATCCGGCTCGAAGGAGACGACGTCCGGGTGCTGTGCACCGGGGGTGATGGACGGCTGGGCGGCGCCGACTGGGACGAGCGGGTCCGCACCCATCTTCTCGGCTGCTTCACCGAACAGCATCCGCATTTGGACCCGACCAAGGACGAAGCCTTCTTGCAGGACCTGGCGACCACCGCCGAACAGCTGAAAAAGGATCTCAGCAAGACCGAGGCCCGTCGGACCGCGTTGCATTTCGGCGGCGCCGTGACCCGGGTGGAGCTGACCAGGGAGAAGCTCGAAGAACTCACCTCCGATCTGCTCGACCGGGTCGTCCGGGTCGCCGAGCAGACCGTCGAAACCGCGAAGGCCAAGGGAGTCGATCGCTTCGACGACGTCGTGCTGGTCGGCGGGATGTCGAAGATGCCGGCCGTCGCCGAACGGCTCGAACGACGTCTGGAACTCCGTGGGCGGCACCACGAGCCCGACCTGGCCGTCGCCAAGGGAGCCGCGCTGTACGCGCTGCTGAACCAGGTCAAGAGTGGTGTGGCGGCGAATCAGGTCGCCGGGCAACTGGGAATGAGCGCGGAACAGGTCGAAGCACTGGCCGCCAAACAGGTCACCACGGTGGCTTCGAAGGCGTTCGGGGTGATCGCCGTCGACACCCGCGACCCGTTGGCGCTGACCGATCCGTTGCACGCCCGCAAGATGGTCGTGCACCTGATCCCGGCCAACACACCGCTGCCGGCGGACACCGGCCCCTATCCGTTCGCCGTGGCCGTGGACAAGCAGCGGATGGTGGAGATCGAGGTGTGGGAGCAGACCAGCGAATTCGAGTCGGAAGAGCCCTCCGACAACGTCCGGATCGGCCGGGGCCTGCTCCGCAACCTCCCGCCCCGCCCGGCGGGATCACCGTTCGACGTCACGTTCCTCATGTCCGAGACCGGCAAGCTGACAGTGCACGCCGAGGAACCGTCCTCCGGTGCCGAAGTCCGGTTCGAACTTCAGATCGGCGCCATGAACCAAGCGGCCGTGGCGGCCGCGCGGACCGATATCGCCCGTCACGTGGTACGAGACTGAGAGGCGGAAATGGGGACATCCGAAGCGATCGAGATACTCGTCCGGGACTGGCGCGGCATCAGCAAACGGCTGACCCGCCGGACCCGTGAGCTCGTTCAGGACCAGGTCGCCGATCTCGCTTCCGAGCCGATACCCGAACTCATCACCGGCAAAGCCGGACGGCTCTGCGTCCTGATCGGGAACGAACTGCCGCCGGCGCACCCGTTCCGGATGGCGCTTATCGAAGGAGGGACTCGCTTCCTGCGATCCGATCCGGACGCGGCGGCGTTGGCGGACTGGTTCAGTACCCGCGAGCTCCTGCTGGACCTGACCATGAGATCGGGTATCAGGCGAGTGACGACAGAAGAAGTCCAGCGAGAGGCCGCGGCCTGGCTGCTGGCCGCGGATTCCCTGTCGGAGCGCGAACTCCTCGGACGAGGCGCGGATCCCGCCGCGCTGGATCTCATCCAGCTGGAAGGCCCCGACGGCCGGACACGGTGGCCTGCCTTCCAGTTCGGCGAACGGGCCGATCTGATCAAGGAGATCAACGGGATCCTGGACGCGGCGGATGACCCTTGGGGCGCCGCGGACTGGTGGCTGGGAAGCCATTCCCGGCTGGGTGGCGTCCCGGCGGCGCTGCTCGGCGAAGTAGACGACCAGGTGTTGCTGGAAGCCGCCAGGACCGAGCGGGCGGAGGCCTGAACCATGCCGGACTACGACCCCCCGGAGCACTACTCCGGTTCCCCGAACCGGTTCCTGCTGTCCGCGGGCACCCCGCTCTGGCACATCCACCCGCAGAGCCGGAAACCCGCCGAGTTCACTCCCTGTAGCCGACGGCCGGGCGCGGGCGCCGGCCGGTTCGACGGCACACACGAGGAGCCGTACGACGCGTACAACGCCGGACTCGAGGCCTCCACCGCCGTGGCGAACATCCTCCTGAACGGTATTCCGGCGCCCTACACCGAGTTCCGTACGGTGCGCAGAGTCGCCGTCGCGCGCCAACAGGTGAGCGTGGTCGCCACCTCCGCCGAGCTGAACCTGGTGAGCCTTTGCGACGCCATCGACCTCAACGCGGTCGGGCAGGATCTCTGGCTGATCCACAGCGACGACTGCCACGATCCACGAGTACGCCGATGGGCCCGGTGGATCCGAGCCAACGCGGAATGGGCGGAAGGGTTCATCTGGCCACCCCGGGGCGGTCCGGAGCGGCGGGCGGTGGTCCTGTTCGGGGACCGGTGCGATTCCGCGGTGCTGGAGCCCGATCCGTTGTTCGAGGTGAACCTCGACGACGAGTTCGGCGCGACTTGGCTGAACGGCGTCCTGGTCGAATACCGGGCGCGCATCATGCCGCCGAAAGTCAGGAAGTGACGCCGGCGGGTCTGTCGTCTTCATGCGGCCGGTGGAAGTCCGGCACCGGTCATCCCCTTTCCCTTGCCGACTTGCGGGAGACGGTCAGGCCTTTGGCCATCGAAGCGATCCCCGCGCTGATCGAACGCACGTCCTCGATGAGCCGATCCTCGTCCTGCTGGCCAGGGCACACCAGGGCCGACAGCTGTTCCGTCGCGCCATGCCCCAGCCCACGCACGACGATCCGCACACCGAGCGCGCACAACTCCCTTGCCGCGGCGACCGCGGCCGGCCGGTTGCCGACGTCGCCGTCACCGAACACGCAAAGGACACGATCGCCGGTCAGCGGCGCGAGATCTTCTTTCGCGATCCGCAGCGTCGGCAGCAGATCGTTGCCACCGGTCGAAGTGGCGGCGGCGAGCCGTTCCGTCAGCGCCGAACGAGCGCTCCCGGGCGGGACGTACGCCTCGACGTCGTGGTGCCAGAGGACGAGACCGCAGTCGTATCCCGCGTCGAAGGCCTCGTTCAGAAACGAGGTACCGCCCTCGATGGCCTGTAGCAACGGATCCCCGTACATCGAACCGCTCACGTCGATGCACAAAAGCACGGTTCCGCGATACTTCGCTCGCAGAACATCGAAATGCGGTCCTGGCGGGGACTGGGTCAGGCCGGCGCCCTCGAATCGCTTGCGCACCCAGCTACTCATACGTCCTCCGAACTCATCGCCGGACCGTGATGGCGCCGAGCGAACCCGCCAGGCGCCGGGTGGTTTCGGCGTCGACGACGCCATCCATGTATGCCTCGAGCGCCAGCGCGGTTCCGGTACCCGGTTCTCGTGCGGTGACACCCAGCAGGCCGTCCTCGGTCACCCTCAAGGTCACCTCGATCAAGGAACCGGCGGGCAACGGGGGTAACCCGGTCAATTCGCCGTCGAGGACGCGGCGGTTGTCCTCGACCTCCTCCGACGGCAGTTCGCCCGCCTGCTCGTAGATCTGGATCCGCACCGTGTCCTGTCCATCCAGCACGGTGCGGAAAGCCGTGGTCCGGCTCGCCGGAAGCGGATCGTTCCGGTGCACGGTGTGGACGACCATCTGCCGGGTGCCGTCGGGATCGTGGCTGTCCTCGATGAGAACTCCGAAGCTGCGCGGCACCACCGACCGTGTCGACGACCGCTCACGCGCCGCGGACGCCAGCTGGCCGGCGCGGATCGCCGCACCCCGGACCACGGCGTGGTCGGGATCCAACAACCGTGGCGAGCGCCGCAGCCTTTCCTCCACGGCGGCGGCGATCGCGGGCATTCTCGTCGAACCGCCGACCAGGATCACCTCGTGCACCCGCAGTACACCCTTGCCGGACACGTCGGCCAGCAGCCGGGTGACCACCGACAGGGTCCGTTCGACCAGATCCGCGCCGATCCGCTCGAGGATCGTCCGGTCGAACGGCACGGTCACCCGGTCCGTGCCGAGCCGCACCGTGACCGGTCGTGAGACCCGGCCGCTCAGGTCCTTCTTGGCGGTCTCGGCGAGAAGCCTCGTTTCATGAAGGAATTCCTCGTCGTCGAACGGGTCGGCGTCGGGTACCGCACTGACGAAACTCTCGACCAGGAGGTCCGCGATCCGCTCGTCCCAGTCGGCGCCGCCGAGCCTGCTGTCACCGTCCGTCGCGACCACCTCCGCACCGTCGCGCGTAATCCGCAGCACGGTGGTGTCGAAGGTCCCGCCACCGAGGTCGTAGACCAGCACGACGTCGCCTTTCCTCGCCGTGACGCCGTAGTGCAGTGCCGCCGCGACCGGCTCGCTGAGCAGTTCGAGGACGTCGATCCCGGCCAGCCGTGCCGCCTGATACGTCGATTCCCGTTCGCGGACACCGAAGTAGGCGGGCACCGTGATGACCGCGCGGACCGGCTCACCCTCCCTGCCGAGATGAGCCTGTGCGTCTTCGACCATGCTCCGCAGGATCAGCGCCGAGATCGACTCCGGGGTGTGGGCCACCCCGTGGAAGAACAGTTCGAATTCGGTGCCCATCCGCCGTTTGATCAACGACACCGCGTTGTCCGGGTCCACGGTGCCGGACTCGCGCGCGGCGGTGCCGACCAAGGCGGACGACGCCGACTCGAAGTACACCACCGACGGCGTGATCAACTCGTCCACCCGGTTCGGCAGCACGGCAGGCTCCCCGTTCGCGGTCAAGGCGGCCACGGCCGAGTAGGTCGTCCCGAGATCGATACCGATGATCACACTGCCTGCCAGTTCATCTCGGTCCAGGCCGTCCGGACACCATTCGCCAAGGACAGGACGAATTCCCCGATTTCCGGGTACCAGGCGGCGACACCGAGACCGGCGGCCGCCAGCAGCAGGACGACGATCGCGATCACCACGATCCGGTAGCCGAGGTAACCGGGCGGGACGGTCGTACGCGCGGTCATACCGCTTCCTCCGGCTCTCTTTCGGCGGTCTCGGGACGCGCGCGTCCCGAGACCGGGTCAGGCCACAGCTGAAGACCCGAACCGGCGATGACCCACGCGAGCGGACCGGCCGGTGAACGCGGGTCCCTCACCGGGATCCCGGTGAGGGACGAAACCAGGAAGTACTCGACGTCGCCGAACTCTCGTTCCGCGGAAAGGACGAGGTTGTCCAGCCCCGCCCGCTCCAGCCATGAGCGGACGTTGCCGGGTTCCAGCCCGGCGGCCAGCGGCAGGTCCGCGAGCAGGTCGGCTTTCACGACCGCCACCGCGAGCCTGCGTTTCGAGGTGGCGACCCCGTAGTCCAGCAGCCTTTTCGCGGTCACGTGGTAGACCCGCTCGGGTGCTTCCGATGCCGGAGCCGCTCGTGAAACGATCTCGGACGTGGCACCGAGTTGGTCACGCACCCAAGGGATCGAGAACGGATCGATCACGAACACCAGGCCTTGCGCGTGGTCGAGGAACTCGAGATCGGTGTTGTCGTCACGATCGGCGTAGAACTCTCCCGCCGCGTCGAACAGGTGCAGCAGGGCCCGGCGCCTGCCCGCGGTGTACCGCGCGGTGACGGCACGCGGCAGCTCACCGAACGGCGTCTTGACCGTGTCCCCACCGGCACCGATCAAGGACACCGCGGCGTCGAAAGCCTGCTCGCTGTCCTCGTCGACGAAGTCCATGACGCCGCCGTTCGCGGCGACTCCGTCTCGGATGGCGAGCAGGCCGGTGTACACCAGCCGGGTCTTGCCTGCCGAAACCGGGCCGAACACCGGCAGCCGCACGTCCGTCACGATCGCGGCGCCGCTCCGCAGTGTTTCCCCGCACCGCGGGCAACAGGGTGGCGCCTTCCCTGCCATCCGCATCACCGAGGTCGGCATCACCTGGCCACAGCCGCACCGGCGCCGGATCCCGCCGAGCCTGCCGGGCCGGATGTCACGCTGCGGCTTCCCGCACCCAGGGCAGGCGAAGGTGGGCAGCGGGGTCACGTAGTAGCAGGTTTGGCAGCTGCCACTCGCCTTCCGCTGACGGCGGATCAGCTGGTCGGTCACGCGCAGCAGACCGGACGGCACTCCCCAGGCGATCCAGGTCACGAACAACGCGAGCCCGCAGACGAGGAGGATCGCGGTCGTGGCCGCCAACGCTCCGACGCTCACTCCGGACCAGAGCGGGACGAACAGCAGCGCGGCCCCGATCCGCCCCGGCCACGAGCCCGCGGCCGTCCACCGGATCCATTTCCAGCCTCGGCCGAGCAGTTCGGCATCCGCCCGCCACACCCGGGCGAGGTCGGTTCGAGCCTGTGCGGCGAAATAGGTTGGCCACGCCCAGTCCCGTTCGAACGCGGTGTCACCGCGCCACTTCGGGAGCGCACCCTCGTCCCCCAGGACATCATCCGGTGTGATCAGCCGCGGGCCGCCGCTCCGGCCGGTGAGGGTGAGAATCGCGGACCCCACCGCCGTCAGCGCGCCGATGCCGATCATCGCGGGTACGGCGAAGATCAGGCCGGGCAGCAGGAACCAGAGGAAACCGGCGACGACGAGCCAGATGACGAAATAGAGCGCGACCAGCGCGAGCGCGAAACCGATCAGGTACTGCACGACTCACCTGTCCTTGTTCGAGCGGCGTGCCCACCAAGCCGGCTTCTCGGGCTTCTTTTCTTTCTCATCCCTGACCGTCTCCGCGCTCCGCTGTTTCGCGCGAGGGGTCTGCCCGGTCGGCTTGACCACCTTGACCCCGGTGAACTGGCGCCATTCCCCCGCGACCCGCTGGTCGACGGCATCGAGCAGGCGGCCCACCTCGGTGAGGCGTCGCTTTTCGGCTCGTTTGAGCCATCCCCGCAACGCGCGTTCGGTCTTGACGGCCAGTAGCTCGTTCGTACCGGACGCCCCGGCGGCCACGAAGGTGAGGGCCACGGCGGTGTCCGCGTGGCGCGCCTCGTCCGGGCCGTACCAATGGCGGGGCAGTTCACGCAGAAGCACCGCGGAGAGTGCGCCGCCGGTCCGCTCGAGGAGTTTGCCCGCTTCACCTATCGGCAAACGGTCGAGGAACACGGCGGCGATCTCGTCGGCGCGGGCGGTCAGTATCGGTTCGGTGACCTGCCGTAGACCCGAAGCTCGTGGCGGACGGCCGCTGGAAACGACCGCCAGCCAGTCCTTCAATCCCTTGTCCTGCCTGGCGAAATCGGCGAACTGGCCGCGCCCGGGAAGGTCACCGTGTGCATAGGCGAGCGCGAGGACGTCCAATTCCGCGGCCGAAGGCGGTGAACGGACCACGTCGTCGAGCGCTTCCCCGACCGCTTCCCCGAGCCACCCTGCCAACGGCCCGGGCGCGAGCATCTTCAGCAGAGAGGACAGCTCCGTGATCGTGGGAAGCGTGTAGGCGAAGGTCGCTCGCCACATCAGATGCCCTCGCGTGTCCGGCTCCGCGGTCCGGAGACTGTTCAACACGTAAGCGATCATTCTCGTGCGATAGTCGGGATCCACCGTCTCCGCGATGGCCGAAGCGGTGATCTCGCTGTCCAATGTCGTGGAGACCTCGGTCACGGTCTCCACCAGGATCTCCCACCAGACCTGCTTGATGTCGTCGCGATAGTAGGTCCCGTCGGCTTCCTCCAGCCGGGCCGCCAGTTCGTCGCGCAGCAGATCGACCATCTGCTCACCGCAGGACCACCGGTGCGGGTCGATCCGGGACTCTTTGTGCCCCAACCACCATTTGGTGAATCGGCGGGCACTCTCGACGAAGCCGCCGACGTTGGGCGTCACGTCGAATCGGGTGCAGAGCAGCAGCAGTTCGTTCATTCGCTCGGGCCCGACGATGTTCGCGGCCGCTTCGGCGATCGCCGTCGGCGAACCGGCGTCCTCGCCGCCGACGGGCACACCGGTGATCTGGGTCAGTTCGGCTTGGAAAAGCGCGCGTACCCCGCGGTCGGCGAGCTCACGTCCGACTCCGTGCCACTCCGTCGCTTCGGGCAGCGCGCGCAGCGCGGTGATGTCCGGCTCGGCCGCGAGGACGGCCTCGACGACCGGCTGGACGACCTCCTCCGGTTGTGGCAGCGGACAGTCGGCCAGCCAGCGCACGAGATCGCCCGCACGGCCCTCGCCCGCCGCTGTTTCGCCGAGTGCCGCGATCACCGCGACCAGCCGGTCCGAAGTGGACGGTCGCGCCTCCTTGACGGCGAAGCGCTGGGCCAGTTCGATCGCGTCGACCACGTCATACGGGTCTTCCCGCAGGAAACGCGGTACCCAGAACCGGGCGCTCTCGGTGGGCTCGATCTCGGAATGGCGACCGGTGGTGAGATTGAAAACGGCGAAACCGTTGTCCCGTGCGGGATCGCCGAACGAACCGGCCCAGTCGTCGTGAACCGCCAGCACATCGTGCCTGCTTTGGCGTGGATTCGTCGCGAACACCCGAAACCCGAGCCTCAGCGCGCGTCGCTGCGCCATGAGCACGGTGCCTGCGGCGATCCAGCCGACGACCTCCGTCACGTCCGCGCCGACGAAAAGGACACGCCGCCCACCGGGCTCGTGAACGAGGTCGAACGCGGAGTGGACCGCCAGCAGCCGCTCCTCTCCGTCAGGACGGCCGAGTACCCATTCACGGAGCGCGTCTATCCCCCAGTGCCCGGCCTCCGGGTCCGCCGCCACCGGTTCGCATTTCGTGGTCGGCGCGGGCTTTTCCGCCCACCAGGACGCTTCCCACAGCTGCGCCGGCCGGACCAGCCCGTAGGTGTCCGGGTCGGTCGTCGCGACGGCGTGCGTGAACTGATTGCCCTCGCGGACCCCGTTCGCCTCCGTCCCCAGATAGCGTCCCCGCGCGGTCGCGTACACGCCGTCGGCGTGAACGTGGGTCAGCGAGGGTGGGTAGTCCGCGACATCCCGCTGCTCGCGCATCCACGCGACCGGCGCCTCGTAGAGCGAAGTGCGCTGGACCAACGACATCGTGTCGTGTGACACACCAGGTGACACCGCCTGGAACTGGAATCCGGCGCCACCGCGCAATCCTTGTCCTGGGACGCAGTCGGTGTAGTACAGCGAGTCGAACCGGCTCGGCTCAGTCTCGTTCAAGAGGTACTCCGTTCGACGACCTTGAACAGCCCGAGAAGCCACAACAACGGCTCGTCGACACGGAACGGGCGCACGCCGCGCGGATCGACCCGGTTGTGGTCGTAGTCCGGCTCGGCGCCGAGCGAAGAAACCGCGAAGTAGCGGTATTTCTTGTAGTGGGAACGAAGATGGGCGTCGATGTCGTCCGCGTCGAGGTCGGTCAGCAGGGCACGCAGATGTTCGTCGGTGTCCTTGCCGTGCGCTTCGTCGTACCTCGCGCCGGGAGGCGGCACCGACAGCAGCGGATGTCCTTCACCGAGCATCGGGAAGAAGGCGTCGAACTTCGAGAACACCACCGCGATCGGGGTGGTGATCTTCCGGCGTGCGCTCACCCCTTGACTGCTGCGCAGCAGTTCGGTGATGCGGGTGAGGACGTTGATCGGCGGCTCGGTGTCCCGCCTGCTGGCGTCGGGCACGGCGATCCGGTCGAGCGAGCCCTTGAGCTGGAACGGATCGAGAAGGACGATGAGACCGTCCGCGGAGGTCAGGTACGCCTGCGCGTTCACGAACTCCTGGGTCGTCATGTCCTCGCCTGCCGCGTCGTAGAACGACAGGGTCGTCGTGTTGTGCACCTCGCGGCCGAAGCTGCGTCTCGGCTGACGCCACTGCAAGACCAGCGGCACCTTGATCCCGTCGGCCGCGCTGGCCGTCGACTCGAACAGCCTGCTGTCACCGAACAAGGCCTGCTCGTAGTCGGCGAGCCAGTCGCTCACCGAACCGATACCGCCCTGCTGATCGCCCGCGAACCAGATGTCCGCGGCGAACCTGCGCCGGATGTTGTTCCGCAACTCGTGCGCGAGCACCGTGGTGTACACGGTCTTCCCCGCGTTCTTGCCGCCCACCATGCCGATCAGGGGACTACGGCTGTCCGCGAAGTTCGCGGGCAACGGCGTCCGGCACACCGGGCAAGCTCTGATCCCGGTCGAAGTTCCGCAGTCCGGGCAGGGGGCGGTCCGCGCGGGGATCGGATTGCGCGATTCGGGCGGCGGGAAGGTCGGCAGCGAAGCCGAGCCGAACCCGGTGAGCTGTTGCCGGTCCTGGTCGACGACACGTTTGCAGCGATCGCGGCCCGGCGAGGCCCGGCCGGTGCACTGGAACCTCAACTTGCCGAGATCGATCCGGTGGTAGCAGTAGGGGCAGGCCACTTTGGACATCAGGACACCTTCAGCTGCTTGACGGGAGGATCGACGATGTGGACACCGGCGGTGTCGACGAAACAGCGAACCCAGTAAGGCTTCCGCAACCGCGGCAGTGCGGTGATCAGATCGACGTCGTGATCCGGGGAGAGCGCTCGCTCGCCGCGGATGAGCTCACGACCGTCCGCCGGACGTCTCGGCATCACCGGGCCCTCCGCGGCGACGACGATCACCGTGCACCGCGAAATCTCCTGATCGGACCGCAGCAGCACCTTCACCGTTCCCCCGCCGACGAGGGGCTTTCTGGTCATGTCGACGGTGTAGCGCACCGTCGGAGGACGAGCGGGCACGACCAGTTCGACGGCCGCCGAGGTGCACTCGCCGCCCTCGGTCAGCACCTTCGTGCGGACCTTCACCCGCACCTCGACCGGCCCGCACGGGACCCGGCAGCCCCCGCCGGTCTGATACTGCTGCCGGGTCAGCAACTGCTTCCCGGACTCCTCACCGGCCAGCCAGCGAACCTCCGCGGTGCCGACCTGCTCCGGCCATTCCCAGGCGAAGAGGACAGCGTCACCGAGCCGCTGGTGCTGCAAGCCGGAGACGGGCAGCGCTATCCCCAGCGCCTCGTCGTGCCCGCGGATGGCGCCACCCGGCGCGATGGTGAACGCGACATAGTGGAAGCGGCCGGTCGGAACATCGGCGACGAGCAGCTGCCAGCCGTCGTTCTCGTCGCGGCTGCCGACGACCTCTTCGCCGTAGTCGTCGAGATCCGCCAAAGGAACGATGTCGCCGAACTGCCATCGGCACGGCGCGACCGCCCGGCGGATCATGACTTCGGTGTCCGCTTGGGTTTTCCAGGCCAGCTTCACCCGCGGGCCCGTCCCACCCTCGGCCGCCTGAATACTCAGCGCCCGTACCGGAAGCGGGCGGCCGTCGGCCGTCGTGCGAACCCGCACCGGAGCCGACACGGCCTCGGTGCCGTCACCGCGGCGGTAGCGGGCGACGAGGGTGTAGACCTGCTCTCGCCCCTCCGGCGCGGTCCGGTCCCGGAACTGAGTCCGTCCAGTGGTGACGATGGCGACGCCGTCACCGCGAAGTACGTCCACTCCGACGGCGTCGGGGTGGACGATCCATCGGCCTTCGACCACGCCGTCCGAAAACGACAACCCGACATCACCGACACCGGGGAGAACCTCGGCCGCCACGCCGGCAGGCCGGGACCACGGGCTTCCTTCGGTCGAAGCGAACACGGCGTATCCGACCGGCACTCCCGCGGGAGCCTTCCGATCGACCGCGACCGTCCTGCCTGCCTCGACCGCGATGACCACGCCGTCGTCGGGATCCGTGGGTACCCGCCCTTCCTTGCGGACGAGCCGGTAGCGGGTCCCCTCGCCGTGGCTCGCGGCGGGACGCCACGAGACCCGAAGCGTCACGCCGTCTTCGCGGGCCGTTATGCCGAGAACCGGTTCCGGCGGGATACGGCGCAGTTCCGCGCGCAGGTCCTCGTCGTCACTCGCTAGCGCGACAGCTTGCCGCAGCCGGTGAACCGCGTCCGCCTCGGCACCCTCACGCAAGGCGTCACGCGCTCCGGCCACCAGTTCCCGCACCTTGCCGAGTTGCCGCTCGACCAGGGTGGTGGCCGCCGCCGCGTCCTCCGCGCCGGAGAGGGAGGAGAGCATCTGCTGGGCCGCGAGCAACCTGCCCTGCTCCAGCAACTCGCGGATCGAGCCGAGGTTTCCCGACGGCGCCCGAGCCGATTCGTTGAGCACGCTGAACAAGGCAAGGCGCGCTTCGTCGCGATCCCAGCGCGTCTGCAGCAGCTGCTTTAGCAAGGCGCTGGGCGGCACGCCGTGCCCGTGCTGCCGCCGGACGTCGTCGACGAGGTGGAAAAGCGCCAGCTTCCGCAGGTCGCCGTCCTTGGCGGCGGTGGCGAGGATCCCGAGCGCCTGCCGCGCGCCCTGGTTTCCCGCCCGCTTGTTCTCCCGCTCGACCGCCCGGTTCACCACGGCGATCGACAGATCCACCGGCTCGTCGAGCAAGCGGAAAGGCGAGGCGTCATCGTGCAGCAGCTCCACCACGCTGCTCTTGGCCGCGTCGATCAAGTGATCCTTGAGATGCCGATAGGTCGTGTCGAGCAGTCCGCTCGCTTTCGGCAGTTCGACCGGCGTACTGCGGCGCACGCCCGCCTTCGCCACCGCCTCGTCGACTTCGTCCGGCGACAGGGAGGCGTAGGCCGCGCGCACGGTCGCGTCGAGCTGACCCGGCGCGATCAACCCGAGGTCGCCGACGTGCTCCCGCAACGTCCTGGCGAGATCGTCGACCTGTTCCTGGTTCGCGCCTTGCCGGTCCGCCGCATACGTCTGCCACCACGCGATCCGCGAGAACTTCGCACCGTGCTCCTGCTGGAGTTTCTCGTCGGCCTTCAGAAACGCGCGGTAGACCTTCTGTGAGAACCCGGCGCTGCTGAGTCCCTTGTTCCACCGGGACCGCACCTCACGCAGCCGCCGCTCCACCTCCTGGTCGGACATCCCGAGATCGATCGCGTACCGGGCGAGGAGATCATCCGGCAACTCCCGTCCCGACCATCCGCGCAGCGGTTTGACGACGGCCTGTTCGTAGGCCTTGGGATCGAACGGCGCGGCCATCTCAGCTGGAGACCGTGAGAGCCGACACGGTGCTGGTCGCTTCGCGGACCTCTTCTTCGGAGAGCACACTCACCCTGACTTCGATACGCAGGGATTTTCCTGTGCTCGGTTCGGTGGCGTTCACCTCGAGCAAGCCCTCCTCGTCGACCTTCATCTCGATCTCGAGCGGCGAGGCTTTCGGCAACGGCGGGAGCCCGGTGATGCTCCCCTTGCCCTCGTTGAGGAATTTGTTCTCTTCCATCTCGGGACCGGGCCGTGCGCCGGACTGCTCGTAGAGTTCGACCTCGATTTCCTGCTGGCCTTCGACGACCGTGCGCGCCGAGAGTGTCTGCGGCCCGGTCGGCAACGCGTCGTTGGCGTGCACCAGATGCTCGACGTAGAAGCGTTCGGGTTTGCGTTCCCAGTCCGGGTCGCCGGTGTCCAGG
The DNA here is from genome assembly GCF_055580625.1 of Amycolatopsis sp. NPDC031561. NCBI lineage: Bacteria > Bacillati > Actinomycetota > Actinomycetes > Pseudonocardiales > Pseudonocardiaceae > Amycolatopsis > Amycolatopsis sp. NPDC031561. Next base: position 85,253 of record NZ_JBVILA010000018.1, on the reverse strand, counting down.
AGCTTGACGCCGAACGCCTTCGGGAGGACGTTCCGGGTCTGCTTGTCCGCCAGGCTGGTCAGCGTCCCCGCGGCGATACCGGTGCGGCTTTCGAGATCACTCACCACGTCAGCGGCCCGGTCATCCGCGTCGGCGGCCGAACTCGCCTTCTCGCGTGCCTCTTCCTGTTCCTTGTGGACGACCCGGCCGAGTGCGTAGAGAGCCGCGCCCTTCGCCACCGCGAGGTGGGGATCGTGCAGTTTCGCTTCCCAGCCGAACTCCGCGCGCAGCCGTTCGGCGACCGCGGGCATGCTGGTCGAACCGCCGACCAGCAGAACCTCGTCGACCTTCGCTCCAGGAGCCTTGTCCTGCAAGGTGTCCAGCGTGCGCCGGACGATGTCGACACTCTTGTCCAGAAGATCCTTGGTCATCTCTTCGAACTGAGCACGCGTGACGTCGATCCTGGCGCTGGCACCGGCACCGCGAAGCGCCACCGGCCTGGAATCCACTTTGGACAGCTGCTTCTTGGTGTTCTCCGCCAGTGTGGACAGCGACTGGAGGAATTCCTCGTCGTCCTCCGGGTCGATGCCGGGAGGGACCTGTTCGGCGAACGAAGTCAGCAGGTGGTCCCGCAACCGCGCGTCCCAGTCGGCGCCGCCGAGCCGGTCGTCCCCGTCCGTGCAGATCACCTCGATCTCGTCGGACGAGACACGGATGACCGTCGTGTCGAACGTTCCACCACCGAGGTCGTAGACCAGGACCGTCTTGTCCCGCGCTCCGGTCGTCGCCTCGTAGTGCAGCGCCGCCGCGACCGGTTCGGGAACGATGCCGATCACGTCGAGACCGGCGATCTTCCCGGCGTTCTTGGTGGCATCCCGTTCCAGCATGCCGAAGTAGGCCGGAACCGTGATGACGACCTTGTCCACCTCGCCGCCGCTGTACTCGGCGCCGTCCTGTGCCAGTTGCTTGAGGATCAACGCCGAGATCGACTCGGGCGTGTGCGACTTGCCGTCGAAGTCGAACACCGCCTTGGTCCCCATCTCGCGCTTGACGAGCGAGACGACCCGATCCGGCTGGGTGACCGCGGACTCCTTGGCGACAGAGCCGACGACCACGTTCGATTCGTTCTCGAAATACACCACCGAGGGGATGGTTTCGAGGTTGTCCGTGTTACGGCACACCGTCGTCCGGCCGCTCTCGTCGACGTAGGCGATCGCCGAGTAGGTGGTTCCGAGGTCGATGCCGAAGACCCGGAGGCTCCCGTCAGACATCCATGCTTCCTTCCAGTTCGTTCTCGTTCGCCTTGCCGGCCTTTTCCGCTCCGTCGGCCTGATCCTCCGAGGGTTCCCAGCGGCGGACGTGCACCTTCGCCGCGGTGGACACCCTGTCGTTCGCCAGATCGCGATAACCGTCCGCGATGACCTCGGCGATGGTCCCGTCCTCATCGGCGCTCGACGCCGTCACCACCCGTACGGCGCGATGTTCACGCGGCGAGAACTTCGCCCCGGTTTCCGGTCTGAATGGTTCGCTACCGCACCGTTCCAAGGCCAGTTCCGTGGTCAACGCGAAGGATTCCAGCAACTGGATCACTTGTTCCCTGCTCAACTCCGCGGGCAGGGTACGCACCTGCCGCAGGAGATCGGCCCGCAGATTCTGGAGATCGGTGATCGCCGGCCGCAACAGGACTCCCTGCTCCCCGACACGAAGACGTTCGACCTCGGCGTGCAGCTGGTCGATGACCCGTTCACGAGCCGCCGCACGGGCGTGATGGGCTTCGATCTCCGTCCCCAGCCGGGAAACGACATCGACCAGCCTGGCCAGATCCGCGGGTTCGCGCTCGGCACCGGGCAGGCCCTCCTCGGCATCGGCCACCACGTCCTCTGCCACTTCGTCCACACCCGCGTCACTCACGCCGGTCGCCCCTTTCTTCCCTCGCGATCAGACCTTTCAGCATTCCAAGTCGCTGACTGCCGCGACACGTTACCGCTCAGCGGAAGCCTGCCGGATTTCGCCTTACCCGAATACCGAAGCCATCGCCGTGTTGACGTATCGCCAATCAAAACGCCTCGATGACAAGTAATTACCATTCCCCCGACCGGGCTTTTGTGGTAGCAGACTACCGCCGTCCGAGCCTGCCGAAGATCGTTTCCTGTCGCCCGCCGCAGGGGAAACAGAAAACCGCGCTCAGCGCGCCCCGAGTGCGCGATGCTGAGGATGTCCGCGGCCCAGGGAGGGGGGCCGCGGACCTCAAACCCCCACCAGGAGTCCGTAGTGACCGCGACAAGATCGGCCGCCACCATGCCCCACAGGCCCATCGACCCCGACGACCTGCGAGGACTCGCCGACAGCACCGAAATCGACGCGACATTCGCCGAACTTCACCGTCAGGCCGAGCGTCGAGTGCGCATCGTGTCACCAGGGGAATCCGTTTTCTTCCCGTCGGACAACGCCGCCCGCATTCGACACCAGACTCTTGTGCGGGACGGCGGCGAGGTGGCGATGCGCTTGCACCTGGCCAACCCCTCAGGAGAATTCCGCGTTCGCGAACACCTTCCTTTTCGAATGATTCACATTGACGACCGGATCGCGGCGCTTTCCGCAGTCGGGCAGGGTGCCCCCGCTGCCTTCGTCATCCAATCGCCGCTCCTGCTCGAGTTGCTCGCGGAGTGGTTCGACCTGCTCTGGTCGGCAAGCAAGCCTTCGGGCCCGCTGACCCTGATCCAGCGTCGGATCCTCGGTCTGCTGCCGGAACACGGTGACGAGGCGATCGCCCGGCTGCTCGGAATCAGCGCCACGACGGTCCGGCGGCACGTGAAGGCGATCTACGAAAAGTTCGGCGTCGGCAACCGTTTCGCGGCCGGAGTCGCGGCGGCGAAACACGGCTGGCTTTGAACCGCCTCACGCCTGTCCTCGGCAACGCTCGGCCGTCACCTCGCGGGCGTACCGCCCGGCGCCCGCAGCACAGTCACCAGCCGCTGTCGTACTTCTCTCGCCACCGCGTGATTCTGCCGTCGAGCCAGCACCTGGGTCAGCTGCCTGAGATCATGCCGGATCGTGGCCGAGTCGATTAGGTGCAGGTGATCGAGCACGGAGGTCATGAGCTCACAGGCCCGGTCGAGTTCTCCCGCCGTGCCGTAGGCGAGGGCGGCACGGGTGACGTAGCGTGCGCGGCTGCGATGCGCATCGGGGGCGAAGCGCGTCACTCCTCGATCGAGCACTTCAGCCGCTTCCGCCGGGAGTCCGAGATCGTAGAGACACCAGCCCCCCACCAGAACACTCAGGTCCGGCGTATGCGTGGTTCCCAGTTCGGGAGTGCCGTCCCGCGCCTCGGCGGCACCGAGCAATTCGGCGGACACGTCCAGCGCGCGACGGCAGGCCGCGTGGTCCCCGGCCAGCGCGTGTCCCTGTGCCTCCCGCTGCGCGGCCAAACCGCGAATACGTGACGGGATCCGCTCGTCGAGCTGGGCCTGACGGGCAAGGGAGATCGTGGCCAGCGCGTCCGCGGCGTGCAACGCGACGTCGGCTTGCCGAACCAGCGCGTAAGTGGAGAGCGAGTGATCACCACCGAGCCCGGCCATCCGCACCGCGGTCTCGGTCCACCAGAGCGCCATCCGGTCGTCGCCTGCCTCCTGTGTCATCCAACCGGCGAATTCGGCGTAGCGCGCCGCCAGCCGCCAGAGCACCGGGCGATCCTCTCTCGAGGCATTGCCCGCCAGGCTCCGCAGGGTCTGGGTATCGGCGATGACACCGGGAAGTACGACCGCGGGGCCGGCCACCTGGCCGAGGCGGCGCGCGGTCTCGAACCGGCTCCAGAACATTTCGGCGAGCGTGGTCACATCCCCGCTGTAGGTGGCCCGGTCGCCGAAGGTCATACCGAACTCGGTTTCCTTCGGTACCTGTCCTCCTCCCGGTACGAAGAAGCCCGCGCCTCCTGGCGTCACACCCAAGGTCCAGCCATCTCGCTCCACCGCGTCGAGTTCCCTGACGGGTGCCGCGACGCCGTCCGCCACGAGCCGGAGCAGTTCGCCCTCCGCGCCCACCGCCGCGTCGCACAAACGCGCCAATTGAACGGTCGGCGCCTTCTGCCCGGATTCGATCTTGCTCAAGTGGCCTTTGCTGTAGTGGACCCGAACCCCCAACTCGGTGAGGGAGATCCCTTCCGCCTCCCGCCGCCTGCGCAGTTCAGCGCCGAAACCCGGTTCTCCCGGCACTGCTCACCTCCTCTTCAGGATCGGCACCTGTTCGAACAGGTCGTCGACGAAGTTCTTGACGTCCGCATCCGTACTGCGATGCCGCAAGTGCATGAACTGCAAGTCGGCGAGCCGCCGGATCTCCTCCGGCAGTTCCTCCCGGATCAGGCCGTCACGCACTCCGACGATGACCGGAACCACGAAGACACCGACCCGGAAGGCTTCGGCGATCTCTCGGCGGACCCAGTCACTGCTGTCATCGACCAGTCTCCGCCCGTCCGCGTCATACGTGTTCTCCCATCGCCTGCCGATGACGGCCAGCAGGACCCGCGCCGCCCGGACGCACTCGATCAGTTTGCCCGCGTAATCGTCGCCCGCGGTCAGGCTCCGATGGTCCCGGAACACCGCGTCGTCACCGAGGCGGCCGCGGAGTTCGTCGTCGAGACGCATGATCTCCTCGGTGCCACCGGCGGTCCGGTAGTTGATGAACACGATCGGTTTGGAGGCGCGGGCGTGAACGCGGATCCGGTACGGCGTCAGCAGTTCCTTCAACCGCCGCACGCCATCCGGTGTGTCCAGACCGAACGAGTCGTCCGGCAGACCCGAGAACGTCCCCGCCTTCGTCCGCACGCCGGACAACCACAACTCATGTTCCGGCCAGGCCTGCGAAGACGGCCATCTCGCACCGTCCACGTCGTCGCGGACGAGTCCGAGATCGAGCACCGGAGACTCCGTCAAGGAGACGAGAAGCTCTCGAGTCGTCTTGACGGCGGACAGGACCTTCCCGTCGAGATCCCTTCCGGACAGGACACGGCGCCCTTCCGAGGTGAACTTCGGGTCCGGGAGCAGGCTTTGGATCACCGCGCAGCCTCGATCCGCCGAAAACACCGCGCCTTCGGCTGGCAGGTTCTCCGCCGAGGTGTCCCGGTCGTGCACCCGCCACAGGACGGTGCCCGCGCGGACGACTTGGCGTGCCATCGCCGTTCCCAAGATCCGACCTCTCCTCCGGTCAACGCGGCCCGACCGGAACCCCGCCGGCATAGATGCCCAGAATGAACCCGACCAGCAAGCACGCTACAGCGATCCTGACCGCCACGGCCAAGGTAAGGAACGAACGCATCGCCTGCACCTCTCTCGATGACTCGATCTGTCATTCGACGATGACATGCCGGGACGAGGGGCAGAACGGGCTTCCCCGTGGCAACCGGCCAGGACAACGGGAAACGTCACCGCGACATCCGCAGCGCCATGGCCAGCACCGCGTGCGCGCTCCCCGCGTGCGGCAACTGACCCGATCCGACTAGATCGAGTACTTCTCCGAAAGGCAGCCTCGTCACGATCAGATCCGCCTCGCCCGGCCCGAGAGATTGCCCATGGCAGGTCAATCCGGTCGCGAGGAAGATCCGATCGACATGATTGCTCAACGAGTCAGCGCTGTGGATCAAGCCCAGCGGTTCCCAAGAGGACGCCCGCAATCCGGTCTCCTCGGCGAGTTCGCGGCGAGCGGCGGCGAGCGGACCGGCGTCGTCCCGCTCGACCCCTCCTCCCGGCAGCCGCCATTGGACCGAACCGTGCGTGTAGATCCACTGTCTGGTGAGTACCACCCGATCCGCGCCGTCGAGCGCCAATACGGTCACCGAATTCGGCGCGACCACATGCGAGTAGACGTCACGGCCCCCGTCCGGACGGATCACGTCGTCCGCTCGAACCTCGAACCATCGATTCTTGTGCACGATGTCGGTACCCAGTCGTTTCCACCCGAATTCGGAGATCGGACCGTAGCCGTCGACGAGCGTCACCTGACCACCTTGTTGTCAGCCGCGGTCATCGCGCGGCGCCGAACCGCCGGAAGTACGGCGGAAACCCCAGTACCAGATCAGGACCGAATCGCCTCGGCCTGCCACGCATCCAACGTTGGAAACCCCAGGGCCATACGATATCGACGAACCTCGCCTCAGCGCAGCGATCATGCCCACGGTTTCCCGTTTCCGATGGACGAGGGAAATAAGAAAGCGCGAATCCGGTCACCGCACCTGCCGTCCCCAGGCCGGAATATTCGCGACACGGCAGCCACAGATGGCGGATTCCCCGCTATGTCGCGGCGGTTTCGCTCACCCTCTGGGTTCTCCGCGGACGACCGCCCGCCTTGATCGACATGGTGTTCAGAGTCGACGGCGAATGACCACGTGCCTGTCGCGTCACGTGGGGCGCCCGACCTTCGGGAGCTTCGCGACGACGGCCGCACTTCACCGCGACCGAGACCGGGTGCTCCTGGCCGATGAACGCGAACGCCTTCCCATCGGCCTTCGGCACCACCACGTGGTCCCTCTCGTTCGGTCCTCTGGTCGCGGCTACTTGATGCCGGCCGCGTCCATGCCGCGCAGCTCCTTCTTCAGGTCCGAGACCTCGTCCCGCAGCCGGGCCGCCAGTTCGAACTGCAGGTCGCGCGCGGCCTGCATCATCTGCTCGGTCATCTGCTGGATGAGGTCGGCCAGCTGGGCGCGCGGCATCCCGGAGACGTCCTTGTCGACGAGCATCCCGGAGCTGCGCACCCTGTCGCCCTGCTCGGGCTTCTTGCCGCGCGACGCGTTCCGGCCCGAACCGCCGACCGCGACCGTCTCCTCCGAGTCCTCGGCCTCGCTGTAGACGCGGTCGAGGATGTCGGCGATCTTCTTCCGCAGCGGCTGCGGGTCGACGCCGCGTTCCTCGTTGTAGGCGACCTGCTTCTCGCGGCGGCGATCGGTCTCGTCGATGGCGTGCCGCATCGAGTCGGTGATCTTGTCCGCGTACATGTGGACTTCGCCCGACACGTTTCGCGCCGCACGGCCGATCGTCTGGATCAGCGACGTGCCGCTGCGGAGGAAGCCTTCCTTGTCCGCGTCGAGGATAGCGACCAGCGAAACCTCGGGGAGGTCGAGGCCCTCACGGAGCAGGTTGATGCCGACCAGCACGTCGAAGTCGCCCGCCCGCAACTGCCGCAGCAGCTCGATCCGGCGCAGGGTGTCCACCTCGGAGTGCAGGTACCGCACCCGGATACCCAGCTCCAGCAGGTAGTCGGTGAGGTCCTCGGACATCTTCTTGGTGAGCGTGGTGACCAGGACGCGCTCGTCCTTCTCGGCCCGCTCGCGGATCTGGTGCACCAGGTCGTCGATCTGGCCTTCGGTGGGCTTCACGACCACCTTCGGGTCGACCAGGCCGGTCGGCCGGATGACCTGCTCGACGAACTCGCCGCCCGCCTGCCCCATCTCGTACGGCCCCGGCGTCGCCGACAGGTACACCGTCTGCCCGATCCGGTCGGTGAACTCCTCCCAGGTCAACGGCCGGTTGTCGACCGCGCTGGGCAGCCGGAACCCGAATTCGACCAGGTTCCGCTTCCGCGACATGTCGCCTTCGAACATGCCGCCGATCTGCGGAACGGTCTGGTGCGACTCGTCGATGACCAGCAGGAAGTCGTCCGGGAAGTAGTCGATCAGCGTGGCGGGCGCCGTCCCCGCCTCGCGGCCGTCGATATGCCGCGAATAGTTCTCGATGCCGGAGCAGAACCCGACCTGGCGCATCATCTCGATGTCGTACGCGGTACGCATCCGCAGCCGCTGCGCCTCGAGCAGCTTGCCCTGCTTCTCCAGCTCGGCCAGCCGCTGCTCCAGCTCGGCCTCGATGCCGTGGATGGCCTTCTCCATCCGCTCCGGGCCCGCGACGTAGTGCGTGGCCGGGAAGATGCGGACCTCGTCGACCTCTTTCACGATGTCGCCGGTGAGCGGGTGCAGGTAGTACAGCTTCTCGATCTCGTCGCCGAAAAACTCGACGCGGATCGCCAGCTCCTCGTACGCCGGGATGATCTCGACCGTGTCGCCGCGGGCGCGGAAGGTGCCGCGGGCGAAGGCGATGTCGTTGCGGGTGTACTGCACGTCCACCAGTGCGCGGAGGAAGACGTCCCGGTCGAGCTGCTCGCCGACCTTCAGCTCCGAGGACCGGTCCAGATACGACTGGGGCGTACCGAGGCCGTAGATGCACGAGACACTCGCGACCACGATGACGTCGCGCCGCGACAGCAGGTTCATCGTCGCCGAGTGCCGCAGCCGCTCGACGTCGTCGTTGATCGACGAGTCCTTCTCGATGTAGGTGTCCGTCTGCGCGATGTACGCCTCGGGCTGGTAGTAGTCGTAGTAACTGACGAAGTACTCGACCGCGTTGTGCGGGAACAGCTCCCTCAGCTCGTTCGCCAGCTGCGCGGCGAGCGTCTTGTTCGGCGCCATCACCAGCGTCGGGCGCTGGACGCGCTCGATCAGCCAGGCCGTCGTCGCCGACTTACCGGTACCCGTCGCGCCCAGCAGCACGACGTCCCGCTCGCCCGAGTTGACCCGGCGTTCGAGCTCGTCGATGGCCGCCGGCTGGTCACCGGCGGGCTTGTAGTCACTGACGACCTCGAACCGGCCGCCGGTCCGGGGGATGTCCGTGACGGGCCGGTGGTCCGACTGGGCGAGTACGGGGTGTTCGGTTGCGAAAGCCACGAGGACCAGAGTAGGCGCTGGGTCCGACAGTTTCCGTTTCGCCTGGTCGGCTCAACAGGAACAGTCACAGCAGTTGCAGCAGTCACAACCGTCACAGTTGTTGCACCAGGCCTCGTGCGGCTTCCCGCTCCACGCCCCCGGGAAGGGGTCCCGGCAGCAGAACTGGCACGAGCAGCACATGTAGGTCGCCACCGCGCAGCCGAAGAAGAACCCTCTCGGCTGGGCGGGCACCCGGAACTTCGGCGTCCAGCAGCAACCACCCTGGCCGTCGGTCGGCGGGCCGCCGTGCTTCCGCTTCTTCGGCGGTTCCTGCGGTGGGCCTCCACCACCGGGAGCGCCCGGCGGCGGAGGCGGCGGCTGGTAACCGCCCTGGTGAGCCGGGTACGGCTGGTGGGGGTGCTGTTGCGGCTGAGGTCCGGGACCGATCCACCCCGGCGGGGGCTGCTGGGATCCATGCCCGAAGGCCCGCCGCACCGCCTGACGCAGTTCGTGCACCAGCAACGCGTGCACCAGCTTGGGCTGATCGAACCTCACCTCGCGAAGGGCGAGTTCGACACCGAACACGGCGTCGTCGCATAGCCGCCGCGCCTCGGCGAGCCCGGTCCCGGTGGCCGTCAGCGGGTTCCAGGCGCCGGCGGCCTCGTCCACGGCGAGGTCTTCGACGGCGTCGAGCAGATGCGCGGCCCTGCCGAACAAGCGTCCGGCCTCGGCCAGCGGCGCGGCGTTCTCCGGACGGCCTGCCAGCACGGCGGTGTGCGCGAACGCGGCCGACGTCGCCAACTCGGCGGGTTCGGTGGCGAGCACGGCCGAATCACCGAGACTGACGGCGCGTTCGATCTCGCCCTGCCTGTCGACGGCCTCGGTGAGGACCGCCGTGTCGAACCCGACCCTGATGCCCGTGCGGCTCCCCTGGTCCGCCCAGCGCGTCGCCACCCGCCTCGCCGCGAGAGCGACGGAGCGTCGTGCGAAGGCGCCGTCACGGTCCTCGACGTGGTCACTGATCTTGGCCGAAGCCAGCACCAGGGAGACCGCCGCCGCGAGCTGGGCGCCGTCCCCCTTCGCGACCGACGTTCCCTTCATCGCCCGAAGCGGGCAAGGACCGGCGTCGCGCCGTCCCTCCGCACGCGGTGACTGGGCTTCGACGAGCGCCGAGATGATCAAGCCGTCATAGTTCGTCACCATTCGGGCGAGTTGTCCGTGTTCGTCGCGCAACGCCAGGCAAAGACCGCAGAGATGAGCGAGCCAATCCGCGTGCAGACCCGCGGAAAGCCGATGGCGGCACGGCCTGATGATCCCGAACATGCGTTGTCTCCCACTCACCCCTATGGCGGAACCAGCGCACCCTATCCGGCCCCGGCGCCTTACTCCGGGGAAACCACGAAACCGTGATCGTCCACCCGGTTGGGTGGTGGCCGCGGGCGCCGGGGCCTTCCAAGATGGGCGCATGACCGCGCTGCACCCGCCCAAGGTCGAGTACTTCGATCCGGCCGCGAAGACCAACACGGATCCCAAGGGCGTCGTGAGGGACGTCGAGGAATACCGCGAGGAGCCCTTCGGCCTCTACATGGCGCGACCGGCTCCGGGGCGGAAGCAGTTCCGCTACCTCGAGTCCTGGCTGCTGCCGGATCTCGGCCTGCGGATCACCGACTTCTGGTTCAACCCCGGCCACGAACGCGATCAGGACTTCTACCTCGACGTCGTCGACATCCGTCGTGAAGACGGCGTCTGGGTCGCCACCGACCTCTATCTCGACCTCGTCCTGCGGGACAAGAAGTCCGTCGAGGTGATCGACACCGACGAACTCCTCGCCGCGGTCACCACCGGGCTGCTCTCCGCCGACGACGGCGAACGCGCGCTCGGTGTCAGCCACAGGACCGTGGACGGGCTGGCCGCCCACGGTCACGACCTGCGCCACTGGCTGTCCACAAAGGACATCACGCTCGGCTGGCGGCGGCATTGACCGGTCCACATCCACCGATCGGTTGATCCTGACTCATCCCTAGGATGAACGGACCCTGACCAGCCGGACGATTACCGGAGGAGTTGCCTCACGGGACCCTCGATCACGAGCGAAACCGATCGAGAGGGGGCGGATACCCGTGGTCGTCGAGGCCGAGGGACTCCGAGAGCGGTACAGGGAACGAGAACGCACGGAGGTCGCGCCGTTCGCCAGGAAGCCGGTGCTCGCGATCGCCGGGGCGATGGGGGCGGTACTCACGGCGACGGCCGGTCGCTACGGCTACTTCGGCGACGAGCTGTACTTCCTGGCGGCGGGCCGGCATCTGGACTGGGGGTATGCCGACCAGCCGCCGCTGTTGCCGCTCCTGGCCCGGCTGATGGACACGTTCGGCGCCGATTCACCCTTCGTCCTGCGGATCCCGGCGACGCTGGCGATGGTCGCCGGAGTCGTGCTGACCGCGTTGATCGCCAGGGAACTGGGCGGCGGCCGCAAGGCGCAGGTGATCGCGGCGGCGACCTTCGCGGTGTCCGTCCAGATGCTCGGCGGTGGGCACTACCTGGCGACCAGCACCCTCGACCCGTTCCTGTGGACGCTGCTGATCTGGCTGCTCGTCCGGTGGGTGCGGACCCGCGCGGACGGGCTCCTGCTCTGGAGCGGCGTGGTGACCGGGTTCGCGCTGAACACGAAGTTCCTCGTCGGGGCGTTCTGGGTCGTCGCGCTGGCCGCCGCGGTGGTCTTCGGGCCGCGTGATCTCCTCCGCCGTCCGGCGCTCTGGTTCGGCGCGCTGATCGCCGTCGCGATGATCACCCCCACGCTCGTCTGGCAGGCCGCGAACGGCTGGCCGCAGCTGACGATGGGCGCGGCGATCTCCCAGGAGGTCTCGGCAGGCTGGGGCGGGCGGGCCACGTTCGTTCCGACGCTGGTGATGAGCGCGGGCGTCCCGGTGGGGATGGTCCTCGTCTGCTACGGGCTGTGGCGGCTGCTGCGCTCCGAAAGCCTGCGGTCATACCGGTTCCTGGGGTGGACCGCGCTCGGCGTACTCGCCCTGTTCCTGCTGGCGAACGGGCGTTACTACTACGCGGCGGGGATGTTCGCCCCGCTGTTCGCGGCCGCCGCGGTGGAGATCGAAGCGGGTCAGGCGTCGAAGTACTGGCGCTGGATCGCCACCTGGCCGGTCTATGTCCTGGCGGCGGTGCTCACGATCCCGCAGACGCTGCCGATCCTCCCGCTGTCGTCGGTCGCGAGCACCCCGGCCTGGGCGCGGCCGATGCTCGCCGACGAGGAGATCGGCTGGCGGGAGATCACGGAGTCGGTGGCGCGGGCGTACCGCGCCGTTCCCGATCCGTCCCGTACGGGTGTCATCGCGGCGAAGTACTGGCAGGCCAGTGCGATCGACCACTATGGACCGGAGCTGGGGCTTCCGTCGCCGTCGAGCCCCAACCGCGGCTACGTGACGTTCCCGAGGCCGCCGGAATCGGCACGGGACGTCCTGTTCGTCGGGAACGACGCTTCCGTGCTTGTGCCGTACTTCACGCAGGTGCGTGAGGTCGGTGCGCTCGACAACCGTGCCGGGGTGCCGAATTCGAGTCAGGGCATGAAGATCTGGCTGGCCACGGGACGGAACGGGGCTTGGGACGAGGTGTGGCCGAGACTCACGGACTGGGGATTCTGAGCCTCACCGGTCCTCTCACGACCGACGAGCCACGCCGGTGGCGGCTAGGGTGCGAGAGGACCGGCACCCGAAGGATCTGCGAGGAATGGATGGAAGCCGCCAGCGCGGCCGAAACACCGACCGCGTCCGGCACGGCGTTCGCCCGGCTCCCGGTGGCGCTGCTCGCCGCCGCGACCGCGGCGGTCCTGCTGGCGACGGCGTGGCGGTACGGCTACTTCGGCGACGAACTGTACTTCCGCTCCGCGGGCAAGCGGCTGGCCTGGGGTTACGCCGATCAGCCACCGGTGCTCCCCTTCCTGGCGATGCTGATGGACTGGCTCGCGCCGGGCAACGTCTTCGTGTTCCGGCTCCCCGCCGTCCTCGCGACGGCCGCGGGGGTCGTGTTCACCGGGCTCATCGCCTACGAGATGGGCGGCGACCGCCGGGCGCAGACCCGTGCGGCCGCCGCGTACGCGATCTGCGGCCAGTTCATCGGGAGCGGGCACTACCTGGCGACCTCGACGATCGACCCGGCCTTGTGGACGCTCATCGCATGGCTGCTCGTGCGGTGGATGCGGACGCGTGACGACAACCTGTTGCTGTGGCTGGGCGTGGCCACCGCCGTCGCGCTGAACGTCAAGCTCCTCGTCGCGACGTTCTGGGTCGCCGCCGGGGTCGCGATCCTCGTCTTCGGGCCCCGGGATCTCTTGCGCAGGCCGAAACTTTGGATCGGCGCGGGAATCGCCGCGTTGTCGCTCGCGCCCACGCTGTGGTGGCAGGCCGCGAACGGCTGGCCGCAACTGGAGATGGGCGACGTCATCGCGCACGAGACCACCGGCGGCTGGAGCGGCCGCGCCGGGTTCCTGCCCGCCCTGCTGACCGGGGCCGGGCTCGGCATCGGTGTCGTGGGCGTCCTTTATGGACTGTGGGTGCTGCTGTTCTCGGCCAAGTCGCGCGAGTACCGTTTCCTCGGCTGGACCGCCGTCGGGGTGATCGCGCTGTTCATCCTGTCCAACGGCCGGTACTACTACGCGGCGGGCATGTTCGGCGTCCTGTGGGCGGGTGCGGCCGTCCACTTCGGACAGTTGAAACCATCCGCGTGGTTCCGCTGGATCCCGACCTGGCCGGTGTTCCTGCTTTCCGCGCTGTACACCCTTCCGTACGCACTGCCGGTCTGGCCCGCCGCCTGGCTCGCGGAAGGCCGCGAGGTCCCGCGTCCGGCGTACGCGCTGGAGGAGATCGGCTGGCCGGACCTCGCCCGTTCGGTCGCGGACGCCTATCATCGGCTCCCCCCGGAGCAGCGAGCGCGCACCACGCTCGTCACGGCCGGGTACTGGCAGGCCGGGGCGCTGGACCGGTACGGCGCCGACTACGGACTGCCCGCCGTGTACAGCCCCAGCCGGGGCTTCTGGTACTTCGGCCGCCCGCCCGAAACCGCGGACAGCGTACTGTTCGTCGGACCCGATCCGGCGCGGCTGCTGCGTTCGTTCACCGAAGCCCGGATCGTTTCCCACGTCGACAACGAGCTCGGTGTCCCCAACGTGAGCCGCGGGATGCCGATCTGGCTGGTCACCGGCCACACCGAATCCTGGGCGACGGCGTGGCCCGGCCTGCGGGAATTCCGCGTGTGACCTACGGCTTCCAACCCACCGACCCGGCCCACGCGTCGGCCCGCGCGAAGGCCGCGTCGACCCAGACCTGCTTCTCGTCGGTGTACCGCTCGACGGTCCCGTCGCCGGCGTGCTTCGCGGCCATGGCGTTCTTGACCGCGGCGTAGGCGTCACGCTCGTCGGAGTTGCGGCGCAGCCACTCCGGGAACAGCAGCGCGAGCCGCCAGGCCGGCGTCTCCTGGGAGCGGACGTGCAGGTTGACCGGACGGCGCGGGTCGCCACCGAAGTGGAACCGTTTCGGCCAGGTCCCTTCTTCGCCGTGTGCGTCGTCGAGCCACTCGCCTTCCGCGCGCGGGAATCCGGCGTCGGACAGCGCTTCGGACAGCTCGTCGGCCTTGTCCAAGGTGGACACGGTCAGCTGGAGGTCGAGGATGTCCTTGGCGGGCAGCCCCGGCACCGACGTCGAACCGATGTGGTCGACCCGGACGGCGTTGTCCCCCACCACCACGCGGATCCGCGCGAGTGCCCGTTCGGCCTGCGCGGACCACGTCTGGTCGTACTGGGCGATCTTCGGCGACATCGGCGCTCGCGGTTTGCGTAGCCGCACGTTCGCCTCGAACGGGGTCAGCCTGTCCGCCCACAGCGCGTCGACGTCGGCGAGCACGATGTCGGGCGCTCCGCTGTTGTCGAACCAGACGTCGGCCACCGCCCGGCGCTGATCGGTCGTGGCCTGCGCCTTGATCCTGGCGCGCGCGTCGGTCTCGGCCATCCCCCGCGCCTCGACCAGGCGGCGGACCCGGACCTCTTCCGGCGCGTCGACCATCACGACGAGGTGGTACATCGGCGCGAGGCCGCCTTCGACCAGCAGCGGGATGTCATGGACGATGATCGCGTCCGGCGCCGCTCCCGCCATCAACTCGGCCGTGCGGGCGCCGACCCTCGGGTGGACGATCGAGTTCAGCCGCTTGCGGGACTCCTCGTCGGCGAACGCCTTGGCGGCGAGCGCGGCACGATCGAGCGAACCGTCGGACGCGAGGATGTCGTCCCCGAACGCTTCGACGAGCTCGGCGAGCCCGGGTGTCCCCGGTTCGACGACCTCCCTGGCGATCTTGTCGGAGTCGATGAGGACGGCGCCGTGCTCGGAAAGCCGGTTCGCCACCGTCGATTTTCCGGCGCCGATCCCGCCGGTCAGGCCCACACGCAGCATGTCGATCAGCCTAGTGGCGCTGCCAGGCACGACCGCGCAGGGTCACCAAGACGGCACGTCCGGCACAGAAGGGTGCAAAAGGCAAGATCATCGTGACGCGCGACTCAACCATTTCGAGTGACACGCCGGTCGGTTACGCGGATTTGGGGGCTCGATTGCGTACCGTGCGCGGCGAAGGTAGCCCACACGGAGGAACGATGGCAGACGGCAAGCACGCTGGAAGGCACCGGCTCGGATCGCCGGGCCTGGTGCACTGTGTCCTCCATCGTCCCGTGGCCGAGGCCCTCACTGAATACCGGCGCACCTGGCTGAGCGCGCTCATGGTCCCCGCCAGGCACAGTTTCGCCGGACTCCGCCGCAGGGCGCGCGCCGCGGCCCTCGAACGCATCTGGGTGCCGGCCGTCCGGCCCGCCACCTCCTGACCCCCGTCCCACCCGCACCGCAAGTAGTCCTCTACTTGCGGTAGTTGCGCGTGCAAGGACCGCAACCAGAGGACGAAACGCGGAAAAGACAGCGGCCCCGGTCCGTGATGGACCGGGGCCGCTGTCTGTCAGCTAGTGGCTGAGCGCCTGGATCACGCGCCGCCCGACAGCTTCTCGCGGAGAGCCGCGAGCTGCTCGTCGCTGGCCAGCGTGCCACCGCTCTTAGCCTCGGCCGGAGCGGAGGTGTAGCTCTGCTCGCCCGAGTCGCTGCTGCTGCTGGTGACACCGGTCGCGGCGTCGGCGGCTGCCTCGGCGTCGGCCTCGGCGGCCTTGACGACCTGCTTCATGTGAGCCTCGTAGCGGGTGTGAGCCTCGGCGTACTGACGCTCCCACTCCTCACGCTGCTTGTCGAAGCCGTCCTGCCACTCCTGCGTGTCCGGGTCGAAGCCCTCGGGGTAGATGTAGTTCCCCTCGGTGTCGTACTCGGCGGCCATGCCGTACTGAGTGGGGTCGAACTCGGTCTCCGGCGTGACGCCCTCGTTCGCCTGCTTCAGCGACAGCGAGATGCGACGACGCTCGAGGTCGATGTCGATGACCTTGACCATCACGTCGCCGTTGACCTGGACGACCTGCTCCGGGATCTCCACGTGGCGCTCGGCCAGCTCGGAGATGTGCACCAGGCCCTCGATGCCCTCTTCGACGCGCACGAACGCACCGAACGGAACGAGCTTGGTGACCTTGCCCGGCACGATCTGGCCGATCGCGTGGGTGCGGGCGAACTGACGCCACGGGTCTTCCTGGGTCGCCTTCAGCGACAGCGAGACGCGCTCGCGGTCCATGTCGACGTCCAGAACCTCGACCGTGACCTCCTGGCCGACCTCGACGACCTCGGAGGGGTGGTCGATGTGCTTCCAGGACAGCTCGGAGACGTGCACCAGGCCGTCGACGCCACCCAGGTCCACGAAGGCACCGAAGTTGACGATGGACGACACGACGCCCTTGCGGACCTGGCCCTTGGCGAGCGCGTTGAGGAACTCGCTGCGCACCTCGGACTGGGTCTGCTCCAGGTAGGCACGGCGGGACAGGACCACGTTGTTGCGGTTCTTGTCCAGCTCGATGATCTTCGCCTCGAGCTCACGGCCCACGTACGGCTGCAGGTCGCGCACACGGCGCATCTCGACCAGCGACGCGGGCAGGAAGCCACGGAGGCCGATGTCCAGGATGAGGCCGCCCTTGACGACCTCGATGACGGTGCCCTTGACGGGCTCGTCCTTCTCCTTGAGCTCCTCGATCGTGCCCCAGGCGCGCTCGTACTGCGCACGCTTCTTGGACAGGATCAGACGGCCTTCCTTGTCCTCCTTCTGGAGGACCAGGGCTTCGACCTCATCGCCGACGGTGACAACCTCAGCCGGGTCGACATCGTGCTTGATGGAGAGCTCACGCGAGGGGATGACACCCTCGGTCTTGTAGCCGATGTCGAGCAGGACCTCGTCACGGTCAACCTTGACGATGGTTCCTTCGACGATGTCGCCATCGTTGAAGTACTTGATCGTCTTGTCGATCGCTGCGAGGAAATCTTCCTCCGACCCGATGTCGTTGATAGCGACCTGCGGGGCCCCAGTGGGGGCGGTCGGGGCGGTGGCGGTGTCGGTCGTCATTAGGCGGGTTGCTCCGGTGGATGGGAAGTAGTGGGTTTGCGGTTAGGGCACCATGGGCTCTTCCGGCATGAGGCGACCACATCTGCAAACGTCCACAGGGAACGACCGCGAGCATCACCGCATCCGGTACGCGACCCCCTGACCCGGACGCTGAGCGAACCGGGGGAAAGAGTAGCGCGAACCCACTGCGCTAACAGATATCCTACGCGGCCCCCTGTACACGGCACAATCAGGGTCGCTACCGCGATCACGCCGGGCGGATAAGCTGTCCTGCGAAGCCCTGACCTGGGGAAAGGATATCGGTTTGAGTCAGCAGTCCGCCACCGAGCAGCAGCCGGAGGCCGAAAGGCACGCGCAGGCCGAGGAGCGGCTCGGCACCGCGGGGGTCGCCTATCGGGCGGTCTCGGCGCCCGAGGCGACGGCCGCGAACCTGGCGTGGTGGGACGCCGACGCCGACGACTACCAAGCGACCCACGGCGGGTTCCTCGGCGACGCGGACTTCGTCTGGTGCCCGGAGGGCGTCCGCGAGGCCGATGTCGCACTCCTGGGTGAAGTCGGCGGCAAGCGGATCCTCGAGGTCGGTTGTGGACAGGCGGCGTCCTCGCGCTGGCTCGCCGCGCAGGGCGCCGAAGCGGTGGCGACCGACCTGTCGGCGGGCATGCTCCGCCACGCGAGGGAGGGCAACGAGCGGACCGGTCTCGCCGTCCCGCTCGTGCAGGCGACGGCGGAGTCGCTCCCCTTCGCCGACGCGAGCTTCGACGCGGCGTGCTCGGCCTTCGGCGCGATCCCGTTCGTGGCGTCGGTGGACGTCGTGTTCGCCGAAGTCCACCGGGTGCTCCGGCCGGGTTCCCGCTGGGTGTTCTCGGTGACCCATCCGATGCGCTGGATCTTCCCCGACGACCCCGGGCCGCAGGGCCTCACCGTCACCCAGCCGTATTTCGACCGCACGCCCTACGTCGAGGTCGACGAGGAGGGCGTCGCGACCTACGTCGAGTACCACCGCACTCTCGGCGACTACGTCCGCGCGCTAGCCGACGCCGGTTTCGCGCTGACGGATCTCATCGAGCCCGCCTGGCCGGAGGGCCACTCCCGCACGTGGGGGCAGTGGAGCCCGCTGCGCGGCAAGCTCTTCCCCGGTACCGCGATCTTCTGCACCCAGCGGGGATGACCTCGACGGCGGCGCTGCAGCGGGCGCGGTTCGCCGCGCTCGACCCGCTGCTCCCGTCGCCGCCGCCGCTCCCTCCCGGCGAGCCCGTCGAAGCAGGTGGCGCCGCCGGGACGATCGCGCACGTGCGGTTCGCGACGGGCTCCTGGCAACGGCTCTGGAGCCCGGCGCACCTGCAGATCCTCACCGCGATCCTTCCCCGCGACGCCGGCGCGGGCATGAGCGCGCTGCTCTCCGCCTGGCGCGAGCGGATCGCGCTCGCCGACCCCGAACCCGATTCGTCGTGCACGGTCACCTGGCCCAGCCGTGACGTCGTGGTCACGCGGGCCCTGCTCGACCACGGGCTCGCGCCGCAACTGGCGCTGGCCGTCCGCGCGCCCGCGCTGGGCGAGGCGCACGCCGTGCCCGGCGTGACCGTCCGGGAATCCTCCGGCGGCGATCTGGAGGAGATCGTCGCGCTGCGGTTCGAAGAACTTCGCTACACCTCGTTCGTCGGCCACGGCGTCGTCCGCCCCGGGGCCAGGGCCCTGCTCGCCGAGGAGGTCCGGCGCGGGCTGCAGTTCGGCGGCCGCGTCTGGATCGCCGAAGAGGAAGGCGTCACGGTGGGGATGGTGACCGGCGGAAAGCGCTCCCCGGCAGCGGGCGACGCGCTCGCGGGACGGCTGCCGCCCGGCGAGTGGGGCTACGTCGGCACGCTCGCGGTCACCGCCGCCGCGCGGGGGCGCGGGATCGGGCGCGCGCTGACCGCCGTGGCACACGACGAGCTGTTCTCTCCGTCGTCGCGCGGTACCTTCGTCTCGTACAATCCGGCCAATCCGCTTTCCCCGGTGTTCTGGCACCGGCAGGGTTATCGTCCTCTGTGGACGACGTGGGCGGCGAGCCCCGCCAGTGCCCTGCGGTAGCGGTGACCGGCGCGGTCGACCCTGGGGGCGGGATGGAAATCGAAAAGACGCTGTTCGACGCGCACCGGGCACGGTTCGCGGTGGTCGACCGGCTGCTGCCCGAAGCCGCCCCCGCCCCGATCGCCGGCGAGCGGGTGGACGCCGCCACGGCGGCGGGTGTCCAGGTCACCGGCGTGGTCCAGCGGCAGCTGCACGGCCCGGACGACATCCCCCTGCTCTGGTCCGCCGCCGACGTGCGCCAGCTGTTCCCGTTCATCGGGAACACCGGTACCGAGGGCATGGACGTGCTGCTGCGCGCGTGGCGGACGTGGATGGACGCCGAATCCCCCGGTGAGGATTCGTCCTGCGTGGTCAATTGGCCGAGCCGGGACGCCGAGGCGATCCGCGCCTTCCTCGACCACGGGCTGGTGCCGATGTCCGCGCTCGCCGTACGCACCGGCTGCCATCCCGACGCCGCGGCCGACGACAGGGTGGCCATCCGCCGGGCACGGACGGAGGACTTCGAGGAAGTGCTCGCGATGGCCGTGTCGACGCACGACTACATCGGCCAGGTCGCCACCCGGCAGCGCTCGAACGCCGCCGAACTGCTCGCCCCGGCCCTGGAACGGGCCCTCGGCAAGGACACCCCGCTGCTGTGGCTCGCCGAGCGGGAGGGGGCGACCGTCGCGTTCGCGCACGCCGCCTGGATCACGTCGTCACCGGGGTCGGCCGAGGCGGAACTCCTCCCCTACGGCCGCTGGGGCTACGTCAACAACGTCGTCACCGTGCCCGGCCTGCGCGGGAACGGACTCGGGCGGACCTTGATGTCCGTGGTGCACACAGAGTTCTCCGCCGACGGCGCGGACGGCACCTACCTCTACTACAACCCGACCAACCCGCTTTCTTCGGTGTTCTGGCACCGGCAGGGTTATCGTCCACTGTGGACGTCCTGGGAGGTCCACCCCGCTTCGGCCCTGCGATAACCGTCCGGTTTGCGGTGGTTTCGTCACCCTTGCGTGTGACGTGGGCCCCGCACGGTTGTGCACCTCCCAGGTCAGGGCTAACTTTTGAACTGACCAGTCAGTTCAAAAGTTCCGCGAGTCACCGACCTGGGAGTTCTTCGTGCGGGTTCAAGCCGACAGGGTGTCCGTCACCGGACCCCACGGCACGTTGCTGTCGCCTACTTCACTCACCGTTTCGGGTGGTGAGCTGGCGATCGTGCACGGCGAGCCAGGAGTGGGCGTCACGGCCTTCGGGCTGGCGCTGGCAGGCAGATTGAAGCCCGCCACCGGGACGGTGACCGTCGAGGGCGGCGACCCGCACAAGGTCGTGGCGGTCGTCGACGCGCCCGGCGTGAGCGAGCCGGACGGCGCGCTGTCGCTGCAGGTCGTCGTCGGGGAGGAACTCGAACTGGCGAAGCGGCCGTCGAACAAGGCCGCCGTCGCGAGCTGGCTGGCCGAGCACGACGCCGCCGCGTTCGCCACCACCCGCTTCGAAAACATCGCCGCGGTGACGCGCACCCGGCTGCTCACCGCGCTCGCCGCGGGCCGCAAGGACGTCGGTGTCCTCGTGCTCGACACCCCCGACAGGCACACCAGCGACGTCGACAGCTGGGCCCGGCTCGCCCGCGAGCACGCCGAACGCGGCCTCGCCGTCATCGTGCTGACCGCCACCACCCCGGTTTCGGCCCTGCCGGAGACGCCCGCCCTCTGCGGCGCCCTCGAGCAGCCCGACCCCGTGCGCTGCGCGCCTCTCGAACCAGAGGCGGAGCCGGACGAAACCGAAGAGACTGAAAAGACTTCAGGAGACCAGGAATGAACCCCGTCCGGATCGCCGCCAACGAGCTGCGCCGGCTGAGCAGCGGCACCCTGCCGAAGCTCGCCATGGCCGCGCTCGTCCTGGTGCCGCTGCTCTACGCGTCCTTCTACCTCTACGCGAACTTCGACCCGTACTCGCGCCTCGACAAGCTGCCCGCCGCCGTCTTCACCTCCGACGCCGGTGCGAAGGACTCGGCCGGAGCGGAACGCAACGTCGGCCGCGAAGTCACCGACGAGCTGGTCAAGTCCGGCACGTTCCAGTGGCACGAGGTCTCCCCGGAGGAGGCCGCCAAGGGCGTCCGCGACGACACCTACTCGTTCGCCATCGGCATCCCGCGCGACTTCTCCACGGCGCTGCTGTCCTCGGGCAACTTCCAGCCCCAGCAGGCGACGATCACGCTGACCACGAACGACGCCAACAACTATCTGTCGGGCACCATCGCGAAACAGGTGGCCGAACAGGTCCGCAAGACGATCGCGGAAAAGGTCGGCAGCGAGGCGGCCGACAAGTTCCTGGTCGGCTTCTCCACGATCTACGGCAAGATCCAGGAGGCGTCGACGGGCGCCTCGCAGCTCGCCGACGGCGCGGGCAAGCTCAAATCGGGCCAGCAGCAGCTCGCCGACGGCGCGTCCCAGCTCGCCTCCGGCAGCTCCCAGCTCGCGACCGGGCTCGGCACCCTGAAATCCAGTACCGCCCAGCTGCCCGCCCAGACGCAGAAACTCGCCGACGGCGCCGGTCAGGTCGCCGACGGGAACCAGAAGGTCGCCGACGCGGCCTCGCTCGCGGCGACGGCGTCCGGGGACATCCAGACCAAGCTCGACGGCTACCGCACCCAGCTCGCGCAGGACCTGCGGAACGCCGAGATCCCGGAGGCGAAGGTCCAGGAGATCCTGAGCCGCCTCGACACCCTCCGGTCGCCCGTCGACCAGGCGAACACGAAGATCCAGAGCGCGAACAGCCAGGTCACCCAGCTCGCGTCCGGCGCGCGCCAGGTGTCCGACGGCGCGCACCAGCTGGCCTCGGCGACGCCGCAGCTCACCAGCGGGATCGCACAGGCGGCCGACGCGTCGAACCAGATCCGTGACGGCGCGGCGAAGCTGAACGACGGCGAGAAGTCCGCGGTCACCGGCACGAACCAGCTCGCCGACGGCGCGGTCCAGCTGCGTGACGGCCTCGCCGCCGGGCTCAAGGAGATCCCGAACCCCGACGACCCCACTCGCGCGGCCACCGCCAACACGATCGCCGACCCGGTCGCGGTCAGCTCGTCCGGCGTCGCCTCGGCCGGGACCTACGGCGCGGGCCTCGCCCCGTTCTTCATCTCGCTCGCCACCTGGATCGGCGCGTTCGTGCTGTTCCTGTTGCTGCGCCCGCTTTCCACCCGCGCGCTAACCGCGGGCGCGTCACCGTTCAAGGTCGCGCTCGGCGGCTGGCTCGCCTCGGCCCTGCTGGGGATCGCGCAGGTGATCGTGCTGTTCGGCGCGGTGACCTGGCTGGTCGGCATCGACGTCGCGCATCCGCTGGGCGCGATCGGGTTCGCCGTGCTGGTGTCGCTCACCTTCACCGCCGTGGTGCACGCGCTCAACGCCTTCTTCGGCGCCGTCGGGAAGTTCCTCGGCCTGGTGCTGCTGGTGCTGCAGCTGGTCAGCGCGGGCGGCACGTTCCCGTGGCAGACGATCCCGGACGCGCTGTACCCGTTGCACATCGTGCTGCCGATGGGTTACGCGATCGACGGGTTCCGGCACCTGCTCTACAGTGGCGCGTCGATGAAGATCCTCGGTGACATCGGTGTCCTGGTCGCGTACCTCGTCGGCGCGATCCTGGTTTCGACGCTGGCCGCGCGGAAACGGCGCACCTGGACGGTTTCGGCGCTGAAACCCGAGCTGGCGTTGTGACCACCCGGGGTGAGGCGACGAAGCAGAAGTTGTTCGAGGCGACGCTGCGGCTGTCCGCCAGCCGCGGCCTCGTCGGGCTGACGGTGGACGACATCGCGGCCGAGGCGAAGGTCGCCAAGGGCACCGTCTACTACAACTTCGGCAGCAAAGACGGTCTCGTCGACGCACTGCTGCGCTACGGCGTCGGGGTGCTCGCGGACCGCCTGCGCGCGGCCACCGGCGACGGCGACCCGATGGACGTCATCGAGTCCCAAGTGGACGGTGCGCTGGAGTTCATCGCCGAATACCCCGGTTTTTCGCAAATCCTGGTGAGCGAGATGTGGCGGACGCCCGGCACGTGGCACGAGACGCTGACGTTGCTGCGCGAGGAGATCATCTCGATCGTGCGCGATCAACTCCACCGGCTGGACGCCGCCGGGCGGCTGCCCGACGGCGTCCAGATCCAGACGGCCGCGGCCGGGTTGTTCGGCACGATGCTGGTGGTCGCGCTGGACTGGCAGGTGTTCCAGCCGAAGCGGACACGGGCCGATGTCCGGGAATCGGTGATGGTGCTGATCCGGGGCCTCGGCCGCTAGCGGGTCTCCGGGTCCCGGACCCACTTCAGCTTGACCTCGAAGTTCCCTTCCAGCCCCGTTTTCGCGATCACGGCGCCCGCCTGCGCGGTCAGCTTGACGCCGAATTTGAGCTCGACCTCGTCCGGTCCCCTCGTCATCGACCGGAAGGTGTCGAGTGCCGCCGCGGCCGCGTCCTTCACGTTCGCCAGCGCCGCCTCGAACGAGCCTTTGGCGTCCTCGACCAGGTCGTCACGCCGGGAGACCCGGGAGGTGCCGGGGACCGGGTCGATCTCGACGACCACCGAACCGCCGCCTTCGAGCGGGAACCGCGCCAGGTCGTTCACCGGTACTCCTTCACTGTCCACATTGGATCTTCAACCACTCGCCGGGCTGGATGCTCTTCTGGACGTCGTCGAGCTGCTTCAACAGGATGTCCAGCCGGTCCCGGTTGCTCAGGTATTCCAGGACGGCGCGGTAGAACGCGCCGGTCATCGTCGGCGGCATCAGGTCGGAGGCGTCGAAACACAAGGCTGGAGCCGAGGTGATCGTGTCCGCGATCCTCCTGCTCACCTGGTCCGGATAAACGTCGAGGCCGAGCTTCCGATTGGCGGAGAACGCGTTCGCGCGGGAAATGGACGGCCAGATCCGCTGGGCTTTTTCCGAAGCCAGATATTCGATCAGCTTCCGCGACTGTGGGGTGTCCCGGAACATCCCGGCGAGGTCGGCGGCGACCTCCGAGACGTCGCGCCCCGGGAAGTCGAGGAAATCGAAATCGAGGCCCGGTCTCGGCGACGTGCCGTCAGCCCGCTTGAAATTCTGATACCGGCTCACGATGAACGACGGCTGGTGTTCGAGCACACAGCCCGGCGGCTCGGTGAACATCGGTTTGCCCGCGTCACCGAAGTCGGTCAGCAGCGCGGCCGCGGTGCCGCCGCGGATCCCGGCGGGCTCGAGCAGAGAACCCCAGTCCAGCCATGCTTGTTTGACCTCCGGTGATGTCCACTTCAGACTCCCGGACGCCCACCGCCAGTACTTCTCCGGCCCCGCCGAATGCAGCAGGATGTCCTCGATCCAGTCGGTTCCCGGCCAGCCCGAGGTGGGTGGGGCGCCCATCCCGACACACCACGGCGTGCCGCCCGCGGCCGTCAGCCCGGCGGAGTACGTGCGGAGACCGTCGAACGTCGTCGGGCGGATCCCGGTCAGCCTGGCCGGGTTGTACCAGATCACGCTCTTGAGATCGGCCTTCACGGTGACCGTGTACAGCTTGTCGGTGCCGATCTTCTGCAGGGCGACCCATTGCGGGCTGAAAGAACCCGCCATTGTCGCGGAGAGGTCGTCGGCGAGGGGCAGCAGATCTCCCGTCTTCTGGTATTTCGCCAGCACTCCGGCGCTGGACAGGACGGCGACGTCCGGCGGCGTACCACGCTGGACGTCCGCGGCGAGCACCTGATCGGCGGCGCGAGTGCCCTGATAGAGGTGCTTGATCCCGGTGTCGGCGGTGAAGGCGTCTAGCACCTGCCGGAACGCGTTCGCCTCGTCCCCGGTCCACGGCCCGAGCAAAACGACCGTTCCGCCGTCCGCTGACACTGAACAACCGCCCACGGCCAGCGACAACGTCATCAGCAACGCCAGCAGCCGGTTCACGGGCGGTACCGGTATTCCTCGATACGGGCGTGCAGTCCGAGCAGGATGAGTCCGCCCGCGAGCAGGGTGCCCGCCGGGATCAGGAACTCCCTTCCGCCGGATTCGGCCGCACCGACGGCGTCGGCTGCCACGGCCTTCACCCCCGCCGTGGCCACCGGGGTGTTGCCGGTCGCCACCGTGGAGGTCTGTCGTGCCCTCGCCCGGAATTCGTCGGCGGTCACACCGCATCCCTGCTCCTCGTCGCAGTACTCGGTCAGCAGGTCGGCGAGCCGTCGCTGGCCCGCGTCGTCGGCCGCCTGGATCTGCGCGCCCCGGGCCGCGGCGACGCCGTCGAGCCGCTCCCCGACCGAGTCCAGCCGGTCGCGGCTGACCAGGGTGAACACCAAGGCCACCCCGACGGCGGCGACCAGCACGGTCGCCGCGAGCAGCGGGAGGTTCGCCACGCGGCGAAAGCGCTTCTTCAGATACAGCTGGGTGAGAACCAGCAGCACCAGGAGGGCGAGGACGGGCAGAAGCCACAGTGGGAGCGTCGCGAGACTCACCCCGGTGGACGACAGCTGCCGGTTCAGCGCCTCACGTTGCCCGGCCTGCAACGATTCCAGCTCGTCAAGGGCTCCGCCAGGGGCGTGCAGGAGCCGTGAGGCGGTCCAGAGGTCGACCGCACCCAGCACAGGAGCGTCCGGCTGGCGGATGTGCACGTCGGCCTGCCCGATGGACCCCGAGTAGGCCGCGACCTGGCTTTCCACCACTTGTAACGCGTTGCCGCCGGACTCGCCCGCCTGGTTGAACTCCGCGACCCGCGCGAGGCTCTGGCTCGCCAGAGCCAACTGGTTCGCGTACTCCTGGCCCGGCCCGACGAGTTTCGCCTCACCGGAGGCGAAACTGGTGATCGCGGCGGCGTCGGCGGCCACCAGCGCGGCCCGCGCGGCGGTCACTTCGAGCACCGCCTGCGACGTCCGGTCGCGGACGGTCTCCGCGGTGCTCTGGACACTGTGGAACGCCCACAGTGAGAGCACCAGCACCGCGAGGGTGAGCGCCAGCAGGGCGGTGCGGAGCCGGACCAGCCGCACCCGGGTCGCCGTCACGAATCCGCCCCGTCGAACGGTCTTCCACAGCCGACGCAGAAGTTCGCCCCGGCGGGAGACAGCGCGGGACAGACGGGACAGGCGACCGGCGGCGCGCCATCGGGTTCGAGCATCGGCTGATCTTCCTGCCGAGGAGCGATTTCCGAAACCCTCGAGGGGATGACGACGTGCAACGCGTGGCTGCGGGTCGCGTCCGGGCGCAGGCGCACGACGCCCTTCTCCACGTCGACGATCTCCACGACTCCCGCGAGGCGGCCGAGCGTCTCCTCGTCACCCGCGGCGCCGGCCAAGGCGGCCGCCCGGCCCCACTCCCGTTCGGCCCCGTCCCGGTCACCAGCCGCGTAGGCGTCGCCGCCGGCGGTCAACGCCTCGCCGAGATCGGCCTGCGCGGCGTACTTCGAGACCATCGGGTGAATCAGCGTCGGTGGGATCGGGTCGTGTGTCCACCGCCCCGCGATGGCCAGCGCGTCCTCCTCCGTCGTGGCCCCGGGAACGGGCACGAGTTCGGTCCACGCCAGCTGACGGTCCTGTCCGTGGCTGGGTTCGAGATCGGGATCGAGGTCCAGGATCAGCTGGTAGTCCCGCGTCTCGTCGCTCGCGAACGAACCGAGCGAGAGCTCCACCTCGCGGACGGCGATCTCCTGGCACCGGTCGGTGAGATCGTACTCGTCCGGGAACACCTGCTTGACCGACCGCAGCCTGCTGAACGGCATGGTGCCGACGCGCAGCCGGACCTCGGGCAGCACCTTCGTCATCGCGTTCTCGACGAGGCGCCGGAAGTCCTCGGTGAGCCTGGCGTCCTCGACGACGGAGTCGACGTTCCCGCGCAGCACCCGGCCGATCTGGGTGAGTTCGGCTGGCTCCCAGCCGTCGCCGATTCCCCTGGCGTCGCAGACGAACCGGCCCTCGCAACTGTTCAGCACGCTCATCAGGTCGGCCCTGGTCTGCGAATCGTTGCGGCCGTCAGTAAGGAGGATCGCGTGACGGACGGCGTCGGGGACGCCTTCGAAGAGGTCGCGCGCTTTGGCGAGCCAGGCCCCCATCGCGGTGCCACCGACCGCCGCGAGGTGCTCGACCACGGCGCGTGCCTCCGCCCGGGTCTGTTCGGAAGCGGTCACCAGGCCGTCCGCGGCCGGGTAGAGCATCGTCGCCCGGTCGGTCCCCTGGATGACGGCGAAGCGAACACCATCGGGGAGGACGTCGATGGCGGCCGCGGCGGCTCGCCGGGCCTCGCCGATCTTGGTGCTGGGGAAGCGCATCGAACTGGAGCAGTCGATCATCAGGACCTCGGCGGCCGTCCTGGTGACGGTCGCTTCGCCGCCGCGTGAGACGACCCGGACGATCGCGGTCATCGCCCGGTCCCCCACGGCCAGCAACTTGTTCTGGTGCACCTCGAGGCCGAGGGTCGGCTCCCCACTCATCGCTCGCTCCCTTTTCACACCAGCGTCACCGGTCTCACCGAGTTGGCGAGATCGATCAGGACGTCGTGCGGTCCGGGCGCCGGCGCGTGATGGGCGAGCCGCCGGTACGACTTGTCCAGGAGCGTGCGGGCACCCGTCTCGGTGGACCGCAGGATCTCGCCGTCGGTGATCCCGTCCTGTCCGGTGAGCACCGCCGCCAGCGCGGTCTCGCGCACGGCCGTCACCAGCCTGTCGAGGCTGTCGCCGTCGAGGTCCAAAGCGGACAGCCGGACGACCGCGTCATCGAGTTCGGCCGACGACGGGAGGTCGCCGGTCCCCGGCATCGGCGAGGACAGCACCCGCGCGCCGGCGATCCGCGCGGCCTCGTCGTAGCGCGAGAATTCCGGAACCTGGTCGAGGATTTCGACGGCGGCGGCGCGGTTGCCCCGCAGCAGCCGGACCCGCGCGAGCCCGAACGCCGCGCTGACCTGGGACCGGTCCCGCGCCCACAAGGCGTCGTAGTACCGCTCGGCGGCGGCCGCGCCGTTGAGGTGCTCCTCGCAGAGGCCCAAGGCGAGTTTCGGCGGTTCCTCACCGGGGATGTCGCGGTACACGGCGGCGAATTTCTCCTTGGCCGCGGCGAAGTCACCCGTGCCCAGCGCGATCAGACCCCGGTGCCATGTCACTCGCCAGTCGTGCGCGGCACGCTCGCCGAGCAGGCGTTCGGCCTCCGCCACCGCCAACGCGCCTTCGATGGTCGCCCCGAGTTCCAGGCGCGCTCGGCACCGGCGGAACTCGACCTCGACCGAACCGGGCACCTTGTCGAGTTTCTTCAGCAATCGCGCCGCGTCAGGGGCACGGACCGCGCGGAGAAAGTTAGCCTGCGGGTCTTCCGGATCCTCACGCGGCAGCGGCAGGCCGACAGCGATCTCCGCGGCGGCCGGTCGTTCGCCGAGCGAGACGCGTGTCCTCCGTGTCCAGTGCTCCAGTGGTGGCGCCTGGCCGAGTCCCGCGTCGAGCAGTACCGCCCCTTCGGTGAACAACGACGATCCCGGGGGCCGGGACAGTCTGTCCCGCAAGGAAAGAATCTCGCTGAGCACACCGTCGAGCTGGACGAGCATCTCGCGCGCGGTCGCGAATCGCTGCTCGAAGGGAGCGGTCGCGCGGTCGAGGACACAGATGAACGATTCGATGCCGAACCGGACGCCGCGTGCATCGGGGGTGACCGACCAGCCGTCGCTGGCCTGGAAGAGTTCCCGCAACGTCATGCCGACGGTGTGGATGTCGGACCGGACGGTGAGCCCCTGTTTCACCCGTTCTCGTGGAGTCACCTGATAGTGCTCGGTTCCGACGGCCGGGCTTTCGTCGTCCGAGATCTTCCGGATGGCACCGAAATCGATGACCTTGATCCGCTTCTCGCCCTGGATCACGTTGTCCGGCTTCATGTCGCAGTACAGCAGGCCCTCGCCGTGCAAGTAGTCGAGCGCGGTCAGGATCTCCCGGCCGTACGCCACGACGTTCTCGACGAGCAGGCGTCCCTCGCTGGAATCCAGCCCGGCCCGGCCGCGGTTCTTGATCTCCCGCAGGGAAAGACCGTCGACGAATTCCATGACGATGTAGCGGAAACCGTCGTGCCCGACCACGTTGAGGATCCGGACGATGTTCGGATGTTCCAGCGCGGTGAGGACCTGACTCTCGGTTTCCGCGATGCGCACGGCGGCGGTGTCGTTCGTGTTGATCAGGCCCTTGAGCGCGACGTGCATCCCGCCGAGTCCGGAATCCGTCGCGAGATAGACGAAACCGAGTCCGCCGCGCGCGACGCACCCGAGTACGTGATAGCGGCCGTCTACCACGTCGCCCGCCGCCAGCTTGGGCGAGAAGGAGAACGGTGTCCGGCAGACCGGGCAGAATCCCTCGGCGGGCGCGATCCCGCCGCCGACCGAGCGGCCGACCGGGGTGCCGGTGCAGCCGTGCTTGCCGCAGAACCGTTCCTCCTCCGGGACGTGCGGTTCGGTCAGCAGGCGGCCGGCGATGGCGGGGAGTTCGACGACCGGTAGCGGGACCCGGTCATCCGCGGTCGCGTGGCCCGCCATCTGCAGAGAACGGGTGACCACCGTGCTGGTGATCCTGGTCGGCGCTTCACCGGGACCGGGGATCACCAGGGTCGGCTTTTCCCGTGGAACGAGCTCTTCCGACGTTCCGGGTAGTAGCCCGCAGACCTTGCAGAAGCCGGTCTTGGCGAGCTTGCCCGAGCAACCGTCCTGTTCGCAGGCCGTCATCCGTCGATCCGTTTCCGTACGGTGTCCGCGTACCGCTCGACGGCGGCCGCCGCGGCCCCGAGGTCGCACGGTCCTTCGAAGAGCCTCCGCCAGGCGGGAGCGTAGGCGGCGTCCAGTTCGACGTCCTCGACGAGCCCGCTGTTACGGGCCATCTCGCCGTACGCGTCGAGCCGGGCACGGAGTTCCGCGCGCCGGGCGAGGTTCTCGTCGAGGAGACGGCGGAGGTCGCGGGCCCGCTGCCCGGCCCTGGCCACGGTCCGCTCGCAGGCGGGCAGATGCCGTTTCACCCATTCGGGTTCTCCGTCCCGCTCCGCCGAACGCAGTTGCGTCAACGCGCCTTTCAGCCGTCGCACCCTGGCCGGGGCCTCCGGCGCGTCGAAGAACCGGGGCGCGTCGCTCAGGTTGTCCTTCTCCAACCGGGCGAGTTCGTCCAGCCGGGTCTCCAGTGCGGAGAGGCGGCCCTCGATGTCATCCTCACCGGCGGGCAGGATGTCGGTGCCCGACCGGACCACGCTCACCCCCGGCGAACTTTCCTTCCGGAAGGCCAGCGCGAGCCGCAGGCCGAGTTCGTGCGCACGCTGGGCCAGCGGCAGGAGCACCTCGCCGACGAGTTCGTCGGGGTCGGCCGACTCGTCGATCCCG
The DNA here is from genome assembly GCF_055580625.1 of Amycolatopsis sp. NPDC031561. Taxonomy (NCBI): domain Bacteria; kingdom Bacillati; phylum Actinomycetota; class Actinomycetes; order Pseudonocardiales; family Pseudonocardiaceae; genus Amycolatopsis; species Amycolatopsis sp. NPDC031561. The sequence continues at coordinate 54,705 of NZ_JBVILA010000018.1, read as the reverse complement.
TAGACGACGACCGTCCGGCCGGTCCCGTGACGGCCGGCGGGCGAGTCCGCGGCGACGTCCAGGCGTTCGGAGATGCGGCGGCGGACCTCGTCGGCGGTCTTGCCGACCGCGTCGACGGCGAGGACGACACTGCCCACTGGCGGCACCGTCGGCCCGGACGCGCTCCGCCCCGCGCCGTGTTCGCGGTCGGCGAGGACGATCGCGCGGCGCAACGAGCCCGCGACGGCGGAATCGTCCGCGCCCATGATGATCACCCGGACGTCCGACCGGCCGTGCCCGCCGAGCCAGCCGGCGAATTCACGGGCGAAGAGCACGTCGATCACCGGCGGTTCGGGATAGTGGACGAAACTCGGGTCGATCGCCGGGCTGCCCTCGGCCCAGCGGCGCAGTTCCGGCAGGTAGCCGAGCATGGTCTCGACCGGGATCATCCAGGAGACCCGGGCGGCCTCGGTCGCGTACCGGGTCGCGACCATGCCGACGACGTGCCCGGTCCGGTCGGCGATCACCGCGGAACCGCTGAACCCGTGGGTGATCGGCTCGGCGTCGGGGGTCCGGTGCAGCTGGACGCGCTCGAGACCGTGCCCGCCGTCGCCGACGACGGTCGCCAGCGACCACATGCCGTCCGAACCGGACGGGAAGCCGTACGCGCGTACGCACTGATTGTCTTCGAGAGCCGTCCGGTGGAGCGGGGCGCCGGTGATCTGTTCCTCGGGGTGCCGCAGGCGGAGCAGCGCGACGTCCCCGCCGTCGTCGCCGATGGGGTCCGCCCGCGCGACGATCGTGGCGATTCCGGGCTCCACACCGGGAAGCGCCACGAAATCCACCGTGACGTCGTCGTGGCCTTCGATCACATGAGCGCAGGTGAGGAGATGCTCATTGTCGAGCATGGTCCCGGCGCCCAGGATCCGCCCACGATGATCGCGCAGCCGCACCCGCCAGCGTCTGCGCTCGGAAGTCACCCGGGAGACCCTACCGATCGTGAGTGGTAATGACGGTTAGAACCGTCATTACCACTCACGAGGCCTAATGCGCGGCGTCGTTCCAGGACCGCCCGTACCCGACCGAGACCTCAAGCGGGACAGCCAGTTCGTACGCCGAGCCCATTCCCTGGCGCACCAACGCTTCCAGCTCCTCGCGCTCGCCTTCGGCGACCTCGAGGACGAGTTCGTCGTGGACCTGCAGCAAAACCCGGCTCTTCAGCTTCGCCTCGGTCAGCGCCTTGTGGACGTTGAGCATGGCGACCTTGATGATGTCGGCCGCGCTGCCCTGGATGGGCGCGTTGAGCGCCATCCGCTCGGCCATTTCGCGGCGCTGGCGATTGTCGCTGTTGAGATCCGGCAGATACCGGCGGCGACCGAAGATCGTTTCGGTGTAACCGACCTTCGCCGCGTCGCCCACGACGGAATGGAGGTAATCGCGCACGCCGCCGAAACGGGAGAAATACGCTTCCATCTGTTCTTTGGCGTCCTCGGTCGAAATCCGCAGCTGCTGCGAAAGCCCGTACGCCGAAAGCCCGTACGCCAGGCCGTACGACATCGCCTTGACCCGGAACCGCAGTTCCGGCGTGATCTCCTCCGGCGGGAGCGAGAACGCGCGCGACGCCACGAACGTGTGCAGGTCCTCACCGCTGTTGAAGGCCTGGATCAGCCCTTCATCCTGCGAGAGGTGCGCCATGATCCGCATTTCGATCTGGCTGTAGTCCGCCGTCATCAGCTCGGCGTACCCGTCCCCGACGACGAACGCGTCGCGGATGCGGCGGCCTTCCTCGGTGCGGATCGGGATGTTCTGCAGGTTCGGGTCGACCGACGAGAGCCGCCCGGTGGCCGCGATCGTCTGCAGCAGCGTGGTGTGGATGCGGCCGTCGTCGGCGACCGCCTTGATCAGGCCCTCGACCGTGGTGCGCAGCCGGGTCGCGTCCCGGTGCTCCAGCAGGTGCTGCAGGAACGGGTGCTCGGTCTTCTCGAACAGGCTCTGCAGCGCCTCGGCGTCGGTGGTGTACCCGGTCTTGGTGCGCTTGGTCTTCGGCATGCCGAGCTCGTCGAACAGGATCACCTGCAGCTGCTTCGGCGAACCGAGGTTGACCTGCTTGCCGATGACCGCGTACGCCTCGTCCGCGGCCTGCGTGACCCGGCCGAGGTAGTGGGATTCCAGATTCGTCAGGTGCTCGATGTCGACCGCGATCCCCGCGGCTTCGAGTCCGGTGATCACCTGCAGCAGCGGCAGCTCCAGCTCGACGAGCAGCTGCGCGCCGCCGAGTTCCTCGAGCTCCTTGGTCAGCGCGCCCGCCAGTTCGGCGACCGCGCGGGCCTTGACCAGCTCGGCCTGGATCTCCTTCAGCTCCAGGTCCTCGGCGCCGCCGCCGTCGAGCAGGGAGAGCTGCCCGTCGCCGGTGTCCGCCTCGGAACGCAGCTCGCGGTGCAGGTACCGCAGGGCCAGGTCGTCGAGCTCGAAGGTGCGCTGCCCCGGCCGGACCAGGTACGCCGCGAGCGCGGTGTCCATGACGAGCCCGGCGAACGTCCAGCCGCGCGCGCGGACGGCGTGCAGCGGGACCTTGAGCTCGTGGCCGATCTTCTGGATCTTCTCGTCGGCGAGCCAGGCGGTGAGCGCCTTGTCGTCCTCGGCGTCCATCTCGGTGACGTCGACATACGCGCCTTCGCCGTCCGGCGCCGCGAAGCTGATGGCCCGCAGGTCCGAGCGGACCGAGGCACCGGTGGTGCGGAACGCCACGCCGACCGGCTCGCCCTGCCCGGCGTGCGCGGAAAGCCAGCCCGCGAGCGCGCCCGGAGCGAGCTTCGCGCCGCTGACCTCGAAGCCTTCTTCGGCCTCGGGCTCGGCGCTTTGCAGGGTGGCGAAGAGACGGTCACGCAGGACGCGGAACTCGAGCTCGTCGAACAGCGCGTGGACGGCTTCGCGATCCCAGGGGCGCAGCTCGAGACCTGTCGGGCCGAGCTCCAGCTCGACGTCGCGGATCAGTTCGGTGAGCTGGCGGTTCAGCATCACGGCGCCGAGGTGCTCGCGCAGCGCGTCGCCGACCTTGCCCTTGACCTCGTCGACCCGGTCGATCAGCTCGTTGAACGAGCCGAACTGCCTGATCCACTTCGCGGCCGTCTTCTCGCCGACGCCGGGGATGCTGGGCAGGTTGTCCGAGGGGTCGCCACGCAGCGCGGCGAAGTCCGGGTACTGGGCCGGGGTGAGGCCGTACTTCTCCTCGACCGCCTCCGGGGTGAACCGGGTCATCTCCGACACGCCGCGCTTCGGGTACAGCACGGTGACCTGGTCGGTCACCAGCTGGAGCGCGTCACGGTCACCCGTACAGATGAGGACGTCGAAGCCTTCGGCGGTCGCCTGTGTCGTGAGCGTGGCGATGATGTCGTCGGCTTCGTAGTTCTCCTTGGTCAGCGCGGGGATGCCGAGGACCTTGAGCACGTCCTCGACCAGCCCGACCTGGCCCTTGAACTCGTCCGGGGTGGCGCTGCGGTTGGCCTTGTACTCCTTGAACGTCTCCGAGCGGAACGTCTTGCGGGAAAGGTCGAACGCCACCGCGAGGTGGGTCGGCGCTTCGTCGCGCAACAGATTGATGAGCATCGAGGTGAACCCGAACACCGCGTTCGTCGTCTGCCCGGTCTTCGTCTTGAAGTTCTCCGCGGGCAGCGCGAAGAACGCGCGATACGCCATCGAATGGCCGTCGATCAGCAGCAGCTTGGGCCGCTCGGCCTGTGCGGTGGCAGGTGTGGCGTTGGCAACGGTCGTGTTCTCACTCGGGCTCACGGGAGCGAGTCTAGGGTGAGGGTCTGACAGTCCTACCTGTCGTGTCGTTTAAGGAGCTCTGCGTGACCGAACAAGCCCTCGAATCCTTCGCCGGGATCGACCCGGCCTTCGCCGGCCAGCAGCTCAACGACAAGCTCGGGCTCGAGATCAGCGAATTCGGTCCCGAACGCGTCGTGGGCAGCATCCCGGTAGAGGGCAACCTCCAGCCTTACGGCCTCCTCCACGGCGGGGCCAACGCCGTCGTCGCCGAAGCGCTCGGCTCGATGGTCTGCGCGCTCAACGCCGGCACCGACAAGGCGACGATGGGGCTCGAACTCTCGTGCACCCACCACCGGGCGGTCCGTTCCGGGCGGGTGACCGGCGTCGCGACCCCGGTGCACGTCGGACGCGGGACCGTCACCGCCGAGATCGTGCTGACCGACGACCAGGGGCGCCGCTCCTGCACGGCGCGGCTGACCTGCGTGGTGCGGGAACGTCCGCCAGGCGCCTGAGCGCCTGACCCTCGAAGTGTCATGAAAGGGTCGTTCAGGACGAAAGATGTCCTGAACGACCCTTTCATGACATCCAGCAGGGCAGGAGCAGGCGTGGATCTCGACACGGCCCAGGTGCGCGCGTTCGTCGCGACCGCGGACCACGGCCATTTCGGTCGCGCGGCAGAATCCCTGTTCCTCACCCAGCAGGCACTGTCGAAACGGATCCGGAAGCTCGAGGACGCACTGTCGGTCCCGCTCTTCCGGCGCACCAACCGGTCCGTCGAGCTGACCTCCGACGGCGGCCGTTTCCTTCCGCACGCGCGCGAGCTGATCCGCGCGGCGGACGCCGCCGTCGCCGCGATGGGCCTCCAGGACCGCCCACCCCGCCTCGACGTCATCGACCCGCGCCTCTCCCCGATGTACATGCTGCGGCGCATCGCCCAGCGCGACCCCGCGCTCGCCGTCGAACGGATCGCCGGGCGCGGGCTGGCCAACGCCCTCGACCCGCTGGTCCGCGGCGAGATCGACCTCGCGTTCGGCCGCGTCGCTGACCTCGGCCGCGAAGTACCCGCGGAACTCGAACACCGGCTCGTCCGGCTCGAGCCGCTGGTCGCCCTTCTCGCTCCGGAACATCCGCTGGCCGGCAACGAAGTGCTGAAACTGTCCGATCTCCGAAGCGAAGGCATCTGGATCCCGCAATTGGGCGGTCCGATCGAGTGGCTTTCTTATTTGCAACGCCTATGCAAAGAATTCGACGTCCCGATCGACGACTCCGGAGTCAGCTACGACCTCCGGCACACTCTGGAACAGACCCGCTACGGCAAGCAGCGGGTCACCCTCGCCGGCGCCGACATGGACCTCGCCTCCGACCTCAACCTGGCGGTCCTGCCCTTCGAGCCGTCGCCGCTGTTCCCCTGGTCGGTGGTGTGGCGGCGCGGCGAAGGTCCGGCCCTGCGGCGCCTGCTGGCGCTCGCGGGCCGGACCAGCCACGAAGAGGGTTGGTGCGCCTACGATCCCGAGCGGTCGTGGCTGCCCGACGACGACCTCAGACAGCTAGGTGCCGGGCGAACCAGCGCGTGAGCTCGGCATCGACCAGCTTCGCGTGTTCCGTCTGCGGAGCGGGTTCGAGCCCCGGCGCCTCGGCGAATTCGTGCGCCATCCCCGGGATGGTGACGAGTTCGGATCGCTGCTCCCCCAGCACCTTGTGCAGTGCTTCGGCCGGTTCCGTGATCGAGACGTCGTCCTCCCCGCCGATGACGAGCAGCACCGGTGCGGTCAGTTCCCCGGCCCGGCGCACGTAGTCGTACTCGTTCGCGACCGCGCGGGACCGGTCGGACCAGGGATAGGTGATGTCGTAGACCCGCTCGTTCGCGGCGATCACCGGCGCCAGCTGGGTCACCGGGTTCACCAGGGCTGCCGCCGCCACTTCGATCTCGGTGTGGGTCAGCATCTGCAGCGCGACCCCGCCGCCCTGCGAACCGCCGACCAGCCCGACCGGACCGTCCTCAATGGACAACCGTGAGCGCAGTTCCGCCACCGCTGCGGGGAACTCCGCCTCGACCTGCTTCGTGAGCGGCTCGACGACGTTGAGCACGTTGTCCTCGCTCGCGAGGCGGAAGAAGCCCTCGAAACCGCCTTCGGGGAACCGTTTCCCGGTCAGCGGCAACCCGAGGTGCACCCGCCACGCGTGCAGTTCCCGCATCGGCAGCGCCGCCGCCATGGCCGCCTCGCTGAACGGCGCGCCCAGCAGATGCCAGGTGAGCACCAACGGCGCCGGGCGCTCCTTGTCCGACGGCGGCAGTGCCACGAACGGGACCCCCGCCGCCACGCCTTCGATCGCCCCGTCCAGTTCGATGCTCATCGTCATTCTCCCAGGTCCTCTCGGTCTTTTCCGGCTCTGGGAACAGCTAACCGCGAGGTCAGGGTGCTGATCCAACAGCCGTTCCGGCCTCGATGACAACCATCGGTTGTCATGGCGGAAGAGAAGAGAGGGCACGGTTGACGCCCTTTGGGGCAGCATTGCTACGACGAACGGACGCCCTTGGCGACGGGAAAGGGCGCAAGATACGCGCCCGAAACATGATCATTACCCACAAGCATGATCGAGGTGGTAGCGGTGAATCCCCAGCGTGACCAGCGGAGACTCGTCAACCGGCAACATTCGCCTTTTCGTGCAATTCGTTCTGGTTTCGACCGTCACGATGTGGACACAGAGTGATGGGCGTCTGGGCAGATCATGGCGGAGGGGGATATCTTCCGTCCCTAACCTAGCCCCTGTGTCGGGGGCAACGCCTACCGGCGGCTGGTTGGTCATGGGAGGTAGTCGGTGTCAGGAGTGCGTTTTGGACGGGTTTTCGCCGTCGCGGCGGCTGCGTCGCTTGCGCTGGCAGGCTGCGCTGGCGGCAGCAGCTCGTCCGGCAGCGGTGACAGCAGCACGCTGAAGATCGGGTTCATGGGTGACCTCACCGGTGAGAACTCCGGGATCGTGATCCCGCCCCGCAACGGCGCGAAGCTCGCTATCGACGAGTACAACAAGACGAATCCGGCTACCAAGCTGGAACTGAAGGAGTACGACAGCCAGGGCAAGCCCGAGCAGGCGACGTCGCTGATCGCGACCGCCGTCGGCCAGGACAAGATCACCGCGCTGATCGGCCCGGCCTTCTCCGGTGAGTCGAAGGCCATCGGCGGTCAGCTGGAGCAGAACAAGATCCCGAGTGTCTCGCCGTCGGCCACCAACGCGGGCCTTTCCGCGAACGGCTGGAAGTACTGGCACCGTGTCGTCGCGAGCGACGCCAGCCAGGGCCCGGCCATCGCCAACTTCCTCATCACGGCGAAGTCGCCCAAGAAGGCGTACATCATCTCGGACGACCAGGAATACAGTGTCGGCCTTGCCGACAACTTCGAGAAGACCTTGAAGGAAAAGAACGTCCCGAGCGAGCGCGACAAGTTCGCCAAGGACGCGTCGGACTACTCCTCGACCGTGCAGAAGGTCAAGGCCGCGAACCCGGACATCATCCTCTTCGGTGGCTACTACGCCCAGGGTGGCCGTCTGCTCAAGCAGCTGCGTGACAGCCAGGTGACCGCCACCTTCGCCACCGGTGACGGTTCGCTCGACGCCCAGCTGATCAGCGGTGCGGGTGCCGCGGCCGCCGAAAAGGCCGTCGTCGGTTGCCCCTGCAACATTCCGGACGCCGGTTCCACCGACGAGTTCAGCACCAAGTACAAGGCCGCGTTCAACGTCGACCCGGCGATCTACTCGAGCGAGGGCTACGACGCCGCGACCGCCATCATCAACGCGGTCAAGGCGGGCAACACCACCTCGGAGAAGATCAACGAGGCCCTCAAGACGATCGACTTCAAGGGTGCCTCGAAGCAGATCAAGTTCAAGGAGAACGGCGAACCGTCCACGGACGCGATCAACGTCTACCAGGTCACCGGCGGCGTCCTCAAGAACCTCGGTGTGTCGACCGAAGCCAAGCTCAACGGCTGACGGAGCAGGTAGGAACACCTAACGGAAGCGGGGGCGCTGTGCGTGCACAGCACCCCCGCTTCCCGCAAATGTGGCGAAAGAATCCGCCCCGTCCCGTAAGGCATCCACGTCATGCTTCAAGATCTGCAAGCCCAGTTCCTCGGTAGTACCATCGGCGGACTGGTCGCCGGAAGCATCTACGCCCTCATCGCCCTCGGCTACACAATGGTCTACGGCGTGCTCCGGCTCATCAACTTCGCACATTCCGAAATCTTCATGATCGGGACGGTCACGTCCCTGTTCATCCTGATCACCATCGCGGGCGGCACCGCCCCGATCACGCTCGGCGTGTTCGGGATGATCGCCGTCCTGCTGCTGATCATCATCGCTTCGGCCGCCGTGTCCGGTGGTGCGGCGGTCCTGCTGGAGCAAGTGGCCTATCGGCCGCTCCGCAAGAAGGGCGCGACCCGTCTGGCCGCCCTGATCTCCGCCATCGGCGCCTCGCTGTTCCTGCAGGAACTGTTCGGCCTCGAGATCATCGAATGGATCACGGACAAGTCCGGGCGTGTACAACAGAACGCGCCGCGGTTCATCCCGCACGACCCGCTGTTCCACATCGGCAACGGCGTCGTGCGCACGGACCACGTGTTCGTCGTCGTCGGTGCCGTGATCATGATGGTCGTGCTCGACCAGCTGGTCAGCCGCACCCGCATCGGCCGCGGTATCCGTGCCACGGCACAGGATCCCGAAGCCGCCGTGCTGATGGGTGTCAGCATCGACAAGATCGTCCGGCTCACCTTCCTGCTCGGTGGCGCCATGGCGGGTGTCGCCGCCGCGCTGTACGTCATGGAGTACGAGAACACCGATTACCGCATCGGCTTCCTCCTCGGCATCAAGGCGTTCACCGCGGCCGTGCTGGGAGGTATCGGAAACCTGCGCGGCGCTCTGCTCGGTGGCATCGTCCTCGGGCTGGTGGAGAACTGGAGTTCCATCTTCTTCGGTTCAGCATGGAAGGACGTCACCGCCTTCGTGGTACTGGTGCTGGTCCTGATGTTCCGACCCACCGGCATCCTCGGTGAATCGCTGCAGCGGGCACGCGCATGAAGGGCGACGAAGAAGTGTCTACAGAAAACGGAACGCCCGCGCGCGCCGGGTTTCACCCCGTCGACGGTCTTCGGGACTGGTGGGCCCGCGCTCCGCATTGGCAGCGTTATGGCGTCTACATAGCCCTGATCATCGGCGCGCTGATCCTGCCCGCGCCGGCGATCGGCTCGTTCATGTCGCCGGACTCGGACTGGACGACCGTCCTGATCTTCCCGGTCGGGGTCTACATCCTGCTGGCGATCGGCCTGAACATCGTCGTCGGTCACGCGGGCATGCTCGACCTCGGTTTCGTCGCGTTCTTCGCGATCGGCGCCTACACCCTCGCCGTGATGGGCACCCAATACGGCTGGAGTTTCTGGGGATGCCTCGTGCTCGGCATCTTCCTGGCGGCGATGTCGGGGGTGATCCTCGGTGCTCCGACGCTCCGGTTGCGCGGTGACTACCTGGCCATCGTGACCCTCGGTTTCGGTGAGATCGTCCGCATCACCGCGACGAACACCGACGCCATCGGCGGCGCCCGCGGTATCACCAACGTCCCGCACCCGGAGCCCATCTTCGGGACCGAGTTCCTGCTCGACCCGGCGCCGTACTACTACCTGATCCTGGCGGCGATCGTGGTCGCGATCGTCTTCTCGGTCCGGCTGCACCGCAGCCGCGTCGGCCGCGCGTGGGCCGCGATCCGCGAGGACGAGGACGCCGCCGAACTGATGGGCGTCCCGACGTTCAAGTTCAAGCTGCTGGCGTTCGCCATCGGCGCCATGCTCGGCGGGATGGCCGGTGTGGTCTACGCCAGCAAGGCCGTCTTCATCGAACCGAACAACTTCCCGTTCATCCTGTCGGCGACCATCCTCGCGGCGGTCGTGCTGGGTGGAGCGGGAAACCTGCCCGGCGTGATCCTCGGGGCCTTCCTGGTCGCGTGGCTCCCGGAGCGGTTCCGGTTCCTGTCCGAGTACCGCATCCTGATCTTCGGTGGCGTGCTGGTGCTGATGATGGCGCTGCGGCCGGAGGGTCTGCTGCCTTCGCGGCAGCGCAAGGCGGAACTACACGAAGGAACGGGCGGGATGGGTGCCATGGGCGCCGAAGTCGCGGGTCCGGATTCCGAGGCTTCGTCGGAGGTGACGAAATGAGCGCACTGCTCGAGTTCGACAACGTGACGATGCGCTTCGGCGGCGTCACGGCCCTGAAGGAAGTCAACCTCACCGTCAACGCGGGTGAGATCTTCGCCCTGATCGGCCCGAACGGCGCGGGGAAGACCACCGTCTTCAACGTGGTCACCGGCGTCTACCGGCCGACCGAAGGCCAGATCCGTTTCGCCGGCTCGCAGGTCGACGGGATGAAGCGGTTCAAGATCAACCAGGCCGGTATCGCCCGCACGTTCCAGAACATCCGGCTGTTCCACAACATGTCGGCGCTCGAGAACGTGATGGTCGGCGCGGACTCGCACCACAAGACCGGCGCGATTTCGGCGACGCTGGGTCTTCCCGTGCACCGCAAGGAAGAGAAGCGCGGCCGGGAACTGGCGAGGGAACTACTGGACTTCGTCGGCATCGGACGGGTCGAGCACAACACCGCGAAGAACCTCTCCTACGGCGACCAGCGCCGGCTGGAGATCGCGCGTGCGCTCGCGACCGACCCGAAGCTGCTGCTGCTCGACGAGCCCGCCGCCGGCATGAACCCGGCGGAGAAGAACTCGTTGCAGCAGTTGATCCGCAAGATCCGTGACGACGGCCGGACCGTGCTGCTCATCGAGCACGACATGGGCCTGGTCATGCAGATCGCCGACCGGCTGGCCGTGCTCGACTTCGGCCAGAAGATCGCAGAAGGGCTCCCCCACGAGGTGCAGAACAACCAAAAGGTGATCGAGGCTTACCTGGGGGTGGCGGAAGATGCTTCTTGAGGTTCAGGACATCAACGTCCACTACGGGAAGATCGCCGCGCTCAAGGGAATGAGCATCGAGGTCGGCGAGGGCGAGATCGTTTCGCTCATCGGGGCCAACGGCGCGGGCAAGACCACGACGCTGAAGACGATCTCGGGCCTGCGTCCGCTGACCAGCGGCCGGATCCTCTTCGACGGCAAGGACATCTCGAAGACCCCGGGGCACAAGCGGGTCGAGCTCGGGATCGGCCAGTCACCGGAAGGCCGGGGTGTGTTCCCCGGGATGACGGTGCAGGAGAACCTCCTGATGGGTGCCTACACCCGGAAGGACGACCTGAAGGCCGACCTCGACGAGGTCTACGAGCTGTTCCCGCGGCTGAACGAACGCAAGACCCAGTTCGGCGGCACGATGTCCGGTGGCGAGCAGCAGATGATCGCCATCGGCCGCGCGCTGATGACCAAGCCCAAGGTGCTGCTGCTCGACGAGCCGTCCATGGGCCTGGCGCCGATGCTGATCGCGCAGATCTTCGACATCATCCGCGAGATCAACAAGCGCGGGACCACGGTCCTGCTGGTGGAGCAGAACGCGCAGCAGGCGCTGAAGCTCTCCGACCGCGCGTACGTGCTGGAGACCGGTGAAGTGGTCAAGAGCGCCCGCGGTGCCGAGCTGCTGGACGACCCGCAGGTGCGGGCCGCCTACCTCGGTGGTGACCTGGGCGTCTGACGCCTTTTGGGAGGGGCCCCGTCGCTTCCGCGGCGGGGCCCCTTTCACGTCAGCTTGATGTCGGTGCCGGTGAGGTTCTTCATGTCGGTCAGCGTCGGACCACCGAAAGCCCGCAGTACCAAGGGTTTCGCCTCCTTGGGGAGGTCGAAGTAGAGGTCGAACTCGACGCGCACACCGCGTCCCAGTTCGACCTTGTCGGGCTGCCGCTTGATCGTCATGGCCTGGTTGTCGACCGCGATCACGGCGCCGGAATCGGTGACGAGTTGCTGGCGCCGGGTGTCGAAGAGGATTCCGGACACGCCCTTTCCGGTCACCACCAGCCGGAGCCGGACGAACTGGCCCTTCGCCTCGAACTCGGTATGACTGCCGGTGAGGCTGGGAAGTCCGGCGGCCAGCCCGATCAGCGAGAACTCGGTCTCGCCGTTGAGGGCCGGCGGCAGGTGCAGCGCGGTCTCGTCCGGCCGGACTTCCCGCGCGGGCAGGTCGTAGACGGGTTTGGCGGGCGGCTGCTCGGGTTCGCCGCCCGAACAGCCTGCCAGCAGGAGGACGGACAGCGCCGCCGCCGTGATTCCAGTGCGCACATCGACGATTCTGCCCGGTGAACGGCTACTGTGCGGCTGTGGAGCTACGACGTCTTCGGTATTTGTGTGTCGTCGCCGAGGAGGAGCATCTCACTCGCGCGGCGGAACGCCTCGGTATCCGGCCGTCGTCGCTCAGCCAGCAGATCATCGCGCTGGAACGGGAACTGGACGCGAACCTGTTCGTCCGGACCCAGTCGGGCATGACGCCCACCGAAGCCACGCGGGCGCTGCTCCCCCACGCCCGCCGGATGCTGGAAGAGGCCGACCTCGGCGTGCGGGCCGTCCGTGACACCGTGGGCCGTCCGCTCCGCATCGGCGTGACACCCGGCGCGCCACCGACCGCACTCCCCGTCCTGTACGCGGAAGCTGTGGAGGTCGAGGACCTCGCCGCCGCACGCCAGCTCGAACTCCTGCGCCGCGGCGCGCTCGACGCCGGTCTGATCGCCCTGCCGGAGGAGGTGGACGGTCTCCGGGTCGCCGAGGTGAGCGAGAGACCGTTGGGCGTGCTGGTCGCCGACACCCACCCGCTGGCAGGTTTCGACGACTTGGGCTGGGACGACCCCGCCGGGCTGGACCTCCTTCTGTACGAACGGGCGCTGGCACCGGGCTACCACGACGCGCTGCTCGCGGACTGCGCGGCGGCGGGCTGGCGGCCCGCTCACGTACGGACCGGCCCGCCCCGGCGGTCGCTGTTCGTCGCGGACTTGCGGCACGGCGGCGACGTCGTCGCGTTGCGCCCGCGGGAAGATCCGGCCGAGGGTCTGCACTGGCTGCCGCTGCGTACGCCGCCCGTCGTCCGGCACGCGCTGGTGTGGGACCCGGCGCACGAGTCCGCGGACCGGCTGGCGAAGCTGGTGTCACGTCTCGCGGTATGACCGTGCCCACAACGGTTTCCGGCCCGCGTCCGCTCGACCTCGCGTCTGAGGTGTCTCCGAACGACCGTGAGGATCCGCCTCGTGGACAAGGTCCCGGCTCCGCGATTTCCTCGTGGTTCAGCGAACGACGAAGGAGAACCGCGATGCGACAGTGGGGTTTCGTGTATCTGGCCGAGGGCTGCGACCCGGCACGTGACGTGTCCCGTGTGGACACCGGAGACTGCCTGACGGTCCTGGTCGGCCTCGGCAGGGTGGACCAGGTCGTGGCCGCGGCCGAACGGCTCGTGTCCGAAGGCGCTCAGCTGATCGAGCTTTGCGGCGCCTTCGGTCCTGTGTGGACGGCTCGGGTGATCGACACGGTGGGGAGCGAGGTCCCGGTCGGGAGCGTCATGTACGGCGCCGAGGCCACGAAACAGCTCCACGACCTGTTCGAACTCGGGATGCCGTCCTCTTGACACTGCGGTACAACCGAAGGCGTGGCCCCGATCCCGTGCTCCGATCTGTCTCCCGCCGCTTGGCTCGCCTCGAACGACCTGCCGTGGCAGCGGCTGGTGACCTTCGGGCCCGCGGGCTTCGACGGGTACGCGCGACTGCGGTTCATCCCCGACCCGGTGTTCGAGGGCCAGAGCGAGAACGACGCCGCTCCCAGCGCTCCGGAGCACGACCACTTGCGTGTCCTCTTCGAAATCCTCGCCGCGGGCACCGGAACACCCGGCGAGTGCTATTTCTGCGTCTGGGACGGTTACGGCGACCTATCCGGTGCACCCAAGGTCGTTGTCCCCCACCGGAACTACTTCCTGTTCCGCGGCGAACTCGAAGAAGCGGGCTTCTGGGGGACACCGGGGCCCGCCTTCGTCTGGCCCGCCGATCACGCGTGGTGCGTAACCAAGGACGTCGACCCGCATTGGGCGGGCATCGGGGCCACGAACGCCGTCCTCGATCGGCTCGTCACCGATCCCCGATTGGACGTCGTGCTCGCCGATCCCGCGCGGGAGCAGCCGGCCTACCGCTGATCAGCAGTCGTCAATGTGGGCGGCTTCGACGCAGGCGCCGGTCTCGGTCCGGCTGGTCGCCTGGTACAGCAAGTTGTACAGCGCCTCGCGCTGATCACCGTCCAGCGCGCCGAGCACGTCGTCCTCGACTCCGGCGAGGGCGAACTCCGCCTTGGCGAGCTGTTTGGCGCCGACGTCGGTGAGTTCGACGATATGACGGCGCCGGTCTTCCGGTGAACGCCGTCGTTCGATCAGGTTCGCGGACTCGAGGTCGTTGAGCAGCCCGACGACGTTCGTGCTGTCCATCTCCAGCGTCTTCGCGAGGTCCTGCTGCGAGCAACCCGCGAGATCGCGCAGCACGGTCAGCGCGACGAGATGCCGCGGCCGCAGGCCGAGCGGGGCCAGGACCGACTCGCTGCGCAGCCGGATCCGGCGGGTGACGTGGTCGAGCAGCGCGCCGCAGCGATGCGGGGGCTGGTTCACGACCGGGAGTTCGGACACTCGTCAAGTGTACGTTCCCACATAATGGCCGTCACAGCATCAATGGTTTGCGTTACACAAACTATCTGTGCAAGATAATCAGTATGACGCATCTCCTGCACATCGACTCGAGCATCACGGGCGAGCACTCGGCCAGCCGCCGCCTCACCGCGCGGGCGGCCGCGGCCTGGCGCGCGGCGCATCCCGACGGCACGGTCACCTACCGCGACCTGGGCGCCGAACCGCTGCCCCATTTCGACGCGGCGAGCAACGCGGCCAGGTCGGCGCCTCCGGAGCAGCACACCCCGGAGCAGGCCGAAGCCTGGCGGCTCATCTCGGCGCTGATCGACGAGGTCAAGGCCGCCGACACCATCCTGCTGGGCCTGCCGCTCTACAACTTCGGGGCGCCGAGCACGGTCAAGTCCTGGGTCGACCACCTGATCGTGCCCGGGCTTTCGTTCGACGCCGAGACCCACGAGGGCCTGCTCGGCGGGCGGGACTTCATCGTCCTAGCCTCGCGCGGTGGCGGCTACGGCGAAGGCACCCCGCGCGAAGGCTGGGACCACGCCCAGAGCTGGATCACGCACGGTGTGTCCCTGACCGGACTCGAACCGCGGTTCGTCACCGCCGAACTGACCCTGGCGAAGGTCAACCCGGCGATGGCGGACCTGATCCCGCTGGCCGACGCCAGCCAGGCCGAAGCCGAACGGGCCATCGACGCGCTGTGGACACCGGTGGCGGCCTGAGCGCGGGCCGCCCATGCGGGGGTCGTGAGTGGTAAGGACGGTTCTAACCGTCCTTACCACTCACGAGAGCTAGCCGATTCCCGCCGCGAACACGTGCATCGCGCTGTTCGACGGCAAGGTCACCGCGACGACCTCCTTGCCCGCGGTCAGCGGGACGGAGTTCGCGAAGACCCGGTACGGCGTGGTCGGATACGCCGCCCCGGTGCGGGTGTTCTTGCCCAGCACGGTCGCCACCGTCGTCGCGCCGTACTGGGCGGGATCGGCGCAGCACCAGTTGGGGAACCCGAGTTCGGCCTGGCTCGTGCTCCCGTCGGCGTAGCGGACGACGACCGTGCCCTTGGCCGTGCCCGTACCGGTTCCCGTCAGCACCAGCTTGGAGCCCGTCCCCCGCACCGCCACCGTCTGGCCCGACGCGAGGACGTTGTCCTTCTCGCCCGCGCCGGTTTTCGGCCAGGTCAGCTGGGCACCGAGAGCGGTGAAGCCCGCGCCGGGTTTGAGCCCCGCTTCGGCCAGGCCCTCGGCGCGGAAGCTGCTGCCGCCGCCGTCGATGTCCCCCGCCGCGACGTGGGCCGCGTCGGTGACGCCGACGTTGCCGTAGGCCGCGGCCAGCGAACCGTGCGGGACGGTGACCGTCACCGAGTCGGTGACCCGGTTCTCCCCGAGCCGCGCCTTGTACGACGCCGAGGCGGTGAGCTGGTAGTCGTCCGGCTTGATCCCCGCGTCCGGCGTCACCTTCACCGGGACCTTCACGGTCTGGCCGGGCATCACGAACCGGGGACCGGCGGGAATCTCGGCGCGAAAGCCGTTGGCGGGCAGGGAGAAACTGACGTCCCGCACCGGCAGCGGCGTACCGTTGGTGAAGCTCAGCGTGCCTTCCGCGGTCTGCCCGGGACCGGCGACCGCCGGGACGGACAGCGCGACCGATCCATTGCGGTCTTCGGGGAAGATCCCGCCGACCGCGCTCGTGCCGAACAGCCGGACGTCCTGGCGGTCACCGGCGCCGATCTTGCCGGTCTTGACCCGCGCGACCCCGCCGGTCGCCGGATCGAACCACCAGCCCGACGGCGCCGCGTCCAGTTCGGCCTTGCTGCCGTACTGCCGCAGGATCGAGGTCCCGGCCAGTACGGTCGCGGGCTTGCTTCCCGTGTGGACGGTCAGCTGATAGTTCCGCGCCGCGGGCTTCCCCGCGTAGGAACCGGAACTGGCACCGATCCCGACCGTCACCGTGCCCAGACCCGACTTCGGCGCGTCCACGGTGAAGGTCTGCTTGGCCTGGTCGCCGTTCTTGTACGCCCTGGTCACACCGTCGTCTTCGGTGAGTGTGAACGAGCCCTTGCCCTGCGGGTAGACGTCGAGATCGAGCACGCCCTTGTCCCGGGTCTGCCACGACTTCGTGCCCTCGGCCCACATCGGGACCACGGCCCCGGCGCGGACGAACAGCGGAAGCGTGTCGAGCGGCGCGTCGTAACCGTCCACAGTGGTCGGTCCGGTGTAGGTCTTGCCGCTCCAGTAATCGACCCACGTGCCCTTCGGCAGGTAGATGCCGTTGCGGACGGTGGAGTTCTCGTACACCGGCGCGACCAGGAAGTCCTTGCCGGACAGGAACTCGTACTTCGCCTTCTCGCTCCAGACGTTCGGGTCGTCCGGGTATTCGAGCGCGAGCGGGCGGACCTGGCCGACGCCGGTCTTGTGCGCCTCCACCGAATGGCTGTAGGTGTAGGGCAGCAGCCGCTCCTTGAGCAGCAGGTACTTGCGGTTGATCGAGGTGAACGGTTCGCCGTACCGCCACGGCTGCTTGTCCGACGCGGCCCAGCCGTCCATCGTCATCGAGACCGGCAGGAACGACTTCCACTGCAGGTCACGGACATAGGTCTGCGGGCTGCCGCCGAAGATGCCGTCGATGTCGCCGGTGTTATAGGCGATACCGGAGGTCGTGGCGCCGGCGTAGGTCGGGATCTGCCATTTGATGTAGTCGTAGGAGCCGGCCTGGTCGCCGCTCCACAGCACGCCGCAACGCTGCGCGCCCGCCCAGCTGACCGGCGTCCAGACGAACCCGCGCGCGTCGCTGTTGTCCTCGATGCCCTTGTGCGCGGTGTCGCAAGCGTCCAGTGCGAACTGGTAGCCAGGCCCGACCCACGCGACGTCGAGTTTGCGGACCCGGACCCCGGCCTTGACCTCTTCGACCTGGTTCGGCACGCCGTTCTCGGTCCACAGCCCGAGCTGCATCCCGTTCTTGCGCAGGCCTTCGCCCGTCTGCTGGAGGTTCTCGTACCCGCAGCCGTAGCCGTCGTTGACGAGCATCCAGCCGTTGGGCATCCCGTGCTCGGTGTACCCCTCCGCGACCTTCACCGCGTCCAGCGTGTGCCGTTCGCCGCGGTTGGCGTTGTGCAGGTAGCAGTCGGCGTCACCGTGCTCGAGCCCGTACAGCGGTGGCAGGAAAGGCTTTCCGACCAGATCGGTGTAGCCGGTGATGACGTCCTTGAGCCCGTCGCCGACCACGTAGGTCGCGTCGAAGCGGCGCTCGTCGTGCGTGGTGCGCACCGGCTCGGTGAAGGCGTAGGTGCCTTGGGCGAAGGTGTTGCGCAGCACGCCGTATCCCGCCGTGGAGGCGTAGAACGGCTGCGAGTTCGGTGCCCCGCCGTCGTCCCAGTTGTAGTCGGCGAAGATCCGGATCGTCTGGTCGCGGTGGCTGAACCGGCCGTTCTGCTCACCACCGCCGACGAACTGCTCGGCCGCCGTCCGCGCCAGGGTCTGTGTGGTCGCCTTGTCGGTCCAGGACAGCGGCGCCGACTCCTCCCAGAGCCGCTTGCGGTCCGCGCCGTCGTACAACGCGAGCCGCATCGGGTGCTTGTACGCCCGCAGCGTCGCCTTGCCCGTGGAAACCGCCCAGTAGTCCCCCTTGTCGGTCTTCTTCGGCGTGACCGGGTCGCCCGTGCGCGGCAGCACGATCTTGCTCCCGGCCGGATCGGTGAACGTGCCGTCCGGCGCCAGCCAGACGCGGACGGCGCCTTCGGCCGGGAAGCTGACGCGCACGGCGGCGCTTCCCGATTTCAGGGTGACCGTGGGGCCTTCGGCGGAGATCCCGGTCAGATCGCCCAGCTTGCCGGACGCCGCCGCGGCCGGATCGGCGTGGGCGAGGACCGGGGAGAGTCCGAGGAGGGCCACTGCGGCCAAACAACTCAGGGATTGCGCAACTCTGCTCATTCAAGACACCTTTCGCGCATGAATACGCAATATGGTCTCTGTATAGCGCACGGTTCGCGCAAAGTCATCCGCCGAAGCGGTGCTGCCGACTTTCGTCGGGTCGTTCGAAGATCCTTATGCGGCAAGGAGTCTTCCTGCCCCGGACGTCATGAAAGGGGCTTTCAGGACAGAATTCGTCCTGAAAGCCCCTTTCATGACACTCGGGAGCGGCCGGGTCAGACGGCCTGGACCTCGACCCCCGCGGCCTCGAAGGCACGCAGCACCTTCGGGTCGGCGTTGGAATCGGTGACCAGGGCGTGCACCTGCGGCGTCGAGCAGATCCGCGCGAACGCGCGGCGGCCCAGTTTCGACCCGTCGGCGACCGCGACGACGCGTTCCGACCGCTCGACCATCAGCCGGTTGATACTCGCCTCGCCCTCGTGGTGTGCGAAGGCGCCGGCCTCGGCGTCGAACGCGTCGACACCGAGGAACAGCAGGTCGATCGTCAACTCGCTGAGCACTCGCGTGGCCAGCGGACCGCTGAGTTCGAACGACTGCGGGCGCGCGACTCCGCCGGTCACCACGATCTTCACATGCGGCCGCACGGCCAGTTCGTGCGCGATGTTCAGCGCGTTGGTGACCACCGTCAGCCCCGGCGAATCCCGCAGGCCCGCCAGATCCGACCGCGTCGCCAGTGAACGCGCGACCCCGGCCGTGGTGGTCCCGCCGTTGAGGCCGACCACCATGCCCTGCGCCACGAGCGCCGCCGCGGCGACGCTGATCCGCTGTTTCTCGGGCACGTGCCGCGCGGTCTTGTAACGCAACGGCAGGTCGTAGGCGAGATCGTTGGCCACCGCGCCACCACGGGTGCGGGTGAGCAACTGCTGTTCCGCCAGGTGGTCGAGGTCGCGCCGGATGGTGGCCGCGGAGACGTTCAACTCCTCGGCCACGTCTTCGACGTCGATCTTTTCCCGCTGCCCCAGCAGGTCCAGCAGGGTGCTCAGCCGTTCGTGCCGGGCCATCCGCGCCACTCCTAGCTCGCTGCGGCCTATCGCGCATGACGTTGCGCTGTTGGCCACTGTTTCGAGCAGTATGCTGCATCGCGGTTGTCCGCCGCGAGCGGCACGCCGGTCGAGTGGCCCGGCCGTTCACTTCATCCGGAAGTCATGGTGTTCCGGCAGCGGTTCGTCGGAAACCGCCGCCCAGGTGTCCGAAAGAGACGTTTCCCCTTCCCTGAGGTTCGCGACCTCGAAACCCGTGTCGTACACGGCCTTCGCCGCGGCGAGATCTCCTCGCGCGAGGTGGGTGCGGGCGGCCAGCAAGGCGATCCGCCCCTCCTGCGGCAGCCCGTCGAGCAGCGCGCCCGCTTCGTCCGGAAGTCCCGCCGCGAGTTGCGCCGCGATCGCCTCCACGACCAGAGGCCGCAGCGACGGCGCGAGGGCGACCGCCCGCCGGTACAGCCAGGCGGCTTCGTGCCCGGCCGTGGCGACCGCGAGATTCCGCAGCGCCCAAGGGTTCTCGTTCGCCGAAACGGACTCGCGCCAGGCACCGACCGCGTCGGACTGCCGTCCGGCCGCCCAGTGCGCGACGCCGCGGTGATACCAGGTCAGCCAGTTCTTCGGGGCGTACTCCATGAGATCCGCCCAGTACCGGTTCACCAGCGTCGGCGGCGGGACGGCGAGTGGGTCCCCGTCCGGCGGCGTTCCGTCGAGCAAGGCGAGCCACGGCTCCTGATCCGGCCCGAGGGAGTCGTCCGGGAACGGTGTGCCGGGCAGGCACATCGGCGCCCGCCGGTTCTCCAGCGCGCCCCAGCCGGAGCCGGTGGCCAGGAAGGATTCCGGGGTGACGTCGGCGATCTTCCGCCAGGCGTCGTGGTATTCGTCCAGAACCTCCGCCGAAGGCAGACCGGCGGCGACGGCCTCACGAGCCGTCGTCCAGTCTTCGCCGTGCACCGCGGCCGGATCCGCGGTGACCGGACCGTATGCCTCCAGCCAGTCCCAGCTCTCGCCCGGCGGCAACCGCAGGTGCTCCAGCTGGGTCCGGGCCAGGCCCGCCTGGATCTCCAGGTAGCCGCCCGCGCCGGGCGCCAGCCATTCCTGCCAGCGGCGTCCGCCGGCGGACTCGCCCCACAGGAAGAGCTTCCGTCCGCGCAGACGGTCGGTGGACAGCTGCGCCAGCCCCGTCCCGTCCTCCTCGACGGCCGCGACCCACGGTCTTCCGTTCACCTCGAAGAAGTAGTCCGCCGCGGCCTCGGCGCGGGCCGGGTAGGTCAGCTCGCCGGGAACGTCGACCAGGTCGAGCCGTCCCGAATAGCCGTAGTGCCAGGCCTGCGTCGCGGGAGCCAGTACGCGGGTGCCCTCGTTCTGCGGCACCGCGATGTTCGACCACCAGTACACCGGGACGTCGTAGGGATGCGGATTCCGCACCCGCACCGCCACGAGCAGCTGGTCCGAGTCTTCGGGCAGCCAGAAGTCGACCTGATACGGCAGGTCGCGAGTCCGTTCCCATTCCCACAGCCGCAGCACCGGCGTGCCGTCCGGGCCCTCGATCTCCGCGGCGAACATCGGCTCGCAGGTCAGCGTCGTATGGCCGGTGCTCCCGAGGTTCCACTCGACACCGCCCGCGAACCACGCGTCCCGCAGGGCGAGGTTCGCGGGCTGGAGCACCGGGTTGCGATAGAGCAGCTCACGCCCGGAAGGCTTGTGGACCAGCGAGTACAGCCGTCCGCCCAGCGAAGGCAGCACGGTCGCCCGGAGTTTGTCGTTCTCCAGCACCAACGCCGGGAGCTCGCGTTCGACGCGGTCGCGGGTGTAGCCGTCCTGCAGCAGACACGGCAACGTGGTGTCCAGGCGGCCGTATCCGACGCCCTCCGCGAGATCCGGCGGCAGTTCGTCCACATTGGACACCTTGGCCACCGCCTCCGGCTTCCGGAGCGGCGGCAACGGGTTCTCCGGTCCCAGTTCGGCCGCCGGAAGCACCAGCCCGGTGCGGTACAGGCGGGTCATGCGTCCGGGAGCCGGTCACCGGTGGCGGCGTCGAAAAGGTGCACCGAGCCCGGCTGCGGGGCCAGCGAGATCGGCTCGCCACGCTGCCACGGCGCCATGCCCGGGGTGCGGACCGTCAGCACGCGGTCGCCGTCCCGGCAGTAGAGATACTGGTCGCTGCCCAGTTCTTCGACGACCTCGACGACGGCCTCGAAACCGCCGTCGCCGATCGTCCAGCCCTCGGGCCGGACGCCGACGACGATGCCGGGACCGGTCAGCGCCGACCGCTGTGCCGGGGTCAGCGGCAGCCGCGTCCCGCCGACGACGGCACCATCGGTGTCCACAGTGGTCTCCAGCAGGTTCATCGCGGGCGAGCCGATGAACCCGGCGACGAACACGTTGACCGGCTTGGCGAACAGCCCGACGGGAGTGTCGCACTGCTGCAGGATCCCGTCCTTCAGCACGGCCACCCGGTCGCCCATGGTCATCGCTTCGACCTGGTCGTGCGTGACGTAGAGCGTCGTGATGCCCAGCCGCCGCTGCAGGGACGCGATCTGGGTCCGCGTCTGCACCCGGAGTTTGGCGTCCAGATTGGACAGTGGCTCGTCCATCAGGAACACACTGGGCTCGCGCACGATCGCCCGGCCCATCGCGACGCGCTGCCGCTGCCCGCCGGACAGTTTCGCGGGTTTGCGGTCCAGGTACTCGGTCAGGTCGAGCACGGCCGCGGCCTCGCGCACCTTGCGTTCGCGTTCGGCCTTGGGCATCTTGGCCAGCTTCAGGTGGAAGCCGATGTTCTCCCCCACCGTCATGTGCGGGTAGAGCGCGTAGTTCTGGAACACCATCGCGATGTCCCGGTCCTTCGGTGGCAGTTCGGTGACGTCGCGGTCGCCGATGTGGATGGAGCCGTCGTCGACGCCCTCCAGCCCGGCGAGCATCCGCAGCGTGGTCGACTTCCCGCAGCCGGACGGGCCGACCAGGACGAGGAACTCGCCGTCGGCGACCTCGAGGTCGAGGCCGTCGACGGCCGGGCGTTCGACCCCGGCGTAGAACCGGGTGGTGTCGGAAAAGGTCACGGTGGCCATCAGGTCCTACTTTCCGGCGCCGAGGGTCAGGCCGGTGATGATCCGGCGGGCGAGCACGAGGTAGAGCACCAGCATCGGGAGCACGACGATCGCCACACCGGCGATCAGGCCGCCGTACTCCGACTGGTAGCTCGCGGCCCCGTAGAAGGTGAAGAGCGCGCGGGAGAGCGTGAAATGCGCCTGGTCCTTGAGGAACACGATCGCCAGGAGCGTCTCGTTCCACAGGCCGATGGCGTTCAGCGTCAGCGCGGTGATCATGCCGCCGCGCGTCAGCGGCAGCATGACCGAGAAGAACGTGCGCGTCGGCGAAGCGCCGTCGAGCGCGGCGGCCTCCTCCAGTTCGTCCGGCAGCGACCGGAAGAAGCCGGTCATCAGGAACACGGTGAACGGGATGGACAGTGCCACGTACAGCACGAACAGGCCGTACTCGTTGTCCAGGTGGATCTTGCTCAGCACCACGAACAGCGGGATGATCACGGTCTGGAACGGCACGCCCATGCCGATCGCGACGGCGTTCGTCATCGGACCGGAGCCGCGGACGCCGAGCCTGGTCAGGGCGTACGCGCAGGGTGCCGAAACGGCGACCGTCACGACCGTCGCGAGCCCGACCAGGACCACGGTGGTCAGCACCGCGTCACCGAAACCGGCGTTGTTCCAGGCGTAGACGAAGTTCCGGAACGGCTTGCCGTTCTTGAACCACTGGTACGGCAGGGCGAACGGCTTGGTGAAGATCTCCACCGGTGTCTTGAACGACGCGGTGAGCAGCCAGTACAGCACCAGGATGTTGCCGGCGGTGAACAGCCAGACGATCGTGGAACCCAGGACACGCAACGGGCTGAACCGTTTCGAGCCGGGTGCCGGACGAGGTTTGCGCGGTGGTTTGCGCACCGGTTTCGCCGGCGGGCGCGCGGGCGCCTCGACGTCGGTGACGGACATTTCGTCTCCCTCAGAACTGGATCGCGTCACGGCGCATCAAACGACGGAGCAGGACGACGAGCACGGACACCAGCGCGATCATCGCCACCGCGCAGGCACAGGCGGCACCGAAGTCCGGGGTGCCGTTCGAGCCGAAGGTCCGGTCGAACACATAGATCCCCAGCGTCCACGCCTCGTTGGGCGGGGCGTAGGTGCCCGGCCCGGCCAGCACGAACACCAGCTCGAAGATCTTGAGCGCGTTGATCGTCCACAGCACCCCGGCGACGCCGACGACGTCCCAGGTCATCGGCAGCGTGATGTTGCGGAACTTCTGCCACGGTGACGCGCCGCCCAGTTCGGCGTCCTCGTAGAGATACGGAGGGATGCGGTCGACCGCGGCCATCAGGATGGTGATGTAGAAGCCCGAACTGGCCCAGATCAGCGACGCCGTCACCACACCGGTCACATTGGACGGTGCGAGGAACTTCGCCGCGTCGGCGCCGAGGCCCTCCATCACGTAGTTCGCGAGCCCCTGTTTCCCCGGCTGGTACTTGAACACGAAGCCGAGGAACATCCCGAGCGCCACCGGCGCCACGATGTTGGGGAAGAACAGGATGGCGCGGACGGTCTTCCCGCCCTTCATGTCCCGCAGCACCATGGTGAACAGGAACGCCAGCGCGAACGTGCCGATCCCGCCGAGGAACACGTAGATCAGCGTGTTGCCGAAGGCGTACTGGAACGAGTCGCTCGACACCATCTGCGTGTAGTTGGTGACGCCGTTGGGTTTCGGCGTGTCCCCCGCACCGGCCCAGCTGGTGAAGCTCAGCACCACGGTCGCGATCGTCGGCAGCACCAGGAAGGCCAGGTACAGCGCCAGCGCCGGGGCCGCGAACGGCCAGAACAGCCGTTTCTTGCGATGCAAGTGGGCCCCGGCCTTCAAAGGCCGCGCCGCCTTGGTCGTGACCGTGGCCATCAGCCCTGGTTCTTCCAGAATTCGGCGCCCTTGGTGGCGAGCTGGTCCACGAACTGCTCCGGGGTGATCTGCCCCTTCAGCAGGGCGATGTCGGCCGGGTCGAAGACGTCGGTCTGCCATTTGCCGCCGGCGATCCCGTCGATGCCGTCGTACTGCAGGACGTGTTCCTTCTTCGGGTCGTCCAGCGCGGCCTTGACCTGCTTGAGGTCGTCCGGCACGGCGAGGTCGGCGCGCGGCACGAGGTTGTCGGCCACCGCCGGGATCCCGGAAAGCAGGTCCTTGTTGAGGAAGTAGGCGATGAACGCCTTGGCACCCTCGGCGTGCTTGGCCTTCTTGGTCACCGAGAAACCGATCGACATCTGCTCGACGGTGTCGTGCGTGGCGCCCGCGGGCATCGGGAACTGGAACGAGCCATAGTTGATCTTCGTCCCGGAGCCCTGCTTGTCGAGGTACTCGCGGGTCTCGCTCGGCGCCCAGCTGCCGACGTAGAGGAAGCGGGAGTCGCCGTCGGCCCAGCGCTGCTGCACCTGCGGGAACTTCGCCGCGTCCCACCCGTCGATGAAGTGCTTGGGCAGCTTCGCGGTTTCGACGGCGGCCTTGAGGAAACCGGGCTCGGTCTTCCACGCCTGGCCGGTCTTGTCGGTCGCCGCCTTGTAGAGCCCGCCCGCGCCGACGTACCGCTCGGCGAGCTGGGTGTAGTAGTACATGTTGTAGAACGGGATGTCGCCGTCGAGGCTGATGGCGGCCTTGCCGTCGGTCTTCGCCTTGTCGAACAGGCCGATCAGCTCGTCCATCGTCTTCGGCTGCTGGATGTCGCCCGCGGTGTCCTTGTTGAACCACCAGGCGCTCGACTGGATCGTGTACGGGACCATGAAGTTGTGGCCCTCGCGGTCCTTGTTCTGCGGGAAGTCGTACGAGCTGGGCGAAAGCACGTCCTTGACGGTCTTGTCGCCCTCACCGACCTTCATCGCGAAGACGTCGTCGACGCTCTGCGTGCCACCGGGCGTCATGATCGCCGCGCCGACCTTGCTGACGTCCTGGTCGAACAGATCCGGCACGGCGTCGGTGTTCAGCGCGGGCACCAGGTTCTGCGTGTAGGCCTTGCGGCCCAGCCACTGCACGTCGACCTTGACGCCGGTCTTCTCCGTGAAGCACTTGAAGGCCTTCTGCAGGACCTTGCCCTGCGGCTCGTCGGCCGTCCACATGGACCAGTACGTGAACTCCTTGTCCGTCGCGGGTTTCACCGCCGCTTCCGGACAAGGCGCGTTGAGGAACTGATCGACGCCCGGAAGCGCGTTCTCGCCGGTGCCACCGGCCGTGTCCCCGCCGCCGCATCCCGCGAGCAGGAGCGCCGCCCCTGCCGTCAATGCCGTGAGCCTGCCTACCCGCATCCGCCACCACCTGGATCGAAGATCACACAAGTTCTGCTTGTTCTTGCGCAGTTTTGTGAGGTTTCACGCACATGTCAACACTCAATCGCGCAAACTCTGCTCAATCGTCACCTTGACCGGTTCAACATGATCAAGCTTGAGCACTCCCAAGAGCCGCCGCACCTCGACGGCGACCGCGGCACGCCCGGCGCCGAGGTACTTCCGCGGGTCGACGCGCTCGGGATGCGCGCGCCAGTCGTCCGCGACGGCCGCGGTGAACACCTTGTTGAGCTGGGTGGCGATATTGATCTTCGTCATCCCGGCCCGCACCGCTTCGGCCAGCCCGTCGTCGGGCACACCCGACGAGCCGTGCAGCACCAGCGGCACCGGCACCCGTTCCCGGAGCCGTGCGATCAGCTCGAAGTCCAGTGCGGCGTCACGGGTGAGCATGGCGTGCGAACTGCCGACGGCCACCGCCAGCGCGTCGACGCCGGTGGAGGCGACGAACTCCGCCGCCTCGTCCGGATCGGTGCGCGCGCCGGGCGCGTGGACACCGTCCTTTCCCCCGACCTCACCGAGTTCGGCCTCGACCCACACTCCGTGGTCATGGCAGTACGCGGCGACTTCACGCGTCGCCCGGACGTTGTCGGCATAGTCCAATTTGGACGCGTCGAACATGACGGACCCGAAGCCGAGCGCGACGGCCTCGCGGACGAGGTCGGCGGATTCGGCGTGGTCGAGATGCACCGCGACCGGGATGACGGCGCCCCTGGCCGCGGCGAGCGCCGCCGTGCCGACCGGCGCCAGTGAGCCGTGGTACTTCACGGCGTTCTGGCTCAGCTGCACGATCACCGGTGCCTCCGCCGCGGCGGCGCCGTCGATGATCGCGGTGATGTGTTCGAGCTGGATCGCGTTGAACGCGCCGCAGCCGTGCCGGGCCGCCGCGACGGCACCGACGATCTCCCCGGTTCCCACCAGAGGCATGACTTCTCCTAATCCGGGCGGGCGCGCACGGCGACCAGCCCCTGTTCGGCTTGGTAGTGCGCGAGGTCGACGTCCCCGGCGAGCGGGCCGAGCACGGCCGCGCCGGACAGGGCGACGGCCCGGCGCAGGATGTCCGGCCACGGTTCGCGCCGGCTCAGGCCCAGTGCCAACGCCGCGACGACGGCGTCGCCCGCGCCGGTGGTGTTGCCCCGCAGCACCGTGGACGGTGCCGCGTGCCAGGTGCCGGATCCGGTCACCGCCAGCAGCCCCTCGGGGCCGAGGGAGACGACAACTGCGCCCGCCCCGGCCTTGCGGAGTTCGGCCGCGGCGGCCACCGGATCGCGCAGGCCGGTGACCTCGCGCAGTTCGTCGGCGTTCGGTTTGACCACGGACGGCCGCCCGGCCAGGCCGTCGAGCAGGGCTTGACCGGAAGTGTCCAAGATGGACGGTGAAGCGCCGAGCAGCCCGGCGTATCCCCCGGCTCCCGGTGGGAGGCTGCCCGAGCAGACGAGCACGTCCGGTTTCCGGTTTCGGGCGGCCGCCGCAAACGCTTGCCATTCGTCTTCGGTGAGCCTGGGGCCGGGTTCGTTCAGCAGTGTGACCGATCCGTCGCCGGCCAGGACCGTGGTGGTGCGCCGGGTTTCCCCGCCGATCGGGACGGCCTCCGCGGCGACCCCCACCGCCGCGAGGTCCGCCACGACGGCGGATCCCGTCGCACCACCGGCGGTCAAGACCGCGCGGACGTCGACGCCGAGCGCGTGCAGCACCCTGGCGACGTTGACGCCCTTGCCGCCCGCCCGGTACCGCACGTCGCGCACCCGGTGCACCTCACCGGGCCGCAGACCGTCCACTGTGTACGTGACGTCCAGCGCGGTGTTCGGCGTGACGGTGACGATCACGGTGGCCTCAGGTCAGGACGACGGAACGGGTGAGACTGCGGGGGTTGTCCGGGTCGAGCCCCTTGCGGGCGGCGATGGCTCCGGCCACCCGCTGCGCGCGGACCAGGTCGGCGAGCGGGTCCAGGCCGCTCTCGACGAACAGGCCGCCCGCGCGGGCGACGTCGTCGGCGAGGCCGTCCGGCGCCTGCCCGAACATCCAGGTCACGCGGCCGGGTTCGCTGATGCTGATCGGCCCGTGCCGGTAGTCCCACGCCGGGTACGACTCCGTCCACAGCAGACATGCCTCGCGGAACTTGAGCGCGGCCTCGTTCGCGATGCCCACCGACCAGCCGGTGCCGAGGAAGCTGAACTGCTCCGCGGTGACCAGTTCGTCGGGCAGCGGTTCGGCCAGGACGCGTTCGGCCTGGTCCGCGGCCGCGTTCAAGTCCTCGCCGAGGTGCGCCCGCAGCATCGCCAAGGCCGTGGTGGCGAAACGGGTCTGCACGACCGAGCGTTCGTCCACGACGGACAGGTCGACGATGGTGTCGGCGGCGTTCTCGATCTCGCCGGGCACCCCGGTGATCGCGATGGTCGGCGTCTTGCCCCGCAGCTTCGCCAGCAGGGCGTGGACCTCGGTGGTCGTACCCGACCGGGTCAGCGCCACGACGTGGTCGTAGCCGCGGCCCACCGGGAACTCCGACGCGGCGAAGGCGTCGGTTTCGCCGAGCCCGGCGGACTCGCGGAGGACGGCGTACGCCTGGCCGATGAACCACGACGTACCGCAGCCGACGATCGCGACCCGCGCGCCGGGCGGCGGCAGCAGATCACTGTTCGCCGAGGCCAGCGCCGCCGCGTCCCGCCAGCAGCCGGGCTGGCTCGCGATCTCCGCCGCCATGAAGGTCCCGCTCATGAACTCCCCATCCGTGCCAGTTGTGCGCAATAGCTGTCACGTTAGGTGCAGTTTTGTGCAACGTCAATGCTCCAAGAGTGCAGTTTCACGCATTTGACCCGCTCAGATGTGCAGGATGCGCTGGTCACCTACCGTGGACGGATGCGGATCGTCTCGTTGCTCCCCGCCGCGACGGACTTCGTCGCGACCCTCGGACTGCTGCCGTCACTGACCGGCCGGACCCACGAATGCGACTGGCCGCCCGGCGCGCTCGACGACGTCCCGGTGGTCACGAGCAGCGCGATCGACCACGACGTGCTGTCGAGCCGGGAGATCTCGGCGGCCGTCGGCGGCGAGCATCGTGGCTCGGGCCTGTACTCCCTCGACTCCGAACTGCTGGCGGCCGCCGAACCCGACGTCGTGCTGACCCAGGACCTCTGCGACGTCTGCGCGATCTCCTACCGGCAGGTCTCCGAAACCGTGCGCGCCATGGAGGGCGACACCCGGGTCGTCAGCCTCGAACCGCGAACACTGGAAGGCATCTTCACCTGCTTGACCACACTCGGCGAGGTGCTGGGCGTCCCCGAACGGGCGGCCACCGAGACCCGCCGCCTTAAGGAACGGCTAGCTGCCGTCCGTGCCCGGGTCGCGGGGCGGCCTCGCCCGCGCGTGGCGGCCCTCGAATGGCTCGACCCACTCTGGCCCGCCGGGCACTGGGTCCCCGAACAGATCGAAGCGGCGGGCGGAACCCCGCTGCTCGCCGCCGCGGGCGAACACACCCGGCCGATCCCGTGGGACGCCGTCGTCGAAGCACGGCCCGACATCCTGCTGCTCATCTTCTGCGGCTTCCCACCGGAACGGACCGAGGCGGAGCTCCCCCTGCTGACCGGCCTTCCCGGCTGGAGCGACATCCCCGCCGTGCACATCCTCGACGGCCCGGCCTACTTCAACCGGCCGGGCCCTCGCGTCGTCGACGGCGCGGAGCTCCTCGCGGACGTCCTGCACGGGTGACCGGCGTCACGCCGAAAGCTGTCACAACCTCTCCGGCCGGATCGTCATGTGTGCAGAAACCGACGGAGAGGAAAGATCATGGAACCGCGCATCAACCTGTTCGAGAACGAGGTCGCCCTCAAGTTCGTCAAGCGTCTCGGCGCCGCGAGCCGCCCGATCGAGGAGTCCTCGCTGCCGCACGCGACCCAGGAACTGGTGAAGCTGCGCGCCAGCCAGATCAACGGCTGCGGCTTCTGCACCGACATGCACAGCAAGGACGCCGCGCACGCCGGCGAGACTTCGGTGCGGCTCAACCTGGTCGCCGCCTGGCGGGAAGCGAACGTGTTCACCGAGGCGGAGCGCGCGGCACTCGCGCTCACCGAGGAGGGCACCCGCATCTCCGACGCGCACCACGGCGTCAGCGACGAGACCTGGGCGCAGGTGCGCAAGCACTACGACGACGAGCAGATCGGCGCCTTGATCTCCCTGGTCGCCACGATCAACGCGTACAACCGGCTCAACGTCATCGCCGGGACCCCGGCCGGCGACTACCAGCCCGGCATGTTCGGCTGAGCCCCGCGTTCACCGACAACAGGACTGCCTTGCCGGACAACGATTCCCGCAGCCCCCGGTGCTAAACCTTCGGAACCAGCGATCCTTCCGGAGGTTCAGCCCGTGGAACTCGATGTCCGCTTCTTCCCCGTGACCGGCACCCACCAGCTCAGCAACGATCTCGTCGGGCTCCGCGCGAACTTCCACTACGGCTCGGGAAACGTGCTGGAGCAGCACTACGCGGACAGGACGACGATGATCTGGACCGGCGTGTCCGGCGAATTCACCGGCGTCCGGCAGAAGGAGACGACGCTGCGCGTCTTCGAAACCGGGCCGGCGCAGTACTTCGTCACCTGGTACGAGACCGGGACCGTCGCGACGGCCGCGCACGGCGAGATCTTCGACGGCGGCTATCCCATCGCGGTGATGGCCGACTTCGGCCGGTCGATCGCGACGGCCGCCTATACGAACCCGCGGGAGGACGGCGGGCAGTACTTCCTGGTCGACCAGGCGACCATCGAGGTTCTGGAGCGGCCGCACCGATGGCCTTCCTTCCCTGAGCCGCGATCGTGAGAGGCCGTCTGGCTGCGATAATTCCTGCATGAGTGCGTCACCGACCTGACCTCGATCGCCGATGACGGCACGACCGGGACGACCGTCCATTTCCGCCCGCGGCAAACCCTGCGCGCGACGGCTCAGCTGACGGTGAGCACGCTCGAGCGATGGGCCAGGTCATGGCCACAGCTGTCCACCGAGACGCTTGACCGGCGAATCGGCTGACCTCGGCTATCGCGCCCCAGCGTCGGCCTATGTCCTGAGGTGCATGGTGTTGCGCCTCGGTTCTCCGGTGGGGTCGAGGTAGGCAGGTGCGGTGAATTCCGGGAGGCCGTCCTGTGCGATCTGGACTTTCCATTGGCTGTGGTGGATCAACCGATGATGCTTGGTACACAGCAGCACGAGATTGTCGATCTTCGTTTCGCCGTGGTGTCGCCAGAAAACAATATGGTGAGCCGTACAACGGGGCACGGGCATGTCACAGCCGGGGAAAGCGCAGCCACCGTCGCGGATGGTGAGTGCGTACTTCTGGGCCAATGACACCGTTCGTTTCGAACGGCCGATGTCGAGGGGTTCGCCTGCGGTGCCGAGAACTCCGGGCCGGACACGGGCATCACAGGCCAGGATGCGGGCGTCGGTGGCGCTGATCGGCCCGACCAGGTCCAAATGCGCTTCACCGATGTCCCGGATGAGGTCCTCGTACGACATGGTGATGAGGATGTGGGTGGCCTCGCCTGCTTGGCCGGGAAGGTTCCGGCTGGTGGTCTTCAACCGGACGTAGTCGGTAAAAGCGTCGCCGTAGCGCTCGTCTTGAGTGCGGGAGTCGCGGACTCCGTCGATGGCCTTGTGCGGTTTGGCCATCGGGTCGAGGTCGGACTTCAACCGCGCGTAGGTCTCCAGATCGAGCGTGCCCTTCAATCCCAAGGTGCCGTTGCGGTGCTGGACGAACCGCAACTCCGGACGCGCGTCCTTGGGGTTCTCGTCCCGGGGTTCTTTTCCGTCCGGGTCCAGGTCATTCAGCAACCGTCGACCGGCCTGGTTGATCTGACGGGGCCCGGCGTGCCGGGCCAGATCCACAAGAATCTTCTCCCCGCCTCGAACGTCTTCTTCCGGGACAGTGGACGGGATGCGGGCGAGGGTGTGGATGATCGCGTCGATCTGCGAGCCGCCGATCGCGCCCTCCGCAGCAGCGTCAGCCGTCAGGGGTGCGAGAGGCGGCACCCGATCACCACCCACCGCCACACCGGCGTGCAACGCCAGGACGCGGTCGGCGCGGACATCGGCTTCCTTGCCAGTGACGTGGAAGTCCTCGAAAATCATCGCCGACAACGTCGCATGACCTGAACACCCACGAACCCCGCGGATATTGATTTCCGCGAGGATCGCGTTCTGCTCCGCATCCAATTGGCGCTTGAGGACTTCGAGTTCTTGTTTGCGGGCATGCAGCACAGCGGTATCGACACGCCACCACTCGGCGGGTGTCGTCCGGGATACGTCTTCGCTGGCCACGACATCAACAATACCAGCAGTCGAACACCTGTGCTATCAAACGTTTATGTGACACGACGAAAAAAGCCGCGGAAATAGTCAGCCTCGTGAGTGGTAAAGACGGTTCTAACCCTTACCACTCACGAGGCCCGAGACCACCTCCGCGGCGAGCACCCAGACCGGGCACTGGCGAACAAGCGCCGAGCGCGCAAAGGCAAAGCCCGCACCCCCGCCCGCTCCCATACTGGCCGTCCAGCGAACAAGAGGAGCAGCGAATGAGCCGAGACGACACGTCGCTCGCCAAGAACGTCCTGGGCGTGCCAGGCATCGTCTTCCTCGTGCTCGCCGCGGTCGCGCCCTTGACCGGGATGGTCGTGATCGCGGCCATCGGCATCGCGGTCGGGAACGGCGGCGGGATGGTCGCGGCGTTCCTGCTGGCCACGGTCGTCCTGCTGTTGTTCGCGGTCGGCTACGCGCAGATGTCGAAGGTCCTCACCAGCGCGGGCGGCTTCTACGCCTTCGTGGTCAAGGGTTTGGGCCGGACACCGGGTCTCGTCGCCGGTTTCATCGCGATGCTCGGCTACAACTGTTTCGTGGCGGGCGCGATCGGCACGAGCGGATTCTTCACCTCCACCGCGATCGACACCGTCTTCGGGCTGAAGCTCGACTGGCTCTTCTGGAGCGCGCTTTCGGTCGTGCTGGTCCTGCTGCTCAGCCGACGCGGAATCGCGGTCAGCGCGAAGGTGCTGGGAGTCTCGCTGGTCCTCGAAGTGTCGATCCTGCTGATCATGGACTTCAGCGTGTTGTTCCGGCACGGCTTCTCCTTCGCCGCGTTCAGCCCGTCGGTCATGTTCCAGGGCGCGAGCGGACTGGCGTTGTTGTTCGCCGCCAACGCTTTCATCGGGTTCGAGGCGACGGCGTTGTTCGGCGAGGAGGCCAAGGATCCCAAGCGGACGATCCCGCGGGCGACCTACATCGCGATCGGGTTCATCGGGGTGTTCGCCGCGTTCACGACCTGGGCAGTGGTCAGCGCGATCGGCGCCGAGCAGGCGCAGGACGTGGCCGCCGCGCACCTTTCGACCGGTGACCTGGTGCAGTCGGTCGCCCAGGAGTATCTCGGCGACACCTTGACCAAGGTGATGTTGCTACTGCTGGTGGTCAGCCTGTTCGCGGCGCTGCTGGCGCTGCACAATTCGGCCACGCGTTACCTCTACGCGCTGGGACGGGTCGGCGTGCTGCCGCGGCTGCTGGGCAAGACCAACCCGCGCAACGGCGCGCCGCGCTACGCCTCGATCGTCCAGCTGGCCTTCGGTTCGCTGGTGGCGGTGGCGTTCCGGCTCGCCGGGCTCGACCCGGTCGCCGACCTCACCGCGAGCATGACCGGCTTCGGCACCCTCGGCATTCTCACCCTGCAGCTGTTCGCGGCGGTGGCGATCCTGGTCCATTTCCGCCGGACGCGGGACCGCCGGATCGTGAAGACGCTGCTCGCTCCCGGGCTGGGCGCGGTGGGTCTCGGGCTCATCGTGACGCTGGCGATCCTCAATTTCCCGACCCTCGCCGGATCCAGCAACGGCGTCGTCCCGCTTCTGCCGTGGCTGCTGCTGATCGTCGCGCTGGCCGGGCTCGCGCTCGCCGTCTGGCTGCGCAGGTTCCGCCCGTCGGTGTACGCGGCGCTGGAGTCCGACCTGGAACGCGAACCGTCAGACGTTGTTGGTCAGTGAAAGGTTGAACGAGTAGCGCGAGGCGCGGTAGACGTGCCATCCGTACTCGACGACCCGGCCGGTGTCGTCGTAGGTGGTGCGCCGCATGGTGAGCAGCGCAGCCCCCGGCTTCTCGTGCAGCAGTTCGGCGTCCTCCTCTGTCGCCTGCCGGGCGCCGACGTTCTGCTGGGCGGCGTGCAGCCGGACGCCCGCGGACCGGAGTAGCTGGTAGAGCCCCTTGTCCCGTAGTTCGTCGTCGGCCGGGTCGATGATGCCGTCGGGCAGGTGGTTGTTCATGATCGCCAGCGGTTCGCCGCCGGTCGAGCGCACCCGCTTCAGCCGCCGGACGTGGGTCAGGCCCGGTGTCTCGAGCCGCTCGGCCACCTCTTCGCCGGCGGGTTCGACCTGATTGACCAGGACGACGGACTCCGGCTTGTCCCCGAGTTCGCTGAGATCGTCGAAGAGGCTGCTCAGCCGCAGCGGGCGGGCGACCTTGGTGCGGACGACCTGCGTGCCGACACCACGTTTGCGGACCAGCAACCCCTGGTTGACCAGGGATTGAATCGCCTGGCGGATCGTCGGCCGCGACAGGTGCAGCCGCGCGGCCAGGTCCAGCTCGTTGTCCAGCCTCGCGCCGTTCGGCAACCTGCCGTCTTCGATCGCGGCGCCGAGCTGCCGGGCGACCTGCGAGTACAACGGCTCCGGGCCGTTCGGATCCACCACGATCTCGCCGGGCGCCCAGGGGTTCATGCGCGGAGCCTACCTCGGGCGATACCTATGACCTTATGTCCATATGTCTTGACAAAGTCTTCGGGCTCTTGCGAGGGTCGAAAGGTCAAGCGAGCCGGAAGGAACAACGGGTGTCCGAAACAGTACGCCGGGTAGTCGCCGCGCGGGTGCGCGATCCGGAGGCCATCGCGGTGGCCGCGGCCACCCGGGTCCGGGCGAAATCGCCGTTCAACGACAAGGGCCGCACGATGATCATCGCCGCGGACCATCCGGCGCGCGGCGCGAACGGCGTCGGTTCCGACCCGCTCGCGATGGCCGACCGCGGCGAACTGCTGGATCGCCTCGGCCTGGCGCTGGAGCGGCCCGGTGTCACGGGGGTGCTGGCGACGCCGGACATCGTCGACGATCTGCTGCTCCTCGGCGTCCTCGAGGGCAAGACCGTCATCGGCTCGATGAACCGCACCGGCCTCGCCGGGTCGAGTTTCGAGATCGACGACCGTTTCGCCTGCTACGACGCCGAAGCGATCGAGCGGATGCGGTTCGACGGCGGTAAGACGCTCACCAGGATCTGCCTGACCGACCCGGCGACGCCGAGCGTCCTCGAGAACACCGCGAAGGCGATCAACGAGCTCGCGGACCGGAAACTGATCGCGATGGTCGAGCCGTTCCTGTCCGACTGGGTCGACGGCCGCCTCCGCAACGACCTCTCCCCCGAGGCCGTGATCCGCTCGGTCACCATCGTCTCCGGTCTCGGCCGCTCGTCGGCCTACACCTGGCTGAAGCTGCCGGTGGTCGAGGACATGGAACGCGTGCTGGCCGCCTCGACGTTGCCCGCCGTCCTGCTGGGCGGCGAGGTCAAGGATCCCGACGCCGCGTTCGCCGCCTGGCAACGGGCGCTCGCGCTGCCGACCGTGCAGGGCCTCGTGGTCGGCCGCTCCCTGCTCTACCCGCACGACGGCGACGTCGCCAAGGCCGTCGACACGGCCGTCGGATTGCTGTGAACACCTGTGGAGGACGACAAGTGAAGACCATCGACCACTGGATCAACGGCACCGCGACCACGGCGGGCTCCACTCGCACCGCTCTCGTCTACGACCCGGCCGCGGGGCGTCCTCAGGCGGCAGTGCTCCTCGCGGAACCGTCCGATGTGGACACCGCAGTGGCGGCCGCGGGCAAGGCTTTCGAGTCGTGGGGCGATTCGTCGTTGTCGCAGCGGACCAAGGTGATGTTCGCCTTCCGCGAGCTGCTGGTGAAGCACGAGGACGAACTCGCGCGGATCATCTCCTCCGAACACGGCAAGGTGATCGACGACGCGCGTGGCGAGATCGTCCGCGGCCGCGAGATCGTCGAGTACGCCTGCGGGATCGCCGATGCGCTGAAGGGCGGCTTCTCCGACCAGGTCTCGCGGGACGTGGACGTGCACGACTTCCGGCAGCCGCTCGGGGTCGTCGCCGGCATCACGCCGTTCAACTTCCCGATCATGGTCCCGCTGTGGATGCACCCGATCGCCATCGCGACCGGCAACACCTTCGTGCTCAAGCCCAGCGAGCGGGTCCCGTCCGCGTCCCGGCTGGTCGCCGAACTGTACGCCGAGGCAGGCCTTCCCGACGGCGTGTTCAATGTGGTCAACGGGGACAAGGTCACGGTCGACGCGATCCTCGAGCACCCCGATATCGCCGCAGTGTCGTTCGTCGGGTCCACCCCGATCGCCAAGTACGTCCACGAACGCGCGACGGCCACCGGCAAACGCGTGCAGGCCTTGGGCGGGGCCAAGAACCACGCCGTCGTCCTGCCCGACGCCGACCTCGAATACGCCGCGAACCACCTCACCGCCGCCGCGTTCGGTTCCGCCGGTCAGCGCTGCATGGCGATCTCCCTCGGCGTCGCCGTGGGTTCGGCGGGCGACGGGCTGGTCGAGATCCTCAAGCGCAAGGCGGCCGAGATCAAGGTCGGTCCCGGCGACGAGAACGGCAACGACATGGGCCCGGTGGTCACCGAGGCCGCGCGCCGACGGGTGATCGACTCCGTCACCCGCGGCGCGGAGCAGGGCGCGACCGTGGTCGTCGACGGCAGGGCGCTCCAGGTCGAGACCCATCCGGACGGTTTCTTCGTCGGACCGTCCCTTTTGGACAACGTGACCGCGGAGATGTCCGCCTATCAGGACGAGATCTTCGGGCCGGTACTGGGCATCGTCCGGGTGGCAAGCGTGGACGAGGCGATCGCGCTGATCAACGCGAACCCCTACGGCAACGGCACCGCCATCTTCACCGGCAGCGGTGAAGCCGCGCGGCGGTTCCAGCGGGAGGTCAAGGTGGGGATGATCGGGGTGAACGTGCCGATCCCGGTGCCGATGTCGTACTACTCCTTCGGCGGCTGGAAGGACTCCCTCATCGGGGACAGCCCGATCCACGGCCCGGCGGGCGTCCGGTTCTACACCCGGGCGAAGGTCGTCACGACGCGGTGGCCGCACACCACCGCCGGTTTCCACTTCCCGACCTCCAGCTGACCCCCGCAATTCGTCCTCTGGTTTCGGTAGTTGCACACGCAAGGACCGCAACCAGAGGACGAATTGCGAGAGGGGGGTCAGCGCACCTGCTGCTGTCGCTTCCCGACGACCCGCCACCCGACCGCCAGCACGACGACCAGCACCGGGATCGAGTAGAACGCGATCTTCTCCGCGCCGTCGGAGAAGCCCATCAGGACCACGACGAGCGCGAGGAAGCCCAGCGTCGCCCAGCCGCTGTAAGGCGCCCACGGCATCCGGTAGGACGGCCGTTCCAGCTCCCCGCGCAGTGCCGCCTGGCGCATCCGCATCTGGCAGAAGATCAGCGTCGCCCACGTCGTGATCACGCCGAGCGAGGCGATCGCGATCGCGATGTCGAAAGCGTCCTTCGGCACCAGGTAGTTGAGCACCACGCCCAGCACGTAGGCGGCGGAGGTGAACAGGATCCCGCCGTAAGGCACGTGACGGCTGCTCATCTTGCCGACGAACTTCGGCGCCTCGCCCTTGTCCGCCAGCGCGCGCAGGATGCGGCCGGTCGAATAGAGCCCGGAGTTGCAGCTCGACAGCGCGGCGGTGAGCACGACCGCGTTCATCACGTCGCCGATGCCCGGGATCCCGAGCCGCGAGAAGACGGTGACGAACGGGCTCTCACCGCCGTTGTAGAACGGCCACGGCAGCAGCATCGCCAACATCAGCACGGAACCGACGTAGAACACGCCGATCCGCCAGACCACCCCGTTGATCGCCTTCGGCAGCACCTTGCGGGCGTCCTTGGTCTCGCCCGCCGCGATGCCGACGACCTCGATGGCCGAGTACGCGAAGATGACCGCCTGCAGCGTCATCAGCGCGATGCCGATGCCCGCCGGGAAGAATCCGTTGTGGGCGGTCAGGTTGTGCACGCCTGCCGTGGTGCCGCCGATGTCGGCGCTGGTGAGCACCAGCCCGATCGCGGTGACCAGGAAGACCACGATGGCCAGCACCTTGACCACCGAGAACCAGAATTCCAGCTCGCCGAACAGCTTCACCGAGAGCAGGTTCACCAGGATCAGGACGCCGAGCGCGACCAGGGCGGTGATCCACTGCGGCACGTCGGGCAGCCACTTGTGCACGTAGATCGCGACCGCGGTGATCTCCGCGATCCCGGTCATCGCCCAGTTCACCCAGTACATCCAGCCGGAGACGAAACCCGCCCACGGCCCGATGAACTTGCGGGCATAGGTGACGAAACTGCCGGAAGTCGGCTCGTGCAGCACGAGCTCACCGAGCGCGCGCATCACGAAGTAGGCGGCGATGCCGCAGAGCGCGTACGACAGGACCAGCGACGGCCCGACCTGCTGGAGCTTGCCACCGGCACCGAGGAACAGCCCGACGCCGATCGCGCCGCCGATGGCGATCATCTGCACTTGGCGGTTGCCCAGTGCTTTTGAGTAGCTTTCACCTTTTTCGGTGAGCAGCGAGGAATCCATGGTTGCCAGACGCTAGAGCGTGTGCGGCAGGTCACCAACAGTGCTAAGGAAGACTTAAGGTGTGCGGGACGTCACTCTAGGGGTTTTACCGGTATTTCCCTTTTCGATTTGAC
This sequence comes from Amycolatopsis sp. NPDC031561, assembly GCF_055580625.1. Taxonomy (NCBI): domain Bacteria; kingdom Bacillati; phylum Actinomycetota; class Actinomycetes; order Pseudonocardiales; family Pseudonocardiaceae; genus Amycolatopsis; species Amycolatopsis sp. NPDC031561. The sequence goes on along the minus strand of NZ_JBVILA010000018.1, from coordinate 16,260 downwards.
AAATTCACCCGCGAACCCCGATCTTCGCGCGCGAAGACGGCCTCCTACGCTACGGCCGTGGACCTCGCGGCGTTGCTGGACCTGATCGCGGACGACGTCGCGCCCGAGATCGGCCGCGGCGCCGTCGCGGACTACATCCCCGCCCTCGCCAGGGTCGATCCCCGGCGGTTCGGCATCGCGGTGGCCGAAGTGGACGGTGCGGTGCACGGGGCCGGCGACTGGGAGACGCCGTTCTCCATCCAGAGCATGTCGAAGGTCTTCACCCTGGCGCTCGCGCTCTCCCACGGCGACGGCGTGTGGACGCGGGTGGGCCGCGAGCCGTCCGGCAACCCGTTCAACTCGCTGGTGCAGCTGGAGAACGAGGACGGAATCCCCCGCAATCCGTTCATCAACGCCGGCGCGCTGGTGGTGACCGACGAATTGGCCCACCACGGCGACGCGGCGGAAACCCTGCTTCGCTTCCTCCGCGAGGAAAGCGGTCGCGCGGACATCGGGATCGACGACGAGGTCGCCGCCTCCGAGGCCGGGCACGCCGACCGCAACCGCGCGCTCGCGTACTTCATGGCGTCCTACCGGAACATGCTCCGTCCGGTGCCCGAGGTCCTCGACCAGTACGTGCGCCAGTGCTCGATCGCGATGAACTGTGGTGACGTCGCGCGCTCGGCGGTGTTCCTCGCCCGCCACGGCGTCCGCAACGACGGCACCCGGCTGCTCGGGCTGAGCGCGGCCAAGCGGGTCAACGCGGTGATGCTGACCTGCGGCACCTACGACGCGGCGGGCGAATTCGCCTACCGCGTCGGGCTTCCCGGCAAGAGCGGCGTCGGTGGCGGCATCGTCGCGATCGTCCCCGGCCGGTGCGCGGTCTGCGTGTGGAGCCCCGGACTGGACGCGCGCGGCAACTCCGTCGCGGGCGTCGCGGCGCTGGACCGGTTCACCACCCTGACCGGCTGGTCGATCTTCTAGCCGCTGGGCCGCCCCATCTCGTGTCCCGGCCGTCCCTCGGTACGCCGACGCCGCTTGATCCGCTCTTCGTGCAGATGCCGCCGTCCACCGGTCAGGTCACCGGTGACGTCCCGGGTCATCTCGCGGAAGGCCGCGTAGTAGCCGTCGTCGTACTCCTCGATCAGCTGGAAGGTCCACCGCTCCGGCAGCACGTTGAGCCCGATCAGCTCGGTCCGGATCCGCTCGGCCCACTCAGGGTGCCCGGCCTCCCGGAGCGCCTCGGCGGCCTCGTCGAGGGCGAAGTCGGCGCTTCCCGTCAGGTGATGGAAGGCGTACAGATGTCCCCGCGCCTGCTCGACCGTTTCGAGCGCGGCGACCAGCTTTCCGACGGCGTCGACGGTCGTGTCGTCGGATTCTGAAGGTGTTTCCGGCATGCCCGTTGATTCCCCGGGCCAGGCGGTTTCACACCACCCTCAACGGTGGCTTTCGACGGCGATCCGGGCGAACGAGCGGATCAGCGGGCTCTCCTGCCCGGTCACCCACGCGACGACGAGCGGACTCGGCGGCATGTCGGCCAGCGGCACCCAGGTGAGCCCTTCGGGCAGGGCGTGACCGAGCGGCGCGATTCCAGCCGAGCCGTTCCACAGGACGGCTTGAAGGCATTCGCCGACCGTCCGCACCACCGGCCCGGCGCGCCGCTCCCCGACGGGCGCCGCCCCGTTCCAGTACGCGCGCCACAGCGGGTCGGTCCCGTCCGGCAGCTGGAACCAGGGCCGGTCGGCGACGTCGGCCAGCCGGAGCGATTCACGACCGGCGAGCGGGTCCCCGGTGCGCAGAACGAGCCCGACCGGGTCGGAGCGCAGGACGCGGACGCTGATGCCGGTCTCGTCGAACGGCGACCGGGTCAACGCGACGTCGGCCAGCCCGGCGCGCAAACCGGTGGTGGGATCGGTGAAATCCGCCTCACGGAACCGGATCGAGACCTCGGGATGACGCCGCCGGAACGCCTCGGCCAGCCGGGTGCCCGCCTCCCCCGCTCCGTCGGCGAGGGTGCCGACGGTGAGCGTCGCGGGGCCTGCCACCGCCGCCACCCGAGCGCGGGCCCGCTCGGCCTGGTCCAGCAGGGTGCGGGCCTCGGCGTACAGGGTGGTCCCGGCCGCGGTGGGCTCGACGCCGGCGGCCGAGCGAAGCAGCAGCACGACCCCCAGGTCGCTCTCCAGCTGTTGGATGGCCCGGCTCAGCGGCGGCTGCGTCATGTGCAGCCGCGCGGCGGCCCGGCCGAAGTGTCTCTCCTCGGCGACGGCCACGAAGTAGCGCAGCAGACGGAGTTCCATCACCGGCGATGATACCCAGCCGGTATCGGTACGCCGGAATCGGACTTGGACGGCGGGCGAGCACCGGCGGGACAGTGTGATCATGCCCTTCGAACCACTCACCCACGAGCCCTCCGTCAACCCCGGCGAGGCCCGCGAAATCGCCCGCGACCTCGTGGTGATCCCGAATCTCGGGATCGACCTCGTCCCCAACATCGGCGTCATCGGCGGCTCGCACTCGGTGCTCGTCGTCGACACCGGTTTGGGTCCGCGCAACGCCGCGAAGGTGCTCGCCTTCGCGGCCGAGCACGCCCGCGGCCGCAGGCTGTACCTGACCACGACGCACTTCCACCCCGAGCACGCGTTCGGCGCCCAGGTCTTCGCGGACGAGGCGACCTACCTCGTCAACAGCGCGCAGGCCGCGGACCTGGTCCACAAAGGACCGGGCTACCTCGAAATGTTCCGCGGCCTCGGCGCACCGGTCGCCCGCGACCTCGATGGTGTCGAACTGGTCGCTCCCGACGTGGTCTACGACGACGGGTACGACCTCGATCTCGGCGGACGGGTCGTCCGGCTGGAGGCCACCGGCCGCGCCCACAGCAAGGGCGACCAGGTGGTGACCGTCCCCGACGCGGGTGTGCTGTTCACCGGGGATCTGGTGGAGACGGGCCAGTTCGCGATCTTCCCGTGGTTCCCGCCGTACGACACCGACGTCTCGGGACTCCGGTGGATCGAAGTGCTGCGACGGCTGGCCGCCGCCGGGCCGGACCTCGTCGTCCCCGGCCACGGCGACGTCTCCGGACGCCGGATCCTGACCGACGTCCGCGAGTACCTCGAACTGCTGCGCGACGAGACCTGGACACGGCGTGACTCGGCTCTTACCGAAGAGACGATCGCCGCGGAGGTCGAAGCGCTGATGATCGAACGCCATCCCGATTGGGAGGGCCGGGACTGGATCCCGAAGGGTGTCGGCTGCTTCTGCTCGGAACACTCAGGCCATGAGACAGCAGGCGCCGGTGAAGCAGCCGAAGGCCCCTCCGCTTGACGTGTTCTTCCAGTTGTCGAAGTGATCGATCACGACGTCGACTTCGGCCTGCCCGGCCGCGGTGAAGTCGACACCGGAGTCGGCGAAGAACGAACGGATTTCGTCGGAAACGGCGGTCTTCATTGGAAGTCTCCCCTGTCGAACCTGCGGTGGTGTACCGAAATCGTGCAGGTTCGGGGCCATGGGCCGACAGTGCGAAGCGCCATGGACGACGTGTGGCTTTCGTCTGCTCCATTCGGCCGTGGCGGGGTTACTTGAAGATGGCGATGGGGTGGACGACGAGTTCCCCGGTTTCGGGGTCCCAGTCCTCGACCTTGCCCAGGCACCGCGCCCGGAACGCGCCGGCGGGCGCGGTGTCCCGCAGATCGCCGGTCAAGCAGGTGAACCGGATCCGCCTGCTCTGGTCCGAATCGTCCGGGTTTCCGTACGGTGCGACGAAAACCGTCTCGTCTTCGGTCTCGGAGCGTTTGCGGAACAGTCCCTTCACCGAGACGAACGCCTCGACGCCACGCAGCCGCGTCTTGAGCTGCCGGGTGTTCTCCGGACCGTCCGCCCAGCCGAGTTCCTTGACCAGCGCGCGATTGTGGACCAGTTCCTGCTTCGCCAGATCGACGTAGATGATGTCGTGGTGCTTCTCCAGCACCTTCATCACGATGCCGATCACCGTGATCGGTTCGGCCTTGCGGATGTACCGCCGGAACTCCTCGTCGGTGTCGGTGCGCTCCGCTTCCCCTTTCAGCGGACCGAATCCACCCGATCCCCAGAACCGCCAGCCCCGGCTCCGGCGTTTCTCCACCTCCTGTTCCAGCGCCTCGTTGTAGCGATGCAACTGGTAGAGACCCATCACGGACTTCGTGTGCAGGTAGAACCCGATCCCCCGGATCATCCCCTGATCGCCGTCGGAACGCGCGCGGCGCCAATGCTTCACGAAGATCACGATCGTGGTGACGATGGCGGCCAAGGTCAGCACCCAGACCGCCAGCCACAGTCCCCAGACTTCCCACCACAGATTACCGGCAGCCACGGATCTCCTTGAAGGCGTCGAGAAGGGAGGTCGAGTTCGCGTCGACCATGTGGCCACCGGTGGCCTCGGCCGCGCGGGCGAGTTCGGCGGGATTCGCCTCGCCGAACCGGACGGTGTACGTGTGCACGCCGGATTCCCTTGGCGCGCGCAGGAATTCCTCGATGCCCGGCCCGGCGTTGCTTTCGCCGTCGGTCATCAGCACGATCGAAACGTTCTGGCCGGGTTCCGCCCGGCGATGGGCGCCGGCCTTCGCATACGCCTCGCCGAGGGCCGACCAGACAGCGGTGGTGCCATCGAAGTCTTCGGTGGCGATGAAGGCCCGCAGCGCGTCGAGATCCTGCGGCCCGTTGATCGTGAACTCCTTGTCCCCCAGTACTTTCCCGCCGAACCGGAGGACCGTGAGCCGCTCGCCGCGGTAAAAGCGGTCGAACCCGCCGCCCGAATCGCTCAGCCCGGCGAAAGTCGCCCTGAGCGCGGCGATCCGCGATCCCTTCATCGAACCGGAGAAGTCCAGCACGAAGATCACCCGCCCGGGTTTCCAGCCCGCGGGATCGGCGTAGTCGCCGAGCAGTTCGTCCACCACGGCGGGATCGTCGGGGAAATACAGCGAATTCCCGGTCGAGGCGGGCAGCCTCGCATCGAGCGCCACGTCACCGACGACCGGACGCCGGAGGGTTCTTTCCATCAGTTTCTTCTGTGTCGCCGGGCTTCTGACCCACGACACGACCTTGTCGTACGCCTCTCGTTTGGCCGGGTCGAGCAGCAGGATCGGGTAGTCCGCCTGGACGATGCCATCGCGCGGGTATACCAGTTCCAGCGGTGCCTTGAGCCTGCCGCTGCCGTTCAGCGTGAGCAAAGTGGACTCGTAGCCGATGAACGCGCCGACTTCCTGGTGCTCGGCGAACCGGTCGGCCAACGCGGCCGCCGTGTCCGCGGTGACCGTGTGCCCGGTGCGGAAGCCCTGCAGCTTGTCGCATTTCACGTCCTCGAGCCGCAGTGCCGCCCCGGTGCCCGCGGCCGCCGTCGCCACCCCGACGAGAGAGATGAGCCCGCTGGTCGCCGTGGCGGGGTTCGCCATCGCGAACTGGAACGATCCGCTCGCGGCGGCGTCCGCGAGGTCCGCCCAGGACAGCTTGCCGTCCGGTTTGCCGCGGCGCAGTTCCGCCGCCTTCGCCGGGGTCATCCCGACGACGACCGGCGAGATCATCGTCTTGGTGGCGAGCGGCCGTTCGCCCTTGTCCGCGGCCCGCCGGAAGTCGAGCTGGAAGAACCGGTCGGTGGAAAGCCAGGCGAGATCGTGCGAGGCCCTTCCGGGGATGAGCGCGGTACTCGCGTTCACGGTTCCCTGGAAATCCATTTCCAGTTCGATTCCCGTTTCCTCGCGGAGGTCGCCGAGAAGCGGCCCGAGATCGGCGAGTTCGGGACTGGCCAGGACGCGCAGTTTCACCTTTTCCCCACCGCCGGTGCATGCGGCGGCCACCAGGAGCAGGCAGCACAAGAACACCAGGGCCCGCTTCACGGGCAGTCCCCGACGGTCTTGATCATCTCTTCCAGCACCAGGTTGTCCGGCAGCGGCGTGGTGCTGTCGTTGTCCGCGATCTCCGGGGTCGGCAGGCCTTGCTCACGCAGGAAGTCGTACAGCCGCGCGCTTTTCGTGCTGCCCGCCGGAGTCGCGACGCCGAACCCGAGCTCCATCGCGCGGCGTTGCAGCTCGGGATCGAAGGTGATCAGTTCGCCCAGTCGTTCCGCTTCCGGTTTCAGGGCGAGGAACTGCGGCTTCGTCAGGATGTTGTCCTTCGGGTACAGCAGGACTCGGTCCGGGTCCGGCTGCCCGCTCTGCTCCTTGGCTCGCAACTGCATGGCGAGGTACTGGTGCTCGTAGATGACGACGATCGGTTTGTCCCCCTCGGCCAGGTTCGCGTAGGACTCCGACAGGTCGGCCGACGGGAAACCCTGCGCGGCCACGAGCGGTTTGACCCGGCCGGCCAGTTCCTTCGCGCTCGACAGGTTCGGCGGTCCGGCGGGCGCGCCTGCGGGTTGCGGATCGACGACCGGGACATGGCGGCCGTTCTCCAGGAACGCCAGCAAGATCAGATACGTGGCACCGGAATTGGCATCGCAGATGTTCGAGGTCTGCGCGAGCACCTGGTTCCCGTTCGCCGCGCCGAAGTCACCGACGCCCAGCGAGTCCCAGGTCGCTTTCCCCTTCATCGCCTGGATGAACTTCTCGGTGTCCAGCGTGTAGTACAACGGGTCCTGTCCCGGCGGTTTCGACGCGATCCCGCTGCGCGCCAGCGTTTCCGCGTAGCGGCGATACGTGGCGAGGACGATCGGGCTGGTGAACGGCTGGCGCGCGCTGCCCGTCCACTGGTTCGCCCTGGACCGCCGGACGAGACTCGCGGCGGGCTCGCCGGACATGAACACGAAGTCGTACTGGCTGAGGTCGTGCGAGGCGACGTCCCGTGAGCCCGCCCGGGTCACATGGACCCGGATGTGATGGCGCATCAGGATTTCCTGGATCCTCGGGTCTTCGAAAAGATCCGATTTGGAGCCCATCTTGCCGCGCAGGACGAGCGTCTGCTGAAAGGGCACCACGACCGTCCCGGTCAGGAGCAGCAGGACCAGGCCGCTCACGGCGAGGGCCAGCGCGGGCCCGAAAGTGCGGAGAAAGCGGCGGCGCAGGAAGAACGCCGAGGGTTTCGGTCCGATGGTGAGCTGGGGTTCTTCACGAAGCGAGCGATCGGTGGTCACCGATTTCCTCCCCGAATGTCCGGCGAGGCCCATTTTACCGGGACACACCGACGGAAAAGCACGTCTCGATTCGGCTTCCCCACCACTTCGAGACCGCCCTCACCAGGCCGGGAGACCGAACGGTTAGGCTCTTCGGTGGCGAAAACAGCCATGCACCACGACGCCGGGAGATCTGAACCGCCATGCTGGACCGAGCAGTCATCGACGCCCTCTTCCCCGCCGACCTGCCCGAACCCGAGCACTGGGAACAGCGTTACCCCGCCCGCGAGCTCCCCGAGGGCGCCCGGGTCACCCGTTTCGGCCCCTCGCCGACCGGATTCGTCCACATCGGCGGCGTCTACGTCGCCACCATCGACCAGGACGTCGCCCGCCGCAGCGGCGGCCGCTACCTGGTCCGGGTCGAGGACACCGACCGGTCCCGCGAGGTCGAAGGCGCCATCGAGCAGTTCGAGCGCGGCTTCGCCTACTTCGGCCTCGCCGCCGACGAGGACATCCACCGCGGCGGCGACTACGGCCCGTACCAGCAGTCCGAGCGCGAGCAGATCTACCTGACCTACGTCCGTCACCTGCTCCGCGACGGCCGCGCGTACCTCGACTTCGCCACCAAGGACGAACTCGCCGCGATCACCGCGCGGCAGCAGGCGACGAAGCTGCCGACCGGTTACTACGGCTCATGGGCCATCTGGCGCGACGCCGAGCCTGCCGACGTCCAGGCCAAGCTCGACGCAGGCGACCCGTACGTCGTGCGGTTCCGCGCCCCGGACGACACCGGCGCCCGCGCCCGGTTCACCGACGCCATCCGCGGCCCGCTCGAGGCCGAGGCCAACCGCAACGACGTCGTCATCCTCAAGAGCTCCGACCAGAGCCCCCGGCTGCCGACCTACCACTTCGCGCACGCCGTCGACGACCACCTCATGCGCGTCAACCTGGTCATCCGCGGCGACGAGTGGATCTCGTCGGTGCCCACGCACCAGCAGTTGTTCGACGCGCTCGGCTTCGAGCCCATCACCTACGCGCACATCGCGCCGCTGATGAAGCAGGAGGGCGGCAGCAAGCGCAAGCTGTCGAAGCGCAAGGACCCGGAAGCGAGCGTCGACTTCTACATCGAGTCCGGCTACCCCACCAAGGCCGTCCTCTACTACCTGCGCGGCCTCGCGAACGGCCGTCTCGCCGAAATGCCGCTCGACCAGGCCCTGTCCGAGCCGATCAACCTGGACGAGTGCGGTGTCGCCGGTCCGCTGGTCGACCTGGTCAAACTCGACGACATCTCGGCCGACCACATCGCCACGCTGTCCGGCGCCGAGATCCTCGAAGAGGTCCGCGCCTGGGCGGAGCGGTTCGACCCCGCGCTGCGGACCGTCCTCGACGCCGAGCCCGACCTCGCGATCCGGGCGCTCGCCGTCGAGCGTGACGGGGCCGAGAACCCGCGCAAGGACCTGAAGAAGTGGAGCGAGTTCCGCGCCGTCTACGGCTTCTTCTTCCCGCAGCTGCACGCCGCCGTCGAGAGCCCCGACGACGAGCGGATCACCGCCCTCGGCGTCGACCGCGACGTCGTCCAGGCCGTGGTGCGCGACTTCGTCGGGAACTACCAGCAGCTCGACGACGGCCAGGAGTGGTTCCAGCAGATCCGCGACGTGGCCGCGAAGCACGGTTTCGCGAAGAACGCCAAGGAACTCAAGAAGAACCCCGAGGGCTTCCCCGGCTCCATCCGCGAGGCTTCGCAGATCATCCGCATCGCGATCACGGGATCGACCCGGAGCCCGGACCTGCACTCGATCACCCAGGCGCTGGGACGCGAGGAGACGCTGAGCCGGTTCGCCGGTCTCCAGTGACTCGTGAGTGGTAGGGACGGTTAGAACCGTCCCTACCACTCACGAGGCGGCAGTGAAACGCGCGGGCCCCGACAGACGACTTACCCAGTACGCAAGTACGGAAAGTTGTGGTCGATGAGCACTGATCGCGTTGTCCAGCTGCGCTGGGAGCCCCGGCACGTGACCGCCGGCGACCGCGCGGCACTGTCGTATCCCGGGATCTCCGTGGTCCGCAGCCAGCGCGGCGAGGTCGTCGACCGGACCTGGTTACCGATCGGCGAAGACCCAACCTTCGCCGACGACGAAGCCCTGATCGCCGTCCTGCGCGACGCGTGGCGCTGGACGAGGACCGCCGCGTAGGCGCGGGCTAGGTCCGGCTCATTCGTCGCCCGACTTGTACCGGCGCCGGAGTTCTTCTTCCTGCTCGCGCGGCGACTTCTCCACCCATCGCCCGTGGACCAGGTCGTTCTCGGTGTAGTCCGCGCGCCGCGAGGCCCAGCCCGGGAGCCTGATCTTGCGGGTTCCGCCTCGCCCCCGATCGCGCAGGTCGGTGACCACGGCGACGCCGATCACCAGAACGAGTATCCCGAGCCCTATCCAGATGCCGACCATGTCCGCTCCCCCGCAGATCAGTCAGTTTCCACCAGATTAGCGTCGAACGGCCCGCGGGCGGGCATCCTTTTCCTCACTGATGGGCATTCGGCGGAACGGCGCCGCCAGGGTCGGCAGGAGGTGGCGGCGGTTGCGGATCAGGGCGGCGAGCGCGATGACCGCGTAGACCCCGCACAGGAGGTAGCGCGCGGTCTGGCCCGGCAGCGCGAACTGCACCGCGAACAGGCCGAGCAGGGTCCAGGCGGCCCAGCGAGGGAAACGCAACGCGAGCAGGGCGGCGACGCCGAGCAAGGTCTGGGTGGCGGTGAGGAGGAATTCCTCGATCTGGCGGGCGTCCAGGCGCAGCGCGGTTCCTCCGCCGCCGAGGACGTAGGCGATCGGCAGGCTGCCGACCAGCAGCGTCCATTGGTTGACCTTGCTGGAGATCAGCGTGCCGATCGCCGCGTCGCCCTTGCCGCGCAACGCGAAGAGGATCGCCACGATGAACTCCGGCGCCTCCGACGCCAGCGGCGCGAGCCATTGCACGAGCAGGAACCGGTCGATGCCCAGTTCGGTCCCGACGGAGATCAGGTTGTGTGCGAACGGTTCCGCGCTCGCGAGGATCACGACGGCCGCGAACACGAACAGCGCCGTCACCAGGATCCGGCGAGGCCGCTTGGCCAGGCCGCCGAGGGTCGCGGACTGGCCGGCCAGCTCCGGTTCCCCGGGTTCGGCGCGGGAGACCTTCCACAGGTAGAACACGAAGAAACCGAGCAGCGCGAAGCCGAGGACCAGCGAGATCTGCCCGGTCCCCGGGATGACGAACGCGACGATCGAAGCGATCGCGAGGAAACCGAGTTCGATCCGGTACGGCGAATCGAGGACCAGTTCCCGGACCGTGGCACCGCCGCGCTTCTTGGCGACGGCGAGCGCGATCAGCACGACGGTGGACCAGCCGAGGCCGAGCAGCAGCCGGTTGGAGCCGGTCATGTTCGCCGCGGCGTAGGCGACGTATTCGGGATTCGAGCCCGCCGTGTAGGCGAAATACAGGTCGATCGCGTACTCGGGAAGCACCGCGACGACGGCCAGGACGGCGATCGCGAGCCCGCCGGAGATGTCCACCTGCGCGGCCTCCGCGGCCCAGGCGAGGAGGAACGACGCCGCGACGACGGCCGGCCCGAACAGCAGCAGACCGGCCACCGCGCCCGGTTCGGCGCCGGAGAACCGCAGGACGAGCGCGGGCGCGGTCAGCACGGCGCACAGGCCGATCGGCCTCAGTCGTTTGACGATCACGAACCGAGATTCCCGTCGGCCACCGGGTTACCACAACCGTTTCCCTTTTCGCCGATCCGGCGAGAATCCCCTTGCTGGGCAAGGAAAACGGAAGATCGTCATGCCGAAACCCGGCCGTCGTCCCGCCGGAGTATCCACGCCTGCCAGCTCCGACGTCCTCGTGTTCGACAGCGGCGGACGGCGGGGCGCGGGGCCTGCCGGGACGGCGGCGCACCGGAGGCCCGGCGGAAAGTGCGCCTGATCACACCGCGAGGACGCGGACATGACGGATCCCCGGTATCCGCGAGTCGCGGATACCGGGGAGACCGGGGGCGGTCAGCCCCGGGCGTTCGGGTCGATCACGCCGCCCGCCAGTCCGGTGGCGGCGTCACCGAAGGCGCCGGTGGAGTCGACGACGCCCTGACCGGCCGCGGTGGCCGAGTCGACGGCGCCCTGGCCCGCGGCGGTGGCGCCTTCGGCGAGACCCTGGCCGGTCTCGGCCAGGTCTCCGGCGGACTGGGTGGCCTGGTCGGCGGCACCGGAAAGGTCGACGCCGGTCAGTTCGCTGACCTTGTCGCCCGCGCCACCCAGCAGTTCGGCGGCCTTCTCCTTCAGCGAGTCGAACAGGCTCATCAGGGGTACTCCTCGGATCGGTCGTGCGGAGGCGGCTGAAAGTTCACAGTACAGGACAAATCGGTCACACCGTGCGACGGGGCAGCTAACCGTCCACAAGGGACGATGCGCCCGAGGAGGACCGACGACGTACCGCCGCACGATCGAATAGGGCCTCACCTGGCATTTCAGGTGGGTCGGTGCGCTCAGAGGCAGGGCGGCCGGTACCGATCGATCGCCAGGCCGCGGAAATCGAGCTGGTTCGGGGTCTTGCCGACGAAGACCAGACCGCGCGCTTCGGTCAGGGCCGAGGCGAAGGAGTACGCGGGCTTGCCCAGCTCGGGCAGTGTCGTCCACGCGTCGGACGCGAAGCTGAAGAACTTTTTCACGAGCTTCCCGCCCGTCGACGGCACCTTCGTGAGCCACTTGTCGCCGCCGCTCCAGTGCGAGGCGGGGCGAAGCTGGACGTAGAGGTCGTCGGTCGCGCTGTAGGTCATCCAGAATCCGGCGGATTTCGAAAGATCGGCCTGCGCCTCGAACTGATTCCCCAGCCAGACGACCACGACGTGCCATTCGGCGTTGAGGAACGCCACCTTGGCCGCGTAGCCACCGCGCTCGCGGACGAGCAGGCTGCCGGTCGGCGGAACCGTGGTGCCCTCACCGGACGCGAGCCACTGCTGCAACCGGTCGATCGACGGGGTCGCGCATTCGCAGCCGTGCCGCGGCGGATGCCCGCCGGACGCGTTCGCGACGGCTCCGGGGCCGGCCAACGAGACCAGAAGCGCCGACGCGACAACCGCGAGCGTCCGGCCGAAAGGAACCCTGGATCCTCCGCGCATGCCCCGGAAGTTAGCACAGCGAGCACCGAAAACGTTCACACAGCGGGAAAGCGGTCCGGGATGCACCGCTCAGCGGAAACCGTCCTTTGTGGACTACTCGCGAGCGGAGAGGGCGTCCAGTTCGGCGGCGAAAAGCACGGCGGGATCGAATCCCATGCCGTCGAAGTGACCAGCGAGTTCGAGGGACAGGATGCCGTGGAGCCGGGTCCAGAACGTCATTGCACGACGGAGGACCGCCGACGGCACCGACGGATCGCCCGCCCACTCGCGATGGCCTTCGAGATGGACGTCGAACGGCGTCGCAGGCCTCTCCTCGGGACACGCGGAGTGGACGTCGACGAGCACGGCCATGATCTCGTTCGAGATCTTCGTGGTGTCGCCGGGCGCGCGGTAGCCGGGGATGGGCGTGCCGTAGACGAACAGGTATCGCTGCGGGTCCGCCAGTGCCCACTCCCTGATGGCGTGGGCGACTTCGGCCACGCCTCCCGACTCGGCGGCGACCTGGACGACATCGGCGAGGCTCCGGTAGGCGTCGCGGACGAGGTCCGTGATCAGGTCGTCGCGACTGGCGAAGTACCGGTACAGCGCCGGGCCGCTCATGCCCACGTGCTTGGCGATCGCGTTGAGGGACAGCGCCGACACGCCCGTCGTGGCCAGCTGCTCCCACGCGTACTGCTTGATCTCCACGCGCACCTGGGTCCGGTAGCGCTCACGTGAGGTCTTCATCGGCCACTCCTTCCGAGCTCGTCGCCGCGTCTAGTTAGAGGTTATCACTTTTCCTATTGACACTCACGCGTTTATGGTTATAGCTTCTAACTATCGCAAGCGGCACTAACCAGCCGCCCCGGACAAGGAGAAGGACCATGACGGACACCCAGCCCGCCCCGAAGACCCGCCGCCGCATCGCCGCCCGCGCCGCGGTGCTCGCCCTCCCGCTGGCCATCGGACTCCTGGGCGGCGCCGTCACCCCCGCTCAGGCGGCCACCCCCGCCTCCCCCGCGCCGCTGTCTTGCCAGGGCAAGACCATCGACACGAAGGCCCCGATCCACTACCGGACCGAGGCCTTGATCAAGGCTCCCCTGAGCAAGATCTGGCGGTTGCAGACCGACGTCGAGCGCTGGCCGTCCTGGCAGGAGCCGGTGCTGAGCTCCAAGCGCCTGGACTGGGGCCCACTCCGGACGAACTCCCGGTTCCGCTGGACCACCCCGGCACCGGCCACCGCCACGACGCCCGCCACCACGCTGTCGATCACCTCGACCGTCCACCAGCTCCAGCGCGGCAAGTGCATCCGCTGGAGCGGGCCCGCGGCCGGCGAAGGCCTGAGCATCGACAACGGCATCCACGTCTGGAACTTCACCGAGGTCAAGGGCGGCGTGCTCGTCCGCACCGAGGAGAACTGGTCCGGCGCCCAGGTCGAGGCCGACGTCCCCACCGCGACCCAGTTCCTCGGCTGGGGTCTCGAAGCCTGGTTGAAGGACCTCAAGGCCGCCGCCGAATCCCACTGCTGACCACACCCGAGCCAGCCCGAAACCCCTAGGAGAAACGATGTCCACGCAGACCCTCGACCGCGAAACCACCGTTCGCCGCGCCCCGCGCTCCGTCATCATCTCGGCCTGGGCCGTCCCGGTCATGGTCCTCGGCCAGTTCGCGATGATCGCCATCGTCCCGGTCGCCCTCGTGCTGATCGGCACCCTGCGCGACGCCCGCCTCAAGGCGCTCCGCTGGGGCGCGATCGCCCTCACCGCCGCCTACGCCACACCCTTGGCCCTCTGGGCGATCGGCCCCGAACGCGCACAGAGCCTCTCCAAGGACATGCATCCGGTGTTCGCCGCGATCATCGTCGGCGTGGGCGTCGCCTTCGCGGTCGCCTATCACGTCCTGCGCCGGAAAACCCGCGCCGAGGCCGTCTGATCACCAGCACGACGAAGAACGCCACGAGCCCTCAGCTCGTGGCCTTTTTCGTCTGCTTTATGGTTAGCTATGCCTTACCTAACTAACTCCAGGTAAGGGTTCGACCACACATGAGCACTTCCCTTTCCCCTTCCGTGGACACTCCGGCAGAAGTCCCAGCCCGTTCACCCGGCAGAGGACACCGGCTCGCCCTGGCCGCGATCCTTCTCGTCACCACCGCTTGGTACGGCTGGGGGATCTGGGAACTCGGCTACGGCTATCCGTACTACAGCGCCGCTGTCGACTCGATGTCCGGCAGCTGGACCGGTTTCCTCTTCGGCTCGGTGGACCCGCTCGGCGTGGTGACGGTGGACAAGCCACCGATGGGACTGTGGGTCCAGGTGCTTTCCGTTCAGGCACTGGGTTTCCACGGCTGGGCGCTGATACTGCCGCAGGTGCTCGAAGGCGTGGCGACGGTCTGGGTGCTGTTCCTGACCGTCCGGCGCTGGCAGGGTGAACGGGTCGCGCTGCTCGCCGCCGCGCTGTTCGCCTGCACACCGATCGTCGTCGCGGTGATCCGCGACAACATGCCGGATCCGTTGCTGTTCCTGCTTTTGGTGAGCGCGGCCTACGCGGTGACGCGGGCGATCGACGACTCCGGACGCGAACGCCGCTGGATGCTGCTGGCCGCGGTGTTCCTCGGCTGCGCGTTCACCACGAAGATGGTCCAGGCGTGGCTCGTCCTGCCCGCCTTGGCCTTGGCCTACCTGGTGGGCTCGTCGTCGGGAGCCCGCGCGAAGGCGCTGACGACCACTTTGGCCACCGGAGTCCTCGCCGTCACGTCGTTCTGGTGGGTCGTGGTGGTGGACCTGTGGCCGAGCCCGAAGCCGTACATCGGCAGCAGCGCCGACGGCTCCGCCCGTGATCTCGTCTTCGGGTACAACGGCTTGGGCCGGATCGTCGGCCAGGACTTCGCCGCGGCGGCGAGCTACGCCGAGGAGCACGGGAAGTCCTTCTACCAGAGCGATCCCGGGCCGGGAAGGCTGCTGGGGACGTCGCTGGGCGGCCAGGCGGGCTGGCTGTTGCCGCTCGCGCTGGCGGCGGTGCTGGCGGCCGTCGTCCTGGTGATCCTCGGCAGGCGGCCGCCGCGCCGGACGGTGGCGGGATGGGTGCTCTGGGGCGGCTGGCTTCTCGCGTGCGTCGCCGTGTTCAGCTTCATGCGCGGAATCTGGCTGCTGTACTACACCGCGGAACTCGCGCCCGCGATCGCCGCGCTGTCCGCGGCCGCCCTGGCCACTCTGTGGCGGCAATACCGGGCGGAGGGGCGTTGGTGGCCATTGCTGCCCACGGTCGTCGCCGCGCTCGGCTTCTGGGCCTGGCTCCTGGTGAACCGGGCGCCGGAGTGGAACGGCTGGACGGGAATCGTCGTGGCCGCCGCGACGGCACTGGCCGTCGGTCTCCTCGTCCTCGGCAAGCTCGGACCGCGCCGCGTCGCCGTTCCTGGGTTCGCGATCGGGCTCGTGGCGATCTCGGCCGCGCCGGTGGTCTGGTCGACGGCGACGAGCGTCGGATATTCCGCCGGTTTGCCCATGCTCCCGGCCGCCGGCCCGGTTTCCCTGCAGACGGACTACCTCGAACCCGCCATCCGCGACGATCTGAGGGGGCTCCTCGGCGGTTGGGGCGCCCGTGACTACCGGGCTTCGGCCGGGACTCTCGACGAAACCGGCAAGGCACTTCTCGGTTATGTGGAACGAGAGTCGGGTGACACGCGGGTGGCCCTCGCAGTCGAGACAGCCGATACCGCCGCGCCGTTCATCATGGCGACCGACCGGGTGGTGATCGGCATGGCGGGCTTCACCAACCGCGATCCGGCACCGGCGCCGGACCGGCTCCGGGAGTGGATCGAACGCGGCGAAGTCGCCCACGTCCTGCTTCTGCCGGAGGAAAAGGGCCAGTACGAGTTCGTGCGGATGACGTGTGTCGCCGTGCCGCCCACGGCGTACGGCGCCGAGGAGGGGCCGGGAGACCTGTACCGCTGCCGCCCATGAAAACTCGTGAGTGGTAAGGACGGTTCTAACCGTCTGTCCTGTTTCAGGGCCTCACGGACAGATGTGTTTCAGCACATGTCGGACAGTTTTGGGTTGGTCAGTGGTTGGTAGCGTACTGATCT
>NZ_JBVILA010000017.1:149843-216992 GCF_055580625.1 Amycolatopsis sp. NPDC031561 | reverse complement strand
GTTTTCATTCCGGTCATCCGTCAGCCTCACCCCTCTTCTCTCCTCCCCCCCCCCCCCCCCCCCCCCCCCCCCCCCCCCCCCACCTCCCCCCCCCCCCCCCCCCCCCCCCCCCCCCCCCCCCCCCCCCACGCCCGGATCACACGACCACCTGGCCTGCACGAGAGTTGCCGACTCAGCGTGGGCCGGGTGGGGAAGATTTGAGACGGTCAACGTCCCAAATCCTCCCCACTCACCCACATCAGCATCCAGAACAAGCTCACCAAGATGACATGAGGATCCAGTGGGTAGGCAAATACGGGTCCACCAGAACCCGAATCGCCACTCACGACCACCTGTACCGACGCGGTCCGATACTCACGACGAGCCAGGTGAGTGGCCAGGATTTCCGTTAGGACAGCGCGTCGCGGATCGTTTCGCGCAGCCAGCGCTGGGCCGGATCGGCGTCGAGCCGGGCGTGCCACAGCAGGCTCACCTCGATCTCCGGGAGGTCCGCGGGGATCGGGAACCAGCGGATGCCGAGTGCCCGGCCGTACTGTTCGGCGAGCCGCTGGGGCGCGAGTCCGATGTAGTCACTCGACGCGACGAGGAACGCGGCGACGGCGGACGTCGGAACGGTCGCCGCGACCCGGCGATGGAGACCGGCGGCTTCGAGCACGTCGTCGAGCGGCCCTCTGACCCGGCCTCGCCGGGACGCGGAAACGTGGGGGTGGCGGCAAAGCTGCGCCAGTGTCGGGTGGCGGACCCGGCCGAGCGGACCGTCGGCGCGGACGATCCCGACCACTCGCTCGTGGTACAGCAGCATCGAGCGGATGTCGGGGGACGCGATGTCGCCGGCACCGATGTCCAGATCGACCGAACCGTCTCGCAGTGCCTCGGCACTCTCGGCGCCTTCCCCGACGAAGCGCAGGACGACCCCCGGCGCGACGGCGGCGGTCGCCTCCACGGCCGCGATCGCCAGTGTCGCGGCCACGCCGTCGTTGATGCGGATGGTGAAAGTGCGCTCGAGAGTGCCGATCGCGAGCTCGCGGTCGGCACTGATCAGGGCCGACGCCTCGTCGAGCAGTGACCGCACGCGCGGCGCGGTCCGGAGCGCGAACGGGGTCGGCACCATCCCGCGGCCCGCGCGGACCAGGATCGGATCCCCCATCGCCCGCCGCAACCGGCCCAGCGCCCGGCTCGCCGCCGGGATCGACAGGTGCAGGCGCTCGGCCGCCGCCGTCACACTGCCGTCCTGCATCAGCGCGTCGAACACCCGGAGCAGGTTCAGATCCAGCTGGTCGGCCATAGTTGCATCGTACGCAACTAGTCGTTGCCAATGTTGCGTGGCACGAAGTACCCGCTGATCCATACCGTCATGGACATGCCACTCCGACTCACCATCCGCGACGAATCCCAGGCCGCCGCGAGCCGCCCGGTATCGGGGCGCGGCCTGCTGACCGTCATGTGCGCCTCCGTCGTGCTCGTCGTCGGAATGGTCGCCTCGATCAACCTCGCGGTCCCGATGCTGGCCGCGAGCGACCTGCGGCCGTCCGCGTCGGCGCTGATCTGGATCGTCGACACCTACGTCGTTTTCTTCGCCTGTCTCGTGATTCCCGGCGGCGCCGCGGGCGATCGCTTCGGCCGCAAGGGGGTCCTGCTCGCCGGTCTGGTGCTGTTCGCCGTCGGCGCGCTGCTGTCGGCGGTCGCGCCGAACGTGCCCGTGCTGCTGGCGGGCCGGGCGATCACGGGGATCGGGGCCGCCGCGGTGCTGCCCAACACGCTCGCCGTCCTGCTGCACGCCGTACCCGCCGAGCGCAAGGGCGCGACCATCGCGACCTGGGCTTCGATGACCGGGTTCGGCGGTGTCGTCGGCAACGTCGGCGGCGGCGCGGTGCTGTCCGGCGGGTCGTGGCGCTGGCTGTTCGCGGCCGCGGTTCCGCTGGCCTTGGTGCTCGCCGCGGCCGTCGCCCGGATCGCGCCGGTGTCGCAGCGGCACGACCGCCCGCTCAGTCTTCTCGGAGCCGCCCTGCTCGTCGGTGCGACTGTCGCGCTTCTGCTGGGCATCGTCGAAGGACCCGAAGCGGGCTGGAGCAGCCCGATCGTCCTGACCGGGTTCGCCGGCGCGGTCGTGCTGTTCGCCCTGTGGACGTTCGTGGAACTGAAGGCCGAGCATCCGCTGCTCGATCCCCGGTTGTTCCGTGTCCCCGCGCTGCGCAGCGCCTGCCTGGGCATGACGGCGATCTTCTTCGGGATGTTCGCGCTGTTCTACGTCAACGCGTCCTTTCTTCAGTACGGCAAGGGATTCAGCGTGCTGATGACCGGGCTGGGGATCATCCCGATGACCGTTCCGGTGATCGTCGGCGCGCGGCACGTGGGGCGGCTGGTCCAGCGCATCGGCGTCGACGCAACCATCGCCGTCGCGTTCGCCTTCGGCGGCTGCGGCCTCATAGGACTGTCCACAAGCGACGCTTCGACACCGTATCTCGTCTACGCGGCCTGGCTCGTGGTGACCGGTATCGGGGTCACGCTGGCCCTTCCGACGCTGTCCGCCGCCATCTCCGGTTCGCTGCCCCCGGCGCAAGCCGGTGTCGGCGCCGGGCTGCAGGCCACCACCCGCGAGTTCGGCAGCGCCCTCGGCGTCGCGGTCATCGGCACCGTCCTCACCGGACGGTTCGTCGACGCGCTGCCGCCGGACATCCGCGCGAACCACGATCCGCACACCGTGGCGCAGGCCCTCGCCGTCACGACGCCCGGCCGCGCCCCCGAAGTGATCTCCGCGTTCGTCGACGGCACGAGCACCGCCTTGCGGGTGATCGGCGTCAGCGTGCTCGTCCTCGGGGCGCTCGTCGTCCTGCAATCACGACTTTCCCACACCCGCGGGAATCAGTAGAAGGAGCAGTTCCATGCATGTTTTCGTCACCGGAGCCACCGGCTGGATCGGCTCGGCCATCGTGGACGAGTTGCTCGACGCCGGTCACGAGGTCACCGGCCTCGCCCGCTCGGACGCTTCCGCCGCCCCCCTAGAGCGGAAGGGCGCCCGCGTACGCCGCGGTGACCTCGACGATCTCGACGGCATCCGTGCCGGCGCCGACGAGGCCGACGGCGTCGTCCACCTGGCGAACAAGCACGACTGGGGCAACCTGGCCATGTCCAACCGGACCGAACGGGCCGCCGTCGAGACCATCGCCGGCACGCTGACCGGAACCGGGCAGCCCTTCGTGCTCGCCTCGGCCCTCTCTGGTCTGGCCAAGGGCCGCCCTGCCACCGAAGCCGACCCCTCCCCCGCCTTCGGCCCCGATTCCATGCGCGGCGGCAGTGAAAACCTCGCCCTCGAATACGCCGAGAAGGGCATGCGGGTCATCAGTGCCCGTTTCGCGCCCTCGGTGCACGGCGTGGGCGACCACGGTTTCGTCTCCTCCATCGTCGCGGCCGCCCGCAAGCACGGCGTCTCGGCCTACATCGGCGAAGGCACCGCGTCCTGGGCGGCCGTGCACCGCACCGACGCGGCCCGGCTCGTCCGGCTGGGGCTCGAAGGCGCGCCCACCGGCTCGCTGCTCCACGTCGTCGACGAAGAAGCAGTCACGACCCGCGAAATCGCCGAAGCCGTCGGACGGACGCTCGGTGTCCCGGTGACGTCCGTCGCGCCGGAGGACGCCGGTGAGCACTTCGGCTTCGTCGGCAGGTTCTTCGCACTGGACATGTCCGCGTCGAGCACGCGCACCCGCGAACTCCTCAACTGGGCCCCCTTCGGACCGAGCCTCGTCGAAGACATCGAAGCCGGCGCTTACGCCTGACCGAAAGGAAACACCATGTCAGAAACCACCGAAGTGACCGCCTTCATGCTGGTGAAGACCACGCCCGAATGGCTCGGCCTCACCGTCGAGCAGCGTGTGGAGGCCTTCACGACCGAAATCCTCCCGGCGATCGAGAACAAGGTGAAGGGAGTCCGGTCCCGGTTCTTCGACACCGAGTTCTACTCCGCGCGAGTGACCGACGTCTGGGTGTGGGAGGCGCGCGATCACCACTCGTACCAGCTTCTCATCGAGGTGCTGCGCGAGACGCCGTTCTGGGACCGGTACTTCGAGATCGTCGACCTCCTGGTCGGGGTCGAGAACGCGTACGCCACGAACTACGGGCTGAACGCCTACGCGAGCATCGACGCCTGAGCTAGCGAGGAGCGGCTCGGCCACCGCGCACGGGCCTCTTCCCGCGTCCGGAGACGAACGCCGTGAAGGCCACCTTCAGGACGGTGATAGTCCCGAAGGCGGCATTCACGGTTACGTGCCCGAGGTTCAGGCGGTGGTTTCGAACGGCTGCACGTTCGGCTGGAACACCTGACCGTTGGCCGGAACCTTCAGATCGATCAGGTAGTCGGCCGTCACCTTGTCCACGCCGAGCGAGTCACCCAGGATGCAGTGCCCGAAGGCGTCGACCGACAGCAGCCGGGCGTTGCCCAGCTGGTTGGCCATCCGCTTCGAGAACAGGTACTGGGTGGCCGGGTCGTAGTAGTTGCCGACGACCAGCACCGGGGTGTCGGTCTTGGCCTGCCACGGGCCGCGGTAGACGTCCGGCTTCTTCGCGGGCCACACCGGGCAGCCCGCGACGTCGGAGAAGGCCTGGTAGCGACCGAAAGTGGGCGATTCCTTCTCCCACTTCGCGGCGATCTCGGGGACCTTGTCCTGCTTGATCGTGATCTTCTTGTCCGAGCAGTTCACGGCGAAGTACGAGTCGTCGCCGACGTACGGGCTGTCCGGATCCGCGTCCGCACGTCCGTTCGCGCCCGACCGCAGCACCTTCAGCTCGACGGCCTGAGCCGTCTGCGTCTGCGCCGACGGCGGGTGGACGACGTTGTACAGCGCCTGCAGGTCGTCGGCCAGCGGCGGGAACGACGTCGGCGAGTACAGCACCCCGGACACCGTGCTGGTGAACGCGTTGATGTCGTAGCTGCTCCCGTCCGGCAGCTTGATCGGCTGCCGGCGCAGGTAGGTGCGGATCTCGTCGAACTTCTCCCGCGGCGTGCCCGAGCTGAACGAGCACTTCGGCCCGACCTGGCCGCACTTGCGCAGGAAGGCGTCCAGCGCGATCTCGAACCCGCGAGCGCGCTCACGGTCGTACTGCACACCGTCGCTGGTGCGCAGCGCCGGGTCGACGTTGCCGTCGATGACGATCGCGCGGCTCTGCTTCGGGAACATCGACGTGTACGTCGACCCGATCAGGGTCCCGTACGAGAAGCCGACGAAGGTCAGCTTCTGGTCGCCGACACCCGCCCGCATCTTGTCGAGGTCACGCACCACGTCCTTGGTGGACATGTGGTTCAGCAGCGCACCCGCGTTGTTCTTGCAGAGCTGCCCGTAGTCGCGGTACGACGCCAGCGTGCCGGAGATCTCCTGCCGTGACAGCGGGACGGGGATCTGCGCGGCGAAGACGTCGTTCGCGTCCTCCTGCGTGGTGAAGCATTTGAGCGGGTTGCTGGCCCCGACCCCGCGCGGGTCGAAACCGATCAGGTCGAACCGGTCCAGCACCTGCGGCTGGAAGTAGTTCGCCGCGCCGATCGGCATCCGGAACCCGGAGCCGCCAGGGCCGCCCGGGTTGAGGAACAGCGAGCCGACCTTCTTGTCGGGCGTCTTCGCCGCCCGCTTCAGCATCGCGATGTCGATGGTGCCGAGCGCCGCGTTGTCGTGGTCGATCGGCACGCGATACCGCGCGCAGCTGTAGAACTTGGCCTGGTCGGCGGGAACGCCGCGGATCTGGTCCGCCGTGCAGGCGCCCCAGTTCACCGCCGCCGTGGCCCCGACCTGGGCGGCGGCTGTCCCGCCGTCCTGGACCGCGACCGCGGTACCGGACGAAAGCCCGGTCAGCGCGGCACCGGCCACGAGTGCCCCCACCAGTGCGAGCCCGCGCACCGGCCTCCTTGTGGAACTCGGCAAAACGACTCCTCCCTCGGCTGACGACGTGACAGGACACGTCGCTCGGCGCGCCGTCACCATCACGGCGCGTAACACCAAGCGAGCCTCGCACAAGCCGGTTACCCAGTCACCGGCCGAAAGGATGGCATGAACCTATCGAGTGGTGGTCTTCAACTCGAAAATCGGTAACACACGGCGAGCGGCTTTCTCCTCCATGGAGTAGCCCGGCCAGAAGTCCAGGAGGAGCTTCCACATCGCGTCGTACTCGTCGCCGAGGACCTCCCTGGCCCGGACCGGGATCTCCTTGCCGGCCAGCGCGACGACCGCGTCGGGATGCGAGCGCAGGTTGTGTGTCCACGCGGGATCGTTCGGCCTCCCCCAATTGGAGCCGACGAGCACGAAGTCCCCCTCGTGCGGGAAGTACAGCAGGTTGGTGCCGCGGGGCAGCCCGCTCCTGCGGCCGGTCGTGGTCAGCCGCAGGGAAGGGAGCCCGGCCAGCGCGACCAGGCTCACCTTCCCCTTGAACAGCCGGTGGAGCCTTTTGTCCACCCAGATGATCCCGCCCGCGAGCCCCATCAGCCACGGTTTCGTGCCGAGCGCGCGAGCGAGGAGCGTAAGAGGGTTAGCCACGGACAGATCTTGCCAGGCTCACCCCGAACCGCGATTCCGAGTCCGTCCACCATTTCTCCACCGAGAAACCGGCTTCGGCCAGTTCCTCTGCGATGCCCTCCCGCCGGAACTTCGCGGAGATCTCGGTGCGCACGTATTCGCCCTCGGCGAACTTCACCTGCAGATCGGCGCCCGGGATGTCGACCGTCAGCGGCTCACGGGCACGCAGCCGCATTTCGATCCATTCGTTCTCTTCGTCCCAATGGGAAACGTGGTCGAAGGCGGCAGGGTCGAAGTTCGCGCCGAGACCGTTGTTGATCACGTGGAGCATGTTGCGGTTGAACTCGGCCGTGACCCCGGCCGCGTCGTCATAGGCACGCTCCAGCGTTTCCCGGTCCTTCACCAGATCCGTTCCGAGCAGGAGCCACTCCCCCTCGTCGAGCACTTCGCGGACCGAACGCAGGAACGTCGCCCGGTCCTCGGGGAGGAAGTTGCCGATCGTGCCGCCGAGGAAGACCACCAGGCGGGGACGGTCGCCCGGCAGCAGGTCCAAATGCTGGGTGAAGTCACCGACGACGCCACGGACTTCGAGCGACGGATAGTCGGCCGTGATGGCTTCGGCGGCTTCGGCGAGCGCGGTTTCGGAGACGTCGAGTGGCACGAACTCCCTCAACGTGCCGTGGCTCGTGAGCGCGTCGAGCAGGAGCCGGGTCTTCTCGCTCGATCCGGAACCGAGCTCGACGAGGGTGTGCGCGCCGGAGCTTTCCGCGATCTCGCCGCCGCGTCCGCCGAGCACCTCCCGTTCGCTGCGGGTCGGGTAATACTCGGGAAGGGCGGTGATCTTCTCGAACAGTTCGCTGCCGCGCGCGTCGTAGAACCATTTGGGCGACAACCATTTCTGGTCCGCCGCCAGGCCGGCGCGGACGTCCGCGCGCAGCTGCTCGGTGATGTCCGACTCGCTGTGGTGTACGTCGAGATCCACTTCGGTCATCGTGCCTCAGGGCTCCGATCGGCTTCGAGGGGAAGGATTCGCACGCCTTCGCCGGTGATCCGGACGGCGTGGTGGTCGGGAACGGGGATCCAGCCGGGGTCGCCGTCGCAGGGTTCCGACGCGACGAGCACACCTCCGCCGGTGTCCCGATAGGACAGGGAATGCGTCCACGCGGTACCGATGAGGGTCCGGCCGTCGGTCAGCAGGAGGTTGAGCCGCGAACCCGGCCCCGCCTCCTCGACCGCACCGGTCAGCCACGTGACGGCGGCCAGCGGGTCTTCGCCCGCTTCGAGCCGCTCACGCAGCAACGCCCACAGCAGTACCGAATCCGTGGTCGCCTCCAGCGTCAGCAGGCGGGTGATCGGCAGTTTGGCGGCGAGCTCGGCCATCGAATCCGGCCAGCCCTTCACCATTCCGTTGTGGCTGAAGAGATAGCCACCGCCGGTGAACGGCGCGTTCGCCGCCTCGACCACCGGCATCCCGGTCGTGCCGTTACGGACCGCCGCCATGAAGGCGTGCGACCGCACCGACCCGGCCAGGGCGGGCAGGTCCCCGTCCGTCCACAAGGGAGCAGAGCGGCGCAACCGCAGCGGATCGGGACCTCCGGCGTACCAGCCGAGGCCGTACCCGTCCGCGTTGACCGAGCCGCCGCCCCGCATGTCGGCCGGGGCGTAGGACTGCACGAGCAGGGAATGCGGGGCATGGAAGAGTATCTCGGCCGGCGAACGCGGCTCGCCGAGATACGCGAGGTGACGGCACATGCCGGTCAGGCCACCTCGCCCGGCCGCGCGTCCCGGGCACAGCGGAACCCGGAGAAGATCTGCCGCCGGATCGGGTGATCCCAGTTGCGGAACGTGCCGCGGATGGCCGCCGCGTCCGTGCCGAACGAACCACCGCGCAGGATTCGGTAGTCCCCGCCGAAGAACACCTCCGAGTACTCCTTGTACGGGAACGCGGCGAAGCCCGGGTACGCCTCGAGCCCGCTGCTGGTCCACTCCCAGACGTCGCCGATCAGCTGGTGCACGCCCAACGGCGACGCACCCGCCGGATAAGCGCCGACCTCCGCGGGCCGCAGGTGCCGCTGCCCGAGATTGGCGTGGTCGGGGGCGGGTTCCTCGTCGCCCCAAGGGAACCGGCGCGAACGCCCGGTCGCGGGGTCGAAACGGGCGGCCTTCTCCCATTCTCGCTCGGTCGGCAGGCGCCGACCGGCCCATGCCGCGTACGCCTCGGCCTCGTAGAAGGAAACGTGGACGACGGGTTCCGCGGCGGGCACCTTCTCGTAGACGCCGAACCGCGTCCGCCACCAGCCGTCCTGTTCCCGCTTCCAGAAGCGCGGCGCGTCGATGCCGTGCTCGGTGCGGTACGCCCAGCCTCGCTCGCTCCACCACTTCGGATCCCGGTAGCCGCCGGAGTCGAGGAACTCCCCAAAGGCTCCGCAGGTGACCGGGGTGGTGTCGATGAAGAACGCCTCGACCTCGACCTCGTGCGCCGGGCGCTCGTTGTCCAGCGCCCACGGCTCGGCGGAAGTGCCCATGGTGAAGGCGCCGCCGGGAACGAACACCTCCGCGGGCAGCCGTCCGGACCGTGACGGCGGAGGGGACGGCGCGTGCAGCACCGGATCGCCCTTGCGGAGCTGGTGGGTGGCCAGCATCGTCTCGTCGTGCTGCTGCTCGTGCTGGGTGATCATGCCGAAGGCGAAGGCGTCCTCGGTGAGCCGCCTGCCTTGCAGCGGAACGTTTTCCAGGATGTCGAAGGACTTCTCCCGGACTTCGCGGACGTACTTGCGCGTCTCCTCCGGGCCCAGCAGCGGCAGCTCCGGACGGGACGCGCGGGCGTGCTGGAACGCGTCGTAGATGTCGTCGATGTCCGGACGCAGGGCCTCGCGGCCGCCGACGTCGCGAACCAGCCAGAGTTCCTCCTGGCTGCCGATGTGCGCCAGGTCCCAGACCAGCGGCGACATCAGTTTCGAATGCTGACGGACCAGTTCTTCGTCGTCGATGTCGGTCAGCGCGACACTGCGCTCGCGGGCCCTGGTGAGCGCCTCGGCCGCGTGAGCCCGCAGGTCTTGCGGGCTCAGCGCGCGAAGCGGGTTGGTCTCGGTGCTTTCCACGCTCATGACTGGTGGCTCCTCGAACCGTGCACGAGGGACTGCACACCCTCGCTGATCTCGCTGATGGTCTCCGGCGGCAGACCGGTCATGCCGAGTTCGGCACAGCCGAGGTCCACCACCTCGCTCGCGACGGCGGCGATCGCCCGGTCGGCGAGGCCGAACCGGGCCGCGCACTCCCACCTGCCCACGACCGGTTCGCACAGCCCGAGCACCTTGTCCACTGTGGACGGGCGTGCGAGCAGCGCGGTCAGCAGGGCCACCGGATGCAGCCACCTGGCGGCGGGCTGCGCGTCCAGATAGCGGATCTCCAGGTAGCCCTGTGGCCGGACCGGGGTGAACATGGTCGTCAGGTGATAGGCCAGGTCGTCTTCCGTCGGCCTGCCCAGGCCCGTTTCGCGCCCCTCGATCCAGTCCGCGAAGGTCAGCGCCGGCGGCGCGTCCCAGGAACCGTCCTGCCGGGGCAGGACCATCAAGGGGGTGTCCAGGGTCCGCCGGGCCCAATCGCCCACGGGGTCCCGCTCGGACTCGGCTGAACGGGTGCGGGCCCTTTCGGTGTTCATGACGGCCAGCCAGCGCGCGGACGCGTGACCCGTGTCGCGTCCGGCGTGGATCCGGGAGTTGGCGAAGGTGGCCAGCAAGGGCGGTCCGAGCGCGTGGACGGCGGCCCAGCGGAGAGGCAGGTCGTCCACCTCGCCCGCGTCCACACAGATCTGCAGGCCGGCGGTGCTGCACATCATCGTCGCGCCCCCGTCGCCCATCGGGGCGAAGCGGCGTTCCATCGCGGCGTAGCGGGGCGTGCCCAGTTTGCGGGCAGGGGCACGATGCCCGTCTATCCCGGTGTCACCCAGGTACAGGCCTTGGGCGGAGAGAAGGCTTTCGAGGTGGGCCAGATCGGCCGAGACGACGGCGTCCAGGTGGCGCAGCGTGGTCTGTGGTTGAGCGGAGATCTCCACCTGACATCCGGGCTCGAGGCTCAGTGGTGAACCTGCCGGAAGCGGGAGGGCGGGGCTGTCGGGGCGCAATGTCCGCGGGGTGTGCGGGCCGAGCGCGGTGGCGAGATCGTCGGGGTCGAGAGGCCGGGCGGGCTCGTCGGCGTAGTGCACGGTGAATTCCAGCTCTACGCCGAGAAGTCTCGGTGGCCCGTGCTTGAAGCACACGGAAGCCACATACGCCTCACCTTCGGCGCGGTCCGACAGGACCTTCGCCGTCGCGTTCGACGCGCTCCCGGACTTCTCGGGGAAATCATGAACAGTTGTCATCTTCCCGCCGTCCAGTCGGTAGTCCGATCACTGAGAAACCTTGACTTCGGACGCTACACGCGGGGTCCGACAAATTCAGGTGCGTTCCTACCGAGCTGGATCTGCGGACCACCTTTTAGGACGGGACGAATCAGGGCAAAGCGGGCTCGGTACCCAGGCCCAGCGCAGCTGCCGCGTTGCGCACGGCCTCGATCACCAGCTGAAGGGCGGGCCGCCGCGACGACGTCGTCCGGTAAGCGATCGAAACCGTTCGGAGCAACGGTGTGGTCAACGCGACGACGTCGATCCCCGGCGGCCGGAGGCCGAGCCCGAGATCGGACACGAGGGTCACCCCGAGCCCCGCGCGGACCATGGCCATCGCCGTCGACTGCTCTTCGACCTCGTGGTTGATCTTGGGATCGAACCCGTTCCGGTGACACGCCGTGCGCACCGCGCGGCCGAAGTGGCTCTTCGGGCTGGCGAGGATCCACGGATGCTCGGCCAGTTCGAGCAACGACGCACTTCCGGCGGGTACGGCGCCGGCGGGCACCGCGGCGTGCAGCCGTTCGACCGCGATCACCGCACGCTCCAGGCCCGCGTCCCACGGCATCGGCGCGTCGGAGTAGTCGATCACGAACGACAGGTCCAGCTCGCCGTCACGCACGGCGTCGGCGGTGTCCTCGGGCGCGAGTTCCCGCGTCCGGACCTGGATCCCCGGATGCTCGCCCGCGAGCACGGCCAGCGCGTTCGGCAACAACCCCGAAGCGACGGAGGCCCAGACACCGGCCATGAGCCGGACCGAGACCGTCTCCTGCGCCTCCTCCAGCGCCAGTGTCGCCCGTTCGACCGACCCCAGGATCTCCTCGGCGTGCTCGGTCAGCAGCAACCCCAGTTCGGTCAGCTGCACCCGTCTGCCGAATCGTTCGAACAACTTCGCGCCCACGTCCCGCTCCAGCTGAGCCAGCTGCTGCGACACCGCCGACGCGGTGTAGTGCAGCGAAGCGGCGGCCGCCGTGACGGTGCCGCGCCTGCTCAGCTCGCGGAGCATCCGCAGGCGGTGCAACGAAAGCTCCATGTCTCCAACGTAATCGGGCGCGGTCGCGGATGCCGGATGGCGCGTTACACCAGTTTCTCTGCACGTCATCGTTCAGATTCGGTAAATAGACGCCCGTGCCCGGTGGGGCGCACCCTCGGAAGTGGCGCAGCACGACCCGAATCCCGAAGGAGGTGGCCGCATGGCCGCGAGGAACGCCGAACCGCTGATGAGGCTCATCTGGACCGACCCCGTCACCGGTGCCACCGGCTACCTCGTAGTGCACAGCCTGGTCTCCGGTATCGCGACCGGCGGGACCAGGATGCGCGCGGGCTGCACGATGTCCGAGGTCGAGGACCTGGCTAGGGGGATGGCGAACAAGACCGCGACCTTCGGCCTGCCGGTCGGCGGGGCCAAGGGCGGTATCGACTTCGATCCGAAGGACGAGCGGGCTTTCGGTGTGCTGGAACGGTTCTGCTCGTTCCTGCGGCCGTGGATCGACAACCACTGGGTGACCGCCGAGGACCTCGGCGTGCCGCAGCACCTGATCGACGAGGTGTTCGCGAAGCTGGGGCTCGAGCAGTCGTACCACGCCGCGATCCGCCGTTCGGCCGATCCGTCGCAGACCCTTCGCCGCGTGCAGGCCGGCTTGACCACCCCGGTCCCCGGCGGGCTCCTGCTCGGCGACGTCATCGGCGGCTACGGCGTCGCACAGGCCTGTCTCGGCGTCGCCGACGCGTGGGAATGGCAGGCAGGCAAGACCACGGTCGCCGTGCAGGGCATCGGCACCATGGGCGGCGGCGCGGCCTGGTACCTGCACGAAGCGGGTATGCGGGTCGTCGCGGTCGCCGACGCGGCCGGGACGCTGTACCGGCCCGAAGGACTCGACATCCCGGCGCTGCTGGACCTTCGGGACGCGTACGGCGAGATCGACCGGAGCAGGCTCCCCGCGGACGTCCAACTGCTCCCCCGCGACGAGATCGTGGCGACGGAGGCCGACATCTTCGTCCCGGCGGCCATCTCCTACGCGCTGCGCGCCGCGAACCAGGGCTCGGTCAAGGCGAAGGTCGTCATCGAGGCGGCCAACGCGGCGACCACGCCCGACGCCGAAGCGGGTCTGGAGGCCCGTGGCATCCCGGTGATCCCGGACTTCGTCGCCAACGCCGGTGCCGCCGCGTGGGCCTGGTGGCTCCTGCTCGGCCAGGTCGGCGCCGACCCCGCAGACTCTTTCCTGCGGCTGAGGACCGAGATGCGGGCGAAGGTGGCGCTGCTGCTGAGTTCGTGGAACCTGGACCGGATCGCTCCGCGCACCACCGGCCTGCGACTCGCCGAAACCACCCGTTCGGACGCCGCCACGGCACCCGAAACCGCCCCCGTTCTCGTCATTCCCTGACCGTGCGCGTGAAGGCCCCCTTCCCACAGCTCAGCCGTGGGAAGGGGGCCTTCACGCGGGCTCAGGAAGCGAAGCGGTCGGTGGCGCCGATGAGGACCTCACGCATCGGCTCGTCCTGCGTGCTGTGGCCGACCTCGTCGATGACGACCAGTTCGCTGCCCGGCCAGGCGTGCGCGAGCTCCCACGGGGTACCGATGAGGTTGCCCAGGTCGAGGCTCCCTTCGGCGAGCACGGCCGGGATGTGGGCCAGCTTCTCGGCCTCCCGCAGGACCACGCCTTCGTCCAAAAAGGACCCTTGGCTCCAGTAGTGCGTGACCAGCCTGGCGAAGGCGAGCCGGAACTTCGGCGTCTCGAAGCTCTTGTACGGCGGGGAAGTCGGGATGATCGCGTCCTCCCAGGCACACCATGCGGCCGCCGCCTTCTCGTGCACCGCCGGGTCCGGGTCCATGAGCAACTCGAGGTACGCCGCCGCCAGATCGCCGTCGCGGTCGGCCTCGGGGACACCGTCACGGAACGTGGCCCACGCCTCGGGGAAGACGCCACCGAGACCGCGGGTGAGCAGGTCGGTCTCGCTGCGGCGCCCGGTGGCCAGGCCCATCAGGACCATCTCCGAGACATGGTCCGGATACCGCTCGGCGTAGACCAGCGCGAGCACGGAACCCCAGGACCCGCCGAAGATCAGCCACTTCTCGATGCCGAGATGCTCACGCAGTTTCTCCATGTCGGCGAGCAGGTGATCGGTGGTGTTGGCGGAAAGATCGGCCTCGGGCTCGCCCGCGTGCGGCGTGCTCCGGCCGCAACCCCGCTGGTCGAACAGCACGACGCGGTACCTGGCCGGGTCGAAGTAGCGGCGCAGGCCGGCGCTGCAGCCGGTTCCCGGACCGCCGTGCAGCGTGACGGCCGGTTTGCCGTCGGGATTCCCGCAGACCTCCCAGTACACGAGGTGCCCGTCGCCGACGTCGAGCATCCCGTGGTCGTACGGTTCGATCTCCGGATACAGCCGTGTCATGTCCTCGTCCTCCCAGACCCGCCAGAAATACAACAGCGCTGTCACAATAGCCCGGAACGAAGACTCGATGCGCACGGCTTTTCTTGGCCCAAGTACGTGAAGGCCCTCTTCACTGCGCTAGACGCAATGAAGAGGGCCTTCACGTACTTGTCTGTCGCTAGCCGCCCAGAGTGCCGGAAACGTGCCGAAGCGCGTCTGCCAGCTCCGGAGGTCCGGCGGGTCCGATGTGGACCACCGCGTCGTTGCCGTGCCCGGTCGTGTAGCTGAGGTACCGGCCCCAGTCGGTGTCGGCGAAGTGGAGCGGATCCTCGACCGCCACATGCCTGCCGACTTCGTCCCGCTTGCCGACGTAGAGCTCACCGCTCCCCTCGACCGGCCGCTGCACGAGGCTGACGATGTCCGCGATCACCGGCGGCAGGGAATGCGTGTCCGGGCCACGCCGCGCCGCCTCTTCGAGCTCGTACGCCCGGACCGTGCGAAGCCTGCCGCCGCCCGCGGGAACGGGCGGCAACTGTTCGATCAGCGTTTCGGGCAGCCGTCGCCGGTCGATCTCCTGCAGCCCGACCCAGTCACCGGACGCCACCGCCAGCACCGCCTGCATGCCCAGCGACGCGGCGAGGACGCCGTAGGTCTGGCCGCCGGCGTTCACCCAGCCGTAGTACTCGATGGCCGGTTTCGTGAGCACCGGAAGCCAGTCCAGGAAGTCGACCGACGCGCGGCCGCTCGAGTCCAGCAGCCCGGCCTGAGCCAAAGCGGCTTCCACTCGCTTGTCCGCCTCCGCGCGGGCCGTCCTGGACAGCCAGCGCGGTTCGGGACGCAGCGTGATGTGCAGGTCGCCGACGCGTTCGCGTTCGGCGAGCACCGCCAAGGCTTCGACCGGGACGTCCACCCGGCCTGTTCTGACGGTCATCCGCTACTCGCCAATGACCGGCGGGCTGGTCCGCTGGTCGGTGCCGAAGATGGCGTCGGGGTCGGCCTCGATCAGGTAGTCGGGACGCTGGTGCTCGTCGTCCTCATCGCCTTCCGCACGCCTGCCGCCCGCGCCCATCGGTCCCATCTGACCGCCGCCGCGGCCCGCTCCTCCACGGCCACCCGCCAGGTCGGCGCCGCCCATTCCGCCGCCGAGGCCGCCCATACCGGAGCCCCTGCCCGAGCCGAGGCCACCGGAACCGGGTCCACCCGGCCCACCGGGACCGCCCGCGCGGCCACCGGTGCCGCCTTCGCCACCGAGAAGCCTGCCCGCGGCCGTGCTGGGCCCGGGAACGTTGCGTCCACCGCCGGTTCCGGGCTGGTTGGGCCCGCCACCACCGGGGCCGTAGTTCTGGTTGAGCCCGTTGGTGAGTCCGAGGACGTCTTCCGGGTCGCCGGTGCCGCGCCCGGGATTCCGGCCCGGGATCTCCGTGGTCCCGCCACCGGGCTTGCCCTTGCCACCGCCGGACGGGAGCGTCGTGTCCCCGGGACCGGGCTTCCGGGTCGGCGTGGTGATGTCCGGACCCGGCCGGTCCTTCGATCCTCCAGGACGGTCTTCGCCGGTGCCCGGCTTGTTCTGGTTCTGATTCTGGTTCTGGTCGTTGCCGCCGGTGCCGTTCCGGTCGGTGCCGGTGCTGTCCGTGCCGCTGGTGTCGGTGCCGTCGTTCTCGTCGCCACCGCCGCGCTTCGTGGGACGCTTCGGCGGGATGTAGGGCGGCGGATCGATCGGGCCGGGCCCGTCGCCGACCTTCACACTGACGTTCGCGCCGTCGTTCTTCAGCACGCCGTAGTCGGTCGGCAGGCTGGAGCTCGTGCTGCTGGTGACCGAGTCGTACTGGTCCATCACGCGGACGTTGTTCTGGTTCGCCGCCTCGTGCTTCGCGACGCCCTCTTGGTAGTTCTTGATGTCGTTGTTGACCATGAACGGCCCGGCGATCGGGATCGCGCCCTTGAGGCCGGTGGTCCAGGGGTTCGGCTTGTCCGGCTTCGGCGGAACGGGGACGACCGTCTGCCCGGAGTCGTCGAAGCTGTCGGCCTGCGTCATGACCGAGGCCTTGGTGGTGAACAGCGGGTCCGCGGTCTCCTTGAAGGCCTGCTCAAGAGGCCCGGCACCGGCGTTGGCCGCGTCGGCGGCCGAACCCGTCCAGGACGCCGACATCCGCGACTGCAGCGATTTGATGGCCATGCCGCGCTCGACGTAGGCGTCCGAGAGTTCCGCGACGCGGTCGGCCGCGCTGCGCAGATTGCGGGTGTCGCCCTGGGTGAAGTTCTCGTAGATCTGTTTGCCGTCCACCCTCATGCCCCCTTGAGTGTCTTGATCACGGCCGACGCGAGTTTCTGCGCCTTCCCACACGAATCCTGTTCGTTGTCGTAGCCCTTGGCGAGGGTGCTGATCGACAGATCGTCGGCGACTCCCACCGCGAGGTCGCAGTTTCCGCCCGCTCGCCGGTCCTGGATTCCGTAGTAGACGGTCGGATAGCCGTCGACGTCCGGACCCGGCTCCAGGAACCTCAACTGCCCGGCTTTCTTGGCCTTGTGCAAGCCTGCCAGACCACCCATGCCCTTTTCACGGTTCCCGCTGCCGAGGATGATCAGCAGGCTGTCGGCCTTGCCGCGAATCTGCCAGCTGCAACCGGGATTGCTGCCTTCGCCCTTCGATTCACCTGGCGCGGTGAACCCCAGTTCCGCGGCCGCGGCAGGCGGGAGCAGCTTGCAGACGTCACCGACGTACGCCGAAGCGTCCAGCGGAATCGCCACCTTCGGCACGTCCGGGTTCTCCGGCGCGGCAGACGACCCCGACGACGGAGAGGTTCCCGGAGTCGGCGTAGCCGTACCGGGAGTCTCACCGGTGCAGCCGGCGACCACGACGGAAACGAGCACGAGCGCCGCCACCGCGGCGCGATTCCTCAACACGTTCGGCATCCTCAGGTCGTGCGCAGGGTGTTGGCCTGGTCGGTGGCCATGATCTTCGTCCGGGCGATCTCGAGCTTCGCGATGTAACCCTCGATGTAGGCCCTCATCGACTCGTTCTGCTTCTGCAGGCCGAGTAAGGATTCGACACCGGAGTCGACGTAGCTGGAGCTGGCCTCGTCCTGCCCCGGCGGCATCAGGTCACCGACGATGAGGTCGATCTTGTCACCGTCGTCGACGACCTTCTTCAGCTCGTCTTCCCACAGCCCGATGACGGTCTTCAGCTCCTCGGGGCTCATCTCGAACCCACCGCCCCCGCCGCCCCCACCGCCGTAAACGGTCGGTTCCTTCGGCGTGGTCAGGTCACCCCAGACGGCCTTGATCGCGCTCGCGGCGTCGCCGATGATGTTCACGCCCGCACCTTCCCCTCAGCACTCACTCACCGTGATGGACAAAGAGTAGCCAAGTGGCCGACGGCGTGTCAGCCGATCCGGCCGAGTGATCGGACGTGTTTCGCGGCCGCAAGGTTCCCGGACGGACCAATCATCCCGCGAACTGGTCACAGTACGTACGTACGGATTGCATTAACCGGGTTCCCGGTGACAGGATTCCAGGATGCCACGGGTCAGCCAGGATCACCTCGACGCACGCCGGCGCCAGATCCTCGACGGCTCCCGCGTGTGCTTCGCACGTTACGGCTACGAGGGTGCCACTGTACGGCGGCTCGAGGAGGCCACCGGCCTTTCCCGC
The DNA here is from genome assembly GCF_055580625.1 of Amycolatopsis sp. NPDC031561. NCBI lineage: Bacteria > Bacillati > Actinomycetota > Actinomycetes > Pseudonocardiales > Pseudonocardiaceae > Amycolatopsis > Amycolatopsis sp. NPDC031561. Next base: position 199,094 of record NZ_JBVILA010000017.1, on the reverse strand, counting down.
GGCGCGATCTTCCACCACTTCCGCGACAAAGAGTCCCTCTTCCTGGCCTTGGCCGAGGACGACGCGGTCCGCATGGCCGACGTCGTCGCCGAGCAGGGCCTCGTCCAGGTGATGCGCGACCTGCTGTCGAACCGCAGCGAGCACCCCGCCGACTGGCTCGGCACGCGCCTGGAGGTCTCCCGGCGGCTGCGCACCGATCCCGAGTTCCGGGCCCGCTGGGCCGAGCGCTCCCAGCAGCTGACCGCCGCGACCCGCCGCCGCCTGCTGCGCCAGCGCGACGCCGGGATCCTCCGAGACGACGTCGATGTCGACGTCCTGACCGCGTACCTCGAACTCGTCCTCGAAGGGCTCGTCTCGCACCTCGCGATGGGCCAGCCCGGCGACGATCTCGGCCCCGTCCTCGACCTGGTCGAGGAGAGCGTGCGGCGGCACCGCGCCCGCGCGGCCGGGGGAACGCGTTAAGATTGTCCTGTCGCCGCAGTACAGCGGCGGTGTCTGTTGATCCCGATTGAGGAGTGACTCTTTTCGTGCGCGACGCGCAGTCACCTGGTGACAGTATCGAGCCGGGTGGCACACCCGGCTGTTCCAAGGACCTTCCTGCCGACCCCGTCCCCGCCGGCAGGAAATGATGGAAATCCTGTTCGCCGTTCTCGGCATTCTCCTGTTCCTCCTGCTGACCGTCGGCACCGGCCTCGCCGTCGCCGCCGAGTTCTCCCTCACCGCGCTCGAGCGCAGCACGGTCGACGCGAACGTCCGCCAGGTCGGCGACAAACGCGCACACACCGTGCAGAAGGCGCACCGCACACTCTCGTTCCAGCTTTCCGGCGCGCAGGTGGCGATCACCATCACCACCCTGATCACCGGTTACCTCGCGGAACCGGTGATCGGTGACCTGCTGCACCCGCTGTTCACCGCCATCGGGTTCTCCGAGGGCGTCGCGAACGGCGTGTCGCTGGCGGTCGCGCTGATCCTGGCGACGTCGCTGTCGATGATCCTCGGCGAGATGATGCCGAAGAACCTCGCGATCGCCCGGCCACTGCAGACCGCGCGCGCCGTCGCGGGGTACCACTCGCGGTTCTCGTCGCTCTTCCGCTGGCTCATCACGCTGATGAACAACAGCGCCAACTTCCTGGTCCGCAAGTTCGGTGTCGAACCGCAGGAGGAACTGCGTTCGGCCCGGTCGCCGCAGGAACTCGGCTCGATCGTGCGTTCCAGCGCCGAAAGCGGCACGCTCGACACGTCGACGGCCGAACTGCTGGACAAGTCGCTGCGCTTCGGCGAGCGGACGGCCGACGAGCTGATGACGCCGCGCGTCCAGTTCGAATCGCTGACCGTGGACGACACGATCTCCGACCTCATCGAGATCTCGCGCCGCACCGGCTTTTCGCGTTTCCCGGTCTACACCGAGGATCTCGACGACGTGCAGGGCGCGGTGCACATCAAGCAGGCGTTCACCGTCCCGGCCGCGCAACGCGCCACGGTGCGGATCGGCTCGGTCATGCGGCCGATCCCGACCGTGCCCGAATCACTGCCGGGTGACTCACTGCTCAACCGGCTGCGCGATTCCCGGTTCCAGCTCGCGATCGTCGTCGACGAGTACGGCGGCACCGCGGGACTGGTGACGCTGGAGGACGTCGTCGAGGAGATCATCGGTGACGTCCGTGACGAGCACGACGACCTCGAAGCGCCCTCCTCCCAGCAGGTCGGTGCCGACAACTGGCTCGTGTCCGGGCAGCTGCGCGCCGACGAAGTCACCGACGAGACCGGCTTCCGGATGCCCGACGGCGACTACGAGACCATCGCCGGGCTGATCCTCGAGCGGCTCGGGCGGATCCCCTCCCCCGGCGACGCCACCGATCTCGACGCCTGGCGGCTCACGGTGACCAAAATGGACCGTCTCCGCATCGCCGAGGTCGAAGTCCGCCGGGTCAGCGAGACCGCCACTTCCGCCGAGCAGGAGCCCGCCCGATGAGCGACTGGTTCAACATCTTCCTCGTCGTGGTCCTGTTGCTGGCCAACGCGTTCTTCGTCGGCGCCGAGTTCGCGCTGATCTCGTCGCGGCGCGACAGGCTGGAAGCCTTGCTGGAGCAGGGAAAGACCCGCGCCAAGATCGTGATCAACGCGAGCAAGAACGTCTCACTGATGCTCGCGGGCGCGCAGCTCGGCATCACGATCTGTTCGCTGCTGCTGGGACGGCTGGGCGAGCCCGCCATCGCGCATCAGCTGGCCGGCTTCTTCGAGCTGCTCGGGATCCCCGAGGTCCTGCTGCACCCGATCTCGTTCGCGATCGCGCTGGCGTTCATCACCATCCTGCACGTCCTCATCGGCGAGATGGTGCCGAAGAACCTCGCGATCGCCGAGCCGGAGCGGCTGGCCCTGTGGCTGGTCCCGGTGCACGTGGCCTGGGTGAAGATCGCCAACCCGTTCATCTGGCTGCTGAACTTCGTGGCGAACTCCCTGCTGCGGTTGTTCAAGGTGGAGCCGAAGGACGAGCTCGAGACCGCCTACACCTCCGACGAGCTCGCCGAACTGCTCAGCGAGTCGCGGCGCGAGGGGCTGCTGGAGCACTCCGAGCACCAGCGGCTCAGCAAGACGCTGTCGTCGGTGGAGAAGACGGTGGCCGACGTCCTGGTCCCGACGGCGCAGCTCACCACACTGCCCTGCTCGCCCACGCTGGGCGACGTCGAGCGCGCGGTGTCCTCGACCGGGTTCTCGCGCTTCCCGGTGTGCACCGACGACGGGACGCTGACCGGTTACATCCACGTCAAGGACATCCTCGACCTCGTGGGCGAGGACCCGACGACCGTGGTCCCGTCGGACAAGACGCGTGCGCTGACCGAACTGCACGCCGACGCCCGGCTGGACGAAGCGTTGTCGGCGATGCGCAAGGAAGGCAGTCACCTGGCGCGGGCGCTGAGCCCGGCGGGAGCGGCCGTCGGCGTCGTCGCGCTGGAGGACCTCGTCGAGGAATACGTGGGAACTGTCCGCGACGGTACCCACGTCATGTCATGACCGGCCTGATCGTCCTTCCCGAGTCCGTCTGGCGGGCTCGGGAGGACGACCACGTCACCCGGATGCGGCGCTGGACGACACCGCACCAGCGCCGCCGCTCGCGGGGCGAGAAGCATCCGGTGCTCGACTTCCTCTTCAGCTACTACTCGCACCGTCCCGGGCACGTCGAACGCTGGCAGCCGGGGCCGGGCGTCGCGCTCGAAGGCCGGTCCGCGCACCGGTTCCTGGAGCGGAAGGGCTACGTCGAGACGCCGGACGGTGTCGTGCTCGATCCGGCGGGTTTCACCGAGGGCCGGGCCAAGACCGCCGAATTCGTCCTCGGCCTGCTTTCCGCGACCGCGTCCCGTGCGCCGAGGCTCAGTTGTTTCGGCCTTCATGAATGGGCAATGGTTTACCGGGAATCGGCGAATGAGGTTCGTCACTCACAACTTCCGCTCCGGCTCGGTTCGGCCGGAACGGACGGCGTCGTCGAGTCGCTGGAGATCCGGTGCGGGCATTTCGACGCTTTCCGGTTCTTCACCGAGCCCGCCCGGCCGCGCAACACGCTGCGGCCGGAGCGGGAGAACCAGATCGAGTTCGAGCAGCCAGGCTGCCTCCACGCCAACATGGACCTCTTCAAGTGGGCCTACAAACTCGACCCGTTCGTCCCCGCCGAGCTGGTCGGGGACTGCTTCGAGCTGGCGGCGGACATCCGGGAGCTGGACATGCGGGCGAGCCCCTACGACCTCGCGTCGTTCGGGTACTCGCCAGTGCCGATCGAGAGCCCGGAAGGCCGGGCCGAGTACGCTCGCGCCCAGGCCGGTTTCGCCCGCCGGGCCGCGCCGCTGCGTGAGCACCTGATAGCGCATTGCCAACGTCTCCTCACCGAGCTAAAGAAGGCGCCCGCGACACGCGGAAAACAACTGTGAGTCGTCGCATTCCCCGTAACATCCTCCCCTGTTAGAGTGATAACGGTTTGATTGCATACGCAGCGCGAGCGCGCACGTTTCGAAAGGACAACGATGGGGCGACACAGCGTGGCCGAGGAGCCGGTGCCGCACCCCCTCGACCCGCCGAAGCGGCTCGAGGGACGCGGCGAGGCGACCGGTTCGCACCGGATCGTCGGGAAAAAGGCCCCGCGACGCCGCATCGCCAAGTGGCCCATCGCCTGCCTGGTCCTCCTGGTCCTGGTCGCGATCGGCGTGTTCGGCTGGAACTGGGCGGACGGTGAGCTCAACACCCGTGCCGAAGCCCAGGCCAAGGCCTGCAGCGCCGGTGACACCCCGATGCGGGTCGTCGTCACCCCCAGCATCGAGAAGCCGCTCCGGGCGGCGGCCGAGCGATGGAACAACGCCGCGACCGTGGTCCGCGACCACTGCGTGATCATCCAGATCGACGCGCTGTCCTCCGCTTCCGTCCTCGACGGCCTCGTCGGACGGACGAACCTGGACTCCATCGGCGGTCTCCCCGCCGCCTGGATCCCCGAGTCCTCGTACTGGGTGACCGAGCTGAACACCGCCAAGCCCGAACTGGTCGGTTCACCCGCCCAGTCGGTCGCGACCGCTCGGTCCGCCGACTACCCGCTCGTCGGGCTCGCGGGCAAGAACATCGACGAGGTCCAGATGCGCGCCTCGCAGACCTTCCGGCAGTTCCTGCAGCAGCCTGCCCAGCAGGCCGACTTCGCCGCCGCGGGCATCAAGGCGACCTGAGTTCCGGGAGTACGGAAAAGGCCCCTTCACCGCTCGGGAAGGGGCCTTTTCCGTATCTCGGATGTCATGAAAGGGGCTTTCCTGGCGAATTTCGTCAGGAAAGCCCCTTTCATGACACTCGGAGGCGGCGGGTGCGCATAGGAGGCTCGTGAGCGGTATGGGCGGTTAGAACCGTCCTTACCGCTCACGAGCCCTCAGACCAGGTCGAAGGTGTCCGGGTCGGGACCGGTGCGGGTCCCGTCGTCGAACTCCGCGAGCGCGGCGAGATCGTCGTCGGCGAGTTCGAAGTCGAAGACGTCGAAGTTCTCGCGGATCCGGGACGGGGTCACGGATTTCGGGATGGCCACGGTGCCGAGCTGCAGGTGCCAGCGCAGCACCAGCTGCGCCGGGCTCTTGCCGTACTTGGCCGCGAGGGCGGTCAGGGTCGCGTCCGAGAGCAGCGATCCCTGCGCGAGCGGGCTCCACGCCTCGGTGACGATCCCGTGCTCGGCGTGGAACTCCCGCAGCACCTTCTGCTGGAGCCGCGGGTGCAGCTCGACCTGGTTGACCGCGGGCACGATCCCCGTCTCGCCGAACAGCCGCCGCAGATGCGGGACGTGGAAGTTCGACACCCCGATGGCGCGCACACGGCCGTCCGCGTAGAGCTTTTCCAGCGCCCGCCAGGTTTCGACGTACTTGCCGCGCGTCGGCATCGGCCAGTGGATCAGATAGAGGTCGACGTGCTCGAGGCCGAGTTCCGCGAGGCTCGCGTCGAACGCCCGGAGCGCTTCGTCGTACCCATGGCCCGGATTCGGCAGTTTCGTGGTGATGAACAGTTCGTCGCGAGGCACGCCCGCCGAGCGGATCGCCTCGCCGACACCGGCTTCGTTCCGGTACGACGCGGCGGTGTCGATGCTGCGGTACCCGGCTTCGATGGCGGTACGGACGACTTTGGCCGTGTCGCCCGCGGGCACCTGCCAGACGCCGAAACCGAGTTGGGGGATGGCTACCTCGTTGTTCAGGACGACGGAAGGCACGGCCATGGAAGGGAAATCCTCACTGGAGTCGGTGGCTGGGCTTCTTGCCCGGCATCATCCCACCCCGCGCCCGGCGTACGCGCGCAAGTACTCCGCCGTGGCCGTGTCGGCCGGGAAGAACGACTCGATCATCAGCTCGGCGACCGTGATGTCCAACGGCGTCCCGAAGGTGGACACCGTGCTGAAGAACGTGAGATCCACGCCCTCGTGCCGCAGTCGCAGCGGGACGAAGATGTCGCCAGGGCCGGGAACCTCCACCTCGGGGACGGGATCGTCGCACGGATAGGTGAGCAGTTCCTCCAGCAGCTCCGTCAGCGCCGGGTCCGCCGTCTGGGTGACCTGGCGCCGCAGCCTGCCGAGCAGGTGGGCACGCCACTCCCCCAGGTTGAGCACGTAAGGCGCCATGCCTTCCGGATGCAGTGTCAGCCGGAGGACGTTGGCGGGCGGGGCCATCAAGGTGGGCGAGACCAGGTCGGTCATGATCGACACACTCGCGTTGGCGTCGACCAGGTTCCAGCCGCGATCGACGACGGCGGCCGGATAGGGCTCGTGACTCGTCATCAACTGCCGGACAGCCTTGCGGACCGCCGCCATTTCCGGGTCGCCGAGCCCGCTCTCGGAGTACGCGGGCGCGTAGCCCGCCGCCAGCAGCAGCTGATTGCGTTCCCGCAAGGGCACCTCCAGATGCTCGCCGAGCCGCAGCACCATGTCGCGGCTGGGCTTGGACCGCCCGGTCTCCACGAAGCTCAGGTGCCTGGTCGAGATCTCCGCCGAGATGGCGAGGTCGAGCTGGCTGATCCGGCGGCGATCACGCCATTCCCGCAGCAGTTCGCCGACGGATCGGCCGGCGCGGCTCGCGATCACTGTGGTCGTCACGATCACGAACTTACGGCCACGTGCGCCGAGCCGCCATTACCTCCCGCGTAATCGACGTGACCCACCTTCAGCGGCCAGAGTTGCGGCATCGGTTACCCCACAACGAAAGAGGACACCATGTCGGACATCCAGCGCGTCGCCGAGCAGTACATCGCCGTGTGGAACGAGACCGACGCGGACCAGCGCCGTGCGCTCATCGCCGAAGTGTTCACCGAGGACGCCGCCTACACCGACCCGCTCGGCGCGGTCACCGGTCACGACGGTGTCGACGGCTTCATCGCCGGCGCGCAGGCCCAGTTCGCCGGTCTGAAGTTCAGCCTGCCCACGGTCCCCGACGCGCACCACGACATCGCGCGGTTCCAGTGGTACCTCGGCCCGGAGGGCGCGGTGGAGCCGCTGGCGATCGGCTTCGACGTCATCACCGTCGAGGACGGACGGATCAAGCAGGTGCTGGGCTTTCTGGACAAGATGCCCGGCTGACGATCAGGCGAAGGCCTCCGGCGGCGGGCAGGAGCAGACGAGGTTGCGGTCACCGGCAGCCCCGTCGATCCGCCGCACCGGAGGCCAGATCTTCGCCGCTGTGAAGCCGGCCGGGAAGATCGCGATCTCCCTGCTGTACGGGCGATCCCACTCACCCGCGAGGCAGCGCGCGGTGTGCGGGGCGTTGCGCAGCGGGCTCTCGGCCACCGGCCACTCCCCCGCCTCGACCTTCTCGATCTCGCCGCGGATCGCGATCATCGCGTCGCAGAACCGGTCGAGTTCGCCGAGGTCCTCGCTCTCGGTGGGCTCGACCATGAGCGTGCCCGCGACCGGGAAGGACATCGTCGGCGCATGGAGGCCGTAGTCGGCCAGCCGCTTGGCGACGTCGTCGACGGTGACGCCGGTCCGTTTGGTGAGCGCGCGGAGGTCGAGGATGCATTCGTGCGCGACCAGACCGTCGTGGCCGGAGTACAGCACCGGGTAGTGCTCCGCGAGGCGTTTGGCGACGTAGTTGGCGTTCGCGACCGCGGTCAGCGTCGCGCGCCTCAGGCCTTCCGCGCCCATCATCCGGACGTAGGCCCAGGAGATCGGCAGGATCGACGCGCTTCCCCACGGGGCGGCGCTGATCGGGCCCACTCCGGTGGCCGGGCCCGCGTCCGGCTGCAGCGGGTGGTTCGGCAGGTACGGCGCCAGATGCGCGCGGACGCCGATCGGGCCGATCCCGGGTCCGCCGCCGCCGTGCGGGATGCAGAAGGTCTTGTGCAGGTTGAGATGGGAGACGTCGGCGCCGAACCTGCCGTACTGCGCCACCCCGATCAGCGCGTTCAGGTTCGCGCCGTCGACGTACACCTGGCCGCCCGCGTCGTGCACCAGCGCGCAGACTTCGCGGACGGTGTCCTCGTACACGCCGTGCGTGGAGGGATAGGTGATCATGATCGCGGCCAGGTCGTCCGCGTGCTCGTCCACCGTGGACTTGAGGTGAGCGAGGTCGATGTTCCCCTCGTCGTCGCATTTCACGACGACCACCCGCATCCCGGCCATGATCGCGCTGGCCGCGTTCGTCCCGTGGGCGCTCGACGGGATCAGGCAGACGTCCCGCGCCGCGTTCCCGCGTTCGCGATGGTAGGCCCGGATCGCCAGCAGTCCGGCGAACTCGCCCTGGCTTCCGGCGTTCGGCTGCAGGGAAACCGCGTCGTAGCCGGTGATCCCGGCCAGCCACCGTTCCAGATCCTTCACGATGGTGAGCAGCCCTGCCGCGTCTTCCGCGGGCGCGAACGGGTGCAGGCCGGCGAACTCGGGCCAGGTGATCGGCTCCATTTCGGCCGTGGCGTTGAGTTTCATCGTGCAGGAACCGAGCGGGATCATGCTCCGGTCGAGTGCGACGTCCTTGTCGGACAACGCCCTCAGGTACCGCAGCAGTGCCGTTTCCGAGCGGTGCGTGTGGAAGACGGGATGCGTCAGGTAGTCGCTGGTGCGGCGCAGATCCGGCGGGAAGCCGTCGGCGGTGTCCGCGTCGAGTGAGTCCACATCGGACACCGCGACACCGAACGCCTTCCACACCAAGGAAAGATGCTCGCGGGTGGTCGTCTCGTCACACGCGACGGCGACGTGGTCCGCGTCCACCTGCCGGAGGTTGACGCCGAGTTCCCTCGCGGTGCCGACGACGCCGGTCGCGCGGCCGGGGACGGAGACCATGACGGTGTCGAAGAACTCGCAGTGCACGACGTCCACGCCGCTTTCGGCGAGCCCCGCCGCGAGCACGGTGGCCATCCGGTGCGCGCGGTTGGCGATGGCGCGCAGGCCTTCGGGACCGTGGTACACCGCGTACATCGAAGCGATGACGGCCAGGAGCACCTGTGCGGTGCAGATGTTGCTGGTCGCCTTTTCCCGGCGGATGTGCTGCTCGCGGGTTTGCAGGGCGAGCCGGTACGCGGGGGCGCCGTCGGCGTCCTTCGACACCCCGACGAGCCGGCCGGGCAACTGACGTTCGAGCCCCTGCCGGACGGCGAGGTACGCCGCGTGCGGGCCGCCGAAACCCATCGGGACACCGAATCGCTGCGTCGATCCGACCGCGACGTCGGCGCCGAGTTCACCCGGCGACCGCAGCAGGGTCAAGGCCAGCGGATCCGCGGCCATCACCACTGCCGCGCCCAGCGCCTTGGCCTCGGCGATGGTGTGGTCCCATTCCCGGACGACACCGGACGCGCCGGGATAGGACAGCAGCACTCCGTAGAAGTCGCCACCGAGGCCGAGTCCGGTGATGCCCTGGGACAGGTCGGCGGTCACCAGCTCGATGCCGAGCGGTTCAGCACGGGTGCGCAGGACCTCGATCGTCTGGGGCAGCGTGTCCTCGTCGACCACGAACCGGTTCGATTTCGCCTTGCCCGCCCGGCGGACCAGCGTCATCGCCTCCGCCGCGGCGGTCGCCTCGTCCAGCATGGACGCGTTCGCGATCGGCAGGCCGGTCAGGTCGGCCACCATGGTCTGGAAGTTGAGCAGCGCTTCGAGGCGGCCTTGCGAGATCTCCGGCTGATACGGCGTGTACGCGGTGTACCAGGCCGGGCTTTCCAGCACGTTCCGGCGGATCACCGGCGGGGTGACGGTGTCGTGGTAGCCGAGGCCGATCATCTGGACCATCGGCCGGTTGCGCGCGGCGAGCGCGCGGAGTTCGGCGAGCGCGGCCGTCTCGGTGGCGGGCGGAGGCAGCTCCAGCGGAGTCGCGGATTCCCGGAGCGACGCGGGGACGGCGCGCTCGGCCAGTTCGTCGAGGGAACCGACGCCGACGACGTCGAGGATGCGTGCGAGTTCCTCCGCGCCGGGACCGATGTGCCGGTCCGCGAAGGGGGTTCCGGATTCGAGCGCGGCCAGTGAAACGGGCTCCATCGGGGACCTCCCAAGACGCGGGGGTGGGGCCGGGACGGATTGTCCCTGGCCCTCCCCACTCTGTCCGTACCCCCGTGGGGGCGCCTGAGAGTTTCGCCCGTGGGTTGAGTCGGGCTTGCACCGTCGGCGGAGCCGCCAGGTGGTGACCTGACGATTCACTTTCCAGAGGCGTCTAGTCCGCGCGGTCCAGGGTGCCTGAGAGGTTCCGGGGAGGACTTGCTCCTTCGGCGCCGAGCCGTTATCGGCTCGGTCTCTCCCGCGCGGATTCGTCGACTGCGAAAGTGAGCCTACCCTGCCGCTCGCGCGGCTTCATGATCAGCCGGTGCGACGTGCGTTACGGCGCTGCGTGAGCTCGTCGGGCGTGACGGTTTCGATCACGCCGCCGTCGGCCCGCTCGGCCGGGAACTCGTGGATGGTCCCGCTGATCTCCTGCATCGCCCCGCTGACCGCGATGCCGAAAACGCCCTGCCCGCCCTGGAGTAAATCGACGATCTCTTCGGGCGAGGTGCACTCGTAGACGGTGGTGCCGTCGGAGAACAGGGTGACCTTGGCCAGATCGCGGACGCCGCGCAGGCGCAGGTGGTCGACGGCGACCCTGATGTTCTGCAAGGAGACACCTGTGTCCAGCAGCCGCTTGACGACCTTCAGGACGAGGATGTCCTTGAACGAGTAGAGCCGCTGCGAACCGGATCCGTGCGCCGTGCGGATGCTCGGCGCGACCAGCTTCGTGCGGGCCCAGTAGTCGAGCTGCCGGTACGTGATCCCGGCGATCTGACAGGCGGCGGGACCGCGGTAGCCGACGAGTTCGTCCGGGAGGGAAGAGTCGGGGAACAGCTCGCCCTGCTCGCCGTCAGCAACCGGAACGAGCGGCTCTTGAGGGCTACCAGCCTCGACCACGCCATGCCTCCCCTCGCCCGACCTGGCGGCCGGCGAACAAAGCCGCGCGGACCCACGTGAGTCCGCACCGGAGTTCATCGTCAAGACGGATGCCCCAGACATCCGAATCACACCTTGGCGATTTACCTCCATTGACGGTAAGCGCGTCCGGCAAGGCGGTCAACGCGACGCGCGGTCAACCTCAAGCTCTTCTTGAGGCTTGTCGGAAACAGTCCCCCGTTCGGCCGCGCGCTTGCCACTTTTACTCAGCCGTGTTATTTTTTACTCATGCAAGTAACTCCTTCCACCCAAAGCGCCATGCAAGAGGTGCAGGCGGAGCTCGGGCTGTCGGTCACCGAAGCCGCCCGGCGGGCCCAGATCGTCGGCGCCACGATCGCGACGATCTCCGATCTCGGCTACCACAAGACGTCGTTCGCGAAGATCAAGGAGCGGGCCGGGCTGTCCAGCACCCGGATCATCTCGTACCACTTCACCAACAAGGCCGGTCTGATGCAGGCCGTGGTCACCACCGCGACCGGGATGAAGGACAAGTTCCTCGAGGAGCGGATCCAGGGCACGACCGACCGGGCCGGGCTGCTGCGCGGGTACATCGAAGCGGAGATCGAGTTCCTCGGCTCGTACCCGGAGCTGGTGCGGGTCATGGTCGAGATGGCTTCGAGCGGATCGGACGCCGAAGGCTGGTTCATGTCGGCGCCGATCGTCGAAGAGTTCCGCACCGGCCGGCTGGAGCGCCAGCTGCGACAGGGACAGCAAGAAGGCGCTTTCGGCGACTTCTTGCCGGACGTGATGGCAATGTCGATCGCCCAGGCCGTCGACGGTGTCGCCGCGAAGTTCGCGGCGGATCCGAAGCTGGACCTGGAGCGGTACGGGCGGGAGCTGGCGGACCTGTTCACCCGGGCCACCGCCGTCTGACGCGCTTGGGCCTGCGAGTGTCATGAAAGGGGCTTTCAGGACGAATTTCGTCCTGAAAGCCCCTTTCATGACATCCGGCAGATCGCGACCGCGGTCCGCACGCACGAAGAAGGGGCGGCGCCACCGGCGCCGCCCCTTCTCGCAAGATCCCGGTTAGCGCGATTAAGTATCAGCGCCGCGGAAGTCCTCCGGCGAGACGGAGTCGAGGAACTCGCGGAACTTCTCGACCTCGTCCTCCTGCTCGTCGGGAATGATCAGGCCCGCTTCCTCCAGCACCGCGTCCACGGCGTGGATCGGAACCCCCACCCGCAGTGCCAGGGCGACCGAATCGCTCGGCCGCGCCGAAACCCGGATGTCCCCGTCGAAGACCAGCTCCGCGAAGAACGTGCCTTCCTTCAAGTCCGTGATGACAACCTGCTCCAGCTCACGGCCCAGCGCCCCGATGACCTCCTTGAGCAGGTCATGGGTGAGCGGACGGGCCGGGCGGACTCCCTGCTGCTCCAACGCGATGGCGGTGGCCTCGACCGAGCCGATCCAGATCGGCAGGTAACGCTCGCCTTCGGTTTCCCGTAGCAACAAGATCGGCTGATTCGCGGGTAGCTCCACCCGCACGCCGACGACGCGCATCTCGCTCATCGGGCTTCGCCTCCCTCTCGTGCGCACGGGCTGCAACGCTTGTCTTGACGATCAAGCGACGGCGATCCCGACGCTACCCGTCTTCCGAGCGCTGTGCTCGCTGTCCTGACATTCTCGGTTCGCCCGTGGCAAACCCAACTCTCACGGTACGGCATAGGGTGCCGAACATTCAGTCATTGACAAGTGGCCTCACAAGGGCTCCCGGTCCCCGGAGCCGCTCAGCCGCCCGTGACGGCGCGTATTCCGGCCTTCACCAAGAGCGTATGTAACGCCACGGTCAGTGCGGCGAGCTCGCGGACGACCTCGTCGCCCCTCGCCTGCGCGTCCTCGTCACGGTGCCGATACACCGGGGTCACGATCTGCTCCAGCAGCCCGACTTCGCGGTCGGCCGCGGCCCGGAAGGCACGCAGATGTCTCGGCTCGATACCGAATTCGGTCATCGCTTTCACGGTCTTCGCCACGAGGACCGCGTCGGGGTCGTAGAACCCCGCAGCGCCTGGGCGGACGAGACCATATTGCCGCAGCTCAGCCAAGGTACCGGCGTCGATGCCTGCCTGGCGGAGCAGATCTTCCACGGTCAGCCTGATCTCGCGATCGGTCTCGAAGTCCCCGGGGGACGGCAGTCCGCCGTTCTCCCCCGGGGCCTCGAGCGAAACGAGTTTCCGCGGTGGTTTGGGAGCCGCCGCCGAAGGCGCGGCACCCTGATCCGCCGCGTCGAGCTGTTCCTTGATGACCTTCAGCGGAAGATAGTGATCCCGCTGGGCGGACAGGACGAATCGCAACCGCTCCACGTCCGCCGGAGCGAACTGCCGGTACCCCGACGGGGTCCGGCCCGGCTGGACCAGACCTTCCGCTTCGAGGAACCGGATCTTGGAGATGGTGACGTCGGGGAAGTCGCCGCGCAGTTGTGCCAGCACGGCCCCGATGCTCAACCCATCGCGCTGCGACGCATCCCGATCAGGCCGCCCGGCCGCCGTCACCGTGCCCCCTGGCCCCCGGAACCCGGGCCGGTCAGGAAGACCAGGCGGAACTTGCCGATCTGCACCTCGTCGCCACCGGCGAGGACGGCCTGGTCGACCGGCTCGCGGTTGACGTAGGTGCCGTTGAGGCTGCCGACGTCGATGACGACGAACTCGCCACCCTCACGGCGGAACTCGGCGTGCCGCCGGGAAACCGTGACGTCGTCGAGGAAGATGTCGCTGTCCGGGTGTCGTCCCGCACTGGTGGTGTCGCGGTCCAGCAGGAAGCGCGAACCCGCGTTCGGGCCACGCTTGACGACCAGCAGCGCGGAACCCGCGGGCAGCGCGTCCACACCCTGGACGGGGGCCTCGGCAGCCGGAGGAGCCTCAGTGCCTTCGACGTCGGCCAGGAAGTCGGCCCGGAAGACAGAAGTCCGCTCCGGAGACTGCTCCGGGGGAACGCCGGGCCCGTCGTTCGTGCTCACCTGAGCTCTCCTAACGCATGTGTGTTGCCACTACTCAAGAACGTGCAGAGGTCAAACGTACCGTGCCTGATCGAATCTCCGGTCCGCGGCTCCCCCTACTCTCACGGGAGGGCCGCGGCCTGCGGCTATTCCTTGATCAGCGCCTGGTACGCCTCGGCCTCGAGCAGCGAATCGACCGAGCTCGCGTCGTCGAGACGGAGCTCGACCAGCCAGCCCTCACCATAGGGGTCGCTGTTGATCAGTTCGGGCGACTCGGCCACCGCGTCGTTGACCGCGACCACCTCGCCGTCGAGCGGGGCGAACAGCTCTGAAACGCTCTTGGTGGACTCGACCTCGCCGAAGGCGTCGCCCGAGCCGACCTGCTTGCCGACCTCGGGGAGGTCGACGAACACCACGTCACCGAGCTGGTCCTGGGCGTACTCCGTGATGCCCATGCGCACGAGCCCTCCGTCGCGTACGGAGACCCACTCGTGCTCCTCGGTGTAGCGCAGTTCTTCTGGAGTGGACAACGCCGCTCCCCTTTCTCATGCCCTCGCTCGAATCCGACGCGCGCAGTTTCGCATCCCGCCGGGGCACGCGCCCGGCGCCTCCCGCTAGCTAGCCGCGATCGGCGGATCGCAGGGCCCGCACTGTCTGGACGACGTACAACACGCCCGAATAGACGTACAGGACCGCGCCCCACGCCGTGAAGGCGTACCCGATCGGACGCGCGAACGCGGCGATGTCGGATCCGCCTTGGGTGAGCAGCAGGAACGGGAAGGCGTACATCAGTACGAAGGTGGCGCCCTTGCCGATGTAGGTGACCTCCGGCGGGGCGAACCCGCGATGCCGCAGCAGCAGCACGCAGACCCCCAGCACCGCCTCGCGGGCGACCAGCGGGACCACCACCCACCACGGGACGATGTCGCGGATCAGGAAGGCGATGAGGGTCGCGAGGATGTAGAGCCTGTCCGCGGCGGGGTCGAGCAGCTGACCGAGCCGCGACATCTGGTTGAGCCAGCGGGCGAGTTTGCCGTCGAGCCAGTCGGTGAGCGCGCTGAACACGAGCAGCGCGAACGCCCAGCCGTCCTCCTTCGGGCCGAGGAGCAGCCACAGGAAGACCGGCACCCCGGCGAGCCGGAGGATCGAAAGCATGTTGGGAACGTTCAGGGCCTGCCGCAGCAAAGACGGCTCTTCGCTGGTCACGCTCGGTTCGGGGGGCGTACTCACCCGCTCAGCCTATCCAGCGGCGGCAGGTCCTCCCGCGTCAGCTGGCCCGGGTGTGGCTCCAGCCGCGGCGTTGCAGGTCCGCGCTGGTCAGCGCCACGGGCCTGCCCCGATGGTCGGTACCCATCCAGCGGGTGTGCCCGGAGGAACTTTCCAGGACGTACGGGCGGCCGCCGCACCAGACGACGGTGCACGGTGCCGTGGGTGGCAGCTCCGTGCTCGCCGGCGCGGTGGCCTCGAATGACGCGGGGTCGTTCTGTTCGTCGGTCTTCATCGCTCTCACGGTTTCGGTGACGGGGACTGGGACACGCCGGAGCGCTACCTTTGTTTTCGGCAGAACAGGGCCCGGCGTTAACGCCCGGGCGCCGGATTCGTCCGATCGGTTCGCGACGACAGCAGGGTGTTGTCACGGCGTGAACGGCATGTTAATTGTCCACAATGGACAGTGATTGGGCGGTCCTCGCGTACCGTCGCGCCGTCGGCGCGATAACCTCCCGCGAATCGAACGTGGCTCAATGCCACGGCATCGGGCTCGCCCAGGTCAGAATGGGCAGGCCAGGAACGGCCGACGAAAGGATCGCCTTGCCCGTCTCGACGACCACGGGAACGTGGCGGCGCCTGTTCGCGATCTGTGCCGCCGCGGGAACGCTCGCCGCCTGTTCGGGCGAAGATCCGCCACCGCCTGTCACCTCCATGTCGGTCTCGCCGCCCGCGCCCCTTTCGAACATCTCCAGCGCGCCGGTACCGCCGATCCCGTCGCAGACCGCGCCGAGTCCGTCCACTGCCCCGAAACCCGCCCCCAAACCCAAACCCGCTGAACCGGTACAGGGTTCGTGCGGCACGGTCACCGCGGCGAGCGGATTGACCCTCCAGGTGCTCAACGGCCCCGGGGTCTCCTGCGCGGACGCGACCGGGATCGTCGGCTCGTTCCACAAGACGATCGCCGGCCGCCAGTCCGCGGGTTCGGACGAGCCCGTGAGCGAGACCGTCGACGGGTGGCTGTGCGTCTCCGGCGCACCCGCCGCCCAGGGCGGCACCAGTTGCAGCAAGGGCGATCAGAACGTGTTCGCCGCCGTCGTCCCCGTCGAATGAACCATCCCCGAGAAGAAGGGCCCATGAAGAGCCTCGCCGTACTTCCCGCCGCGCTCGCCGTCGTCCTGCTGAGCGGCTGCGGCGCCGATCCCGCCCCGTCGGCCGCACAGGCCCCGTCCTCCCCCGCCGTCACACCGGCACCAGCCGGAACACCGTGCGGCGAGGTCGCCGGACTCCAGGGCGCGAAGAACAAGGTCGTCGCCCACGGGAAGACCGACTGTGCCGAAGCGACACAGGTCTTCACGGACTACTTCACCAAGTTGACCCCCGCCGAAGCCGCTTCGCCGCAGGGCCCCGGGCCGGTGGTGATCGGCGCCTGGACGTGCGGGAGCGGGCCGAACGATCCGGTGACCAGTTGTTCGACCGAGGACGAGCGGCAGATCGAAGCGACGCGGGTCTGAGCGTCGGGCGGCGTCAGTCCTCCTGACGCCGCCGGACCGCGTCCAGCCGGTACAGGACGCCGAGGCCGATCGCCAGGCCCAGCAGCACCACGCCGAACAGGCCGACCATCGACATCCTCCAGATCAGCGCGGACTTCGACCGGTAGACGAATCCGTCCCCGGCGAAGATCCTGTCGCCCTCCGCGGCCTTGTCGCCCTCGATGCGCCCGCGACCGGTGCTCCCGTCGTCGAACCGCCATTCCCCCGAACAGTAGGGAATCTGACCGCTCATCGGCGCTCCCTCCTCGGTACACCCCGAGATCCCGGTGACCGCGACTTCCTCGCCGGTGTTCAGCTCACCAACGTGAGCACCGAAGTATCCCCAGGCGACACACAGCAGGAAGACGTACGGGACCACGGCCAACAGCGCCCGGAAGAGAATCCTGGAATTCTTTGGCTTCCCCGGCACGGAATTCCTTTCCTCTGGTCACTGAAGCGTCAGCAGGACTTCCCGCTCGAGTTTGCCGACGAGGAGGTACTCGGGCCGGTATCCGGGCGGGACCACGAAACAGACGAGACCCGCGGTGCCGTCGAAAGCACCGGGAGCGCCCGCGCAATCCTTGACGCGTTCCGGTTCACCGTGTTCGTCGGCCGACAGCTCCAGTGCCGTGTCGCCGAAGCGCGAAGCCTCGATCCGCAAGGTGAGTACGTGGAATCCGCTCAACCACGCTTCAGCTCCCTCGGGCGGTCCGGGCCTGCTGTCGAGCACACGCACGGACGCCTCCCCGGATACGGCGGTCTGTCCACGGGCGAACACCGGCGGCGGCCCCCATAAGTCGCGACGGAGTTCCCAGAAATTCGGGACCGGTTCGGCCACTTCACCGTAGGCCGTCCCGCCGAACCCGACCGGCGTCAGCACGACGAACGCGGCGAAGGCCAGCCCGGCGAGGAACGGCGGCGCCTTCCGCACGACCCCCGGTCTCGCCACTTTGACCAGCACGATGGCCGCGAGCGCCAGGAGCGCCCAACCGAGGGACATCGCCGTGATCTTCTCCCACGGATGGTGGGCTTCCACGACGTCGGTAGCCCCGCGCACGGACAACACCCGGTCCGTCACCGACGAAAGCCGGGCGACCACCGGATCAGCGAGGCCGAACGTGTCCCGTGTCGGCAATCCGATCGCGCGGCCGTCTTCGGCGATCGCCAGGACGTCGTAGCTGGTACGCGGACCGTGCTGTCCTTCGCTGGTCGTGGAGTTCCACTCGGAGATCACCGCGCGCACGTCGTACGTGCCGGCCAAACCCTCGACGGTCCACCGCCCGGCGAAGGCCGCGACGGTTCCCCAGACGATCCCGATCACGAACGCGATGATCATCGTGTTCGTACGCTGCCCGTCTTTCCGATCCGGTTCGAGGAAGACCACCAACACCCCCTGTTCGGCTCGCTCATTCCATTGTCCGAAGCCGCCGCGCGGCACGGGATTTGTACCCACCCCCTTGCGGACCGAAGTAAGAGTCGTCTAGACTCAAACCATGCTCACCAGGGACGACGCCGTGACGACGATCGAGAACACGGTCGACGCGGCCACTCTGTTCGCCCGCCACCGCTACCGCGAATTGGCGGCCGCGCTCCATCCCGACCGGAATCCCGGCGACCCTCGCGCCCATAAGGCGGCCGCCACCCTCAATCGCCTCTATGCCGACTGGAAGCAATCCCGGCACCAGACGGTCACCACCGCCACGGCGGCTTACACCCTCACCACTCCGCACGCCGTGGGCAGTGTCGCGACGACCTATCGCACCACCGGCCCCCACCTGGTCAAAATCGTGCGCGACCCGGCGCTCAACCCGCTGATCCACGCCGAGTGGGCGGCGCTGCGCACGCTCGACGGATTCACCGAACGGCACCGCTGGCTGCGCCCGTACTACCCCCGGCTGCTCGACACCTCGGGCCCGGTGGCGCGGGGCGACCGCGCGTTCAGCGTCCTCGACCCGCTCGTCGACGGGTTCACCACCCTCGCCGACATCGGGAAGGCCTTCCCGGACGGTCTCGACGGCCGCGACTACGCCTGGATGCACCGGCGCCTGCTGCGCGCCGTGGCCGGCGCGCACCGCGCGGGTGTCGTCCATGGCCATCTCACCGCGGACAACGTGCTGGTCCACCCAGGACAGCACGGCATCGTCCTGGCCGGCTGGTCCTTCGCCGTCGAGGACGGTGTGCTCCCGCTGGCGGCGGACAAGTCCGTCGACTACCCGCCCGAAGTCCACAAGGGACTGCCGATGACCGCGGCCACCGACGTCCACATGCTGCACAAGGTGATGCTTTCGCTGCTGGCACCACGGGAAACCCGTCAACGCGAGTTCGCCACGTGGTGCACCCAGGAAGCCCCGGGACAGCGGCCCGACGCCGCCGATCTGCTCGACGAGTACGACAACCTGCTCGGCGAGCTGTACGGCCCTCGCACCTTCCGACCGTTCATCATCCCCGAGACAGGAGCTTGATCATGGGACACGGACACTGGGACGACAACGCCTACGCCGCCGCGAAGACCTTCCGCGCGGCCAAGGGCGAGGACGATTTCGGCTACAGCGCCGGTCTCCGCAAGAAGCCCGCTTCCGCGTGGAAGGTCGCGGCCGCGCTCGACCCGAAGAACGCCGTCCGGGAGTGCCGGGATTCGGCCGACCACGCCGATTCGACGCCGATCGCCGTGCTGTTCGACGTCACCGGCTCGATGCGCCGGGTGCCGCGGATCATGCAGGGCAAGCTCGGCAAACTGCACGGCCTGCTGAAGCGCCGGGGCTATCTGACCGACCCGCAGGTCCTGTTCGGCGCGATCGGCGACGCCGACAGCGACCGGGTGCCCCTGCAGATCGGGCAGTTCGAATCGGACAACCGGATGGACGAGCAGCTGCGCACGATCTTCCTCGAAGGTGGCGGCGGCGGGCAGAAGAGCGAGTCCTACGAACTGGCCGCCTACTTCATGGCCAGGCACGTGGTCACCGACGCGTGGCAGAACCGCGGCCGCAAGGGATACCTGTTCCTCATCGGCGACGAGCTGAACAAGCCCGCGCTGGAGGCCCGCCACATCCGCCGGGTGATCGGCGACGACGTGCGGGAGGACATCGACCCCGCGTCGGTGTACCGGGAGCTGGCCCGTAAGTGGAACGTCTACTTCGTCCTGCCGAACCAGTCGTCGTACTACAACGACCCGGAGATCGGCGAGCACTGGAGCGGCCTGCTCGGCCAGAACTTCCTCAAACTCGACGACCCCGGCGCGGTGTGCGAACTGATCGCGGCCACGATCGGACTGGAGGAGCAGGTCGTCGACGTGGACAGGGCCCTCGCCGACCTCGCGGACGTCGGTTCGGCCGCCGAAAGCGCGGCGGTGGGTAAGGCGCTGGCGAGGCTGGGCACCAAAACGGTCGTCACCTCGGCGGTCCCCGAACCGGGTGGCCCGAGCGACGTGGTGCTGCGATGAGCCTCCTGGACGGGCATGTGGTGGTGGTCGGGCTCGGCTTCGGCGACGAAGGCAAGGGAGCCGTGGTCGACGCGCTCTGCGCTGACCGGCCGACCACCGCCGTCGTCCGCTTCAACGGGGGCGCGCAGGCCGCGCACAACGTCGTCGCGGACGGGCGGCACCACACGTTCAGCCAGTTCGGGGCGGGCACGTTCGCCGGCGTGCCCACCCACTTGTCGCGGTTCGTCCTGGTCGAGCCGTTCGCGCTGGCGGCGGAAGCCCGGCAGCTCGAAACCGACGGCGTCCGGAATCCGCTCTCGCTGCTGAGCGTGGACGGCCGGGCCCTGCTCACGACCCCGTTCCACATTTACGCCAACCGGGCGCGGGAACAGGCTCGCGGCGCCGGCCGGCACGGCTCGTGCGGAAAGGGCATCGGCGAGACCGTCTGGTACTCGCTGCTGTCCGGGGCAGGTCCGGGCGAGGTGGTGGAGAACCAGGAGGTGATCGGGACACCGGGTGACGCGCCGACGGTCGCCGACTGCGCCCGGCCGTCGGTGCTGCGGCGCAAGCTCGACGCGCTCGCCCGGTTCTACGCCCCGCTCGCCACCCCGTCACACGACGTGGACGCCCTGGTGACGCTGTACCGCGACTTCGCGGACGCGGTGCGGATCACCGACGGGGACGAGACCGGACGGCTCGCGGACTCCGGGCGGCTGGTTTTCGAGGGAGCGCAGGGGGTTCTCCTCGATCAGCACCACGGGTTCCACCCGCATACGACCTGGTCCACCACCACCCCGCACAACGCGCGTGAACTGCTGGGCGGCCGCCGTCACGCCGTTCTGGGTGTCACGCGGACCTACCTGACCAGGCACGGCGCGGGGCCGCTTCCCACCGAGTCCGCCTCGGTGCTCGCCCGCTTTCCCGAGGCGCACAACGACACCGGCGAATACCAGGGCGCGTGGCGGGCGGGCCATCTCGACGAGGCGCTGCTGGACTACGCGATCGCGGCCTGCGACGGCGTGGACGCGCTCGCGGTGACCCATCTCGACGCGACCGGATTGCGGGTCGTGCCCGCTGACGGCTCCCCCGCCGTCGGGCTGCCGGACCCCTTGGCGTGGTTCGGCGCCCGGCTGCCGGTGGCCGTCACGGGATACGGCCCCGACAGGGCCGGTTACCGGGTCGCGGCGGCAAGGTCGACAATCAACGCGTGATCGAGTCGACGCCGGTGTCCGTGGACGTGCTCGTGGTGAGGTTCGCTCCCGGCACGAGGACCGTGCTGCTGGGAATCGCGCCACGGGGCGCCGAACCGTTCGAAGGGGAGCTCGCGCTGCCCGGGGTCTTGCTCGGGTGCGGGGAGCGGTTGCGGGACGCGGCGAGCCGGGCGGTGGTCACCAAACTGGGGCTGCCCTCGGACGCGCTCTCGGCGACGGGGCAGCTCACCACCTTCGACGAGCCGAACCGTGACCCCCGGGGACCCACGCTCTCCGTCGCCTTGTGGGCCACCACGGATCCCGCACTCGATGTTCCGGGGAACGTGGTGTGGACGCCGCTGGACGCGGTCCCCCCGCTGGCGTTCGACCATGACCGGATCGTGGCGGACTGCCGTCCGCTGCTGGCCGAGCGGCTCTGGCGGGACGTCGCCTTCACCGCCGGGCTGCTGGGGCCGCTTTTCACCACGGCACAAGCGCTGGACGCGACCGAGGCGCTGACCGGGGACCGCCCCTATCCGGCCAATCTCGGCCGGACCATGGAGCGGGTCCCCGGGCTGCGGCGGACCACCGAACACGCGGCCGCCCTCCCCAAGGGAGGACGGCCGCCGTCGTTGTGGCGCTGGGAGTGACGGATCAGATCCCGCAGGAGGACGCCGACCAGAACCGGCTGGACCGGTGCGCCACGTGGGTGTGATCGCTGTGGCCCGGGTAGCCCGGGCCGAGGATCTCACTGAACCCGTGGTTGCGGGCCTGCTGCGCCAGCGCGCAGAAGCCCTGCGCGCCCGCGCCGAGGTCGACCGCGTCGCCGTAGAGATGACGGCTGGCGGCCGCCCCGCCGACCGCGTTGTTGCAGGGGACGCTGCGGAAGCCGCCGTTGACCGCGATCGGCCGGTCGCCCATGGCGTGCCGCATCGCCTGCAGCTTCCACATCGAGACCAGCGCGTTGGCCTTCGCCGTCGCGGCCGGGACGTTGCCGCCCGACCAGTCGGAGTTGCACCGGTTCAGCTCGGCGTAGGTGAAGTTGACCGGCGTGCAGTCGTCGTCCTGCAACGCGTAGATCTTCGTGAACGTGGCCGACCCGGCGACGCCGTCCGCGCCCAGCCCGTACGCCTGCTGGAACCGGGTGACCGCGGCCTTGGTCCCCGCGCCGAACTGGCCGTCGATGGCCAGTACGCCGCCGAAACCGGGATAACCGGCCACGCGGATCTGCAACTGACGGACGTCCTCACCGGACGCGCCCTCGGACAGCGTGCGTCCCCAGGAGTAACAGGCGTCGGCGACGGACACGTCTCCCGCCGTCACCGGGCCGGGATCGGCGGCGGCCGGAGCGGCCACCGCGGTACCGAGGCCGGCCACGAGGGCGAGCATCGGCAGTAAAAGACGAATGCGCATGACAGGAACACCTTTCAAGGCAGGGAAGGTGAGAGACCCGTGACCCCCACGGGTTGTCAACGATTCACTGCCTCGGATGCTAACGCGGTTCCGGGTACCGCACTGTGGGTCGTTCGACCCACACGGCCCGCGCGGACGGAGTGGCTGGTGTGTCCGGTGAGGCGTCGGTCCAGGTGGTCGCCTGAAGCGCGTGAAGGCCCCCTTCCCTCGGCTGAGCCGAGGGAAGGGGGCCTTCACGGGAAATCTCCAGCGCGCCGGAAAGCGTGGGGTGACTCAGCCTTTCAGCTGCGGAAAGTCTTCCTCGCGGAACTCCCCCGCCGGCCGTTCGGCCGCGTCGTTCTCGCGGCCCCGCAGCTCGACCCGCCGGATCTTGCCGGAGATCGTCTTCGGCAACTCCGCGAACTCCAGCCGCCGGATCCGCTTGTACGGTGCGAGATGCTCCCGGCAGAACGCCAGAATGGACTCCGCGGTCGAGGCGTCCGGCGAATGTCCATCGGCGAGGACGACGTACGCCTTCGGCACCGCGAGCCGGATCGGGTCGGGAGCCGGGACCACGGCCGCTTCGGCGACCGCGTCGTGTTCCAGCAGGACACTTTCCAGTTCGAACGGCGAGATCCGGTAGTCCGACGCCTTGAAGACGTCGTCCGTGCGGCCCACGTAGGTGATGTAGCCGCGTTCGTCGACCGAGCCGACGTCACCGGTGTGGTAGAAGCCGTTCGCGAAGGCCGCGGCGGAGCGCTCGTCGTCGTCCGCGTAGCCGGTCATCAGTCCGACAGGGCGCTTGTCGAGGTCGAGGCAGATCTCGCCCTCCTGCGCGCGTTCACCGGTGACGGGATCCACGAGCGCGACGGTGAAACCGGGCAGCGGGCGGCCCATCGATCCCGGCACGACGTCCTGCCCGGGGGTGTTGGCGATCTGGACACTGCTCTCGGTCTGCCCGAAACCGTCGCGAATCGTGACGCCCCAAGCCTTTTCGACCTGGTCGATCACTTCGGGATTGAGCGGTTCGCCCGCGCCGACGACCTTGGACGGCGGCGTCTTCAACACGGTCAGATCCGCCTGAATGAGCATTCGCCACACCGTCGGCGGGGCGCAGAAGCTGGTGATGCCGCACCGTTCCATCTGCGCCATCAGGGAAACCGCGTCGAACCGCGCGTAGTTGTAGAGGAACACCGTCGCCTCGGCGTTCCACGGCGCGAAAACATTGCTCCACGCGTGTTTCGCCCAGCCCGGCGAGGAGATGTTGAGATGGACATCGCCCGGTTCGAGGCCGATCCAGTACATTGTGGACAGATGGCCGACCGGATACGAGACCTGGGTGTGCTGCACCAGTTTCGGCTTCGCGGTGGTACCCGAGGTGAAGTACAGCAGGAGCGGGTCTTCCGCAGCCGTCGGGCCGTCGGGAGTGAAGGCGTCCGCTTCCTCATAGGCGTCCACGAAGGACTGCCAGCCCTCGACCGGTTCACCCACGGCGATCCGGGTGTAGTCGCCGCCGACGTTCTCGAACTTGTGCGCGTCGACGGAACGGATCACCACGTGTTTCGCCGCGCCCCGCTCGACCCGGTCGGTGAGGTCCACCGGGCCGAGCAAGGTCGAGGCCGGGATGATGACCGCGCCCAGTTTGATCGCGGCGAGGATGGTCTGCCACAGCTCGCCCTGGTTGCCCAGCATGAGGATCAGCCGGTCGCCCCTGGCCACGCCGAGCGAACGCAGCCAGTTCGCGACCTGGTTGGACCGGCGCGCCATCTCCGGGTAGGTCCAGCGGTTCTCGATGCCGCTCTCTTCGACGATCCACAGCGCGTACCGGTCCTGATTGGCCGGATCGGCCGCGACGACGTCGAACCAGTCCAGCGCCCAGTTGAATTCGGCGGGCCGGGGCCAGGTGAAGTCACGATAGGCGGTTTCGTAGTCCTCGCGATGGGTCTGCAGGTAGTCCCGTGCCTCGCGGAACGTGCGGTGTGCCTCCGAAGCGCTCACGATCGTCCTCCTGGTCCGCTGGTTGGCCGCCGGTTCTTTCTACTCTCCCTTGAACTCGGGCGCGCGGCGCTCGAGGAAGGCCTGCACGGCCTCGCCGAGGTCCTTGCTGGGCAGGAACGCCGCGTTCCAGGCCGAGACGTAGCGCAGGCCATCGGCGACCTGACGTTCGGTGTTGGCCGAGAGGACGTTCTTGGTGCCCTGCACGACCAGCGGCGGGTTCGTGGCGATCTCCCCGGCCAGCTTGCGAGCCTCGGCCAGCAGCGTGTCCTGATCCGCGTGGACGTCGTTGACCAGGCCGATCTTCTCCGCGCGGGCCGCGTCGATGTCCTTGCCGGTCAACGCCAGTTCGCGCAGGTGTCCTTCGCCGATGATCGGCGCGAGCCGCTGCAGGCTGCCGAGGTCGGCCACGATCGCGACCTTGACCTCGCGCACGCTGAACTTGGCGTCCGCGCTCGCCAGGCGGATGTCGGCCGCCGCGATCACGTCGACGCCACCGCCGATGCACCAGCCGGAAATAGCCGCGATGACCGGTTTGCGACATTCGGCGATCGACGACACGCTCGCCTGAAGGGTCTTGACCTCGTCGAGGAACTTCGTCCGCGGGCCCGCGAGCGCATCGCCGCCGAGCATTTCGCCCCAGCTCGGCATCATCGCCGGCAGGTCGAGCCCGTAGGAGAAATGCTTGCCGCTGCCGGTCAGCACGACCGCCCTGACCTGCGGGTCCGCGTCGAGGGCGCGGAAGACGATCGGCAGCTCACGCCAGAAATCGGGGCCCATCGCGTTGCCCTTGGACGGACCGAGCAGCGTCACTTCGGCGACGTGCCCGTCGATCTCCACCTTGAGCGAAACGAGATCGGGAAGACTGTCAGCTGTAGCGGTCATGAGGTCATCTTGACTCATCTGGTTGACAGGCTGCCAACGGCCACTGTGCCACGGTGGTCACGAGATGCTTTCCTGGTACTACCGGTGAGTACCGACGATCGACGAAGGACGGTGGGATATGAGCCCGGCCAGCAGCGCCACCGCGGTCGCCGACCTGCCCGCACTGATCCCTGGACGGCGGGAGCGGGAACGCTCCTCGCGGCCGATCGAACTCTCGGGATCCTTCACCCATGAAGGGCATCGGCTCGCGTACACCGAGTTCGGCTCCGGCGACCGGGTGGTCGTCCTCACCCACGGGATCATGCTGACCAGGCGGATGCACGCCCCGCTCGCGCGCAAGCTGGCGCGTGCCGGTTTCCGGGCCGTGACGCTCGACCTGCTCGGCCACGGTGACTCGGACCGGCCCACCGACTCGTGGCTGTACTCCATGCCCGCGTTCGCCGAGCAGACCGTCGCGCTGCTCGACCACCTGGACATCGACGCCGCCGTCATCGGCGGGACGTCGCTGGGCGCCAATGTCGCGCTCGAAGTCGGTGTCGCCGCTCCCGAGCGCGCGCTCGGGCTGATCGTCGAGATGCCCGTGCTGGACAACGCGATCGTCTCCGGGCTGATCACGTTCGCGCCACTGCTCATGGCCGCCCGGTTCCTGCCGGTGACCGTGCAGGGCGTGGCGCTGGCGGCGCGGCTCGTCCCGCACGGCAACCAATGGATCGACGTGGTCACCGACACGCTTTCCCAGCAGCCCGCGCCGATGGCCGCGCTCCTGCACGGCGTGCTCTTCGGCCGGATCGCGCCGCCCAAGTCGATCCGGCGGAAGATCGCGACGCCGGCCCTGGTCATCGGGCACGAACGCGACCCGATCCACCCCTTCGGCGACGCCGACACGCTGGCAGCGGACATGCCGGAGGCCGAGTTCGTCCAGGCCCGCAGCCCGGTCGAACTGCGTTTCGACCCGAGCCGCCTGACCGAGGCCATCACCGACTTCTCGGCGCGCTGTCATGACCGTTGAACCGGCGCCGACCCGGGACACGGGCGCGGAGGAGATGCGGACCGGACGGCTGGTCCTGCGCCGTCCCGCGCCGGAAGACCTCGACGCGATCTTCGCCCTTCACACCGATCCGGAGGCCTGCGCGCACAACCCCTCGGACCTGCTGGAGACGCGCAAGGAGGCGGAACTGCTGCTGCTCCGCTGGTCGCACCAGTGGGACCGGTACGGGTTCGGGTACTGGACGATCCGGCGGCAGGACTCACCGGAACCGCTGGGGTTCTGCGGGGTGAAGATCGTCGGTTACCGGCGACGGGCGGTCCTGAATCTCTTCTACCGACTCTTCCCGTCCGCTTGGGGTGCCGGGTACGCCAGTGAGGCCGCCGCCGCGGCGGTGGACTGGGCGCGCGCCCACCGGCCGGACGACCTCGTGATCGCCCGCGTCCGGCCGGAGAACATCGCGTCGCAGCGGGTGGCCCAGCGGGCGGGCCTCGTCCGGGCGGAGGAATTCGACATCCCCGGCGACGACGGGGCCGACTGGTTCTACACCTCGGACGGCTACGAGAAAGGCTGAGCCAGCCCCGCCACCGGACCGAAGACGATCACCGCGGGCGGCCGCACCCCGGCCGCCGCGGCGTCCTCGACCACACTGTCCAAAGTAGAGCGAAGAACCCGCTGCGTGCGCATCGTGCCGTCCTCGACGATCGCCACCGGTGTGTCCCCGGGCCGCCCCTCCAGCAGCGCCTTCGTGAACAGCGGCAGGCGTTCGACGCCCATCATCAGCACGATCGTGCCGCGCATCTTCGCCAGCAGATCCCAGTCCACCAGCGACTTCTCGTCGCCCGGCGCGACATGGCCGGACACCACCACGACCTCGTGGGCGACGCCGCGGTGGGTCACCGGGACGTCCGCGGCGGCGGGCACGGAGAAGGCGCTCGTGATACCGGGGACCATCGTCACCGGGATGCCCGCTTCGGCGCAGGCGAGGACTTCCTCGAACCCGCGGCCGAACAGGTACGGGTCGCCGCCCTTGAGCCGCACGACGAACTTGCCCGCCTTGGCCCGGTCGATCAGGGTCGAGTTGATCACGTCCTGGCTGGCCGCGCGGCCGTACGGGATCTTCGCGGCGTCGACGATCTCGACGTGGGGCGAGAGTTCGTCGAGCAGCTCTCGCGGGGCCAGCCGGTCGGCGACGACGACATCGGCCCTGGCGAGGAGGCGTCGGCCGCGGACGGTGATCAGTTCCGGATCACCCGGGCCACCGCCCACCAGCGCGACACCGGGAAGCTCGTCACGAGCGTCCGGCACGCGGCCGTCGGCGACGGTGCCGGCGCGGAGGCCGTCGAGGATGCTGTCCCGGACCGTGGCCGACCGCAGCGGCTCGCCGCCGGAAAGGACGCCGACCAGCAGCCCGCCGTGCCTGCCCGAAGCCGGGGTGACCGCGCTACCGCGCTCTCCGTCGTCGGCGCGGACGCAGAACACCCGCGCCCGTTCGGCCTCGGCACAGATGGCGGCGTTGACCTCGGGGTCGTTCGTACACGCCAGCGCGTACCAGGCGTCGGTGAGGTCGCCGTCGGTGTAGCGACGCTCGTGCCAGACGATCTCCCCGGCGTCGGCCATCGCGCTTACCGAAGGCGTGGTGTGCGGCGAGACCAGTTCGACCCGCGCGCCGGCGCCGATCAACCGCGGCAGACGGCGCTGGGCGACCGTCCCGCCGCCGATCATCACGACACGACGGCCTGCCAGGTCGAGGCCGGAGAGGTAGTGCGGGTCATCCATGCGGGGCAGTGTAAAGAGACAGCCGCCCCCACCGCGATCCGAGTGAGAACCGCCTCAGCTCTCGAGCAAGGCCAGCAGTTCGGTGTTGCCGAACATCCTGGCCGCGTCGATCGCCGACGGCTCCCCCGCCCTCGGGTCCGCGCCGCCCTTGAGAAGCGCCTTCACGACCTCGGGCACGTTCTTGAACACCGCGCCGGCGAGCGGGCTCTGCCCCTTGTCGTTCTCGCGGTTCGGATCGGCGCCGCGCTCGATCAGCGCGGCGACGGTCTCCGCGTGACCGTGGTACGCGGCGAGCATGACCAGCGTGTCGCCCCGGTCGTTGGTCAGGTTCGCCGAGATGCCCGCGTCGACGTACGCGGTGAGCTCGGCCGTCGCGCCGGAACGGGCGAAGCCGAACACCTTCGCCCACAGCTCCAGCAGTTCGGGATCGAATTCCTCGGCCTGTCCGGGGTTCTCCGTCATGCGGCCGATTCTTCCACAGGAGCCGCGGTCCGGGCGGCTTGTCGCACCGCCCGGACCGGTGGCGTCAGCGGCCCGCGTTGGGGTAGGGCAGCAACGCCATCTCACGGGCGTTCTTGATCGCCGTGGCGACCTGCTTCTGCTGCTGGGGCGTCAGCCCGGTGACCCGGCGGGCGCGGATCTTGCCGCGGTCGGAGATGAACTTCCGCAGCAGGTCGGCGTCCTTCCAGTCGACCTCGGTGATCTTGTTGGCGTGCAACAGGTTCGTCTTCCGCTTGACGGGGCGGTCCCGGTTCGGCTTCACCAGCTCGACTTCGTGACGCCGGGCAGTTCGCCGTTGTGCGCCATCTGCCGCATCCGGACCCGCGAGAGCCCGAACTTCCGCAGGTAGCCGCGCGGGCGGCCGTCGGCGGTGTCGCGGTTGCGGATCCGGGTCGCGCTGGCGTCACGCGGCATCGCCTGCAGGGCCGACACCGCGGCCGCCTTCTCCTCGGACGACGCGGACGGCGAAGCGATGGTGGCCTTCAGCTCACGGCGGCGTTCGACGTAGCGCGCCGCGATCACCTTGCGCTGCTCGTTCTTGGCGATCTTGGACTTCTTGGCCATCAGCGCTCCTCCTTGAACTCGACGTGCTTGCGCGCGACCGGGTCGTACTTGCGCAGCACCATGCGGTCCGGGTCGTTCCGGCGGTTCTTCTTCGTGACGTACGTGTAGCCGGTGCCCGCGGTCGAGCGGAGCTTGATGATCGGCCGGATGTCGGTGCTCTTGGCCATCAGAGCTTCACCCCTTTCGCGCGGAGCTCGGCCACGACGGCCTCGATCCCCCGCTTGTCGATGGTCTTCATGCCCTTCACCGAGACCCGCAGCCGGACCCAGCGCCCCTCGCTCGGCACGAAGTACCGCTTGGCCTGCAGGTTCGGCTCCCAGCGCCGGGACGTGCGCCGATGCGAATGCGACACCTGCTTCCCGTAGCCCGGTTTACGGCCGGTGACCTGGCACACGGTGGACATACACCCTCCCAAGTTGATATCGGTTGTCGTTTTCATTTACTCTACACAGCCGAACCACAACGCCCTCGACGCCCCGGAGCTTCAGTGACCGACAACCCCCGCGTGCCCCTCGTCCTGATCAGTGGCCTCGCACCGGGACCGAACGCCGACCTCGCCGAGCGGCTGCGCCTCGCCGAGCCCGGCACCGCCGTCGTGCACCACGACCTGAGGCAGATCCACTCCGGCGTGGTCCGACGGCGGATCCGGCTCGGCGACCGCGACCAGCTGACGGTCCTCGAACTCGCGCACGGCTGCGTCTCCTGCACGCTGCGCGAAGACCTCCTGCCGTTGCTGCGCAAGCTTTCGCAGATGCCGCAGGTGCGGCGCATCGTGGTCCGGCTCGACGAGGCCATGGAGCCCGAACCGGTCAGCTGGGCGCTGCGCAACGTCCTCGTCGGCGAGCGGCCGGTGATCGAGGACGTCGACCTCCAGGCCGTAGTGGCCGTCGTCGACTGCGCCGGCTGGCTGGCCGACAGCACCGGAGACGACACGCTGGCCGAGCGGAACCTGCTGGCGAGCCCCGAGGACGAGCGCACCGTCGCCCAGGTCGCGCTGGCACAGGTCGAGTTCGCCGACCTGCTCGTGCTGGCCGGTGCGGCGACCGACGCCTGGTCCGCGGCGAAGGCGTCGGCCGTGCTCGACCGGGTCGCCCCGTCGATCCCCCGCGTCGAACTGTCCGCCGTGGACGGCGAGACCCTGCTCGACGCCGTCCCGGCCGGAGCCCGGCGCGGCGAGGTCACCGACATGCACGGCCCGCTGCTGCGCGGCGAACCGCCGGTGCACACCGACTGCGGGATCGGGCTGCTCACCTTCACCTCGCAGCGCCCGTTCCACCCGGAGCGCCTCCACGACGCGATCGACGTCCTGCTCGACGGCGTCGTCCGGAGCCGGGGCCGGCTCTGGGTGGCGAGCCAGCCGGACATGGCGCTCTGGATCGAGTCGGCGGGCGGCGGGCTCGGGATCGGGCACGCCGGGGCATGGCTCGCCGCACCCGACGGGCCGGACTGGGCCGACGTCTCCCCGGAACGCCGCACGCTCGCCTCCCTGCGCTGGGACCCGCTGTTCGGCGACCGCGCGCAGGAACTGGTCGTCGTCACCGATCAGGCCACGCCCGACGAGGTCGAGGCCGCCCTCAACGGCGCGCTGCTGACCGACGAAGAACTCGCCGCCGGGGAACAGGAGTGGCTCCGCTACCCGGATCCGTTCGGCGAGTGGCACGAAGAACCGTGTGAGGACACGGAAACCGACCCTGAGAAGCACGACGTGAATGTGTCGAACCGAAAGGACGAAACGCAGTGAAACCGGGAATCCACCCCGACTACCACCCCGTGGTGTTCAAGGACCTCTCCACCGGGGACGCCTTCCTGACGCGGTCCACCGCGACGTCGGAGCAGACCATCGAGTGGAGCGACGGCAACACCTATCCGGTGGTGAACGTCGAGATCAGCTCGTGGTCGCATCCGTTCTGGACCGGCACCCAGCGGATCATGGACAGCGCGGGCCAGGTCGAGAAGTTCCACCGCCGCTACGGCCGCCGAGGAGGTGCGAAGTAATGGCCGTCCCGAAGCGGAAGATGTCGCGCAGCAACACCCGGTCCAGGCGCTCGCAGTGGAAGGCGGCCGTGCCGGATCTGGTGCCGATCAAGGTGAACGGCGAGACGAAACTCGTGCCGCGCAAGCTGATGAAACACTTCCACGAAGGTGGGAAGTGACGACGCCGGTCACGGTGCTTTCCGGGTTCCTCGGCGCGGGCAAGACGACCGTGCTCAACCACGTCCTCGCCAACCGCGAAGGACTGCGAGTGGCGGTGATCGTCAACGACATGAGCGAGGTCAACATCGACGCCGCGCTGGTGCGGGACGGGAACAGCCTGTCCCGCACCGAGGAGCGGCTCGTCGAGATGACCAACGGGTGCATCTGCTGCACCCTGCGCGACGACCTGCTGGAAGAGGTCTCGCGGCTCTGCGCGGACGGCAGGTTCGACTACCTGCTCATCGAATCGAGCGGGATCTCCGAGCCGATGCCCGTGGCGGCGACGTTCTCCTTTCTGGACTCCGCGCGGCTGGACACGATGGTGACCGTGGTCGACGCGGTGAACTTCGAGCGGGAACTGGCGGCCGGGGACGCGCTGACCGAACGCGGGCTGGACCAGTACGAGGACGATGGGCGGACGGTCAGCGATCTGCTGATGGACCAGATCGAGTTCGCGGACGTCCTCTTGCTGAACAAGGCGGATCTCGTACCGGCCGACTCCCTTGAACAGTTGACGGCGGTGCTGCGGCGGCTCAATCCGGCGGCCGAGGTCGTCGTCTCGACACACGGCCGGGTCCCCCTCGGCAGAGTGCTCGGCACCGGGCGTTACGACATCGAACGGGCGCAGGAAGCACCTGGCTGGGTGGCAGAGCTCAACGGCGATCACGTTCCGGAGACCGAGGAGTACGGGATCTCCAGCGTGGTCTTCCGCGCCGGGCGGGCGTTCGATCCGGAACGGCTGTGGGACTTCGTCGGCAGGCTCGGCTCCGGGGAGTTCGGGACGGTCCTGCGGTCGAAGGGGTTCTTCTCGCTGGCGTCGCGGCCCGGGGTGACCGGGTTGTGGTCGCAGGCCGGATCGGTCGCCCGGTTCGAACCGCAGGGAGTCGAGGAGGTGCCGCGGCAGGAACTCGTGTTCATCGGGGTGGGGCTGGAGAAGGACGACCTGCTGGACTCTCTCCGGGGTTGCTTGTCCGATGTGGACGCTTTGGCGGGTGCGGATCCGTTTCCGGAGTGGGAAGCGGTGCACGTTCACTGAAGTGTCATGACTGGTGGCGATGGGGTGAAGAGCCATCCGCCCCCGGCTTGCCACTCGACGTAGCTGGTGAGCGCGAGATGTCGCCCAGAGTGAGGCGGACTGTGTGGATTTCTGGTCATCCAACGCACCAAAATCCACACAGTCGGCGTCCTGCTGCCGGTCGGTCGCGTGTCATGCCGGCCAGTCAACCGAGCCGAACGTCCGGCTACGTCACCCCGAGCAGCAGCCGCCCGCGGGCGCGGCCCCCTCGTAGGCGTCGTGCCAGTTCCACCACTCGTAAGGCGGAGTCTGCGGATACCCCTCCGGCGAGTCCTCCCACTCCTCCTGCCGCCCCAGCGCGGTGATGTCGAGGTAACTCCACGTGCCTCCCATCACCTCGTCACCGCGATCGTTGACGAAGTACGTGCGGAACACCTGGTCACCTTCGCGGATGAAAGCGTTGGTTCCGTGCCATTCGCCGACGCCGTGATCGACGTCGAAGTCGCCGGTGATCGTGTACCACGGCATCGTCCAGCCCATCCGCGCCTTCAGCCGCGCGATGTCCGGTTGCGTGCCCCGCGAAGCGAAGGCCAGCGTGGTGTCGCGAGCGTTCAGGTGCGCGACGTGCGCGACCTGATCGGCCACCAGTGAGCAGCCTTTGCAGGCGTGGTCGGGGAAACCCTCCACGCCGGGGTCGAAGAAGGCCCGGTAGACGATCAGCTGCCGCCGCCCTTCGAACAGGTCGAGCAGCGCCACCTTGCCGGACGGGCCATCGAACTCGTACGGCTTTTCGACCGCGACCCAGGGCATCCGCCGCCGCTCGGCCGCCAGGGCGTCACGGGCGCGGGTCAGCTCCTTTTCCTTGACCAGCAGCCGAAGTCGCGCTTCTTCCCACTCGGCCGGGGTGACCGTCTTGCCCTTCATGAACCCTCCAGGTGCTCTTTCAGAGCCGCGAGCGGCCCGTCCCAATCTCGGGCGAGCGCGGCGAGGAACTGCTGGGCGACCCTCATCGGGGCCGAGCGTAGCCGGTATCGAACGCGGCGCCGCTCCCCTTGCTCCGGGGTCACCAGCCCGGCTTCGGTGAGGAGCGCGAGATGCTTGGCGATGGCCTGCCGCGTGATGGGCAGCCGATCGGCCAGATCGGTCGCCGTCGCGGCACCGCCCGAGGCGAGGGTGGCGAGGATGCTCCGCCTGCTCGGGTCGGCCAGTGCGACGAAGACCTGTTCGGCGATCGCTTCGGTGTCAGGCGGCATCGAGGTATTCGATCAGTTCGCCCAACTCGGCCGCCCACCCCTTCGTGTTCCCTTCGAACGCGACACTGTGGGCATCGTCCGGAAGCTGGGAGAAGCCAGACTCGACGACGGTGAGCCGCGTGCCCGCATCGACCGGTTCGAGGGTGAACTCGACATAGGTGCGACGAGGATCGTCGTCGGGCAGGCCGTAGATGTTCCAGGTGAAGCCGAAGATCTCCGGCTCTTCGACGCGCTCCACGCGCATATGCGCCTGGTGCCCCTCATCCCATTTCATCTCGGCGTCACCACCGGGCCTCAGGTCGATGCTCGCCTGGTTCCCGAACCAGGTGCCCAGCCCTTCGGCCGTGGTCAGCGCGGCCCAGACCTTCGCGGGCGGATGGGCGATCTCGACGGTGCGTTCGATGCGGTCGGGAAATCCCATGACGGCCTCCTCAAATAGCAATCAGTCGGTTGCTATAACTTTGTATAGCAACCGACTGATTGCGTCAAGGCCGGATCAGGAAGCCGTGTACAGCGCGCCGAGGAACTCCAGCAGGAGCCGTTCCCGCAGCGGACCGGGTGCCGTGGCCAGCAAGGCGTTGATCTCCGCCATCCGGGTGGGCAGTCCCGCGTCGCCGCCGAGCCCCGCAGCCGCCAGCAACCCGGCGAACTGCTCCGGCGTCAAGGTCGCGGGGTCCAGCGCGGCGACGAACTCCGCCACCTGCGAGTCGACGACGACCGGTCCGGACTCCTTGGCGGCCACGACCGAAGCGGCGAGGCTGTCGAGGAACTCGTCTTCGATGCCCCGGTTCGCCGCGGTCACGGTCAGGTGCAGGTTCGCGGGCGACGACTCGTGGGCGAACTGGGGCTGGACGTACCAGCCGCGCTCCCGCATCTCGTCCGCGACGGTGAACAGGTCGAACCCCGCGCCGGGCTCCACGGTGAACGCGAGCAGGGTCGACACCGGATCGCCGAGGACACGCAATCCCTCCAGCGCCTCGATTCCGGCGCGGATCTCGACGGCCGCCGCACGCGCGGCCGAAGCCAGCTTCCCGTAGCCCTCGTCGCCGACATGGCGCACGACCGCCCACGCCGCGGCGAGCGGACCACCCGAACGGGTGCTTTGCAGCGTGGTGTTCAGCATTGTGTAGCCGGGCCAGTCCGCGCTGGCGAAGTACTGCGGCCGGCGCAACCCCGCGTCGGCGTGCAGGAGAACCGACACGCCTTTCGGGCAGTAGGCGTACTTGTGCAGATCCACCGACACACTGGTGACACCGGGAACGTCGAAGCCGAACGGGCCGGGTTCCAGGTACGGCAGCACCCAGCCGCCGATGCAGGCGTCGACGTGGAACCGGACGCCGTCCAGCAGCGCGGCGATCTCCGGGATCGGGTCGAGGACGCCGTGGGCGTACGACGGCGCGCTCGCCACGACGAGCACCGTGGTGTCGTCGACCGCCGCGGCCATCGCCTCGGGCACGGCGCGGAAGGTCACCGGATCGACCGGTACCGCGACCACGCGGACCCCGAAGAAGTGCGCCGCCTTGTGGAACGCGGCGTGCGCGGTCGTGGGCAGCACGATGCTCGGCGACGCCACGCCCGGACGCGCGTCGCGGGCGGCCAGGACGGCGAGCATGCACGACTCCGTGCCGCCCGAGGTCACCGAACCGACCGTCTCCGCCGTCCCGCCGAGCAGGCGCGCGGCGGTACCGACGAGGTCGTTCTCCATCCGCAGCAGGCTGGGGAAGGCTGTCGGGTCGAGGCCGTTGGCCGACGACGCCAGCGCGTGCGCCGCCGCGCCCAGTTCGTCCACTTCGGACAGACCACTGTCGTAGACATACGCGAGTGTCCGGCCACCGTGTGTCGGCAGGTCCCCCGCGCGCAGTTCCCGCAACTCCCGGAGAATGTCCTCGGCGGTCACGACCGGCGCTCCAGCACCGACTTGCGCAGCAGCGGGATACCGAGCGCGATCAGCACGGCAGGCAGGATCGACGCGCCGAACAGGATCGCCGTGAGCGCGCTGTCCGGCTGCGCGGCGTCCGCGCCGAGCCCGGACTGATAGCCACCGAACTGCAGCACCAGGCCCCAGATCCCCGGCCCGAGCGCGAGGCCGAGCGTCTCCGACGCCGTCCAGACACCGGCGGCGACCCCGGCCCTGGTCTCACCGGTCCGCTCCTCCTCGTCGCTGATCAGGTCCGGCAGGATCGCCAGCGGGAACACCGAGATCCCCGCGTACCCGACACCGCAGAAGGCGACGAACACCATCGTGACGGGGATCGGGAACACCTTGGCGCCGAGCAGGCCGAGGAGCCCGATGGCGAACGCGGTGGTGGCGAGCCGGAACCCGGCCAGCTTCCCCACGGTCGCGCCGAGTTTGGGCCACAGCGGCATGGTCAGGAGTGCCGGGCCGACGAAACCGACGAACAGGAGCGTCGAGTAGCCGGAGCTGCCGAGGATCCGCTCGGCGAAGAACGGGATCGCGGCCAGCACGGTGCCGATGCCGAGCGCCTGGATGAAGTAGACGCTCAGCAGCCAGCGGAACGGCCGCCACTGCGCGAGGGTCCGGAACAGTTCACGCGGGCTCACCGTGTTCGGCCGCAGCGCGCCGACCGGCGCGTCCTTCAGCCCGAAGTACACGCCGAGGGTCGCCAGCAGGATGATCGCGGCGATGAACACGCCCATCACCCGGTAGCCCGCGATCCCGCCGACGAGTTCGGTGATCGCCGGGGCCCCGCCGCCACAGATCAGGATGGCGACCGCGAGGAACCCGATCCGGATGCTGGTCAGTTTCGTCCGCTCGTCCGCCGAGTCCGTCAGCTCGGCGGGCAGCGCGTTGAACGGCACCTGGAAGAACGCGTACGCGGTGGCGCACAACAGGAACACGACGACGACGTAGATCGCGTCGGGCACCGGGCCGCCGAAGCCCGGATGCGCGAAGAGGGCCGCGAAGAGGATCGAGACGCCGATGCCGCCGAAGAGCAGGAACCGGCGGCGACTGCCGGTGCGGACCATGTCCGCGTCCGACAGCCTGCCCGCGATCGGGTTGAAGAGCACGTCCCATGCTTTGGGAACGAACACGATCAGGCCGGCCACACCCGCCGCGACGCCCATCGTGTCGGTGAGGTACTTCAGGAGGAGCAAGCCGGGAACCGTCCCGAACGGGCCGGTGACGAACGAGCCGAGCGAGTAGCGATACCTCGTCCGTGCTGGCAGGGCTGCCAATGATCCTCCTCGAGGCGATTCTCCCGATGAAGGCCTCAGTATTGGATCTTGGCCACCACCGGGTAGTGGTCGGAGGGAATCGTGCCACCGTCGTAATGCACGAGCTGTACCGGGCCGACAGCGGCGAGTGGGCGGCCACCCGCCTGCACGGCTCCGACGTAGTCGAGCGAGTCCCGGTAAGTCGCCGGAACGGACTTCGCGGCGTTCGGGTTCGTCGCGGCGTCGAAGGTGTACGCGCCTGCGCCGGCCGTGCGGAGGACACCGCCGAGGAAGGCTTCACCCTGCTGGACCTGGGTCCGGCCTTGCGCGTCCTTGCGCCCCTGTCCCGCCCAGTACTCGATGTTCAGGTCGCCCGCGATCACGACCGGCTCGCCGACCGGCGCGTATTTCGTGACCAGGTCCCGGATCTCGCCCAGTTGGGCCATCCGGATGTCGTGCGCCTTCGGCAGCGTCTCCGGCCCCTCGTCGGCCTGCATGTGGGTGCCCGCGATCCAAAGCGGCTTCCCGTTCACGACCAGCCGGGCGAGTGCGGCGCCCTTGTTGGAGAGGTAATCCGCCGTGCCCGAGTAGGAATTGCGGAAGACCAGCTGGTGCTGTTCGGTCACCGGCGCCTTGCTCAGCACGGTGACCCCGCCGTTGACCACGATGGGTGAATTCGAGCAGTTCCCGTTGACCGTGGTCCAGCCCGGCGACGTCTTGCAGTACTGGCCGACGAGCGGGGTCTGGTGCGGCCAGACGTCCTTCAGCCGGTTCCGCATCTCCTCCGCCTGCGCGCTGAACGCCTCGTCCAGGACGACGACGTCGGCGTCGTTCGCGCGGATGACGGCCTCGGCCGCGCTGGCCCTCGCCTGCTTGTCCGAGGTGTTCGGGCTGGCGATCCACGGCAGCTGCCAGATGTTGAAGGCCATGACCTTCACCGAGACCGCGGCTTGGGCGGGGACGGCGGTTCCGGCGAACATGGCGGCGGCGATGGCGAGTACGGCGAGCTTCCGCACGAATGACCCTTCCGATGTCAGGAGACGACGAACGTCCGGGAAGTCCCGCTGAACGCGGAGATCGCCCCGTTCCAGCCGTTCTTCCAGTTGCCGAAGTGGACCACGCGGTATTTGCCGATCGGGGCGTTCGCGGGGATCTTCCAGTGGACGACGGCTTTCGATTCGGCGACGAACGTCCTCGCCCAGTGGTACTTGGTGTCCCAGTCGCCGTCGTCGGCGTGCCGGATCCACTTGCCGTCCACCAGCCGCTGGATCTCGAGGAACGTGCCGCCGCGCCGGAGGTCGTTCTTCGGATGGCCGGTGACGAACTCGACGGCCACCTGCTCGCCGCGCGCGTAGGTGCTCTTCGCGTCGACCAGGACGTCGCCGAAGGACTTGAACGCGGGCGCGCTGTCGAAGACGACCCCGGGCTGGAAGTTGATCAGCTTGCCGCGCAGGTCGCGCGGCGTCGGCCCGTGCGGCACCGTCCGGCCCGCCTTCATCGCGGCCGCGAGCTTGGCGAATTCCTGCTGGTACGCGGGAAGCGTGTACCGGCCGTAGAGGGTCGACGCGCCTTCGTACTGCTGCGAGTCGTACTCCTCGGGCGTGGTGACGTACTGGCTGTAGGCATTGGAGTAGCCCTGGACGAGCACGTTCTCCAGCGGGACGCCGAGTTCGGCTGCGACGGTCCGGCGCAGGCGCAGCCCGGAGACGATCGTCAGTTCGGCGGGCACGGCCACGAGGTGCAGCTGTCCGATCCGGACGATCTGCAGCGGCAGGACCTCCGGCGTCCACGGGTACGGCTTCATCGCGCCGAACGGGACGGCGACCACCTTCGGCGCCTGCGCGTCGGCGAGTGCCTGCGGGATCGGCGCGTCGATGCCGCCGAGCCAGTCGATGAACGGGTTCTTCACGCCTTCGGGGAGCGGCAGGCCGGGGCCGTCTTCACGGCTTCCCGCCAGCATCGACACCCCGATCGCGGCCGTGCAGGTGTGCTGCGGCCGCCCGTTCGGCGTGTACTTCGCCTCGACCGCGACGTCGGACATGTCGACGTAGCACATCCGGTGGTCGACACCGCCGGTCACGGCTTCGGCGGCCGCGTCGAAGGCACTCTTCGCCGCGCGGAACTGGAGGTCGCCGATGGTGCGGGTGTTCTCGAACTCCGTCTCCGGCGTCCCCGGCGAGAGATTCAGGTTCGGGCTCATGTCGCCGGTGTTGGTCTGCGGGAACGCGGCGACGAACCGCGGATTCCCGTCGAGGTAACGCACGCCGGCGTGGTCGTGCTCCCACTCGTAGGCGGCGTACCCCTTGTTGTCGCCGCTGATCAGGTGGTTGCCGTTGCTCATCGACGTGCCGTGCGTGGCGAACCAGCTGATCGCGCCGACGTCGGCGCCGTTCTGGCTGAACCGCAGCACCGTGACGGCCGGGTCGATCGCCTGCGGGAAGTGGTCCTTGTCCGCCTTCGGGTTCAGGTCGAAGGCCTTGCGGGAGCGGTTGACGCTCGCCTTGGTCAGTTCCGCGCGGCCGAGCCGGATCGACCCGGGTGCGAGGTTCGCGTGCGCCCGGCTGATGGCCTCGAAGATCCCGTCGACGACGGCGTCGTAGACCTCCTGCTGGAACCCGAGGATCGCCAGATCGTAGGCGGCGTAGTGGGAATCGCCGCCGCACGCGGAGTGGGTGTGCGTCGCGTTGAGGAGCACGTTCTGCTCGGTGTAGAGCTCGCCGTAGGCGGCTTGGAGCTTGCGCATCACGCCCTGGTGGACGGACTGGAACAGGGCACCGAGGTCGGCCGTGACGAACGCGATCCGCTTGGCGCCGTCGTCGACCACGAAGGCCCGGGCGCGGGTGCGGAGGTGGATGCCGGCGGTCTGCTGCTGCGGCATCGAGTAGCCCATCATGCCGTTCTCGGCGGCGGGGCCGGTGACGTCGGAGATGCCGACGCCGACACGGAAACCCTGCTGCCGTGGCGTTTCCGCCCGCGCGCTCTGGGCGCCGAGCACGCCCGCCGCGACCGGCAAGGCCGCCGCACCCGCAAGAACCCGCCTCCGGCTCACCGCCATGAGATGTACCTCCCGGCCACGAACATGAACCGACTTCACGTTCGTGGCGGGGACGCTACGTGATGGGCCTCACGGTCGCAACCCACGAACGGCCGGGGCTGAAGGGGACTTTCCCCGCATGCGACGCGACGAAGGGCGCTTTCCCCGCATGGGATGCGGGAAAGCGCCCTTCAGCTCCAGCTACGAGAGGGTGTCGGCGACCTTCGCGAGCGTGGCGGCATCGCCCCTCAGCAGCAAGGTGGTCACCACGGTCTCCTCCCAAGCGGCCAGTTCGTCACGGATCTTCTCCGCCGGCCCGATCAGCGAGGTGTCCTCGACCAGCGACGTCGGGATCGCGGCGATCGCTTCGTCCTTGCGCCCGGCCAGGTACAGCTCCTGGACCTTGTCGGCGACGTCCTCGTATCCCATCCGGGCGAAGACGTCGTGGTGGAAGTTGACCGCTTTCGCCCCCATGCCACCGATGTAGAGCGCCAGCGACGGCTTGATCCAGCTCGCGGCCTCCTCGACGTCGTCGTGGACGAGCACCGGGACGGACGCCGCGACCTCGAAGTCGTCGAAACCGTGCCTGGCTTCTGGGCGCGAGAAGCCCTCTTGCAGCGCCGTCCGATAAAAGGCGTCGCTCTTGGGCGAGAAGAACAGCGGGAGCCAGCCGTCGCAGATCTCCGCCGACAGCGCCACGTTCTTCGGCCCCTCGGCGGCGAGGAAGATCGGGATCTCCTTGCGGAACGGGTGCACTGTGGACTTCAACGCCTTGCCGAGCCCGGTTCCGCCCTGCAGCGGCAACTGGAAGTGCTGCCCGTCGTGGGTCACCGGCGCTTCACGCGCGACGACCTTCCGCACGATGTCGACGTACTCGCGGGTGCGGGCCAACGGCTTCGGATAGGGCTGCCCGTACCAGCCCTCGACCACCTGCGGCCCGGACGCGCCGAGCCCGAGGACGAACCGGCCGCCGGACAGATGGTCCAGGGTCAGCGCGTGCATGGCCGTCGCGGTCGGGGTGCGCGCCGACATCTGGACGATGTTGGTGCCGAGCTTGATCCGGCTGGTCGACGCGCCCCACCAGGCGAGCGGGGTGAAGGCGTCCGAACCGTAGCCCTCGGCGGTCCACACGGAATCGAAGCCGAGTTCTTCGGCCTTCAGCACCGCGTCCAGCGCGCCCTCGGGCGGACCGGAGGACCAGTAACCGAGGTGGTAACCCAGCTTCATCGAGGCTCCTAATCAGACGTTCGGCGAGTAGTGCTCGGGTTTGCCCCGCTCCGATAGCGGCGGAAGGTTCCTCGCGGGAGTCTCGACCAACGGCGCGTCCGTGGCCAGTTCGCCACGCTCCCGGCGCCAGCCCGCCCTCGCACGGGGGTGGTAGCGACGATCCCGCGGGACCAGCCTGAACGCCGCGTTGATCAGTTTCCCGGTCCGCCGGTGCCGTCGTTCGTCGCGTTCGGTCCAGGTGTACCCGAGCCGTTCGCGGATCGGCGGGTCGTACAACCCGACGGTCAGCCAGACGAAGTTCCGCGCGACCTGCCCGCGCACGAGCTTCCACGCGAAATCCGGCAGCCACGGCAGGAAGTGCGGCTTCGGGAGGTCTTTGATGTCGAGGACGTCGCGCGTGGCCTTGTTGTCCTCCAGGACGTCCTCGCACATGCGCTTCCAGTACAGCTGGAAGTCCTCCCACGACTCCGGCACCGGCCGCATGCTCATGCCGTACATCTCGTACCACTGCACGTGCTCGTCGAACAGCTTCCGCTTCTCGGCCTCGCCGATACCGCCGACGAAGTTGTCGGCGATGAGGATCGCGCTCATGAAGAACGTCGAATGCGCCCAGTAGAAGGTGTCCGGGTTGAGCGCGTGATAGCGGCGCCCCTGTTTGTCGATGCCCTTGATCCGATCGTGGTAACCGCGCACTTCCAGCGCGGTCTGCCGGGCACGCGGTCCGTCGTAGATCACTCCCCCGATCGGGTACAGCGAGCGGAACAGCCGTTGCCAGCGCTCCTCGAAGAACCGGGAATGCTCCTCGACGCCCGCGCCCAGCTCGGGGTGCATGTTCTGCATGGATCCGGCCCAGAGCGCGATGAGCAGCCCACGCCAGTCGCCGAAGTACTTCCACGTCAGCGAATCCGGTCCCAGCGGCCGCGGCTGTGTCATCCCCGGTCTCCTCAATGAGCTGGTTAAATTGACCACAACTGTTGTCAGGTTAAAGTTGACAACAGCCGTAGTCAACATCGCATTCAGGACGAGGAGCCGATCATGGCCGGCCGCAGCTGGGCAGGCACGACCCTGGACGACCGCAAGGCCGCGCGGCGGGAACAGCTCGTCGACGCGGGCCTCGACCTGCTCGGCACCCAGGGCAGCGCCGGGGTGAGCGTCCGCGCGGTGTGCCGTCACGCCAAGCTGACGGAGCGGTACTTCTACGAGAGCTTCACCGACCGCGAGGAACTGGTCGTCGCGGTCTACGAGCACATCGGCGAGCAGGCTCGACAGGCCCTCGTCGACGCCGTCAGCGACACGGCAGAACCCGCGGAACGGGCGAAGGCCGCCGTCCGCGCGTTCGTCGGATTGATGCTCGACGACCCGCGCAAGGGCCGCGTGCTCCTCCTCGCGCCGATCACCGATCCCGCGCTGACCACGCGCGGGATCGCGCTCCTCCCCTCGTTCGCGGAACTGGTCAGCGGGCAGTTGTCCCACGGCGACGCGGCCGAACGGCAGATGATCTCGATCGGGCTGGTCGGCGCGTTGAGCAACGTGTTCATCGCCTATCTCGACGGCTCGCTCAAGGTGAGCCGCGAGCGCCTGATCGACCATTGCGTCCGCCTCGTGCTCGGCGCCGACGCTCAGTCCTGATCCCGCTCGGCGGCCAGTTGCAGGGCGATGTCGATGATCATGTCCTCCTGCCCGCCCACGTACTTCGCGGCACCGACGCGGTAAAGGATTTCGTGCGCCGGGACTCCGTAGCGCTCGGCGGCGCGCTCCGCATGCAGCAGGAAACTCGAGTACACCCCCGCGAAGCCCTGCACGATCGACGACCGGTCCATCACCGGCAGCCGCGTGATGTAGGGCTTCACGACGTTCTCGGCCGCGTCCATCAGCACGTCCTTGTCGACGCCGGTGCGGATCCCGAGCCGTTCGAACGTCGCCGCGAGGACCTCGGTCGGCGAGTTCCCCGCGCCCGCGCCGAGCGCCACGAGCGAACCGTCGATCTGCCGGGCGCCCGCGCGATGGGCGAGCACCGAGTTCGCGACGCCGAAGCTCAAGTTCTGGTGACCGTGGTAGCCGACCTGCGCCTGGTCGCCGAATTCCGCCACCAGCGCGGCGACGCGGTCGCCCGCGTCCTCCAGGATCAGCGCGCCCGCGGAGTCGACGACGTACACGCACTGGCAACCGGCGTCGACCATGATCCGGCCCTGTTTCGCCAGCGCCTCCGGCGTGGACATATGGGACAGCATCAGAAAACCGACCGTCTCCAGTCCGAGGTCCCGCGCCGCGCCGAAGTGCTGGACGGAGACGTCGGCCTCGGTGCAGTGGGTCGCGATCCGGACCGCGCCCGCGCCGAGATCGGCCGCCGCCCGCAGGTCCCCGACCGTGCCGAGTCCCGGCAGGAGCAGCACCGCGATCTTCGCGTGGCGTGCCTCGTCGACCGCGGCGGCGATCAGCTTCCGTTCGTCGACCAGGGAGAAGCCGTAGTTGAACGTCGAGCCGCCGAGCCCATCGCCGTGGCTGACCTCGATCAGCGAGATCCCGGCGTCGTCCAGTGCCCGGACGGTGTCGCGCACGTTCTTTTCGGTGAACTGGTGCGCCATCGCGTGGCTGCCGTCGCGCAGGCTCGTGTCGACCAGCCGGACCGCGCGATCGATCTCGTCCCACTTCACGCCGCCACCCCCTGAGTGGCCAGCAGGTCGCCGACCCGGGCGGCCGCGGCGGTCATGATGTCGAGGTTCCCGGCGTACTTCGGCAGGAAGTCCCCGTTCCCGGCGACCTCCAGGAAGACCGCGACCCGCGCCTGCCCGCTCCAGCCCTGCCGGGGTGGGTCGTACTGTGGATCCGCCTTGAGCGTGTAGCCCGGCACGTATCCCTGGACGGTCTCGACCATCCGGTGGACGGATTCGGTCACCGCGTCGAAGTCCGCGTCGGGGTCGATCGCGCAGAAGACCGTGTCGCGCATGATCATCGGCGGTTCGACGGGGTTGATGATGATGATCGCCTTGCCCCGGCTCGCTCCCCCGACGAGCTCGATCCCGCGCGCGGTCGTCGCGGTGAACTCGTCGATGTTCGCCCGGGTGCCGGGCCCGGCCGAGCGGGACGAGACGGACGCGACGATCTCGGCGTAGGGCACCGGCGTCACCCGGGACACCGCGTGCACGATCGGGATGGTGGCCTGGCCGCCGCAGGTGATGAGGTTGACGTTCGGCACGTCCAGCCGTTCGGGCAGGCCGACGGCGGGGCAGGTGAACGGGCCGACCGCGGCCGGGGTCAGGTCGATCGCGCGGATCCCGGCGGTGGCGTAGCGCGGCGCGTTCGCCAGGTGGGCCTTCGCCGAGGTCGCTTCGAAGACCAGGTCCGGCAGTTCGT
This sequence comes from Amycolatopsis sp. NPDC031561, assembly GCF_055580625.1. Lineage (NCBI taxonomy): Bacteria > Bacillati > Actinomycetota > Actinomycetes > Pseudonocardiales > Pseudonocardiaceae > Amycolatopsis > Amycolatopsis sp. NPDC031561. The sequence continues at coordinate 154,571 of NZ_JBVILA010000017.1, read as the reverse complement.
CGCGGGACAGCAGCCAGTCGACGCCCCCGGCGGAGGTCTCCAGTCCCAGTTCGGCGGCCTTCGCCAGCCCGTCCGAGTCCGGGTCGACGCCGACCATGTACCGCACCTCGACGTGGTCGCTGCGCCTCAGCTTCGCGAGCAGGTCGGTTCCGATGTTCCCGGGACCGACGATCGCGGCCACCGCTTTCCGTTGCGCCATGTCAGGTGACGCTTCCCGAGCGGATAGGGCACACTCAACCCATGCGTGCCGCTGGGCGGAACGACGACCCGGAACGAACCGGAGCGGACGGCCTCGTCGCCGCCCGTGTCACCGCGCTGCTCTCGGCCTTCCGTCCCGGCGACGACGCCCTCGGCGTTTCCGAGCTGGCGCGGCGGACCGGCCTGGCGAAGTCGACCGTCCACCGGCTCACCGGTCACCTGGTCGCGACCGGGCTGCTCGAACGCGAGGACTCGGCGCTGCGGCTCGGGCTGAAGCTGTTCGAGATAGGCCAACTGGCGGTACGGCGCCGTGGACTGGTCGAGGCGGCGCGCCCGTACCTCGCCGATCTTCGCGAGGCGACCCGGAACACCGTGCATCTCGCGGTCCTGGAAGGCACCGAGGTCGTCTATCTCGACATCCTGCGCGGACCGGACGCACCGTCGCTGCCGTCCCGGATCGGCGGCCGCTTTCCCGCGCACGCCACCGGTGTCGGGAAAGCGATCCTCGCGTTCTCTCCGGAATCCTTTGTGGCACAGGTGATCGACGCCGGTTTGCCCCGCGTCAGCGCCCGGACGATCACCGCCGCCGGGCTGCTGCGCCGTCAGCTCGCCAAGGTCCGCGGCGACGGGATCGCGTTCGAACGGGAAGAGTCCGGCGTCGGCGTCGTCTGTGCCGCGAGCCCGTTGCTCGACGCGAAAGGCGTTGCGGTGGCGGCGTTGTCGATCTCCGGCTGGGCGAATCGCATGCACACCAACCGCGTCGCGCCCGCTGTCCGCACGGCCGCGTTGGCACTCTCTCGTAGTCTGTAAGAAATTCTCCACTCCCGCGCGGTTTCGCGCCCGGATGGAGCAGTCGCTAACCCTTACCGGAGCGAAAATTCGGGACTACGCTTTCGCGGGTGGCCCAGCACCGGGGGGACGCGCCACCGGGCCGAGCCCCCGCCAGTACCGACGGCCGTCGCCGGGTGGAGACGGCCGCCAGGCGCTTGCTGTCCATCGACGTCGTCCTCACCCTTCTCGTGGTCACCGGTGGCGTGCGCGTCCTCGATCTGGCGTCGACGGCACCTGCTCCCGCCACCGAACCGGCGACCGTCGCCCACGTCTTCGCCCTGAGCCACCTCACTTCCTTCACCGGCACCGGCGGCACCGGGACCTCACCGTTCGGCTGGGCGCAGCTCGCCGGGTACGCGCTGGTGTCGCGAGCGTTCGAGCGAAACCTCGTCCCGGTCACGGCGGTCCGCGAGACGATGGTCGTCGCGGCCGTGCTGTGCGCGGTCCTGCTGTGGATCCTCGCGCGGCGACTGGGTCTGCCGTTCTGGGCGGCGACCACGGCCGTCGTGCTGATGGCGGTGTCGCCGCTCGCGATCGGGCTGCAGCGGGTGGCGATCGTCGAGCATCTCGCCGTCACCTGGGTGCTGGCCGCACTCGTCCTCGCCGCGACACCCCGCGAGCGAGCACGGCCATGGCACGACGTCCTGGCCGCGTTGTGCCTGCTCGCGGCCGTGCTCACGGCACCGCTGGCCCTGCTGGCGCTTCCCGCGGCGGGCTGGCTTCTCGTCCGGCGGCGTGAGGATTCGCGGGTCGCGTTCACCGCGGTGGTGTTCACACTCGGTCTCGGCATCGCTTTCGGCCCGGCGGGCCCGGCGCTGCGCCCGGAACTACCCGAACCGGGGCCGCCGGGTATCGCCACCTGGGTCGCGCTGGATCCGGTGTTCGTCGTGCTGTCGATGGTCGCGATCGTCGCCGGGATGGTCCTGCCCCGCACCCGTCCGCTCGCCGTGTCGGCACTGCTGATCGCCGCTGTCCTCGCCTTGCCCTCGATCCCCGTCGAACTCCCTCTCGCACTCCTGATCCCGCTGACGCCGCTGCTCATCGCCGAGGTCGCGGCCACGGTCGCGGCGGGCAGGCCGCCCGCCGGGCACCGCCTGGTCCCGATGCGCCATCCCGTGTCCGCCCTCGTGCTGGCCGCGGTGCTGACCCTCGTTTCGGTCGCCGGATGGGTGCACGGTTTCGGCAGGCTGAGCTCGGAGCCGTCCGGCGGGGTCGCGCTCACACAGGCGCGGGAATGGTTGCGGGACAACGCTTCCGGCGCTGTCGTCCTGGTCGACGACGCGAGCTGGACCGAACTCGCCGCACACGGCTGGCCGACCGGTTCCCTGATCACGATCGGCTCTTGCGCGGCGACCTGCGCGACCCCGGAGTGGGCCGTGCTGACCGCCTCCGGACAACGCGACGGGCCGCGCTTCCCGGCCGCGTCGGCGTTTCTCGCCGGTGCCGCCAAAGTCGCCGTCTTCGGCTCGGGACCGGACGCGGTCACCGTCTCCCGTGTCGGCGAATCAGCGGATCCGCTCGGCGAGACCGAGGAGTCCGGAGCCCGCACCCGCGCCGGTGCGGCCTTGGCGTCGTCGAAGCAGGTTCAGTGCGAGGGACGCACTCGCGACGCGCTGAACGCGGGCAAGGTCGATCCTCGGCTCATCGCCACCGTGGCCGCCCTCGCCACCTTCCGGCCCATCCGCCTGGTCGACTTTCCTTCCGCCACCGGCGAAGTCGCCGCAGGTCAGCCACTACGTCGTCTGGTCGTCTCCGGTAACGACGAAGCCGCCATCGCCGACTTCTACACAGGCCAGCGCGCCACCTTCGAACCCGCGTCCGTCACCCGGGTGCCGGGCGGGGTGCTCGTGACGTACCCGCTGTTCCCGCCGCCCGGGCTGCTCACGCCGTTCTCCGCGCCCTGATCCCGGCAACGAAAGGTCCCCGCCATGCGTCCCCTCACGACTCTGCTGAGACCCGCCGGCGTGTTCGCCGCCGCTCTGCTGTTGCTCGGCGGTCTCCCGCTCACCGCGAACGCCGCCCCCGGTCCCGGTGTCGGCTGGATCCGCGTCGGCCACCTCTCCCCCAAGGTCCCGCCGGTCGACGTCTACTTCGCCGCCTTCGGCAAGGCCGAGAAGGTCGTCGTCCGCAAGGCGGGCTACGGCGCGGTGACGCCGTACTCCTCGGTGACTCCCGGCGCGTACACCGTTTCGATGCGGCCCGCCGACGCGGCCGCGTCCTCTCCGCCCGCGCTGAGCGCGACGATCGAGATCAAGGAAGCGAGCGCGTACTCCCTGCTGGTGTTCGCGAACGGACCCGGCGGCGGCCTGAAGGGCGATCTGGTCCAGGACGACCTGACCGCACCCGCGGCGGGCAGCGGGCGGGTGCGCGTCGTCCAGGGTTCGGCCGCGCTGACCCCGGTCAGCGTTGCCGGGCCGGACGGGAAATCCGTGGCGAACGACGCCGCGTACGGCGTCACGACGCCCTACATCGACCTCCCCGAGGGACGCTGGCCGCTGAAGCTGACCTCCGGTGGCGCCTCGTCGGAGTCCACAGTGGACGTCAAGGCCGGGTCGACGACCAGCCTGCTGGTGACGGAGAACGGAACCGGGTTGAAGACCGAGCCGATCGCCGACGGCGCCACCCTGCCGGACCCGCCGAAGCTCGGCGTCGAGACCGGTGGCGGCGGGACGTCCTCGGATTCCTTGCCATGGTGGACTTTCGCGGCGCTCCCGGTGCTGGCCGCGCTGGCCCTCCTGGCGATCCGGCGGCGCCCGGCGCATGATCGCTGACCGTGCCGTATTCGTCCTCTTAGGACTCGCCGCGCTCACCGCTTGCGCGCCCGCCGCGACCCCTCCACCTCCGGCGGCGACGGTCGCGCCCGCGGTGTCCGGCCCGCTTCCGTTGCCCGCGAGGGCCGAGGTGTCACCGGTCCGGCTGACCATCCCGGCGATCGGGTTCGATCAGACCGGACTGATCCCGCTCGCGCTCGGCGCCGCGGGCGAACTCCAGGCGCCCGAACGGTTCTCCGACGTCGGCTGGTACGAGGACGGTCCGGTGCCGGGCGACCCCGGCCCCGCTGTCCTCGCCGCGCACGTCGACTCGCGCACGGGACCGGCGCCGTTCTTCCGGCTGCGCGAACTGCGCTCCGGCGACGAAGTGCGGGTCTCGCGGTCCGACGGCGGCGACGTCGTGTTCCGGGTCGACTCGGTCCAGCGCTACCCGAAGAACGAGTTCCCGACACAGGCCGTCTACGGACCCGCGCCGGGGAGCGCGCTCCGGTTGATCACCTGCGGTGGAAGCTTCGACGCGGCGAAACGGTCCTATCGGGACAACGTCGTCGTGTACGCCTCACAGCGCTGGGACTAGCGAGGGGAAGGGCAAACATGTCATGTCTGCGGGGCGCCAGTCATTCCCCGAGTGTCCACAGGGGACACTCTCTGGCAGCTGGATGTCCGATTGATGGCTAGATGTTCTATTTTCGAGAAGGTCGTGAGTGACAAAGAGGGTTATTGCCAGGTAAGTCAAAGGTGGCGTGTTCGTGGGCGAATCCGGTGACGGGATGAAGGTGTTCTTCGTCGCGTCCGATGCCGAGCAGCTGTGTCGCGAAAGCCACTTTCGGGACATCAGACGTCGCGAAAGTGGCTTTCTCAACACCCCGAGGAGGAAAACGTGGCGCCCCCCGTTGGTCCGGAAACTCCACCCCCAGCAGAAAACCCC
>NZ_JBVILA010000017.1:27830-149833 GCF_055580625.1 Amycolatopsis sp. NPDC031561 | reverse complement strand
TCCCGTCCACCATGCGGCCCGATAGCTATCCGGCGCCCCCCTACCCCCCCCCCCCCCCCCCCCCCCCCCCCCCCCCCCCCCCCCGACACCCTGGGGAGGCCGATGTGGCGCTCATCGTGGGTCGGAACCTTCAGCCCCGGCAGGAACACCGCCCGCGCCCGACACCGAAACCGGCACGAGCACGCCACGTTTGCCCTTCTCCTCAATAGAACCCCCTTTTGCCACTCACGACCCCCTTTGCAAAGTGTGAATATAGGCATCAATCAGACATTTACCCGCCTCCAAGTGTCCCGTGCGGCCCGTCCAGATCCGCGACGCCGAAGGCTCCCTTCACCGCATCGGACGCAGCAAAGGGAGCCTGCCCCCGCCAGAGTTGACTTACCCCTTTAATAGTCCCCTTCGCACCAACTCGGGCCGGACGCCTTCACCGAACCAGTACGCCTCCTCCAGATGCGGATATCCGGAGAGGACGAACTCCTCGATGCCGTAAGCGTGGTATTCCTCGATGAGGTCGGCGACCTCACGGTGACTGCCGACCAGCGCCGTTCCCGCACCACCGCGCACCAGACCGATCCCGGCCCACAGGTTCGGGTGGATCTCCAGCCCGCGGACGCCGCCTTCGGTGTTCCCCTTGTTCAGCGCCGCCATCCGCTGCTGACCGACGGACTCACTGGCGGACAGCTGTTTCTGGGTGTGGGCGATCCGCTCGGGATCGATCGCGTCCAGCAGTTTGCCCGCCTCGGCCCACGCCTCCGCCGACGTGTCACGGGAAAGGGTGTGCAGCCGGATGCCGAAGCGGAGCTTCCGGCCCTGTTCCTCGGCGAGCTCACGGACCTTCGCGATCTTCTCGGCGACCTGCGCGGGCGGCTCACCCCAGGTCAGGTAGACGTCGGCGTGCCTGGCCGCGATCGGCAGCGCCGCCGCGGACGAGCCCCCGAAGTAGATCGGCGGCACCGGATCCGGCGCCGCGCGCGAGGTCGCGCCCTCGACTTTCAGGTGCTCGCCGTCGAAGTCGAACGGCTTGCCGCTCCACACCCCTCGCACGATCTCGAGGAACTCGCCGGTGCGGGCGTAGCGCTGGTCGTGGTCGTGCCAGTCGCCGAAGCGACGCTGCTCGACCGCGTCGCCACCGGTGACGACGTTGAGCAGCACGCGACCCTGCGAAATCCGCTGGAACGTCCCGGCCATCTGCGCGGCGAGCGTCGGCGAGACCGTCCCCGGCCGGAACGCGACAAGGAACTTGAGGGTTCTCGTCTCGCGGATCAGCGCCGCCGTCGTCAGCCAGGCGTCCTCACACCAGGTCCCGGTCGGGGTCAGGACCCCTTCGAAACCGTTGGCTTCGGCGGCGCGGGCGACTTGGGCGAGGTAATCGAGGCTCGGCTCGCGAGCGGCTGTCGCGCCCGCGTCGCGGCTGGCGTGGAAGTGCTCCACGATCGTCCGGCCGTCCCCGGTGGTGGGCAGGAACCAATGCAGCTTGAGCGTCACGGTCCCGAGCTTCGGCTTCCGGGGCAGGCCGGGTCAATCGGCTGGCCTCGCGTCCCGCGATCTGGACGCCGCCGAGCTCAGCCGCCGAACATCCGCCGCCATTCGTCCAGAGACTTCGGCTGGAACACGAAGTTCGTGTCCCGCACCTGCGAAAGGTTCGCCGACGGTTCGGCCGAGTACTGGTGTCCCGGGTAGACGACCGGATCCCCGTCCAGTCCGGCGAGCCATTGCAGGCTCCGGTAGATCGCTTCCGCGTCACCGCCGGGGAAGTCGGTCCGTCCGCAGCCTTCGAGGAACAGCGTGTCACCCGAGACGAGCCGCCCATCGACGAGGAAGCACTGGCTGCCGGGCGTGTGTCCCGGTGTGTGCAGCAGCCGGATCGGCACCGCGCCGACCTCGAGGACCTCGTCATGTTCGTGCGAGCGCAGATCGGCTCCGGAGACGCCGGTGGTGCGGCGGACCCATTCGGCTTCCGCGCCGTTGACGTGGATCGGCACCTGGACCCGCTCCAGCAGCTCGGCGATCCCGGGCAGTGAGAAGCCCATCATCTCGCCGCCGACGTGGTCGGGGTGGTGATGCGTGGCGAGGACGCCGGTGAGCCGCATGCCGTCGGCCTCCAGCAGGTCGAGCAGATCGCCCACGGCGTACGCCGGGTCGACGACGACGGCCTCGTTCGTCTCCCTGTCGCCGATCAGGTAAGCGAAGTTGACCATCTGCGTCGCGACCGGATCCCCCACCGCGAAGTCACGGCCCGCGAGCAACTGCCGGAAGTACAGCCTGTCAGCCATGCGCACACCTTACGGCGCTATTCGCCGACCGTGCCGTCGGCCAGCTCCCGCAAGACGTCCAGGTGCCCGACGTGCCGCGCGGTCTCCTGCAGGACGTGCGCGAGCACCCATCGGACGGTGAACTTCCCCGACCGGCGCGCTCGCTCGTCCGGCGAGGCCCCGGCCAGCGACGACTCCGAGAACGCCCACTCGGCCCGGTATGCCTCGACGACCGAGCGCGGGTCGTCCGCGTCGGTCAGATCCCAGCTCGGATCCGGTGAGCCTTCCCACAGTGACGGCAGGTCCGCGCCGCCCGCCTCGATCGAAAGCCACCAGCGCTCCACCGCGGTCAGGTGTTTGAGCACGCCCAGCGCGCTCGTGCGCGGGGACGCCGGCAACGGCGTCGCGGCCGCCTGTTCCCTGGTCAGCCCCGCGACCTTGTTCACCGCGGTGGCGCGGAGGAAGCGCAGGAAGTCCCACTGGATCCCGGCCTCGTCTTCGGCGATGGCATCCGGCCAGGACCGGTCGACCGGCCCGGCGACACTCGAACTCGTGTTCGACATCCGGCCACCTTACACATCGGACAGGACTAGGCTGACGCTCCATGTGGTGGGGACTTGTCTGCGCGTTCTTCGCGGCCTGTGCGTACGGCGTCGCTTCGGTGATGCAGGCGATAGCCGCGAAGGCGACTTCCGGTGACGAAGATCGTGTCGACCCCAAGCTCCTCGTCCGCGTGCTGCGGCAATGGAAGTTCGTCGCGGGCCTAGCGCTGGACGTCGTCGGATTCGTCGCGCAGCTCGCCGCCCTGCGCGTGCTGCCGCTGTTCGTGGTCCAGGCCGCGCTGGCGGGAAGCCTCGCCGTGACCGCGGTCGCGGCGAGGACGCTCGGTGTCCGGTTGGGACGTCGCGAGTGGACGGCGGTCGCGGTCGTCTGCGCCGGGCTCGCGCTGCTCGGGATGTCGGCGGAGAGCGAGGGTTCGGCGGCGACCGGGCTGGGCTTCCGGCTCGTGCTGATCGGCGCGGTGATCGTGCTCGGCACCGCCGGGATGCTCGCCGGCCGCGCGCCGCGGCGGATCCGGACACCGGCACTGGGCCTGATCGCCGGACTGTGTTTCGGCGTGGTCGCCCTTTCCGGCCGCGTGCTCACCAGCCTCGCCCCGCTGGACCTGCTGACCGACCCGGCCATCTACACGCTCGCCGTGGCGGGCGCGCTGGCGATGTTGTTCTACGCCACCGCGCTGCAGCGTGGCAGTGTCACCACCTCGACCGCGATGATGGTGATCGGCGAGACCGTCTTCCCTTCCCTGGTCGGGGTCATCGTGCTGGGAGACACCACGAGGCCCGGCTTCGCGGCCGTGGCGGTGGTCGGGTTCGCGCTCGCGGTTTCGGCGGCGCTGGCGCTCGCCCGCTTCGGCGAACCCGCGCCGATCGAGCCGGTCAGCGCGCAGACCGGCTGACCCCGCGCCGGGACACCAGCAGCCAGGCCAGGTACAGCCCGCCGATCGCCCCGGTCACGAGGCCGACGGGCAGCCCGGCGAACAACTGCTGGGTGATCAGGTCGCTCGCCACCAGCAGGAGCATGCCCATCAGCGCGGCCGCGGCGAGCCCGGGTCCGGACGAGCGCGTGAGCCGTTTCGCCAGCTGAGGCGCGGCGAGGGCCAGGAACGCGATCGGACCGGCGGCCGCCGTCGCGATCGAACACAGCCCGACGCTGACACCGAGGAGCACCAGCCTGCTCCGTTCGACCGGCACGCCGAGCCCCTTGGCCGAGTCGTCGCCCATCTCCAGCAGGGAAAGCCTTCTGCCGTAGACGAAGGCGGGCGGGAGCAGGACGGCGATCGCGATCGCCACCGGGATGACGTGCTCCCAGCCTCGTCCGTTCAACCCGCCGACAAGCCATGCCTGTGCCGCCAGGCCGTCCTGCTGGGCGGCCCTGGTGATCAGGTACGAGTTGAACGCGATGAGCATCGCGTTCACGCCGATCCCGACGAGGATCAGCCGGAACGCGTGCACGCCGCGTTTGAACGCGAGCAGCGCGATCAGCGCCGCGGTCACCACGCCGCCGACCAGCGCGCCGAGCGAGACCTGGAGCATCCCGCCGTGCACCACGATGATCGTCAGCAGCGCGCCGCCGGCGGCGCCTTCGGTGAAGCCGATGAAGTCGGGGCTGCCCAAGGGATTTCCGGAAAGACTCTGCAGGATCGCGCCACTGATCGCGAGCGCGCCGCCGACCAGCAGCGCCGTCAACAGCCGCGGCAGCCGCAGGGTGGTCACGATGAACTCGGTGCTCCGGTCGCCGAAGCCGAACAGCGTCTGGATGACCTCGCCGACGGACAGCGGGTAGTCGCCGGTGGTCATGCTGACCGCGCCGACGAAGAACACGGCGACGGCCAGCACGACGACGACGATCGCCGCCCTCGGGGTGACCCGCAGGGAAAGTCCGCCGCCCGGGGTGCGCAGGACGCGGGTGCTCATCGGTGGGTGCTCCTTGATCGCGGTCACAGCCGGGCCAGCTTCCTGCGTCGGCAGAGGGCGATGAACACCGGCGCCCCGAGGAACGCGACCACGATGCCCGCCTGCAGTTCCTCCGGCGGGTTCAGCACGCGGCCGACGACGTCGGCGCCGATCAGCGCGATCGGCGCGAGCAGCATCGAGTACGGCAGGACCCAGCGCTGATCCGGGCCGACCAGCAGGCGCGCGGCGTGCGGCACGGCGAGACCGAGGAACAGGACCGGCCCGATGGCCGCGGTACCCGCGCCGCACAGCAGCATCACCACGATCGCGCCGAGCACGCGGGTGCGGCCGACGTGCGCGCCGAGGGCCTTGCCGGTCTGGTCGCCGAGCGCGAGGACGTTGAGCGGCCGGGCGAGCAGCAGCGCGATGATCGCGCCGACCACCACGAACGGCGAGATCTGCCAGAACACGTCCCATTTCCGGCCGCTGAGCGAGCCGACGTTCCAGAACCGGAACTGGTTGAACGTCTCGGGCATCAGCAGCAGGACACCGACGATGTAGGCCTGGAGCACCGCCATCACGGCCGAACCGGCGAGCACGAGGCGATCCGGGGTGGCGCTGCGCCCGGCCGAGCCGAGGACGTACACCAGGACCGAGGCGATCGCCGCGCCCGCGAAGGCGAACCAGATGTAGCCGAGCACGCTGGTGACACCGACGAAAGCGATACCCGAGACGACCGCGGCCGCGGCACCGGTGTTGACCCCGAGCAGGCCGGGGTCGGCGAGCGGGTTCCGGGTGAGCGCCTGCATCACCGCGCCCGCCAGGCCGAACGCCGCGCCGACGACGACCCCCAGCAGGGTCCGCGGGATGCGGAGGTCGTGGATGATCACCGCGTCGGTCGAGCCGTCGTTGTGCCACAGCACCGACCAGGTGGAAGTGAACGGGATGCTCTTCGACCCCACCCAGATACTGAGCAGGAACACGAGCGCCAGCAGGGCGACCCCGAGCACCAGACCGCCCGCGCGGAACGTTCGTGCCGCCGTGCCCGGCGGGGACGCCGCCGCGGGCGCGCGTTCGGTGGCGACCACGGAACCTCCTTCGAACGAGGCGAGCTGACCGAACGCCGGAGTCCACCTCAACGAGCTACCTACTTAGACTAGCCTTACCTACCCCTGGGCCAGTTGGCGGAGCCGGGGCAGGTTCACCCACTGACGAAAGAGAACGGAGGCGCCGGTGCCCGCAACGGCCACCAGCAGCCGGAGCGTCCTGCGCCAGGCGATTTCCGGGCAGCGACGGCAAGTCACGCTCGCATCCGTGCTCGCCGCCTGCCATCAAGGCGGCGAAGCACTCGTCCCGGTGATCATCGGCGTGGTCATCGACCAGGCCGTCGCCGGCGGTTCGGCGGGCACGCTCGTGTTCTGGCTCGCCGTACTCGGCGTGGTCTTCGCGGGACTGTCCTATAGCTACCGGTTCGCCGCGCGCGCGGCCGAAGTGGCCTCGCTCCGGGCGGCGCACGACATCCGCCTCGCGATCAGCAGGCGCGTCCTGCATCCCGGCGGTGGCGCCGAAAGCGGCAAGCTGGCGGGCGAACTGGTCAACATCGGCACCAGTGACGCGCAACGGGTCGGGGTCGTGAACGCGGCGCTGCCGTTCGGGATCGCCGCGCTCGCCGGTGTCCTGGTCAGCGCCGTCGCCCTGCTGCGCATCTCGCTGCCGCTGGGCCTCCTGGTCCTCCTGGGCACCCCTCCGTTGCTGTACCTCGCGCATCTGATCGGCAGGCCGCTGGAACGTCGGAGCGAAGCCGAACAGGAGCGGTCGGCGCACGCTTCGGGGGTCGCCACGGATCTGGTCTCCGGTCTGCGGGTCCTCAAGGGCATCGGGGCCGAACCTGCCGCCGTCGCCCGCTATCGCGAAACGAGCCAGAACTCGCTCCAGGCGACCTTGCGCGCCGCGCGGGCCAAGGCCTGGCACGACGGCGCGGTGCTCGCGCTGACCGGGATCTTCATCGCGATCGTCGCCCTGGTCGGCGGGAACCTCGCGTCGTCGGGGTCGATCAGCGTCGGCGACCTCGTCGCCGCCGTCGGGCTCGCCCAGTTCCTCCTCACCCCGTTCCTGATCTTCGGGTGGGTCAACGGCGAGCTGGCGCAGGGCCGCGCCTCGGCGTCCCGGGTCGCCGACCTGCTGACCACGCCGACCGCGGTCGAGGCCGGTGACGGCGATCTCCCTTCGCCCGCCACCGGGAACGTCCGCTTCACCGAGGTCTCGTACGGCAGCCTCCGCGGTGTCGACCTCGAAATCCCCGCCGGTCAGCTGATCGGTGTCGTCGCCACCGACCCGGCCACCGCGACCGACCTGCTCGACTGCCTCGGCCGCGCGGGCGATCCCGTCGAGGGCAAGGTCCACGTCGACGGCGTCGACCTGTCCACTGTGGACCCCGAGCGCGTCCGGGAAGTCGTCCTGGTCGCCGCGCACGACGCGGACCTGTTCGAAGGAACGCTGGCGGAGAACGTCCATGCCGGTGGCGCCGCTTCCGACGAGGCCCTGGCCGCGTCGGCGGCGGACGAGGTCGCGGCGGCGTTGCCGGACGGCACCGCGACCGCGGTCACCGAACGCGGGCGCTCCCTTTCCGGCGGCCAGCGGCAGCGCGTCGCCCTCGCCCGCGCGCTCGCCGCCGACGCGCCGGTGCTCGTCGTCCACGACCCGACGACGGCGGTGGACACGGTGACCGAGGCGAAGATCGCCACCGGGCTCGCCCGGCTACGACAAGGACGGACCACGATCCTGGTGACCACGAGTCCCGCCCTCCTCGCCGTCACCGACCGCGTCGTCGTCCTCGACGGCGGCCGGGTCACGGGTGAAGGCGGCCACGCCGACCTCGCCCGCGATCGCGCCGACTACCGCGCGGCGGTGCTGTCATGACCCGCGAGCTGCTCCCCACCGCCGACGGCAAGCGGATCCGCGCCGTCCTCGGCGAACTGCTCCGCACCTCGAAGGCCCGCGCCGCCGGCGCGCTCCTGACGCTCGTCAGCGCGACCGCGATCGGGCTCCTCACCGCCCGTCTGCTCGGCCAGATCGTCGATCTCGTCGTCGAGAAACGCCCCGCGACCGAGCTGACCACCCCGGTGGTCGCGCTCGTCCTGGTAGCCGTCGCGCAGGCGATCGCGACGGCGGTGGGTGTCTCGCTGACCGCGAGGCTCGGCGAAACCCTGCTGGCGGAACTGCGCGAGCGGTTCGTCGACCGGGCCTTGAGCCTGCCTCTCGAGCAGGTCGAACGCGCGGGCTCCGGCGACCTGACCGCGCGGGTCACCAACGACGTCATGGTGGTCGCGAGGGCGGTCCGCGACGCCTTGCCCGAACTCGGCCGCTCGGCTCTCACCATCGTGCTGACGCTCGGCGCCCTCGCCGTCCTCGACTGGCGGTTCCTCCTGGCCGCGCTGCTGGCGACGCCGATCCAGCTGCACACCGTGCGCTGGTACGTCCGCAACGCCGTCCCGTTGTACGCGAAGCAGCGGATCGCGACGGGATCGCAGCAGCAGCAACTGCTCGACACGATCGGCGGCGCGAAGACCGTCCGCGCGTTCCGGCTCGCCGACGCCCACGTGGAGCGGGTCCGGCAGCGGTCCGAGGGCGCGATGGAACTGATGCTGCGCGGCGTCCGGCTGATGACGACGTTCTTCGCCCGGCTGAACCTCGCCGAGTTCGTCGGTCTCTCAGCCGTGCTCGCGGCCGGTTTCCTGCTGGTGGGCGCCGACGCGGTGACCATCGGCGCGGCGACGGCGGCGGCGTTGTACTTCCACAGCCTGTTCGGGCCGATCAACACCGCGCTGGCGCTGGTGGACGACGCGCAGGCGGCCGCCGCGAGCCTCGCCCGGCTGATCGGCGTCGCCGACCTGCCTGCCCCGCGCGAGCCCGAGCTGCCCGCGAAACCCCTTGACGCGTCGGTGAAAGCGGCCGGGGTCTCCCATTCCTATGTGGATGGACACCCGGTACTGCGCGACGTCGACCTGAGCCTCGCCCCCGGCGAGCGGGTCGCCCTGGTCGGCGCGAGCGGAGCCGGGAAGACGACGCTGGCCAAGCTGATCGCCGGGATCCACACCCCGGGCTCCGGCACGGTCTCCGTCGGCGGGGTCCCGCTCGACGAACTCGGGCCGTCCGCCACCCGGCAAGCCGTCGCGCTGATCAGCCAGGAGGTGCACGTCTTCGCCGGGTCGCTGGCGGACGACCTCCGCCTGGCCAGGCCCGGCGCGTCGGACGCGGAACTGCTGGCGGCGCTGGAAAAAGTCGGCGCGCGCGGGTGGGCCGAGGCGTTGGGCGAGGGTCTTGCGACCGTGGTCGGTGAAGGCGGGCATCAGCTCACCGTCACCCAATCCCAGCAGCTGGCGCTGGCCAGGCTGGTCCTCGCGGACCCGCCGATCGCGATCCTCGACGAGGCCACCGCCGAAGCCGGAAGCGCGGGCGCGAAGACCCTCGAAGCCGCCGCGGCAGCCGCGCTCGAAGGGCGGACCGGTCTCGTCGTAGCGCACCGGCTGACGCAAGCGGCGGCCTCGGATCGCGTCGTCGTGCTCGACGCGGGCGTGGTCGTCGAAAGCGGGACGCACGACGAACTCGTGGCTTCCGGTGGTCAGTACGCAACGCTGTGGGCGGCCTGGTCGGACAACCGTTCACAGACGTGACCCGGGACGCAGCGTCGCCGGTTGCAATCGGCCGTTCGGCGTCTTAGGTTAGCCAAACCTGAATTTCGATTAATCCGGCATTTCGCCGGGTCTCCGATCAAAAAGGACGGACGATGGCCCGAATCTCCACCCTCTCCGCCGTGCGAGGGCGCCTGAGGACCGCCGGCGTGCTGGCGTCCACCCTGGTGCTGGCAGCCTCGCTCACCGCGTGCGGAGGTGGCGGCGAGTCGGCCACCCCGGCCGCGCAGAACTCCGCGGGCGGGGCCGTCGACGCGAACGCGTTCCCGACCACGATCGAGCACAAGTACGGCAGCACCACCATCACCCAGGAGCCCCAACGCGTCGTCACGGTCGGACTGACCGAGCAGGACGCGCTGCTCGCCCTCGGGGTGGTCCCGGTCGGGGTCACGGAGTGGCTCGGCAAGTTCCCCGGCACCATCGCCCCGTGGGCGACCGACAAACTCGGTGGCGCCGCGCTGCCTGAGGTCCTCAAAGACGTCGACGGGCCGCAGTACGAGAAGATCGCCGCGCTCAAGCCGGATCTGATCATCGCGCTGTACTCGGGGCTCACCAAGGAGCAGTACGACAAACTGGGCCAGATCGGCGTCCCGGTCGTCGCGCAGCCCAAGGAGTACAACGACTACGGCATCCCGTGGCAGGAGGCGACCAAGAAGGTCGGCCAGGCCGTCGGGCGCACGACCAAGGCGAACGAACTGGTCAAGGGCGTCGAGGACAAGTTCGCCCAGGTCCGCAAGGAGCACCCGGAGTTCGCGGGCAAGTCGGGCCTGATGGCCTCGACCTACGAGGGCTACTTCGTCTACGGCAGCCAGGACCCGCGCTCGCGCATCCTCGAATCGCTCGGCTTCAAGCTGCCCGCCGACCTCGACGCCGCGATCGGCGACAAGTTCGGCAAGGCCATCAGCGCCGAGCGGACCGACCTGCTCGACCGCGACGCGCTCGTGTGGCTCATCGACACCCCGGCCAAGGCGCAGGAGATCTTCGGCAAGGACGCGCTCTACACCGGGCTGAAGGTGGCGAAGGAAAAGCGTGAGATCTTGATCGAGAACGAAGGCACCTACGGCAGCGCCGTCTCCTTCGTGACCGTGCTGAGCCTGCCTTACGTGGTCGACCGGATCGTCCCGCAGCTCGCCGCTGCTGTCGACGGCGATCCGAAGACCGAGGTGAAACCCGCTTCCTGAGCCGTTCCGGGCAGGAACAGGGCCGCGAGCTTTCCGCTCGCGGCCCTGTTTCGTGCTGTGGGTCTTTGTCGAGCACGCATTTAGTCCTCTAAATGCGGGGGTGGCGCCACCCGCTCCGTGTCATGAAAGGGGCTTTCAAGACGTTTTTCGTCCTGAAAGCCCCTTTCATGACACTCGCGCGCGCCCGCGGGTCCTGAGAGTCCGCGTTTAGTCCTCTAGATGCGAGTCGGGCGAAGCGGGTCAGGACTCCATGGCCTTGACGAGCGAAGCGGGCCGCAGGTCGGTCCAGTTGGTCTCGACGTACTCGAGGCACTCCGGACGCGAGGCCGGGCCGAACTTCGTGGTCCAGCCCGCCGGGACCTCGACGAACTCGGGCCACAGGCTGTGCTGACCCTCGTCGTTGACCAGCACCAGATACGTGCCGTCGGGGTTCTCGAACGGATTCGTCATGCCTTGTTCTCCTTCTGTGTATCCGGTGAATCGGCCCCGGCCGGTCAGGCGGGCCCGATGCCGCTCACCGCGTACTCGGGCCGGGACGCGTCGGCGGTGCGCCGGTCCACAATGGACTCCAGGATCTCGCCGACCCGGACGGCGGTGTTGGACAGCAGCGACGACGTGATGCCGTGCGAGTGTTCGGTGCCGCCCTGCAGGTAGATCCCGCCGTCCAGCGGCGGTTCGGTGACGATCCGGTAGTCGCGTTCGATCCGGAGCCTGCCCTCGTCGTCACGCAGGCACGCGGAGGCGAGCTCGCCGAGCAACGGGGTCGGATCCGCCGGGCTGTACCCGGTGGCGTACACGACGAAATCGGCATCCAGCCGGGTCCGCTCCCCGGTCTCCAGTGCCTCGATGGTGACCCGGACCTCGGATCCGGTGTCGGTGACTTCGGTGGGACGGGAGACGTTGATCAGCTTCAGCCGCTCGATCCCCTGCACCTTCTCGCGGTAGACGCGGCGGTACAGGTCGTCGATCAGGTCGATGTCCACGGCCGAATAGTTGGTCGCGCCGTGGTAGCGCATCAGGCGCTCCTTGACCTCTTCCGGTGCCGCGTAGAACCGCCCGACCGCCTCGGGGTCGAAGATCCGGTTGGCGAACGCGCTGTCGTCGGCCGGGCTGTAGCCGTAGCGCGCGAACACCGCGCACACCTCGGCCCGGGGGAAGCGGTCGTGCAGCAGCGCGCTGACCTCCGCCGCGCTCTGACCGGCGCCGACGACGACGAACCGGCGCGGCTCCTCGGCGGCCATGCCTTCGAGGCGGTGCAGCATCTCGCTGTTGTGCCAGATCCGAGTGCCCGGCGTCACACCGTCGGGAAGGTTCGGCCGCAGACCGGTGCCCATCACCAGGTTGCGGGCGCGCAGGTTCACCAGTTCACCGTCGGTGCGCGCGTGGACGTCGAAGAACACGATCTCGTCGCCGTCGAAGACCGGCGTGACCGAAAGCACTTCGGTGCCATAGGAAACCAGGTCGTCGACCTTCTCCGCCGCCCATTCGAAGTAGTCGTGGAACTCGATCCGCAACGGGAACAGGTTCTTGTGGTTGATGAAGTCGACCAGCCGGTCCTTGCTGTGCAGGTACGACAGGAAGCTGAAGGAACTCGTCGGGTTCCGCATCGTCGCCAGGTCCTTGAGGAAGGAGACCTGCATGGTGGCGTTGTCGATCAACATTCCGCGGTGCCAGCCGAAACGCGCCTGACGCTCGAGGAAGTGAGCCGTGACGGTCTCCGCCCCCGGCGTGGCGTTGTGTTCGGTGACGGCGATGGCGAGCGCCAGGTTCGACGGCCCGAACCCGACTCCGACCACGTCGTAGACCGGAACCCGTTCGCCGACCACTGCTCGTGCCATCGTGAACCCCTTGCGCGGCTCAGCCGCATCTCGTTAGCTCGCTATGAAGACCAGGGAACCCTAACCTAAGTTAGGTGAGGCTCAACTAGTACTTTCAGTGGTGATGTTCATCCCTCGACCAGGAGGAGGCCGGTCCCATGCGGGTCGCCATGTTCGGATACCAGACCTGGGGACACCGCACCCTGCGGGCGTTGATCGACGCGGGCCACGATGTCGCCCTCGTCGTCACCCACCCGAAGAGTGACCACGCCTACGAGAAGATCTGGTCCGACTCCGTCGCGGATCTCGCCGAGGCCAACGGGATCCGCGCGCTGCTGCGTCAGCGTCCCGACGACGCGGAACTGCTGGCGGAGCTGAAGGAAGCCGATCTCGACCTCATCGTCGCCAACAACTGGCGCACCTGGCTGCCACCCGAGATCTTCGAGATGCCGCGCCACGGCACGCTGAACGTCCACGACTCGCTGCTGCCCGCCTACGCCGGCTTCTCGCCGCTGATCTGGGCGCTCATCAACGGCGAGCCGGAAGTGGGTCTCACCGCCCACATGATGGACGCCGAACTCGACGCCGGCGACATCGTGCTGCAGCGGTCCGTCCCGGTCGGACCGAAGGACACGACGACGGATCTCTTCCACCGGACGGTCGATCTCATCGCGCCGATCACCACCGACGCCATCGAGATCATCGCGAAGGGGGACTTCACGCCGGTCAAGCAGGACAGGTCGAAGGCCAGCTTCTTCCACAAGCGCGCCCTCGAAGACAGTCTCATCGACTGGTCCTGGCCCGCCGAGGAGATCGAGCGGCTGGTGCGCGCGCAGTCCGACCCCTATCCCAACGCCTTCACCCACCACCGCGGCAAGCAGCTTCGCGTCGTCCGTTCCTCGGTGTCGGTGGGCCGCTATGGCGGCACCCCAGGCCGGATCTTCATCCGCGAGGGCGAAGGTGTCGTGATCGTCGCCGGCCCCGAAGCACGCCGCGGCCGGTCGCACGGGCTCGTCATCGAGCGGGTCCGGACCGAGGACGGCACCGAGCTGGCCGCCAACGAGTACTTCCGCACCATGGGCGGTTATCTCACCAACCGGCCCTGACCTGCGATTTCGTGGTCCCGCGAAAAAAGTCATCGCGGGACCGATGAGTCCGGCCGAAGGGCGCCGTTACATCGGGTAAGAACACTCGATGGGAGGCGCCATGACCGAAACGATCGCCGCGGCGAAGGCGGGGGACGAATCCGCCTTCGCCGCGCTCACCGGACGGCACCGGCGGGAACTGCACGTCCACTGCTACCGCATGCTCGGCTCGTTCGACGAGGCGGAAGACGTCGTCCAGGAAGCGCTGCTCAACGCCTGGCGCGGGCTGGACACGTTCGACGGCGGGAACTTCCGCGCGTGGCTGTACCGGATCGCGACCAACGCCTGCCTCGACACGATCCGCAAGAGCGAGCGGCGGGTGCCGTCACTGCGCTCGTTCGCAGAAGTCCCCTGGATCCAGCCGTATCCGGACAGGCTGCTCGACGAGATCGCCCCGCCCGAAGCCGGGCCGGACGCGCTCGCCGTCGCCAGGGAGACCATCGAGCTCGCCTTCCTCGCGGTCCTGCAGATGCTGCCGCCGCAGCAGCGCGCGGTGCTGATCCTGCGCGACGTGCTCGGCTGGCAGGCCAGTGAAACCGCCACCCTGCTGGATCTCTCGGTCCCCGCCGCGAACAGCGCGCTGCAGCGCGGCCGGGCGACCCTGCGCGAACGCCTTCCGCAGCAACGCGGCGACTGGTCCGCCTCGGCACCGTCCGAAGAGGAACGGGCGCTGGTCCGGCGCCTCATCGACGCCCACGACAGCGGCGATTTCAGCACACTGAGCAGCCTGGTCCGCGACGACGTCCGCGTCACCATGCCGCCGGAACCGAACTGCTACATCGGGCTCGAACACCTCGCCAGGCACGGCAGGATCGCCGAAGAGATGGGCGAGTGGCGCGCCGTCGCGGTCGACGCCAACCGGATGCCCGCGTTCGCCTCGTACCTGCGCCGCCCCGGCGACACCGAGTTCCGCGCCTTCAAACTCGACCTCCTCCGTGTCGTGGACGGCAAAGCGGCGGAGTTCACCACGTTCGACAGCCACCTGTTCCCGGCCTTCGGCCTGGACGCCGTTCTGAAGGGATGAAGCGATGCCGGAGAAGATGACCGACGAACAGCGCCGCGCCTTTCTCGCCGAAGGCACCCGCACCGCCGTCTTCGCGACGGTCCGCCCGGACGGCAGGCCGCACGCGGTCCCCGTCTGGTTCGCCCTGGACGGGGACGACGTCCTGGTCAACCTGGGCGCGGACACCGTCAAAGGCAAGGCGCTCAAGGAGAATCCGTGCGTGTCGGTGGTCGCCGACGACCCGCTTCCGCCGTACTCGTTCGTGAGCGTCGAGGGTGTCGCGGAGATCGTTTCGGACCCCGACGGGGTGCGTCGCGGTTCGGAGCTGATCGCGCGGCGGTACCTCGGGGAGGCCGGGCAGGAGGCGATGGAGGGCTGGCTGGCCTACGCGACCTCACCGGGAAAGGTGCTCGTGCGGGTGCGGCCGGAGCATTTCGTGGCGATCGCGAAGGTCGGTGGCTGACACGTCCGGTCCCGTCTCGTGAGTGGTAAGGACGGTTAGAACCGTCCTCACCACTTACGAGGCCCACCGCCCGATGTACCGCTAAGCGGAAGCCGCCTGGCCCCTGTCGCGCATCGGCACCAAGATGGCCTCGTGGCCGAGATCGTTTTCGACGAGAGCACCCGTTCCTGGCTCATCCGCACGGCGGCGACGAGCTACGCGCTCAGGCTGACCGAGGACGACACGCCCGCCCACGTCTATTGGGGTCCGGCGCTCACCTCCGACCAGCTCGCCGACGTCCTCCCCCGGACCAAAGAACGCTGGGACGCCTTCAACGATCCCAACGAGGGACTGGACGAACTCGCCGCCGACGGCGGGACCCGCTACTGGACTCCCGCGCTCCAGGTCCGGTTCGCCGACGGGACCCGCGCCCTCGAATGGCGCTACCTCTCCCACGACATCGGCGACGGGGTACTGCGCGTCCACCTCCGCGATCGCCACTATCCCCTGCGCGTCACGCTCGGCTATCGCGTCCCGGCGGGCACCGACGTCATCGAGCGCTGGACCGAACTCACCCACGGCGGCACGGAAGACCCGATCGAGGTCATCCGGGCCGACTCCGCGACCTGGGTCGTGCCGGTCCGGCCGGACTACCGGATCAGTCACGTCACCGGCCGTTGGGCCGCCGAGAGCCAACTGCTCCGGGAGGCGGTGCCCCACGGCGAGACCACCTTCGGCAGCAGGCGCGGGATCACCAGCCATCACGCCAATCCTTGGGTGATGCTCGACGACGGCGAAGCGACCGAGCGACACGGCGAGGTCTACAGCGCCGCGCTCGCGTGGAGCGGTTCCTGGCGGATCACCACCACCCGCTCGTCCGCCGGCCGCCTCACCGTGACCGGCGGCTTCGGGCAGGACGGCGTCGTCCCCCGGCTCTCCCCTGGCGACACGCTGACCACGCCCGTCTTCGCCGGGCTCTACACCGAAGGCGGGTTCGGCGCCGCGAGCCGCGCATGGCACGCGTACACGGTCGACCATGTCCTCCCGCACCCCGGCGAACTCCGGCCCGTGCTCTACAACTCCTGGGAAGCAACGGGTTTCGACGTCACCGAAGCAGGCCAGCGCGGGCTAGCAGAACAGGCGGCGGCGCTCGGTGTCGAACTGTTCGTGATGGACGACGGCTGGTTCGGCGCGCGGGACAACGACCACGCCGGACTCGGCGACTGGTACGTCAACCGCGACAAGTTCCCCGGCGGCCTCGGTCCGCTCATCGGCGACGTGCACCGGCTCGGCATGAAGTTCGGGCTCTGGGTCGAACCCGAGATGGTCAACCCGGACAGCGACCTCTACCGCGCGCATCCGGACTGGGTCCTGCACTATCCACAAAGGACACGCTCGGAACTGCGGCAGCAGCTGGTCCTCAACTTCGCCCGTCCGGACGTCGCCGAGTGGGCGTTCGGCAGCCTCGACTCCCTGGTCGGCGAGCACGGGATCGACATCCTGAAATGGGACATGAACCGTCCGTTCAGCGAAGCGGGCTGGCCCGCCGACGGCGACCCTGACCGGCTGTGGGTGGAGCACACCCGCGCGGTCTACCGGATCATCGACCGGCTGCGCGCCGGGCATCCCGGGCTGCGGATCGAGGCGTGCAGCGGCGGTGGCGGGCGGATCGACCTCGGGATCATGGCCAGGACGGACCAGGTCTGGACCTCCGACAACACCGACGCGCTCGACAGGCTCGTCATCCAGCACGGCTACGGCCAGGTGTACCCGGCACGCGCGATGGCGGCCTGGGTCACCGACGACCCCAACTTCGTCACCCACCGCTCCACCCCGCTGCGGTTCCGGTTCCACGTCGCGATGGCGGGAGTGCTCGGTATCGGCGGCGACATCGTCAAGTGGCCGTCGGACGACCTCGACCACGCCCGCGAACAGATCGCGCTGTACAAGGAGATCCGGCCGGTCGTCCAGCACGGCAGGCTGTACCGGCTCGTTCCGCCGTCCACAGACGGGGTTTCCGCGCTGCAGTACGTCGCGACCGATGGCGGGCGCGCGGTCGTGTTCGTGTTCCGGCAAGCGGCACATTTCCCCACTCCCGAACGACCGGTCCGGCTCGACGGTCTCGACCCCGCCGCCGGCTATCGCGACGAGGACACCGGAAAGGTGTGGCACGGCGCCTCGCTCCTGGCACACGGCCTGATGGCGGGCCTGCCGGAGGGCGATTTCGCCAGCGCGGTGATCCGGCTGAGCAAGCTCTGAGCACACCGATAGATCAGATGTATCGCCCGTTTCGGGTGCCAGAAGGGGCATCCGGCCGCTTGACATCGCCCTAGACATCCGATCGAATGCCGTCGCAGATGAGACGCCGTGCATCGCCGCGAGAAGGGTGACTGGGGCATGAGAAGGTCCTTCGCGTTGGGAGCGGCGCTACTCGTCGCCGCGAGCCTCACCGGCTGCACGGTCGGCGGCGGGACGGGGACTTCCGGCGGCGAGATCTCCTTCCTGACGTTCGAAACACCGAACCTGCCGCCGTCCTACTGGGACACCGCCATCAAACGCGTGACGGACCGGAATCCCGGCCTCAGCGTGAAAAAGCTGGTCGCCCCGTCGACCGATCGCACCGGGTACGCCAAGCAACTGCTGCAGTCCGGGCAGTTCCCCGACGTCGCGATCGCCGTCGACTCGGCCGGTTTCGCCGAATCGGGCAACCTCTACGCGTGGACGCCCGAGGAGCTCAAGGACTTCCAGTTCCCGGCCGCCAACCCGATCAAGGGCGGGCATCACCAGTTGCCCGCCAACACCCAGACCATCCCGCCGGTCTACTACAACAAGAAGCTCTTCGCCGACGCCGGGATCACGTCGGCTCCGGCGACCTGGGCCGAACTCCTTGCCGCGTCGGAGAAACTGAAAGCGAAGGGCATCACGCCGTTCACCATCGGCGGCGGCAAAGAGGGGTTCCCGTCCGCGATGCTGCTGGACGGGCTGGTCAGTGTCGAGGTCTACGGCAAGACCCCGGACTGGCTTTCCCAGCGGCGGGCCGACAAGGTCAAGTTCACCGACCCGGCCTTCCAGCAGGCGTTCGGCAAGTTCGCCGACCTGGTGGCCAAGGGCTACGTCGACAAGACGCAGGTCTCGCGGGACTACTCGGCGACCGAAGCGGCCTTCCTCAACGGCGAAGGCGCGATGTACCCGATGGGCAACTGGTTCGCCGCCAGCGCCGACGCCAAGAAGCCGTCGTTCGACATCGGCGTCTTCAACTTCCCCTCCGAGGACGGGAAACTCGTCGTGCCCGCCTACACCGGCGGCGGCATCGTCGTGAACGCCAAGTCCCCGAACCTCGACGCGGCGAGGAAGTTCGCGCTCGCATTCCAGCTCGACAAGGAGCAGATCGACGCCTCGGTCAAGGCCGACGGCCTGTTCCCCGCGATCAAGGGTTACACGCCGCCGTCCGACGCGGGCCCGGTTTTCAAGGCGGGCTACGAGCTCTACCGGGAGGCCGTGGCGAAGAACGCTGTCGTGAACGCCTTCAGCTGGGAGACCGCGGACGACGGTCTCCTGCCGGGGATGAAGGACAAGGTCTACCAGGCCGCCCAGGACGTCATCACCGGCCGCAAGACGGTGGCCGACGTGTGCGCGTTCCTGGACGCCGAGTGGGCGAAGGCGCGCTGACGCCACGATGCGGAGAAAACCGATCCTGCCACGGGTGTGGCACTTCGCCTCGTTCGGCGCACCCGGCGTCCTCATCTATCTCTGCTTCGTCATGGCGCCGATCCTCATCAGCTTCGGCTACAGCCTGACGAACCACAACCCGTTCAACCCGCCTTCGGAGTTCGTGGGCTTCGAGAACTACAAGCTGCTGTTCCAGGACGAGCAATTCCTGACCGCGCTCTGGGTCACCACGATCCTGACCGTGATCGTGGTGGTCGTGCCGAACGTGCTCGGCCTCGGCGTCGCGTTGCTGCTCGACCGGAAAGGCTTGCTGTACAACGCTTTGCGGAGCGTGTTCTTCACGCCCGTGATCCTCAGCTCGGTCGTGGTCAGCATCATCTGGACGAAACTGCTCGACGACCGGGGCCCGGTCAACGACCTCCTCCGCTCGATCGGCGTCGACCATCCGCCGGGCTGGTTGTCGGATCCGGATCTCGCGCTGTACTCGGTCGCGTCGATCGTGTGCTGGCAGATGCTGGGATTCTGCGTGGTCGTGTACCTCGCGGGCCTGCAAGGCGTCCCGGCCGAACTGCTGGAGGCGGCGGAGATCGACGGCGCCGGGCCGGTTCGGCGGTTCCGCGCGGTGACCTGGCCGCTGCTCGCGCCGTCGCTGACGATCAACACGGTCGTCCTGCTGATCTCGGCGTTCAAGACCTACGACCACGTCAAGGTCGTCACCAACGGCGGGCCGGGTTCGGGGACCACCGCCACCATCGCCTTCAACGTCCTCGCCACCGGCCTCGACGCGAACCACGTCGGCTACGCGTCCGCGATGGCCGTGGTGATGCTGGTGATAGTGGCGACGCTGACCACGATCGTGCTGCGGTTCCTGCGGCGGCGGGAGGTCGACCTGTGACCACAGTGGACGGTTCACGGCGTTCGTGGCTGCGCCCCACCGCGGCGATCCTGGTGAGCGCGATCTTCTTTGTGCCGCTGTACTACGTACTCGTCAACGTCTTCAAACCCGGCGATCGGATCGCCCAGGAGCCGGCGTCGGTCCCGCTGCCACCGACGCTGACCAACATCCACGCCGTGCTCACCCGGCCCGACGGCCTGTTCTGGGTGAGCCTGGCGAACAGCATGCTCGTCACCCTGCTGTCGATCATCGTGCTGACGGTGCTTTCGGCCATGCTCGGGCACTACCTGGCGCGCTCCGCCAAGCGATGGACCAAGGTACTCGCGCTGATCCTGCTGGCGGGTTTGATGATCCCGCCGCAGGTGATCCTGATCCCGGTCACCGAAGTGCTCCGGCTGACCGGGATGATGGCGACGCTGCAAGGCCTGGTGCTGTTCAACGTCGGGTACTACGTGCCGTTCGGCGTCTTCGTGTTCACCGGGTTCATCCGCGGGGTTCCGGTGGAACTCGAGGAGGCCGCCCTGCTCGACGGGGCGAGCAGGGGCCAGGTGTTCTGGCGGATCGTGTTCCCGCTGCTGCGCCCGGCCACGGCGAGCGTCCTGATCTTCCTCGGGGTGTGGATCTGGAACGACTTCATCGACCCGCTGATCATCCTCGGCCCCAGTCAGGGGACCACGATCACCACCGGGATCTACCGGTCGATCGGCCAGTACCAGGCCGATCTCGGCAGCGTGTTCGCGCTGATGTTCCTGGCGACCCTGCCGGTGCTGATCTTCTACCTGGCGCTGCAGAAGCAGTTCGTGAAGGGACTCACCGGCGGCGCGACCAAAGGCTGACCCAGATAGACCGCGTTTAGTCCTCTAGTTGCGGTAGTGCGTGATGCCAACTACCGCAACCAGAGGACTAAACGCTCAGAGTTCGGTGACCTTCCCGTCGGTCACTTCCAGCCGCCGCGTCGTCGCGACCGCGTCCAGCATCCGCCGGTCGTGCGTCACCAGCAGCAGCGTCCCCGGGTACTCCGCCAGCGCCGACTCCAGCTGCTCGATCGCGGGCAGGTCGAGGTGGTTGGTCGGCTCGTCGAGCACCAGCAGGTTGACGCCGCGCGCCTGCAGCAGCGCCAGCGCTGACCGGGTCCGCTCCCCCGGCGACAGCGTGGCCGCCGGCCGCAGGACGTGCGCGGCCTTCAACCCGAACTTCGCCAGCAGAGTCCGCACGTCGGCGTCGGCGAGCTCCGGGACCTCGCGGGCGAACGCCTCGACGAGCGGCAGGTCACCGAGGAACAGCTTCCGCGCCTGGTCGACCTCGCCGACCACGACACCGGAGCCGAGCGACGCGGCGCCCTCGTCGACCGCGATCCGGCCGAGCAGGGCGGCGAGCAGGGTCGACTTCCCGGCGCCGTTGGCCCCGGTGATCGCGACCTTGTCCGCCCAGTCGATCTGCAGGTCCACCGGACCGAGGGTGAACCCGTCCCGCCGCACCGTCGCGCCGCGCAGGGTCGCCACGACCGCTCCCGCCCTGGGCGCCGCGGCGATCTCCATCCGCAGTTCCCATTCCTTGCGCGGTTCCTCGACAACGTCCAGGCGTTCGATCATGCGGTCCGTCTGGCGGGCCTTCGACGCCTGCTTCTCCGTCGCCTCGCTCCGGAACTTGCGGCCGACCTTGTCGTTGTCGGTGGCTTTGCGCCGGGCGTTCTTGACGCCCTTCTCCATCCACGAACGCTGCATCGCGCCACGGGCCTCGAGCGAGGACCTGGTGTTCGCGTACTCGTCGTACTCCTCGCGGGCGTGCCGCCGCGCGACGGCGCGTTCCTCCAGATAGGACTCGTAACCGCCGCCATAGGTCCGCACCTGTTGCTGGGCGAAGTCGAGTTCGACGACCCGGTCCACCGTGCGCGCGAGGAATTCCCGGTCGTGGCTGACCAGCACGGTCCCGGCGCGCAACCCGGTGACGAACCGCTCGAGCCGCTCCAGCCCGTCCAGGTCGAGGTCGTTCGTCGGCTCGTCGAGCAGGAAGATGTCGTAGCGGCTCAGCAGCAGCGAGGCCATCCCCGCCCGCGCCGCCTGCCCGCCGGACAGCGACAACATCGGCTGGTCGAGGTTGACCGTGAGCCCGAGGTCCGCGACGACCTCGGCCGCCCGGTCGTCCAGGTCGGCCCCGCCGAGCGCAAGCCAGCGATCGAGGGCGATCCCGTAGTCGTCGTCCGATCCGGGTTCGCCCGCGGTCAGCGCCTCGGTGGCGGCGTCGAGCGCGGCTTGCGCGGCGGTGACACCGGTGCGGCGCGAGAGGAACGCGCGAACGGATTCCCCTTCACGGCGTTCCGGCTCCTGTGGAAGGTGACCGACGGTGGCCATCGGCGGGTTCAGCCGGACGCTTCCCTCTTCCGGCGGTACGAGGCCGCCGAGAGTCTTCAGCAGGGTCGACTTGCCCGCGCCGTTCACACCGACGAGACCGATCACTTCGCCCGGGGCGACGACCAGGTCGAGACCGGAGAACAGAACACGGTCGCCGTGGCCGGCGGCGAGATCCTTGGCAACGAGTGTGGCGCTCATGAGATCAGTAAGTCTACGGGGACCGATTGAACGACTCGTGGTCCCTCGGAAGAGTGGCAAGTATCCAAGCGATCACGGAACGTGGGTAACCTGGTTGTTCTTCTGGACCCGAACGAATCCCCGAGCATTGAGGTCGGTGACAGCAAATGGCGGACTCCGCCACCCCGGTCCCCGTCGTCCACCAGCAGAAAGGCGGTGCCCGAAGGCCGACGATGAGCAGGCGGCGGGAAGTCAGTCATGCCAGCGCGCGGTCGCTGCTGATGACGATCCTCGGCGAGTACGTCCTGCCTCGTGACCAGGCGATCTGGACGTCCACGCTGGTCGAAGCGCTGCGCGTGCTCGACATCGAAGAGAAGTCCGCGCGGCAGGCGCTGGCCCGTTCCTCCGCCGAGGGCTGGGTCGTCTCCGAACGTGTCGGCCGAAGAGTGCGCTGGTCTCTCACCCCACCAGGCAGACGCCTCATGACCGAGGGCGCGGAACGGATCTACGCCTTCGGCAACGAAGAAAAGGCCTGGGACGGCCGCTGGCTGATGTTGATCGTCTCGGTCCCCGAAGCGAAACGGGATCTCCGGCACCGGCTCCGCACCCGCCTGACGTGGGCCGGGTTCGGTTCGCCGGTGGCGGGCGTCTGGGTCAGCCCGGATCTCAGCCGCCAGCGGGAGGCCCAGCAGATCGTGCAGGAACTCGGCCTCGACGCGCAGGCGATGTCGTTCACCGCCGCGTACGGCGACGTCGGCGATCAAGAGACGATGGTCGCGCGGTCCTGGGATCTCAGCGACCTCAAAGACCGTTATGAGGACTTCATCGACCGCTTCACCGGCACCCACCCCTCTGGTGAACACGGCATCCTGCGCGCGCAGACCGAACTCGTCCACGAATGGCGCAGCTTCCCGTTCCTCGATCCCCGTCTTCCGCTGAAACTGCTCCCCGACGGTTGGAGCGGCGTGCGCGCGGCGGACCTTTTCCACCGGCAGCACGTCGAATGGCGACCAGAAGCACAGGCCCAATGGGACGAACTCGCGGACGCCTCCGGCTAGGGTCACGGAAAACGATCTAGCGGAGGGACCCCGTTTTGGCCACCTCGATCCGCCTCGACCGCGAGGACGACGTCGCCGTCCTGACCATCGCTTCGCCGCCGCTGAACCTCTACACCGCGGTACTCCAGCGGGAATTGGGCGAGGCGATCGGCGATCTGGAGGCCACCCCGCCGCGGGCGGCGATCATCCGGGCCGAGGGCAAGATCGTCAGCGGCGGAGTCGACGTCTCCCTGTTCGACGCCCAGTCCACCGCGGCCGAGGCGAAGGTGCTCTTCGACGAGATGCTGGCGATCCCCGACCGGATCGCCGCACTCCCGTTCCCCACCGTGTTCGCCGCCCACGGCCTGTGCCTGACCTGGGCCTTCGAGGTCGCGGTCGCCTGCGACATCATCCTCGCGACCGAGAAGGCCAAGTTCGGGCTCGTCGAACGGGTCGTCGGCCTGACGCCGACCATGGGCGGCACCCAGCGGCTCGCCGCCCGCGCCGGTGTCGGCCGCGCGAAAGAGTTCGTGATGACCGGCGCGACCTACGACGCCACGACCCTCGAACGCTGGAACGTGGTGAACCGCGTGCTCCCGGCGGACGGTTTCGACGAGGCCGTCCGCGCTTTCACGAACGACCTCGCGCAGGGGCCGACCAGGGCGCACGCGGCCACCAAGAAGGTCCTCGAACACTACGAGCACGGCGGCGTCGCCGAGGCGAACGAGCACATCACGACGATCGCCGCCGGGCTCTTCGACACCGAGGACCTGCGCGGCGCGGTGAAGTCGTTCCTCGCCGACGGTCCCGGCAAGGCGAGCTTCACCGGCCGCTGATCCGCTACGGCCGCTGACCGACCGCGTCCACCACACCGGACGCGGTCACGGCGGCCGAATTCGTGCCCAGGTACTGGAAAGTGTCCGCGGCGAAGACGATCACGACCGGTTTCGCCACCTTGGGGTCGTCATGCGGCCCGAGCGGCCAGGTGATGCCGACACCGGGCCTGCCCGCGGCGTCCTTGGTGCGGTCGACGGCACGCAGGCCTGGCACCTTGGCCGCCGCGCCGTACAGGGCCGCCCGGACCGCGGGCGGAAGGTAGCGTTCGTTCGCCAGCGCGAGGACGTCCTTGCCCATCGCCTGGTAGTCGCCCTTTTCACCGCTGTGATCGGCATTGCCGGCATTGAGGTGGGCGAACATCGCGTCCGCGCCGGTGGGGAGATCCACCCGGTAGCCGGGCCGTGGCGTGCACGGCTCGGTGACACCCTTGAGCGGCTCCTCGCCCTTGTACACCTGCGCCTGCCCGTTCCGGCAGCCCGGAAGCGGGAAGGAACTTCCGTCCGCCATCTTGATCATCCCGTCGCGGGTGCCGTCCGCCGAAATCCACGATTCCCGCTCACCGTCGGGCTGCTTGGTCTTCGTGTAGACGAACTGGTCCGGTTTCGGCGGTGTGTCCGGTGTCTTCAGTGCGGCCGCGGCGGCACTGCGCAGCACGGCCTCGGGGTCCGCCGTGGCCGCGGGCGGTTCCAGGCCGGCCGGGGTGAGCGCTACGACGGCGGTGATGGCCGCGGCCAGCCCCGCCGCCCCCACTCCGGTCCAGACCCAGCGCCGTCGTTTCTTCAGCGGCACCACGTTTTCCGTCTCGGCGGCGGCGATCTCGTCCATCAACCGCGCACGGGCCGCGGCCAGCGCGGCGGATTCCGCGAGGGGCACCGATCCGGTCCGCTCGGCGATCAGCTTCAGCTCATCCATGATTGGCGATCTCCTTCGAAGTCGTGTTGTCCGGGCGCCCCAGTGCTTCCCGGACCTTCCGGCGGGCACGATTGAGCCGCGAGCGGACGGTGCCGAGCGGGATGTCCAGCGCGGCGGCCACTTCCTCGTAGCTCAGGCCTTCCGCCGCGAACAGCGTGAGCGTGTCCCGGTCTCCGTCCGCGAGCTCCGCCAGCGCGGAGTCCAGCAGTTTCCCCATCGCCCCGGCCGTCACCTGATCCGCGACACGCTCGGCGTGCCCTTCCTCCTCGGGCGGCGGCCCGAGAGCTGCCCGAAGCTTCAGCTCCTTGACCTCGTCACGACGCCGCTGCGCCACGAGGTTCGTCGCGATCCCGTAGAGCCAAGGCCGGGCCTCGCGACGCTCGGTGTCGTACCCCTCGCGTTTGCGGAACGCCACCAGGAACGTCTCCCCCAGCGCGTCCTCCGCGGCGGCCGGGCCGACGCGTCTGACCAGGTAGCGGTGGAGGTGCGCGGCATGCCGGTCGAAGATCGCGGAGAACCACTCAGGCGCGGTCACCGACCTCGCGATCAGCTCCGCGTCGTCCAAATCCCCCGGATCCGCCCCAGATGTGCTCATGAACCGCCCTTCGTCGTCCGTCAGTGTCACTTGTTGTCCGCATCCGGGGCCGAACAGGTTCACGACCGACGAATCGGTCTAGACCTTTTATGCAAGCCGCGCTACATTCATCTGTGGTCTAGACCACACGCGCCATTTTCAGAGCAGGTCAGTCTCGCCGCCTCTTTTGGAGAGAACCGCCATGAGACGCACCAGAAAACGACTACTCAGCGCACTCACCGTGACACTCCTCGCTGCCGGGCTCCTCGTGGCCGCGGGTACTCCGGCGATGGCGGCGGGCCGCCTCCGCGCCGCCTTCACCTTGACCGGGACCACCGGTGAGTACACCGTCACGAACCCCAGCAGCGAAACCGTCGCCGACTGGTCCATCACCTTCACCCTCCCCGCCGGCGTGACCGCCACGAGCGGTTCCAACGCCACGGTTTCCCAATCGGGCAACCAGGTCACCCTCGTCCCGGCGTACTACATCAAATCCCTCGCGCCGGGCCGTTCGACCTACCCGTACAGCCCGTCCTTCCGGCTCAGCACGGCGGTCAACCCGACCACGTGCCGGATCGACGACGCCAACTGTGACGGTTCGGGCGACGCCCCGCCGTCGACCCCGGCCAACCTGCGCCTCGTGGCCAAGACGACCACGACCGCCGCGCTGGCCTGGAACGCGGCGGCACCGGGTTCGCTGCCCGTCACCGGCTACGACGTCTACCAGGGCACCACGCTGGCGGCGTCGGTCACCGGCACCGAAGCACGGATCACCGGGCTGACGCCGAACACGGCCTACAGCTTCACCGTCGTCGCCAAGGACCGGAAGGACGCCAAGTCCCCGCCCACCCCGGCGCTCGCGGTGACCACCAACAACCCGGGCGACGACACCCAGGCGCCGACAGCGCCGTCGAACCTCCGCTCGACCGCGGTCACGTCGAGCTCGGTCTCCCTGGCGTGGAACGCGTCCACCGACAACACCGGCGTCGTCTCCTACGACGTCTACCGCGGCGCGGACCTCGTCACCACGGTGGCCGGGACGACCGCGACGGTGAGCGGGCTTTCACCGTCCACTTCGTACTCTTTCACGGTCAAAGCCCGTGACGGGTACGACAACGTCTCCGCGGCGAGCGCCGCCGTCAGCGCTCGCACCGGCGACATCGTGAACGGGTACGCCCGGGTCGGCTACTTCGTCCAGTGGGGTATCTACGGCCGCCAGTTCTTCGTCAAGAACCTGGTGACCAACGGATCCGCGAGCAAGCTGACGCATCTGCTGTACGCGTTCGGCAACATCGACCCGGTCAACCACACCTGCCTTTCGGGTGTCACCAAGGGAACGACGTCCAATCCCCAGGACCCGAACCAGGGTGACGGCGCGGGCGACGCGGAAGCCGACTACTCACGGCCGATGTCCGCCGCCCAGTCCGTCGACGGCGTCGGCGACACCGGCTGGGAAACGTTGCGCGGCAACTTCAACCAGCTCAAGAAGCTCAAGGTCAAGAACCCGAATCTGAAGATTCTCATCTCCTTGGGCGGCTGGACCTACTCGAAGTACTTCTCCGACGTCGCGGCCACCGCCGCGTCACGGCAGAAGTTCGTCGCGTCGTGCATCGACACCTACCTGAAGGGGAACATCAAGGCGTACGGCGGGGCCGGCGGGCCGGGAACGGCCGCGGGCATCTTCGACGGCATCGACATCGACTGGGAGTGGCCGGGCAGTCCGGACGGGCATCCCGGAAACCACTGGAGCGCCAACGACAAGACGAATCTGACGGCCCTGCTGGCCGAGTTCCGCACGCAGATGGACGCCTACGGCGCCACCACCGGCAAGCGGTACGAACTGCAGGCGTTCACCCCCGCCGACCCGGCGAAGGTGAGCGGTGGCTGGGAGATCCCGAAGATCTTCGACTACCTCGACGTCGCCAACGTGCAGGGCTACGACTTCCACGGCTCGGGCAGCGACAACTCGTGGGAGCCGAACCGCACCGGCCATCAGGGGAACCTCTACGCCGACGCGGACGACCCGTACAACTTCAAGTTCAGTGTGGAGTCGGCGATCAACGCCTACACCAACGCCGGGGCCAATCCACGGAAACTGACCCTCGGGCTCGCCTTCTACGGGCGAGGATGGCAAGGGGTCGCGGACGGCGGCAAGAAGGGCGAATGGCAGAGCGCGACCGGAGCCGCGCCGGGCCAGTTCCCCGAGGAAGCAGGTACTCGTGGCTACGCGAATCTCTTGGCCAGCGTCCCGAACTGCACCGTCCAGCACGACACCGCGGCCGTGGCCACGGCGTGTTATACGGGCAACGGCGGGCAATGGTGGACCTTCGACGACGCCTGGTCCATCCAGCAGAAGGTCGCCTGGCTCAAGACCAGAGGACTGCTCGGAGTCATGGCATGGGAGATGTCGGGTGACACCGGATCCCTCATGACCACAGTGGACAACTCGCTGAAGTAAAGGTTCCCGGGGTGCCGGTGTTCGTCACCGGCACCCCGGGCTCCTAGATCGAGTCCTTGGTCGCCGCATACGCGGGCCTCCCTGGCGACCCGATCAGGGCCACCGCGGCGAGCTGAGACCATTTATGTCGCACGGCCGTGGTGCGCAGCGCAAAAGGGCCCACACGGTGCTTTCTTGAGCGTATTCTCTCCTCGTGGAGGAGTTCCCGGATCCGTCTGGTCCGCCTTACCGCTACGAGTACCCGCTACCCGAGCAGGTCAAGGCCGAGCATCGGCGCGCCGAGCAGCACTTCGGGCGGAAGCTCGATTACTGGAGGAGCCTCCAGACGGCTCCTGCCCAGATATGTGTGTTACTCGCCGGAGCATGGGTGGCCACTGAGGACGATTACCTGTCGGGGTCGGCGCTGGTCATCTCGCTGGTCGTCTGTGGCGTGTTGCAGCTGGCCCTGGGCTACCGGATCATGGTGTTGTCCAGCGCGAAGGACAAGCACTTGAACCTGCTGAAGGCCTATGGTGTTCTGGCCCCTGGCACCGAAAGAGCGGCGCTGGTCGCGGAGTCCAAGGACTTCGACAGGATGCACGAGGTACTCGGCAAACCGCTTTCCCCCGAAGAGGCGGCACCT
This sequence comes from Amycolatopsis sp. NPDC031561, assembly GCF_055580625.1. Classification (NCBI taxonomy): domain Bacteria; kingdom Bacillati; phylum Actinomycetota; class Actinomycetes; order Pseudonocardiales; family Pseudonocardiaceae; genus Amycolatopsis; species Amycolatopsis sp. NPDC031561. Next base: position 121,317 of record NZ_JBVILA010000017.1, on the reverse strand, counting down.
CAGCCGACACCGCGAAAACCCGACCAGAGCCTCTACGGCGAGACGCCCGTGAACGGGAATCCGTACAGCGGGGTGATCCGGCTCAGCCCGCCTCGGCCGCGTCGCGAACTCGATCAATAAGAAAAGCTCCGAACGCGGACCGTGAAGTCGTGCGCAATGCCCGCCCTGCCCCGACAGGAGCCATCCAAGATCAACTTCACGACTGACCTTGATCACGAAGAAGGCCCGTGAGCAGTGGTTATGCTGCTCACGGGCCTTGCGTCTTCCGGTCGGGCTGACAGGATTCGAACCTGCGACCCCTTGACCCCCAGGACTTAGCGGTATGCGTGACCTGCGAAAACAGTGACACCTGCGGTCAAGTAAAGCTGCTCAACTTGCAGGTTTCGCCCTCATCGCCGTGGCACTGGTCCACAAGTGGTCCACGCGCACCGACGTCGCAGAGGGCGAACTATCTCATCCGCAAGCGTTGCGGCGCGGTCACTGTTTTGCCGGTTCCGAGGCCGACCCGGCCACGGAGGTGGAGAGGGCCTTCGATCTTGAACGCCCTCGCCGACGTGTCGACGAGTTCTTCAACCGCCGCCAGTTCGACGGCCCAAGTCTCCTCGGTTCCTGGTTCCATGCGGTGAGGCAGTGATGGTCCGATCGACGTAGCGACTGGACGGCTGCTGACTCCTTTCGGTTCGAGCTTGACCGACCATTCAGTGACCGTGACAGGCAAGCGGCCGACGTTGCGGACCTGGACCACAATGACAGGGTGGAGGTAACCCTGCTCGGCCTGGTGAACACTCAAGGCCTGCCGCCAGTCCGCTACCGCCGCGTGAACGAGGCCGCTCCCGTTCTGGTGCATAGCGCCGACTCGCAGTTCGACCTTGACGCGTCCCCCTGTCAGGAACCATGTGGACGTCTGCCAGCCGAGCGACAGGGCTGACAACACGAGGGCGACGATCGAAACCGCAGTCTGCATGACCGGCGACTCTAAACTGCCCCTGTCGAGATGCCAGAGGGGAGCCGCCGACGCCGAAGGTCAAGCGGCAGGACTGCACATCGATACGAGAGGATGCGACACGTGGAGGAACTAGTGTTGACCGAGGGCCGCCGAAACGAGTTGCTAGTGCTGCTGGACAACGACAGCCGGCTGCCATGACGAGCGGGCCGCATTTTCCGTTGCGGTCAGGTGGTTATTTCACGACTGGCCGTTTTTACTGCGATTTGCGGCGAAACCTCGTGCTAACTCCACGAGCAGATGCCCCGTCGCTTCCGCAAGCTCGACCAGCCATGCACACGCGTACAGGGCTTCGACATCACCTTTAAATCGTGCCGCCGTGGTCCAGGCAAACTGCTTGTCATTGATCATGCGGAACGATGCAAAAATCGACGCTGAAGCCGGATGGGCATATTCGCTCAGTTGGCCATAAATGTGCTTGAAGTTGGCGAACCTTTTGGACGCATGGTTTGTGATCTTACCAATTCCGACCTGTGGGCCCCGCCAAAAGTTGCTGATCTTACTGGGGTGCTCTTTGAGGTAGAAGATTGCTGCCGCAGTCTCTGCGTAGGCACGAAGTAAGGTGAACGTCGCGTGCGGGTCGCCCGCTTCGATTTCCCTCAAGATGGCGTTATGTAGATTCGTTGCGCGTGCGGCGAGTCCGGCGAAGATCATGTGCAGGGGCGTAAATTCGGTAGTATTGCCCAAGATGGAACGCACTGCGTCGGTAACATGCTTCCGGGCTTCACGGGCTCGGGCCAGTCCAGATTGTAGATCGTTGATCCCGAGCAGATTGAGCCCGTGAAGTGCGGCGTCAGTTGAGCCTGCGGCCGGCGTTGACTCTGGTGTGGTCAACGCTGAATCTCGCGAAGTTCGGCGACGAAATCGGCGGCCAGGGTTTCGCGTGGGTAACGTTCCTGAAGGACGTTAGTGAGGTCGCGTGACACCATCGTTAGTGACGGTAGTGATCGTCGACCGTTGGACAGTGCGCGGCGTCCGTGCGCTACTGCACCGTCGAGATCGCCCTCGCGTGCCGCCGTCACGCCGAGCGTAATCTGAGCCTCTGCGATCCGCATCGGCCAGCGGTCGTGATCCTGGAAACCTGAGCTTACTCGGATCACCTCCTCTGACAGTTCCTTCGCGAGGCGGTCCTCGCCGACATGCCGAAAGCAATCCATCACATAAAAGTCATATTTCGAGGGGTCGACGACGAAGTGGTTATCGATGTTCGACGGGTACTCAAGCTTGTCGAGCGCCACGCGTCCACGATCCAATGTGGACTTCATCTCGTCGGCCATTCCCATGCGCGCGTAGGCTTTCGCCTGTTGTGCGATCAGCTGTACTGACACGCTGTGGGTTCCGGCGACCTGTTCGCCGGCTTGTCCAGCAGCAAGGACACCTCTGAAGTCGCCTGCGGTAAGGGAGAACCAGGCAGTCATCTCGTGTGCCCACCCCATGATTCCGGAGCTGCCGACCTCTTTGCCGAGACTGAGGGCCGCTTGTCGGGTGCCCTCGGCAGCTCGACGGTCGCCGAGGTCGTACTCAAGGCAGCCCACCAGCAGCGCGAGCCAACCGGCAAGCTCAAGGGTGTCGCGTCGTTGTCGGAAGTTCAACCGCTGCTCCTGCATTTCCACAAGTCGGCGCAACCATTGTCGTCCCTCGGTGATCAGCTCGAATGGGGGTTGACGCGCGTACTCGGAGCACAGTCGGTCAACGGTAATTCGAACTGCTTGCAGAGTCGAGTCGTTCACGTCTGAGGCTTGAAGTCGGCTAACGATTTCAAGTGTGTCCATTCCCGTCGCGCTGAGCAGTTCTGCTGCGTCGCTGCGGGGCACCTCAGGTGGGAAGAGGGCCTTTGTTGCCGTGTTCAAAGTGGCAGCGATGAGGGGTGCGTAGTGGCCGCCAGGCTTGTTCTCGCCAAGCTCCCAGGCTTTCCAGCGACGCAGCAGGTTGTCGTGATCGGGAAGTCCTCTGTCCGAGTGTCGGCGCATCTGCTCGACAGCCTCGGCCTGCGACCAGCCCCGCGCCTCCCGCATGCTGCGAATCCGTCGAGCCCAGTTCGGCTGACCGTCGCCCATGCTCTACCTCCCCGGCCTAATCGGCACCCGACGTCTCCAGTGTGTCACTTCTTCGGGGATGTCAGCAGTGATGCGGTGGTGATGTTCGCGTATCACCACATCACCCGACTGTCACTATTGGTGACACTGTCGTGCGCTCTGCGTAGTTGAGACCTTGGTGACATGGACATCCGCGACACCAGCGCAACGACGTCAGTCTGCAAAAAGGGGCACCCGCCCATCGGCGGCGACATGTATCGGCGTGCTCCGCCTCCTTCAATCTCGCTCTTCGAGCTTGGCTTCGATTGCTGCAAGTCGGCTTGCGATCTCCTTCAGGGATTGCATGACTTCCGGCCAGTAATCGACGTCCTGGGTGTCACTGCCGAGCGTTGTTACGTCGAGATCAGCGCGCACAGTCGAGCCGGTCCCGTGACGCGTCGTGATCACGCCTTGCTCTCGGAGGCGGCCGATTGCGCTTTGCACTGTGCCAACGGCAACGCCGTGCTCCTCTGCCAGGGCCTTGTAGCTCGGCAACGCATCGCCCGGCGCGTACTGACCGCTACGGATCGCCTTGATCAATGACTCGGCGACTTGCAGGTAGGGCGGACCGGGTCGATTCACATCGGGTTGTCCCATGTTGCAGACAGTACAGCCAGGTCGCCTAAGTCTGTCGGTTTGCTAGATATATTGACTCTCTTGACTGAGCTAGCTAACGTCGCTGTTGTTGCAGGCCTTGCCGCAACTGCTGCTGAACAGCAAGACGCCCCGGCCAGTGCTGGAACACCGACCGGGGCTTGCACCGGAACTTTGGGAGAAACGATGCAGGTTGAGCTTACCCGGTCGTACCGGGTTCGAGAGGTCGCCGATGGCCTGGCGGTGTCGGCGGCCACGATTTATCGGGCAGTGGAGACGGGCGCGCTGCGTGCGCGCCGGGTCGGCACTGGGAAGGGTGCGGTTCGGATTCCGGGTGACGCACTCGAGATCTACCTCGCCACGTGCGAGTTGGCCGCGGTGACGCAGGCGCCGGGCTTGGAGGACGCAGCCGAGGACGTGGCCTGATGCGCGGGCGCGGAAACGGCACAGAGGCCAGGTGGTTCGCCGACACAGCTGCGCGGCCGGTCGAGTGCCTGGAGTTTGTTGTCGCGTGGCTGACGGCTGTGGTCGAGGAGGCCAGGGACTGGCTCGGCGAGCGAGGGTGCACGACTGACCGCGTCGGCGACTCGGGGTATGAGAGTCGGTGGTCGCGGTGATCACCACGACCGTTGAGCGTGGGTACGCGCCGGGCTTGGGTGGTCTCAGTGAGGCCGAGGCGCGGGGGTTGATGGCCCGTGCGGCGTCGGGAGACCGGGCCGCGTGGGGCGCGTTGTATCAGCACGGGCGCGTGGCGGTGACCAAGTATCTGGCTAGCCGGATCTCGGATCGGGCCGTTGTGGACGATCTCGTGCACGACGCGTTCCTGCGGTTGCCGGAGAGGGCGAAGGAGGCCGGGCCGGACGACGCCAGCGGGGTCGGTTCGTGGCTGTGCGGCCTCGCCTCGTATGCGCTGACAGCAGATGGGCAGCGGCGGTGGCGGGACAACGCCGCGGTGGACGAGACGATCCGTGTTTCCCGGCTGGAACCGGCGGAGTCGGCGGACGAGCGCGAGTCACAGCCGTTGTCGGCTCGGGTGGCTGCGGCGCTGGAGAAGTTGACGCCGACGCAGCGGCAGAGTGTGGAGCTGCGGTATCTCGACGGCTTGTCCAGTGATGGCGCCGCGAGCGCGGCGGGGGTCAGTGCCGAGACGATCGCCAATCGCTGCCACCGCGCCCGTGCGCAGCTGCGGACCGAACTTGCCGACCTGGAACCTGCGGCGCGGTCGTGGGTCGCGGAGTTGAGCAAGAAGGACGCGGTGTACGAGGCGTTCGGTGCGGTCGGCGAGGACGACGTGCCGAAGGTGGCGGCGTGGCTGCGCAAGCACGGCGTGCAGGTGTCGCCGAGCCACATCCGCAACGTTCGCAGTGGCATGTTCGGGCCGCCGCCCGCCGGGGTCGCGGCCGAAGCGGTCCGGCCGGCGCGGCCCAAGCGACCGACGAAGATGGACCAGGTACGCGATGCGGCCCGACGGTTCCGCGAGACGCACGGCGAGCTGCCGACCATCGAGCAGCTGACTCTGGAGACCGGGGTCTTGCGTCGGTACGCGCGAGCCGCGCTTGACACCGTCCGCGCCGACGGTGACTCGTCCGCCGATGGCTCAGCGAATGAGTTGCTGGCCAAGCAAGTGCGCCGTTCCGGGGACGCGGTGCGCGAGGCGGAAGCCGCCATGGAACGCGCGAACGGCAGCGCGGTGGACGAGGACGGGGAGCTGACTGAGCGGCTGGCGCGCTGGCATGCCGAGGACCGCGCCGCCGAGGACACGGCGGCCCAGACTCAGCTCACGGACGCGGCCTGATGTCGACCACGTCAACAGCTCGCGGGCCTGCCGCTGGGTTCGGGGAGCTGACCGAGGACGAAGCGGCAGCGCTGGTGGCCAGGCTCCGAACCGGAGAAGCGGACGCGCTCGGGGACCTGTATCGGCATGGCCGGGAGCGGGTCCGCCGGTATCTGGCGGGCCGGATGGCCGAGCAGGCTGATGTCGAGGACGTGGTGCAGGAGACGTTCCTGCGGGCGCCAGAGATGGCGGCGGACTTCGACCCGGACACGACCGAGGTGGGGGCGTGGCTGTGCGGGCGGGTGGCCCGTTGGGCGTTGATCGATCACAGCCGCAAGGAGCGGTTCGGGCAGCTGTCGGCCGCCGAGGCCGCTGCGGACGTCGCACGCATCACACCCACTCGTGACGACACAGGTGTGGTGGCGGCCGAGCGCGAGGCCACGCCGTTGTCGCCGCGGATGGTGTCCGCGCTGGCGGGGCTGACGCGGTCGCAGCGGCGCGGAATGCAGCTGCGGTTCCTGGACGAGCTGGACCCAGCCCAGGCCGCCGAGGTCGCGGGGACGAGCGCGGCGGCGATCGTGACGGCGTGCTCGACCGCTCGTAAGCGGCTGCGGACCGAACTCGCCGACCTGGTCGAGGAGCCGCCCGTGGCGCCTGAGCTGGCCGGGTTGAGCAAGGCGGACGCGGTGCGCGCAGCGCTGCGCGAGACCGGAGAACACGTGCCCGAGGCGCTGGCGTGGCTGGCCGAGCGGGGTGTCGCTGTCGACTCCTCGTACGCCTACGGAGTCCGCAACGGCCACAAGACAACAGCGAAGGCAGACAAGGGGCCGTGGCCGCAGCGGAAGCGGGACGCGGCACGCGCGGCCTTGCGGAAGTACGTGGCCGAACACGGGGACCTGCCGACCGCGGCCCGGTTGGCGGAGCTGGCGGGGGTGTCCGCCGGGACGACCGCGACCGTGCTGGCCGAGATGCGCGACCAGGCCGAGCGGACGGTCGAGGAGCACGACGACAGGCCCGAGGCGGCCGTCGACATTCCGGCGCAGCGAGCGTCGATGGAGGGTGACGTGAACCGGGCGGCAGTGGCCGAGCAGGCCGAGGCGACGAGCAAGCCCATGCTATCGACGGGCACGGACGCTGTTCAGGTCGAGGACGACGGGTTGGTGTGCGTGCCGTGTCCGTCGTGTGTCGGGGTGCCGGGTCGTAAGCCGTGGTCGGCACCGGGCACGGCGTGCGGGATGTGTCTGGGCGAGGGCGAGCTGCGGATCGGGATGGACCCGGACGAGCACCCGGGCATGGATCGGGACACGGCCCGCAAAGTCAGCGAGAAGGTGGCCGCGTCGGTGCGGGCGTCGGGTGACGCGGTGCGCGAGGCGGAAGCGGCCATGGAACGCGCGAACGGCGGCGCGGTGGACGAGGACGGCGACCAGGCCGAACGGCTGGCGCGGTGGCAGGCCGAGGACCGTGCCGACGATGACGCCCAGGACTCCGGGCACGGACTGGAGATGGCGTCATGACGACCGAACAGACGCCCAGCGCCGAGGCTGCCCGCCCAGCCGTGCCCGGCCCGGAAATCAGTGAGGACGTGTCGGCGGGCTGCGGGTGCGCGGAGGTGGCGCAGCTGCGCGGCGAGGTTCGCGCGCTGCGGGTGGTGGCCGAGGCGGTGCCGGATCTGTTCGAGCAAGTCGAGCAGCTGGCCGTGATCGTGGCGCACCTCGCGCAGCGCGCCGGTTTGCCGGTCCCCACCGCACCGATGGACGTGCCGAGCGCCGAAGGGGAGCGTCGATGAACAGGTACGTGTTGTCCACTGCGGACGTTCAGTCGGAGACCGTCCAGTCGTCCACAACGGCACGCGTCCAGTCCTCAGGTGTACAGCCTGTTCGGTTGAACGCGTCCAATGCGGTGGTGACGGCTGGACGTCCGACCGTCGCGGCCTCGTTTGTCCAGTCTCCGCAGCAGCCCAGGCGACCTTTGGCGGTGGCGGCGCGCAGTCGCTCGACCACAGCGCCTAAGGCTTGGGACCTCTTCACAACAGCTACTGCCTTGTCTGCCGACCTGTCTCCGTCGCGAACAGCCCTCAACGCGCCTCAAAGCGTCCTCAGCCACCTCGCCATCGACTCAGACCCCTGGAACACCCAAGCGCCTTTCATTGCCAGCCAAAGCCCTACAACCACTCACCCTCAAAACCACCACCACCACCAGCAACCAGAACTCAGCACCCCAACAGCACCCACCACCGAAGAACCATCAAGCAAGCCACCAACTCAGACCAAGACACCCATCAGCACCTCACCTCAGAAGACAACCCAAGAACCAAGAACGAAGGCACACCTTTGCATCACGATCCGATGGGCCGCTGCGCCCTGGCGGGCGCGCGGAAAAGCAGCCGCCGTTGTTGATCTTCGACTGTCGCTAAATGATCTTGGGGAGGGGTGCTGATGCTGTCGATCGGCAACGGCTACTCGGTGAAGTACCTGACGGACGAGGTCGCGAAGGGCCGGGAGAATTACTACACGGACGCGGTGGCGGCCGGTGAACCTCCGGGCCGCTGGTACGGCGGCGGCGCCGACAAACTCGGCCTCACCGGGTTCGTCGACGAGCAGGACATGCGCGCGGTCTACGAGCAGTTCGTCGACCCGCGCGACGAGGCGTTCAAAGATCCAGCGCGGTGGGCGGAGGCGTCCACTCTCGGCCACACGGGCCGGAAGTATCCAACGGAGGACGAGTTGTACGCGGCAGCGTTGGACAAGGAGCCGCACGCGACTCCTGAACGCCGCGAGGAGTTGCGACTGGAGGCAAGCAAGTCCGCGCGGCAGAACGTGGCCTTTTTGGACGCCACGTTCAGCGTCCAGAAGTCAGTGACGGTGCTGCACACCGCGTTCGAGGCGCAGCAGGTTCGCGCTGAACGGACGGCTGAACGACTGTCGGATACGCTCGCCGCCGCCACGGCGTCGGGCACGAGCCCGGACGAGTTGGCGGAACTCGCACGACAGCGGGAGGATGCGACGGCCGCCGCACAGTCGTGGCGGGCGCACCGCGACGCGGTGGAGGATGCGATCTGGGCCGGGAACCGCGCGAGCCTGGACTATCTGTCTGAACACGCCGGGTATTCCCGGGTCGGACATCATGGTGGCGCGGCTGGGCGGTACATCGACGCGCACGACTTGGTGGTGGCGTCGTTCTTTCAGCACGACTCGCGCGACCACGATCCGCAGTTGCACATCCACAACGCGATTCTCAACCGCGTGCAGGGCAGCGACGGCGAGTGGCGCACCCTCGATGGGCGTGCCCTGTACGCGTATCGCGGTGCGGCTGCGGCGGTCGGCGAGCGCACGATGGAGGAACACCTGTCGCGAGCGTTGGGGGTGCGGTTCGCTTCCCGGCCGGATGGCAAGTCCCGCGAGGTTGTCGGGATCGACCAGCCGGTGATGGATCTGTTCTCCTCGCGCCGTCGTGCGATCACGAAGAAGACCGCGAGTCTGGTTGAGGCGTTCGAGGTCAAGTTCGGGCGTGAGCCGAACTCGCTGGAGCTGAACAGGTTGCAGCAGCAGGCGACGTTCGCCACTCGTAAGGCCAAATCGCATGACGGGGAAACGACGGAGGAACGTCTGGAGCGCTGGGATCGGCAGCTGCGCGCCGAGGTCGCCGACGGGCTGGCCGGCGTGGCCCGGCAGGTCCTCGACCTCGACCACGGTCCGCGCGACGCTACAGCGTGGTCTCCGGAGGATGTGCTGAAGACCGCGCTGGCCGAGGTGCAGTCGAAGAAGTCCGGGTGGAACGCGCCGGACCTGACTCGCTCGATCAGCAACGCCTTGCCTGACCATCTCGGCGAACTCGACGGCGCCCAGGTGGCCCAACTGCTCGACACTCTGACCGCCGAGGGGCTGAAGCTGGCGACTCCGCTGGCGACCGACCGGCCCGGAACGGCGGTGCTGCCGGATTCCCTGAAGCTCGCCAACGGCGAGTCGGTGTACGAAGCACCGGGCCGCAAGCTCTACGCGACACCGGAACACGTCCACACTGAACGGGCCCTGGTGGCCGCGACCGCTCGTGGCGGGGCTCCGGCGCTGGACGTGTCCGGAGTGGACAGGTTCGTGACCGCGCTGGCCGACGCGGGCGTGGTGCTTGGAGCGGACCAGGCCGCCGCGGTGCGCGGCGTGCTGACCTCCGGCGCGGCGGTCGAGTCGCTGGTCGGACCGGCCGGGACCGGGAAGTCCTTTGTCGTCGGCGCGCTGGCGAAAGCGTGGCAGGACAACGAACTCTGGGACGGGCAGTCCCGCCGCGTGGTCGGCTTGGCGTCCAGCCAGGTCGCCACCGACGTCCTCGCCGCCGAAGGGCTCACGGCGCGGAACATCGCGCGGTGGCTGACCGCGCAAGAGCGCCTCGAAGGCGGCAGCACGCACCCGGAGCACGAGGCGTGGCGACTGGCCGCCAGGGACCTGGTAGTGGTGGACGAGTCGGCGATGGCCGACACCGCCTCACTGGCGAAGATCCACCACCACGTCGAGCGGGCCGGGGCGAAACTCCTGCTGACCGGCGACCACCACCAGCTCGCGGCGGTCGGCGCCGGGGGCGGCATGGAACTCATGGCCGACGCGGGCGCGGCGTACGAACTCACCGACGTCCGCCGGTTCGCCGCCGAGTGGGAGCAGGCCGCGTCGTTGCGGCTGCGGGACGGTGACGATTCTGCCCTGGAGGACTACCACAAGAACGGACGCCTGATCGACTCCGGCACCCGCGAACAGGCCGAAACCGCAGCCGGGAAAGCGTGGCTCGCCGACACTGTGGCGGGGAAGCACTCGATTCTGATCGTGGACACCAACGAGCAGGCCGCGCACCTGTGCGCGGAGCTGCGCAACGAACTCGTGCGACTGGGCAAGGTCGAAGAGTCCGGGGTGCCGCTGGGGCAGCAGGGCACCTGGGCCGGAGTCGGGGACCTCGTCCAGGCTCGCAAGAACGGGTGGAACCTGGTCGGGTTCGAGGGCAACGGGGAAGCTCCGGTGAACCGCAAGCAGTACCGGGTGCTGGACACCCGCGAGGACGGCGGCCTGGTCGTGGCCCGCGTGCTGGGCCGTGAGGACGGCGTCGGTGAGGTGCTGGGTCAGCGGATCACGCTGCCCGGCTCCTATGTGGACGAGCACGTGACACTCGGCTACGCCTCGACCGTCCACAGCGCCCAGGGGCTCACGGTCGACACCAGCCACGCCGTGGTGAGCGAGTCGACCGGACAGGAAGCCCTCTACGTCGGCCTGACCCGAGGCAGGCACGGCAACACCGCGCACGTGGCCACGGTCGCCGTGCCGAAGGACGCGCCCGACGGCGCGGCAGCGGACGCCGTCCGCCGAACGCCTGCTGCGGTGCTGGCGAAAGCGTTCGAGGGCACCGGCCCGCAGCGCTCCGCGTTGCAGGAGGCCACCGAGGCCGCCGCCGCAAACGAGGCGATCAGCACCCCGGCCGAGCTTCTGGCCGACGCTACCGAGATGGCCACCGCCGGACGCACCGCGCGCTGGCTGGACGACCTCGTCGCCAAGGGGAAGCTCACCGGCACCGAAAGGGCGAGGATCGCGGCCGAGGACGGCGGGCCGACGCTCGCGCGGCTGCTGCGCCGCGCCGAGCTCGCCGGTCATGACCCGCGGCAGGTCCTGGACGACGCGGTCACGGCGCGGGACTTCGCTGGAGCGCGGGAACTGTCCAATGTGCTCCACGGACGGATCGAGAAGGCCGTACGCCTCGACCCTTCCGGCGACTCCTACGCCGACTGGCTCCCGAAGGTGGACGACCCGCAGATCGCCGCCTACCTGCGGGACCTCGCCAACACCGCCGACGGCCGCCGCAACGAGCTGGGCCGCCAGCTGGCCGAGAACCCGCAACAGTGGGCACTCGAAGCGTTCGGGCCCGTACCCGAGCACACCGAGGCCCGCGCCGAATGGGTGCAACGAGCCGCAGTCGTCGCCGCACACCGCGAACTGACCGGACACGACGACGCGACGACACCGCTCGGCCGCGCACCGCAGGCCGGACAACCCGAGGCCTACGCGTCGTGGCGGGCCGCGTGGCGCGCACTCGGCCAGCCCGAATCCAGTCTGGCAGAACAGGAGATGACCGACGGCCGCCTGCTCATGCGCGTGCGCGCGTGGGAACGAGAAGAACCGTGGGGCCCGGACTTCGTCGGCAACGAACTCGCGGGAACCCACCAGGCCCGCGACACCCGCCGCCGGGACGCGACCATGCGCCGCGCCGAAGCCGACGCTGCCACCGACGAGACGGAACGGCAGCGGCTGTTGCAGGAGGCAGTTGAGGCCGATGCCCTGGCTGACACCCTCGATCGCCGAGCGGCCGAGCTGGGAGCTGCGGACGAGGCACGCGGGCTGTGGCTCGCCCACACCGCCGAAACCCGCGCCGCCGCCGACCGCGCCCGACAGGAACTGTCGAAACGAGCAGTCGGCACAGAACCGGCAGAGCTGGTCACCGCCGACGAATGGCTCGACGTCCACAACCAGCACACCGAAGAGGAGGACGCCTACCGCGACGTCACCGACGAACACGACCTCACCGATGTCACGAAACAGCGCGCCGACGACCTCGCCACCGTCACGGAACAGGCGGCCGAGGAGACCGTCCATTCCGCAGAAACGGCTGTGGCAGACGTACGAGAAGTGGCAACCGGGGAACCCGCCGTCAAGCACTCGACGGAAACCCGAGTGCCCTCAGCAGCCGAGACCGCCGAGAAGATCGACCACGCCCAGCGAGCACTGCGCGAGGTCCAGGCCCGCGAAGCCGCCGACGCCCGCCGCGCCGCCGAGGAAGCCCAAGTCGCGGAAATGCACCGCCGCAACACCCTCGACGCGACCGAAGCCGCTGCCAGCGTCGACGACGACGCGGAGGTGGCCTGGTGAACTGGCTTCAACCCCGGCTGGATACCGGTTCGGGAACCGCGATCGGCGGTTCTCCCGACCGGTGCCACGCCCACGCGAACGTCTCGTGCACCGCCAACAGCCAGCCCGGCTGCGCGGCCAGCCAGGCCGGCTCCGGATCCCGGCCGAGCAGCTTCGCCGCGGCCAGCACCTCGGCCTCGATCGTCTCGGCGTACGCGGTGCCGAACCGGCCTGTCACCGGCGCGTCCGCCAGGTACGTCCGGCCGGTTGAAGAACGCACGGTGGCCCGAGCCAGCCACCGGCAGGTCTGCGCGATCCCGAAGTACCGCCAGCTGGTCGGCTCGGCGTCCAGCGCCCGCTCGGCCGTCAGCCACAGCCGAGCGAACTCGACCACGGGGACGTTCAGGTTTCTGGGAGGAATCCGGTCGAAATCCTGTCCCGTCAGCTCCATACCCACGATGGTGACACCGCCCACCGACAAGAACCGCCACCAAACAGGCGGAACCCGGACCGCGCAGACGACCAGCTTCGCGGCGACAGAAGAAAAGACATGTCTTCGCCGGACGGGCAGGTCTCCGGGATGGGCGGGAAACCATGATCGGTTACGTCCGTGCGTGCCTGTCGTCCATCCCATCGACCTCCACAAGGGCTATCAAGCCTGTCAAGGGGGCACACCGCACACACGCCCACCACCGCAGGAAAGCGCCCCCTTGACAGACTTGATCGGGCTCACGCCAGGTCGACGGGATGGACGAAGAGGCCCCCACTTGAGGGTGGCAAAGGAAAAGCGGCCTGTCGGCCGTAAAGAACCCGGCACGTCCGGGGATGAATCAGCACCAGGAGCGCCCGGATGAACATCGAGAAGAGCCAGAGCAACGAGATCAGTCAGCCGATTGGCATCGAACTCGCTGTCGACGTCGAAGAACTGGAAGACCGAGCGAAACCGTTCCGGGCACGCGTTCGTTGGACGGATCCGGTCACGAAGAGGCGCCGTTCACTGTCGCGATCGCAAGCGTCCCGCGAAGAGGCCGAGGGTTGGTGCGACGAGATGCGCAAGCTCGCCGCCGGCGGCCTCAACCCAGATGTCGCTACGATGCCGCTCGGTTCGTACGGCGATCTAAATCTTTCCCTCGCGCTAAGAGGGCTGGCCGCAAAGACGACTGACCCATACTTGGCGGGCTGGCGTAAACGTGTGAAGCCCACACTCGGCCACATCCCCGTCAAGATGGTGACATATGGCGCGGTCGATCGCGCGGCAATGAGCTGGATTGCGGATGGATGCACCAAATCAGTGATCAAGAACAGTTTGGCAATGCTAGTCCGAGTCATGGAACAAGCGTTTCGCGATGGACTCGTCGACAGGAACCCGGCCAGGATTACCGGCTGGCAACGCGAGTTTCGGCTGGCCGAGGACGAACTCGACGATCCGCGGTCGCTTGCCCTTCCGGATTGGGAGACATTGGACCGCCTTGCGTGTGCACTTGTGGCGCGTGCGGCTGACAACTTCGCAGGCTGGGGCAATGTTGTGAAGTTCAAAGCGTGCACTGCTGCACGAATCGGTGAAGTCTCTGGCATCCGGGCCTGCGATATCGACCGTGATAGCTGGATCTGGACCGTACGTCGGCAGACGACACCCGGCCCAGGTGGGTTGCTGAACACCTCCACGAAAGGCCGCCGGGCACGCAAAGTGCCACTGATCGAAGAGATCCGTCCATTGGTCGTCAGCCGCCTTGACGCCGTTGGCCCTGACCCAATGGCCCGATTATTCGTGGGACCGCGCGGTGGGTGTGTGACCACGGCGATTCTTCGAGACGCCACTCACTGGGACGAGGTGGTTACCAAACTGGGATACGAGCACCTTCGGCGCCATGACCTCCGACACACCGGGCTTACCTGGCTAGCTGACTCAGGGGTTCCGGTCCATGTCCTCCGATTAATTGCGGGTCATGGTTCACTTAGTACGACCCAGCGATATCTTCACCCAAGTTTGACATTGATCCAGGATGCAGGAGATCTGCTGAGTGCACACCTTTCCGCGCCGAAGCCGGACCGTCATCCGCGTCTTCGAGCAATCTAAAAGCTACAATGCTTCAAGTATGACAAGAAGATCGTGGGGTGAAATAATCTCGACACCACAAATCTTCTGCACCTGATCGCGACGGTTGGCGTCAAGGTGTTTCTTCTCTGTTGTTGCAAATAGCCCGGATGTCTTATGGGTGACGTGCAGGAAGCTAAGGTCGGCTGGATCGAACTGTATTCTATGGAGTCGATCGAGAGTGCGCTTGGATAACTTTTCCGACCTATAGGATATTTGATTGTATTTTTGTGCACACTTCACTATCATTTGGGCTAGGTCTTTCCCCTTGAGATTTCTTGAATACTGACCGAGTATATCTCGGTCGGTATCGACCAAAAGTTCACACAGGCCTTGACGCAAAGTTCTTATTAAGTGGTGGGTAAGTTCTACTCCAGCGTAAGCCGTCTCGCCGTGAAAGTAGGACTCGTCTTGAAGTCTGGCAAGTAGGCAGGTGTCGACAGCGACGAGGACAGGGTTCATTTGCTGTCCTTGGCTGCCGCCTTCGCAATCGCAATCGTGTCGAGCCAGTCCTCTTCAAAGAAATCTTCGGGGAACGCTGTTAGGTCGAGTTGACCACGCTTGTTTACCTCTGCGACGCAGACTTTACCCTCGTTTACAACAAGGGCCTGAACATCATTGTGCGATAATTTCCCATTTGCGACGCGCTTTCGAAGGCGCAGTAACATGCTTTCGCTGTGACTTTCGATAAGCAAATTTACGCGATTGGCGTTGGCGAGATCAATCATTGCGTCGAGCAGGGCCCCTTGTGTTTCAGGGTGAAGATGTAGTTCGGGCTGCTCTATCATGACCAGGCTATTTGGGCCAGCGGTTGCGATCCTGGCTAGAATGGGAAGCACCTGCGATACGCCAAATCCGACGTCCGCAAGACTGTCGCGACGACCGGTCTGAAGATCTTGAATTGAAATTCCCGAGTATCCAGGCGCGAGTTCGTTGATGTCGATGCTGCGCGCCATCTTCATTTGTCGTAGCGCCTTGCTTACGGCATTTATTGCGCCGCGTTCACCGGAGAGCATGCTTAGAACTGTTTTTGTGCTTTCGTCGGAGTGGCCGATCTGGTCAGTCCTATATGCCCTTTCGGGCATGTCGCGAAGAGGGCCTACGTGATGTACATTCTCAAGCGCCATATTTATGGCTTGCGTCAGGAAGACGATTTCGTACACCCGCATGCGGTCTTGCCGATCATCGGGAGAGAGTAGATCAAATTCAAGTCGCCGGAATGTTCCGAAAGTCAGCTCGGATCCAATTTTCATAGACCTTGATACGTCCAGATGCGGGATGTCGAGCTGAACCTTTCCGGGTCCAAGGCGTCGCATGGACACGATGGGGCTGCCGCTCGCTGAGTGGATGCCAATCTCAGAAAACTGCACATGCCTGTAGGTCTTATTCCAGTGCAGAATCATTCCCACGACCACATCGCCGGAAATGAATTGATTGCTTCGCGGGCCGAGGTAGGTGGTTAAATAGCTGTCGACGTTGAATCCGAGTGACAGGATGATATCTTTGGACGTGAGCGAATCGGTTACCGATTCAGAAAATGAACCGAAGTCCACGTGAGGACCTGTCAGGGCGTTATTTATTCCACGAGACGAACTTGCTTCCAATAGTTGGCGAAACAGGAGGATCGATCGCAGGAGTGTGGTTTTTCCTGAGCTGTTCTTTCCGAAGACGAAGTTGTAGGGCCGCAAGCTGATGTCTCCAGTGTCCGTAAACCGGCGAAGGTTACAGACTCTCAGGCTCAAAACCGGGATCGAGCTCATTGCTACCTTGCTTCCT
The DNA here is from genome assembly GCF_055580625.1 of Amycolatopsis sp. NPDC031561. Taxonomy (NCBI): domain Bacteria; kingdom Bacillati; phylum Actinomycetota; class Actinomycetes; order Pseudonocardiales; family Pseudonocardiaceae; genus Amycolatopsis; species Amycolatopsis sp. NPDC031561. The sequence goes on along the minus strand of NZ_JBVILA010000017.1, from coordinate 105,128 downwards.
TGTGGCGGCGCTACGTGCTGCCAGCCTACTACTGGCGATGATCTGTCCGCTGGCATGAACTAGCACCCGCGTCGCGCCGCTGTGAGTGGTCGATGGGTCTGACTGACAGCACAGCGCGAGAGCCGCCTGTGGTCCACAGATGGTCCACAGATGGGGCCCCAGATAGCCCACCTAGGACAACTAGTTAGGATGCGAAAAAGCCGCTTGGCTTGGGTTTTTAACCCAAGCCAAGCGGCTCTTCTGTCCGTCGGGCTGACAGGATTCGAACCTGCGACCCCTTGACCCCCAGTCAAGTGCGCTACCAAACTGCGCCACAGCCCGGACCCGCACTCCGTGGAGTGCGATATGAGTACTTTAGCGGGTCCCGAACAGGGCCTTGCAACCAGGGGTCACTGTGTGTCTGAGCTGGGAAAACGGACCGTGAGGGCCACCCTGCCGCAATCGGGCGGCCCTCACGGAGTCACTGTGGGTTGTCGGCGTGCGTGAGGGTCTGCCAGGAGACGAACAGGCTGTTGGTGCCCGCCGGGCGCTGGCGGAGGGTGAGAGCCTCGGTGTTGCTCATGGTGTGCCCGAGGCGCGTGTGGAGGTGGTTGTAGCCGATCTCGGTGATCGGGCCGAGGCCGAGCTTCAGGCTGCCGCCACAGAGCCACGACGGGACGGCGGCGCCCATCTGGTACTTCGCGTGGAAGCCGAGACCTTCGCGGAGGCGGTCGGCGATCTCGGGATAGAGGTCCTGGCCTTGGATGCGGCTGGTCTCGGCGAAGTTCGCGATGGCGGCGAGGCCGTAGCCGGTATGGGTGAAGTCGCGGCAGGTCTCCTGCGAGAGGCCGTTGACGAACGTCGTCTGGCCTTGCCAGTACTTAACGATCTTGTCGCGGGTGTCCAGGCCGCTGCCGGGCGCGGTCTTCGGGAGCGCGCCGTCGCCGGTCAGGTAGAGGTAGGCGGGGACGCGGGTGCGGAACTTCGCGACGGCCTTGTCATAGCTCGCCTTGTCGTCGAGGAACACCGAGATGCCGATCGCGGCCTCGGTCATGCTGAGTTCCCAGTTTCCGTTGCTGTGACTGCCGTTGATCACCTCGGGCAAGTACACGTTCCGGAGCATGGTGCCGAAGCGGCCGGAATTCGGCCAGCTGGTGTAGGTGTGCTTGATGATCTCCGCCGCGCGTGGCCACGAGGAGGCCGACCACGCCGATTGCAGGGGCGCGTTGCTGTTCGTGTGGTCCTTCAAGACCGCGGACCAGGCATCCATGATCTCGATCGCCTTCGTCGCGTATTTCGCGTCGCGCGTGATGTACCAGGCGAGGGAAAGGGAATACGACGCGATCGCGTCTTGCCGTTCATCGGTGCAACCGAGATTCGGATTCGAATAGGGGCCACATTCGACGACGGCGCGCGGTTTCGGTGACCGGGACAATGAGGCGTACGAGCTCGACATCATCGCGTCGTAGGCCTGTTTCCACGGTTGTGCGCCGACTTGGACCTTGGCGCGCACGAAGTCCAGCTGCGGGCGGCTGACCAGTACGCCTGGGTGGGTGAACGTGGCCGGTGCTGCTTGCACAGGGGCGCTGAGCAGGCCCAGCGCCAACGGGAAGAGCGTGGTCAGGGCGAGCAGTTTCCTCGGTAGGGACATGGTTCTCCTCGGACGGGTGTGAGCCAGGTCACCGGCGGCGTGCGATTCAGTGTCATGGTCTGAACCAGTTGCGTCAAGACCTTAATTCGCCCTCAAAAGAAAGGAGGTCCCGCTGACCGGAATCAGTGCCGCCAAGGGCCGACGAATGCCGGGCTCCCGATCGGATAGCTGCCGATCAAGCGCCAGGTCGCGAGTTCGTAGGCCTGGACCACGTTCTCACTCTGCGAAGCAACATAACAATGCTCGCCGACGACGGAGAAATGCCGCGGCCATTCGCCTGTCCCGTGATCGGCGACGGCCTTCGGGAGGACGCCGTCGAAAGCGAACTCCGTGATCGTTTCGGGGCCCCGGTTCGACAGGAAGAGCCGATCGCCGTGCAGGACGAGCTGCCCTGGGAGGTTCTCGCCGCCGGGCGCGAGCGTCGCGGGAGTCGAGTTCTCCACGGAGAACGTGCCTGGCGGCTCTTCGCGCACTGTCACCAGCGAAGCGGCCAGTTCGCCGACGACGTACGCGTGGCTCGTGCCCGGGCGCCGGACCAGCTGCCGGGGTCCGGTCCCGGCGGGCAGCGTCGACACCGCGACGGGGATCAGTTCGCCTTCCTCGCCGAGGCGGTAGCTGCGGATCTCGTCGGTGCCCAGGTCGACCGCGCTGACCAGCGTCCCGGTCTCGTCGACCACTGCCATGTGCACGTGTGCGGCCTCCTGCCGCTCCGCGTTGGGCCCGGTGCCTTCGTGCTGGACCAGTGCTGTGCGCACGGCGGGAACCCCGTCAGGCCCCAGCGCGAACGCGGCCAGGCTGCCACCGCTGTAGTTCGCGCACACCAGGTACCGGCCATCGGGAGTGATCCCCAGGTGGCACGGATCGGCCCCGCCGGTCGGGAGCGAGTTCAGGGCTTCAAGGGTGCCGTCCTCGCCGACCGCCACGGCGGTGATCGCGCCTTCGGCCGTTTCGTTCACGGCGTAGAGCACCGGCAGCGTCGGATGCGGGGTCAGCCAGCTCGGCGAGTCCAGTTCGAGCGAGCCCGCCGGGGTCAGTCGCCCGGTCCGCCCGTCGCGCCAGAAGGTGTCGATGCCTTCGCCGTCGCCGTCGCTCGCGGCGGTGTAGGAGCCGACGATGAGCAGTGTCCGGTCGTCGTTCGCAGGAGTCACTAGGCACACTGTGCAGCAACCCGCGGTCGAGGTGAATCCCTTTTGACCACATCCTGTGCGATCGTTTCGAGAGAGGCGTCCGTCGCCCACCTCCCCTGTGCCAGCCCGGACAGCGGCCCGGCAATTCCGGACTACAGGTCGAACTCCCCCGGCGCGAGGCTGCGTGCCAGGCAAAGCTCGTTTCCTTCCGGGTCGGCCATGACATAGCCCAGTACGCCGCACCAGAAATCCGCCAATCGCCGCGGATCCACGCTGTCGATGGCCACCCGTTCGAACCGACTCGTCATGCACAATGCCTTTCCATGTCGGAGCTACCGAGCGCCAACGGTGACCGACGGCGACGAAGCCAAGGGAACCAGCAGCCGCGCCCCGCCGGTGCCGTCGGCGGGCACAGACCAGATGTCGCTTTCCTTGCCGTTCCCCCGCGGCAGGCTGTAGGCGATCGTGTCCTTGTCGAGCCAGACCACCTGGTCGTCCACGCTGCGCGTCTCCGCGAGCGGGGTCTCCCGCATCGTGGCCAGGTCCAGCACGTGTTCCCGCCAAGGCCGGGCATCGCCGTCCGCCACGCGCTTCTTGAACGCGAGTTTCGTGCCGTCCGGCGACAGCGACGGGCATTCCGCGTTCTCCCGCAGGGTGCGCGCCTTCCATGCCTCGTTGTCGCCCTGCACCAGGAATGTCCGCCCGCCGGTCGCGACCGTGGCGAAGAACGTCCGCTCGTCGGGGGCGAAGGTGACACCCCAGTAGTTGACGTCCTCGCCGCGGTGCTGCTCGTCCCCGATCCGCAGCGGGATGCCCTCGATGTTGCTCGACAGCTCGTTGCGCTCGCGGTCCATGATGGCCGTCCGGGTCGAGAAGGTGCCGGGTTTCGAGTAGGAGTCACCGGTGACGAAGGTGGTCCAGCTGCCCATCCGGCCGCCGGGCGAGAGCTTGGCGCGGTTGGGGATCCCAGGGACGTCCACCCGCTTGACCTCGCCGAGCGCGGAGTCGACGAACCGGGCGACCGCGCCGGCCATCGGCGTGGGTTCTTTCGCCAGGCACAGGCCGCCGTCCGCCGCGGTGTAGAACCGCTCGCAAGCGAGCGAACTGATTCGTCGCGGGCTCCCTGGTTCGAAGACGGGGACCGAGGCGACATTGCCGTATCCCGGCCCCGGAGCACCGTTGCGGAACAGCAGCCTCCCTGTCTCCCCCAGCGAAACGGGTTGTGCGGAATCCACCTCGATCGCCACGTCGGCCGTCTGCCGCTCAGGGCTGTTCACCTTGGCCTGCACCACGTACACCACCGAGGCGGCGGCGAGTGCGACGACACCCGCCACTGCCACGACGAACTTCACCGGAAGCTTCACGCCGTCTCCTTTTCCCGTCACCGGCAGCGGTACGGGCCTGCTTTGTCGAGCAGTTCCCCGTTGGTGCCGATGATCTCCCAGGAATAGGTCTTTCCCTTGAGCACCAGCTTCATCACCCCGTGCTTGCCCAAGATCTTCTCGACGCCTTCACGGGCCTTGTAGTCGAGATAAAGGCTGTCGCCGCCGATCCCGGCGATGACCGACCGCACGCCGTTGGCCTCGTCGACATGCCCGTTGACGTCCAGGGGCTTTGTCCGCTCGTAATGGTGATCGTGCCCGGCGAAGACGACGTCCGCCTTCGCTTTGGCCAGCTCGTTCCACAACGGCGCGATGCTCTTCGCGTCTCCGGCGTTCCCGGAATTGAACCGCGGATGGTGCCAGTATCCGACGACACAGGACTTCTTGGTCCTCGCGAGGTCCTTGCGCAACCAAGCCACCTGTTCGGCACCGCCGCCGTTGTACACCGGGTCCGAATCCAGCGCGACGAAATGGAAGGCGCCGACGTCGAAGCTGTAGTACGGCTTTCCCTTGGGTGTCGCGATCTTCCCGAAGTACTGCTTGTATCCCGCCAGATCGTTGTTCCACTCGTGGTTGCCCGGCGTGGGTTTGGTGATCCTCTTGAACTTGCCCCAGGTCTTGTCGTAATAGGACCGGAACTCTTCGATGGTGCCGTCGACGTACTGATTGTCGCCGACAGTCAGCACGTACCGGGGTTTGATCTTGCCCACCAGCTCCGCCGTCCGCTGGTGCTCCGACGGCAGTTCCGCTTTCGCGATGTCACCGGCGAGGGCGATGACGATGCCATCGGACGCCGACGGCCGGGTCGACGCCTTCACCGGCGAGGTCGATCCGGACAGGTTCCCCGCCGCGTCCCGCGCCCGCACCGCGTACTGGAAGTCGAAACCCGACGCCAGCGACGTGTCGGTGTAGGAGGTCGTCGCCGACCGGCCGATGACGTTGCCGTTGCGCAACACCTCGTATTCGACGACGCCGACGTTGTCGTTCGCCGGGTTCCAGCCGAGCGTGATGCTCTCAGTGGTGGACGACTTCTGCCGGAGGCCGGTCGGCACCGACGGCGGCTGGATGTCGCCGTCGCCGGTCCGGACGCCGTAGACCTCCAGCTCCCATAGCGAGTATCCGTACACGGTCGCCCGTGCGGTACCGAAGATCCGGACGTGCCTCGCGGAGGTGTTCAGGCCGGCGAACTCGTCGAGGCCGCCGTCGCTGCCCACGACGGTCTTGACGTCTCGCCAGGTTTGGCCGTCGTCGGATGCCTGGACCTGATAGTCCTTCGCGTGGGCCGATTCCCAGAAGATCTTGATCCGGCTGATGTCGGCGGGACCGCCGAGGTCGACCGCGATCCATTGTGGATCACCCTCCAGGCTCGCCCAGCGGGTCGTCGAATCACCGTCGACGGCGAGCGCGCCGCCGAAACTCTCGTTCTCGACCGTGGACGTGGTGGTGCGTTTGTTGACCGACAGCAGTGATTCCACCGGTCCGGCCGCGGCGCTGGAAGCGGTCACGGGCTGAGCGAGCAGGACGATCGCCGCGATCGCGGCGATGCCCGGCTTCACCATTCGATTCACCTGTACTCCTGGATGGGCCTACGTCGTCGTGGACAGCAAGCCGGGTCCGGTGCCGCGCACGGCACCGGACCACGGCCGTCAGCGGCAGGTGTACGGACCCGCCTTGTCGAGCACCTTCCCTGCGGTGTCGTAGATCTCCCAGGAATACGACTTCCCGTTCAGCACCAGCTTCATCACGCCGTGCTTGGCGAGGATCTTCTCGACCCCTTCGCGCGCCTTGTAGTCGGTGTAGAGGTAGTCGCCGCCGATACCGGCGATCACCGACCGCACGCCGTTGGCCTCGTCGACGTGCCCGTTGACGTCCAGCGGCTTCGTCCGTTCGTAGTGATGGTCGTGCCCGGTGAACACCACGTCCGCCTTCGCCCTGGCCATCTCGTTCCACAGCGGCGCCATCTGCTTCTTGTCGCCGGAGTTCCCCGAGTTGAAGCGCGGGTGGTGCCAGTACCCGATGACGCAGGACTTCGTGTTCTTCGCCAGGTCGTCGCGCAGCCAGGCCACCTGTTCGGACCCACCGCCGGTGTAGATCGGGTTCGAGTCCATCGCGACGAAGTGGAAGTCACCGATGTCGTAGCTGTAGTACGGCAAGCCCTTCGGGTACGCGATCGCGCCGAAGTACTCTTTGTATCCCTTGAGCTGGTCGTCCCACTCGTGGTTGCCCGTCGTGGGCTTGGTGATGCTCTTGAACTTGCCCCACGTCTTGTCGTAATGGGCGCGGTACTCGGAGATGGTGCCCTTGTGATACTGGTTGTCGCCCACGGTCAGCACGTACTGCGGGTTGATCCAGGCGACCTGGTTCGCCGTTCCCTGGTGCGTGGAGAAGAGTTCGGGGTTGGCGATGTCACCCGCCAGCGCGATGGTGACGGCGCCGGTGCCCCCGGGTTTGGTCGCGGCCCTGATCGCCGGACTCGCCGCGGAGACGTTGCCCGCCGCGTCCCGTGCTCGCACGGAGTAGCCGAACTCAGCTCCGGACGCCAGCCCGCTGTCGGTGTAGGTGGTCGCCGCCGTGGTCCCGACGACGTTCCCGTCGCGGAGCACCTCGTACTCGGTGACCCCGACATTGTCGGTCGACGCGGTCCAGCCGAGGGTGACGCTGTCGGCGGTGGTGGCCGTCGCGGCGAGGCCCGTGGGCACCGTCGGCGCCTGCGTGTCGCCGCCGCCGACGCGGTCGCCGTAGACCTCCAGCTCCCACAACGAGTAGCCATAGGTCGTGCCGCGAGCCGTACCGTGGACGCGGAGGTGGCGCGCGGAGGCGTTGAGGCCCGGGTGTTCGTCGATGGCGCCGTCACCGCCGGTGACCGACTTGATGTCGGTCCAGGTCCTGCCGTCGGCCGAGCCCTGGATCTTGTAGGTCTTGGCGTAGGCGGCTTCCCAGGTCAGTTTGACCTTGGTGACGGTCGCGGCGCTGCCGAGGTCCACGGCGATCCACTGCGGATCGACCGCCTCCTCGCTCGCCCACCTGGTCGTGGCGCTCCCGTCGACGGCGTTGGCGCCCTCGAAGCCGGAACCCTCGACCGACGAGGTCGTGGTCGGTTTGCCCGCGGACAGCAGAGATTCCGCTTGTGCGGCGGTACCCGAAGAGATCAATGTCTGCCCTAGCAGCGCCAGGGTCGCCACCGCGACACCGGCCAGGGGTGTTCTCCGTTTCATGCGAACTCCTCGACGTTGCGGAGTCGCGAGTACCGGCGTGGGCGGCGTCGGGTCGGCCGGAGTCGCTTCGTTAAGTAAGTTTCCTAACGATCGCAGTGTAAAAGGTTCTTAAACTCCCAGTCAACGGGTGACCGCGCGGTGCCCTGCACCATTCGGTGGCAAGGTCGCCGCTCGACCAACGGGGGTCCGGGACGCTCGACGCAAGTCGCTCTCTCCCCTCGCGCCCCGCGATCTCTCCGGTGAGCCCGAGGCCGTGTCATTCCTCGACCGCCTTCACACCATCGAGCGGCAGATGTAGCCCGACCGGGTCAGCCGCCCAGCGCCGGCCCGATCCAGCGCCGAACGAGCGCGCGCAACTCCTCATCGGTGTGCGCGGGCTCCGAGGGGTACTGCAGGAACGAGAGGAACAGCCGCATCAGCATCTCGGCGAGCCCTTCGAAGTCCTCATCGGACTCGACGCCAGCCGAGGTCCAATCGACCGGCACGTTCCGCAGGATCCTCGCGCCGAGGGAGAAGGACTGCGACGACGTCACCGCCACGGTGAAGACGTCGGCTTCGCCCGCCTTCAACAGCAGTCCCAGGTACGGCTCGTCAGGAACCACCCGGACGCCGAACACCACGGACTCCACGGCGACCTCGGCGGCGGTGCCGAACGTGGTCAGGTGCCGCTCCATCCGCCCGGCGAACTCTTCGACGCGGTCCAGCGCGACAGCGCCGAGGATGTCGGCCAGGCTCGCGAAGTAGCGATAGACGGTCTGCCGGGTGATGCCGGCCTCCGCGGCGACGTCGGAGAGGCTGGTCTTGGCGAGGCCGACGCGGTCGATGCAGGCCGTCGCCGCTTCGACGATCCGGCGGCGCGCCTCGCGCTCGGTTCCGGGCGGGTTGCCCTGCCATCCGTGGTGCCCCATGACCCCATCTTCCCCGAAGGAGAAGCTCAGACGGCGGCAGGTGCCTCGCGCCGCACGCGGTACAGCGCGGCGAGCATCAGCCCGGCGCCGAGGAAGCAGGCGAGCGCGTAGAGGCCGCTGCCGATCGGGGTGCCGTCTTCGGTGATGCCGTCCTCGGCGGAGAGGAAGGAAGGCAGCGCGCCGAGCCAGAACACGGCCATGACGCCCAGGTAGACGGCGGGATAGAACCTGACGAACGCGGACAGGGGGACGCCGGGGCCTCGGTGCCGGACGAAGATCCACGTGCCTGCCAGCCACAGCAGGGCCAGTTCGGCTCCGAGCACCCAGGCCTGCGCGGTGGTGTTCCCTGCGAACAGGCTCGACGGGAGCCCGGCGATCGCCATGGTCAGCGGGGTGAGCACACCGGCCAGCAGGATGCGCGCCGCGAGCGGCCATCCGCGCCGTGTGCCGGTCAGGCGCACGACGAGGTAGGTCATCGCCCCCATGGAGACGGAGGCGAAGAGCAGCATGCTGTTCATGGGCACCGAGTCCAGCGCGGGCTGGTTGACGATCCGGTTGTTCCCGTTCCAGGCCCACCACTTCAACTGAGGCCCCAGATGATCGAAGACCTCGTAGAACACCTGACAGGCGAAGGCGACCGCCACCGATCCGATCAGCGCGCCGCGGGCGCGGAAGATCCCGAGTGACCGTACGAGCTCGTAGGCGAGCTGACTGATCATCGGATAGAAGGCCACGATGTAGAGCGGCAGCCGATCTGCCATGAACTGCACGCTGAACCGGTTGTGGGCGAAGATGAATCCGTACTGCCGCTCGAGGCCGAACCACTCCGGGAAGTACAGCGGCGGCTCGATGACGAAGAGGTAGACCAGGGAGGCGCACCACAGCGCCAGGTTGACCGGATCGCCCGCGCGGTGACGGCGGATCGCGTGCACCAGCGCGAAGACGGCGCCGCCGATGACGAGCAGTTCCAGTGGCGGCATCGTCCAGTGGGCGGCTTCCCAAGGAGGGCGGATCGAGAGCCAGGGAGAAACGTCGTGGCAGTCGAACCCGAGCCCGCGGGTGACGGCCTCCGCGTCCGGCCCGCAGACGGCGCTCATCGGGAAGCAGCCGGCGAGTAGTCCGTGACCGGCGGCTCGGCGCGGGCATCGAAGTCGAAGGGAACCCGGTGCCGCCCCAGCGCGGCGCGGATCCGGTAGCGCAGGAGCCCCGCGAGCACCCGGGGGTTGGTCATCATGTCGCGCAGTGACTCGTCGAGGTTGAACACCTTCGCGAAGTGCTCGTCGATCACGTCGTCCTCGCGGGCCGCGCCGACGATGAGCCGGAACGCCGGGCCGGACACCGCCGCGAGGAGACGCCGCTTCCACTCCCCCGCTTTTTCGGTACCCACCGCGCAGGCGTATCCCTGATCTCTCGCCATCGCCAAGCTCCAGGGCACGGCGAGCAGTTTCCGTTGCGCGGCCAGGAAACGGGCGGAGAATCGGGTGTCGAGACGGTCGGCACCCGCGAGGTGCCCTCGCAGCAGCAGCGCCGAACCGGCGGCGGAACTGATTCCCTGCGCGTAGAACGGATTGAACGCGCAGATCGAGTCACCGACGAACGCCAGGCGCCCCGGCGGGGTGCGAAGACGGTCGTAGCGGCGCCATTTGTTGCCGGTCGACCGGGTCAGGTGCACCTCCGACGTCGGGGTGGACCGGTCCATCGCGGCCGCGAACAGCGGCGCCCGCACCCGGCGGGCCGACTCGACGAACGCCTCGGTGGTGCGCGGCATCTCGAGTCCCCACGAGCCCATGCACGCGATGACGCGGTTCTCTTCGATGGGGAAGAAGTTGACCAGGAACTCGTGCTCGGCGGGATGCTCGCCCTTGTCGGGGGTCGGCATGATCACCAGATGCCGCCACCACCAGGACGCGGGCCGCTCGTCGCGGGACGGCAGGTCGTACCAGCGCGAGGTGTAGGTGACCTTGGCGTCGAGGGTCCGCACCTCGGGCTCGGGCCACCCGGCGGCCGCCAGCCAGACGCCGGCCGAGGAGCCGCGGCCCATCGCGTCCACCACGAAATCGGCGTCGACGTGCTCGTCTCCGTCGCGTGTGGAGAACCAGACCCCGGTGACGTCGCCGTCCCGGGTGGTCAGCCCACTCACCGCCACGCCTTCTCGGATCACCACCCCGGGCAGGGCACGGACCTTGTCGCGCAGCACGCGCTCGATGAGGATCCGCGAGCTGTAGATCATCGTCATCGCGCTGCGTTTCCGCGCCGACCAGCCCGCTCCGTCGAGATAGGCGGCGTCCATGGACGGCATGAGATGCAGTCCCCCGGCGGCGATGAGGTCGTCCTCGAACCCGGGGAACAGTTCGCCGATCGCGCGGCGGCCCGAGTTCAGCAGGAAGTGCGGGTGTTTGCTCTGCGGCACTCCGCGCCGGTGTTCGGCCTCGGCGGGCAGTTCGTCCCGTTCGAGCACCAGGACTTGGTCGAAGTAGGGGGCGAGTGCGCCCGCGGTGCAGAGGCCGGCGGCACTGCCACCGAGGACGACGGCGGTCTTGCCGAGTCGCATGCGGATCAGCTCCCAGCGTCATTCATACAAAGTGACAACGCCTGTATGAATGTATGAATGACGCCGGGGGCTGTCAAGGCATCGGTCAGCGGATGTCGCGGACGAGGTCACCGATGGCGACGTCGACGTCCTGCCACTTGTACTCGTCCGTGTTGATCAGGAAGGTCACGGACCGCTGGCCGTCTTCGGTGACGGCGTTCCTGAACTCGTGGCCGCTCGGCATCCCGCCGCTGTGCCCCCAGGTCACGAGACCCGGCGTGAGTTCGTAGCGCTCGACGCCCAGGCCGTAGCCCTCGCCCGAGCCGTCGTCGACGGTCTTCTTCAGCTCGGCGAGCTGGGCGGGCGCCAGCAGTTTCCCGGTCAGCAGCGCGTTCCAGAAGACGGTCGCGTCCGCGCCGGTCGAGATCAGCGCGCCCGACGCGTCGGCGTCGGACGTGTTCCATTCCGTCCTGTCCGCCAGTGCCCCTTCCCTGACCACGTAGCTCCGCAGTTCCGGCTTGGGGAGCGTGGTCCGGTCGCCGGGCCAGCTGGTGCCGCACAGGCCGAGGGGCCTGATGATCCGTTGGGTGATCTCGGTGCCGATGCTGCGGCCGGTCACCTTCGTGACGATCATGCCCGCCAGGTTGTAGTTGGTGTTGGAGTAGGCGAAGCCCGACGGGGCCCGGTCGTCGGGCGGGGGCAGGGCCAGTGCCTGCCGGACCGTCTGCAGGGGCTCGATGTGATCCCAGCGGTGCGCTTCCTCGTCTTCCCAGAACGGCGCGTCGAGGAAGTCGGGCAGGCCGCTGGTCTGCTGGAGGAGCTGCCGGACCGTGATCTTGCGCCCGTCGTAGTCCTTGGTGCGGATGAGTTTCGGGAAGAAGTCCTCGACGGTGTCGTCGAGATCGATTCTGCCTTCGCCGACGAGCTGGAGTACGACCGTGGCCGTCCAGGTCTTGGTGTTGCTGCCGATCCGGCTGTGCTCGCCGCCGGTGAGCTTGCGGCCCGTCGCGCGGTCGGCGACACCGACGCCGCCGGTCCACACGCCGCAGCGAGGGCTCTTCACCGTCACGGAGACCCCGGGGATACCGGCTTTCTTCAGTAGTCCCAACGCGGTCTGGATGGGTTTGGTGTCACATCGTGGCGCCGCGGACGACGAGACGGGCACCGCCACCAAAGAAGCCGTGACCGCCAAGGTCGCGGCGACAGTGGTCCAACCTCGCATGATGTCTCCTTTCACAGTTGGTACAACTTCCGAGTCGTGACGGCGTAGCGTTTGAGCACCGTGGGCAGCACGGTGACCCCGCTGCCCGGACCGTCCGGAACGGACAGTGAGCCGCCGTCGAGCCGGAACTCTTCGGTGAGATCCTCCGCGTAGTAGCGGCTGGACGCGGAGATGTCGTTCGGCAGCACGAATCCAGGCAGCGCGGCGAGCGCCAGGTTCTGCGCGCGGCCGATCCCGGTCTCGAGCATTCCGCCACACCAGACGGGGATCCCGTGCGCCACACAGACATCGTGGATCCGGCGGGCCTCGAGGTAGCCCTCGACCCGGCTGGGCTTGATGTTGACGATGCGGCAGGCGCCCAGCGCGATCGCGGTGGCGGCGTCGCGCGCGGAGTGGATCGACTCGTCGAGGCAGAGGGGTGTGCGCAGCAGCTTCGCCAGCTCGGCGTGGCCGCGCAAATCGTCCTCCGCGAGCGGTTGTTCGATCTGGACCAAGCTGAAGTCGTCGAGGCGGCGCAGGTGTTCGGCGTCGGTGAGCGAGTAGGCGGTGTTCGCGTCGACCTGCAACGCGATGTCGTCACCGAACTCCTGGCGGACGGCGCGAACGGGCTCGAGGTCCCAGCCCGGTTCGATCTTGAGTTTGATCCGGACGTAGCCCTGCTCCAGGTAGCCCGACACGGTTTCCAGCAGGTCCGCGATCGTGTCCGTGATCCCCACGGACACCCCCGCGGCGACGCGGTCGCGCACCGCGCCGAGGTAGGTCGCCAGCGGCATCGCGTGGGCACGGCATTCGGCGTCGAGGATCGCCGTTTCGAGCAGTGCCTTGGCCATGGGGTTGCCTTTGACCGGGGCCATCGCGCCGGCGATCCGGGCGGCGGTCGGCCGGTCCAGCGCGGTGACCCTCGGCACGAGGTGATCGGCGAGGACACGTTCGGCCCCGGCGGCGAACTCCGCGCTGTACATCGGTTCGGGGTCGCCCCCGAACTCCGCCCAGCCTTCGGCGGCGTCGGTCACCACGTGCAGCAGCAGGGTGCGCCGCTCGGTGTCGACCCCGCACGAAGTCCTGAAAGGACGGACGAGGGGAAGGCGGACCTCGATGAGTTCGACGAGTTCGATCTTCACGGCTGCTCCGTTCTGGTCAGGCGGTACCAGCCGGCCCTGCTGAAGCCGGTCACGGTGAAACCCGCGTCGAAGGCCGGGAGCAGGACACCGCGGACCGCTTCCCGCCATGCGGCCGCGAGTTCCCTGTCCTCGCGGCGGGTGGCGATGATGTCGGCGGGAACCCGGCACCAGTGACCGTTTTCGTCCCGGGCACTGAGCGCTCTACCGTCCGGAGCGCGTGCCTCATCGACTTCCGCGCTCCCGAAGTCGGGCCCGATGACGTGATCCGGCCGTGGCTCGGCGAGTGACCAGACGGCGGTGAGCCGATCGGTCTCGTCGTGCCCGTTGACACCGTCGTCGATGTGGCCGAAGAAGTTCACCCGGTACTCGCCTGCGGTCGCGCCGAGTTTGGCCAGGTTGAAGTGGGCGTTGCGGCTCACCAGCGGATCGAAGGTCCAGATCATGGAGGTCGCGCCGTGGTCGAGCGCCCACACCCGCTGCGCCTGCTTGAGGGCGAAACCCACTCCGCGATCACTCGTGCGTGCGGCGGCGATCATCGAGTAGACAGCTTGGGAAGCGGGTCGGCAGAACAACAGCACGGAAGCCGCGATGACCTCGTCCCCGTCGCTGGAGTAGTGCACGGCGCCGCCGGCGTGGGCGAAGGCGCGCAACGCGTCGACCCCGAGCGGTGGCTGATGTTCGGGGGTCTGCCATACCCCGGCGAGGAAACGCGAAACCGCCTCGACCGTGACGAGGTCTTCGGCCAGCCGGATCCGGACACCCGCACGGGTCGCGGCACGCGCGGCGACTTCGACGGCACTCGCCCGGGCCGCCGTGGGTACTGTCGTCGGGGCGGCCCGCGGCGCCCTGCCTGGAAGGTGCATGCTGACAGCCTCACGTCCACACTGGCCACCCGCCTACGAGTGCCGGTCCAGAGAATTCGTGAATGTTTTGTGCGACCGGCCAAAGAGGTGAGCATGCTCGACACTGAGGAACCGGACCTCGGACAGGTCCTCGACGCACTGGGCACTTCCTTGGTCCGGCCGTTGACCGCGTTGCCGGACCGGCCGGTCCCGGTCTCGAGTGTGCTCATCCACGAGCGGCGTTCCCCGCTGCCTCCGATGAAGGGCGCGATCCTGCTCGCCGTCGGGGTGGGCACGGCCGAGCCGCAGGCGAAAGACCTTGTCGAAGCCGCGGCCGAGGCCGGTCACGCGTGCGTGGTGGTGAAGAGTTTCGGCGAGCCGGTCGCGGAACTGACCGAAGCCGCACAGCGGTCCGGTCTCGTTCTGCTCGCCGCCGACGAAGCCGTGGCCTGGCACCATCTCGACGCCATGATCTCCTCGGCCCTCGCCTCCGCGGCGCGGGTCACGCAAGGCACCGGCAGCTCGGCCGTCGGCGATCTTTTCGCACTGGCCAACGCGATCGCGGGCATGGTCGGCGGGGCGACCACGATCGAGGATCCGTACCGGCGCATCCTTTCCTACTCGACGCTGCCCGGTCAGGGCATCGACGAGGGCCGCCGCCAGGGCATTCTCGGCCTCCAGGTGCCGGACGCCCCGGACCATTACGACGAGCAGTATCAGGCGCTCACCCAGGCTCGGCGCACCTGCCGGTTCCCGGCCATTCCCGGCGGTCTCCCCCGCCTCGGGGTCGCGGTGCGCGCCGGGAACGAGGTACTCGGGTCGATCTGGGTCGTCGACGCGGAAAACGGTCTCGACCAGGCGGCCGAACAGGCCCTCTTCGACGCCGCCGACATCGCCGCGCTGCATCTGCTCGCGGCCCGGACCGCGGACGACGCCGTCCGGCGCCGTCGCGCGGACCTGGTGCGGCGGCTGCTCGCCGACCCGGGCAGTGTCACCGCCGTGGCCCCGCAACTCGGCCTGGACCCGAACGCCGGGGTGGCGGTGGCCGCGTTCGCGATCGGTCCCGAAGACGCCGACGAGGTGCTCGCGGTCCACGCGGCCACCCGGCTCGCCGACCTGGTGAGCCTGCACTGCGAGGCCCACTACGGCAAACACGGCTGCGCGCTGATCGACGGCACGGTCTACGCGCTGTTGCCGGGCGGGCCGGCGCCGAACGCGCACCGCGACCTCGTCGCCGGGATCGCCCGGCGAGCGCACGGCGCGCTGCGGGTGCGCGTCCAGGCGGGTCTCGGTTCGCTGGTCCCCGACCTCCGCTCGATCGCGGACTCGCGCGCCGACGCGGACCTGGTCCTCCGCGCGCTCACCGAACGGCCGGACGAGCCGGAAGCCTGTCAGGTGGCTTCGATCGACGAGGTGTGGGCAGGCGCGACGCTTTCCGCCCTGGCCCAGATCCTCGTCGCGCACGAGGCACTGCCCCGCAGGCTCGGGCCGTCGATCCGTGCTCACGACCTCGAGCACGGCACGACCTACGCGTCCACCATCCTCGCCTACCTGGACTCCAACAGCGATACCGCGGCCGCGTCCAGCCTGCTGTCCGTGCACCCGAACACGATCCGGTACCGGCTGTCCCGCGCCGAGGAGATCTTCGGCTTCGATCTCGCCGACCCGGACGAACGTCTGGTGCTGTGGCTGCGGTTGCGGCTGGGCGACCAGCTCGGCTGGTGAGCGTCACCGACGCCGTCGGAGCGCCCGTCCGGCGAGTGTCCCGGTCGGCTTGCCGTCCTGGAAGGCGATACGGCCGTTGACCAGGACGTGGCGCATGCCATCGGCGTAGCGGTGCGGCTCGAGGTACGTGGCGTTGTCCTGGACCTCCTCGGGCACGAAGACCGTCAGATCCGCGAATGCCCCGGGGCGGACCACGCCGCGATCGGCCAGCCTGAGGTTCTCCGCGGGCAGGCTCGTCATGCACCGCACGGCTTGTTCGAGGGTCAGCACTCCCTCACGGACGTAGCGTCCGGCCACGCGGGCGAAGGCGCCGTACGTGCGGGGGTGGATGGAAGTGTCGGTGAACGGCGGCTCCGCGGCGAGGGCCTCCGAGTCCGTGCACACCGACACCCACGGGAACCGGAGCGCGCGCAGGACGTGTGCCTCGGACGAGGTGAACTCGGCAACCAGGAGCTTCGGATGCGCGGCGACGATGTCGAGCAGGGTGTCGAGAGGGTCGCTGTCACCCCAGGTGCCGCTGACCTCGGCGAGTGTCCTGCCTTTGAGGTCTCCGTCGCCGAGCAGGAGGATCCCGTCCGCGCCGCCCGATCCGAGGTACAGGTTGTCCCAGTCCCTCCCGGGGCTGCCGATGGCCGCCTTGATCGCGGCCCTGGTTTCCCCGTCCGCGATCCGGGCGGCCAGTTCGCCGTGACCGCCCTCGTGGAACTTCGGCGGGATGAACGCCGAAAGGAACGTGGACCCCGCCTCGTACGGGTAGACGTCCGCGGTCACCTGGATCCCGGCCGCTCTCGCCGCCTCCACCCGTTCGTACACACTGTTCATCGCGGGCCAGTTCTCGCGGCCGGATGCCTTCAGGTGGTAGATCTCCGCCCGGGCGGAGGACTCTCTCGCGATCCGGATGAGTTCGTCGACGGACTCCAGGAGCCTGTCGGACTCGCCCCTGATGTGGGAGATGTAGAGCGCGTCGTGCCGGGCGAGGACCCGCGCGTACGCGATCAGTTCCTCGGTGGAGGCGTAGCTTCCCGGCGAATAGATCAACGCGGATCCGACGCCGAGGGCTCCGTCGGCGAGTTCGGCGTCGAGCAGCTCGCAGGCGGCGGCCAGTTCGTCGTCGGTCAGCGGCCGGTCCTCGTTACCGGCGAAGGGCATCCGCAGGTTCTCCGCGCCGACGAAGCTGCCGACGTTCATGCCGACCCCGGCCTTCTCGAGGTCGCCGAGGAAGCCGCCGAGACGAGGCCAGCTCGTCCGGACGCCGTACTGCTGCGGCTCGCCGCCGACGATGTCGACCATCTTGCCGGTGACCGGCCCCAGGGACCGTCCCTCGCCGAAGATCTCCGTGGTGATCCCCTGGTACAGATCGGAAAGGCCCCGGGGGTCCAGTTGCAGGGTTTCGTAGCCGTGGCTGAGGACATTGATGAACCCCGGCGCGACCACGCAGCCCTCGGCGTCCAGCACCGGGCATCCCGAGTCGGGAAGCTCTCCGACGGCTTCGACGCGGTCTCCGGAGAGCGCGACGTCGGCGCGGCGGGCGGGGGCTCCCGTGCCGTCGACGACCGAACCTCCCCGGATGACGAGTTCTGGAGGCACTGTGTGTCCTTTCTCGAGTGGGCCTCGTGAGTGGTAAGGACGGTTATTGAGGGGAAGGGCAAACGGGGCGTGCTCGTGCCGTTTGCGGTGTCGGTTGTGGGCGGGTGTTGTGTGGGTCGCACAGCCGCCCGGGGTGTCGCGAAAGTGGCTTTCGCGACACGGCCACTCGGCATCGAGCGCGACAAAGGGCGCCTTCATCCCGTCACCGGCCCACCCCACGAACACGCCACCTTTGACTCACCTCTCAATAACCGTCCTTACCACTCACGAGGTCAGGCGTGCAGGCAAGCGACTTCGTGGCCGGAACCCGCGTCCCCCGGCCCGGCACCCAGCACCGGATCCGAGATCTCGCAGTCCTTTTCTCCTACCGGGCAGCGGGAACGGAACCGGCATCCCGGCGGGATGCCGACCGGATCCGGGGTCTCGCCGGTGAGCAACCGCGGCTTCGTCCGCTGCCCCAGCTCCCGTTTGGGCACGGCGGACAGCAAAGCCTTGGTGTACGGATGTTTGGGATGGTGCACCACGTCGTGGGCGCGTCCCTGTTCGACGATCCTGCCGAGGTACATCACGACGATCCGGTCGGCGAAATGGGCGGCCGTGGACAGATCGTGGGTGATCATCAGGATCGCCGTGTCCCGGTCCTTGCGGAGGGTGTCCAGCAACGTGAGCACCCCGGCGCGGACGGAGACGTCCAGCATCGAAACCGGTTCGTCGGCGAGTAGGACGTCGGGATCGAGGACGAGCGCGGCGGCGATGGCGACCCGTTGCCGCTGGCCCCCGGAGAGCTCGTGCGGGTAGCGGTCGAGGAAGGCCTTGGCAGGCGCGAGTCCACTGCGTTCGAGGGACTCCTCGATCAAGGTGGCGCGCCCTTCCTTGGAGTCACCGATGCCGTGGATCAGCATCGGTTCCTCCAGGATGTCCCGGACCCGGCACAACGGATCCAGTGACTCGTACGGATCCTGGTAGATCATCTGGACCCGGCGGCGGACGGGCCGTTTCGCGCGCTCGGAAAGCCCGCTGATCTCCGCGCCGTCGAGCCGGACCGATCCGGCCGTGGGACGGACGAGGCCGCAGATCGCCGAAGCGGTGGTGGACTTCCCGCAGCCGGATTCGCCGACGACGGCGACCATCTCGCCGCGGCCGAGGCGGAAACTGACGCCGTCGACCGCGTGCACGACGCTTCGGGGACGTCTGGCCAGCGTCTGGACCACGCCGCGCCGCACCGGGTAGTGGATCGCGAGGTCCTCGACCTCGAGCAGGGCCTGATTCATCGTGACTCCACCGGTTCTTCGTTGCGGAAACAGGCGGCACGATGGCCGGGCCCGGCGGTGAGCAGCAACGGATGCTCGCCGCCACAGCGGTCCATCGGCACGTCGCACCGGGGCTGGAAGGCGCAGCCGGTGATCTCGGCGTCCAGCCTCGGCGGAGCGCCGGGAATGGAGACGACCGGTTCCCGCCCGTACAGATCCGGCGTGGCCGCGAACAACAGCCGGGTGTACGGATGCCGGGAGGCCGACGTGAGCTCGTCCGCCGGACCGTCCTCGACCATCTTCCCCGCGTACATCACCGCGGCCCGGTGGCAGAACTGCGTCACCACCGGCAGATCGTGCGTGACCAGGACCAGCGCCATGCCGAGTTCGTCGGTCAGCCTGGTGAGCAGTTCGAGGATCTGTGCCTGGACCATCACGTCCAGCGCCGTCGTCGGTTCGTCGGCGAGCAGGATCTTCGGTTCGCAGGCCAGCGCCATCGCGATGGAGAGCCGCTGGCGCATGCCGCCGGAGAACTCGTGCGGATAGCGGTTCGCGGCCGCGGCGGGGATGCCGACGAGTTCGAGCAGTTCCCGGACCCGTTCACGGGCCCGCTTCCCGCGGGCGACGCCGTGGTGGGCCATCGGTTCGGCGATCTGCCAGCCCACCGTCTTGACCGGGTTGAGCGCGTTCATCGCGCCCTGGAACACCATCGCGATGTCCCGCCAGCGGTGGCCGCGGACCGAGTCCTCGCCGTCGGCCAGGATGTCCGTGCCGTCGATCCGGACCTGGCCGGAGACCGACGCCGTCGCCGGGAGCAGTCCCATCAACGCCAGGATGGTGGTGGTCTTCCCGCAGCCGGACTCGCCGACGAGGCCGAACCGCTCGCTGGGCTCGAGCGCGAAACTCACGCCGTCGACCGGGTGGACCTGGCCGCCGTGCGGCAGGTCGAACCAGACGTGCAGGTCGCTGACTTCCAACACGCTCATCGGGCGTTCACCCCCTTCGCGACGAGGGCGCGCAGACGCCAGCGCCGCCCTGAGAGATGCGAGACCTTGAGCCGGGGGTTCAACGCGTCTTCGATGGCCCGCCCGAGCAGGAAGCAGCCGATGCTCACCGCGGCGATGACGAAGCCGTCGGGCACGATCGCCCACCACGCACCGGAACTGATCGCGGTCCGCGCGAACGCGTGTTCCAGGATCGTTCCCCAGGTCGTGACGCTGGGATCCTGCAGGCCGAGGAAGGCCAGCGCGGTCTCCAGGTAGATCGCCGCCGAAACGGTCAGCACGGTGTTGGCGATCAGCAGCGGTCCGACGTGGGGAAGGATGTGCCGGACGATCACCCGGCCGTTGCTCGCGCCGAGTCCTCTCGCGCGTTTGACGTAGGCGCGTTCGCGCAGCGACATCACCTCGGCGCGGACGATCCGGGCGGTGGAAGTCCACTGCAGCAGGCCGATCACCAGGATCACGTGGAACAGGCTCGGCCCCCACACCGCGGCGATCACCATCGCCAGCACCAGATCGGGCAGGACCAGCAGGACGTCGGTGACCCGCATCAGGACGGTGTCGGGCCAGCCGCCGAAGTAGCCCGCCACGATGGCGACCGTGCCGCCGATCGCCATCGAGACCAGGGTCGCGGTGAACGCGACGACGAGCGAGGTCTGCCCGCCGTGCATGAGCAGGGAGACCATGTCGACGCCGCCGTCGTCGCAGCCGAGCCAATGCCGCGCGGACGGGGGTTCGAAGACGGCGCAACTGCTCTCGACCGCGCTGTGCGGCGCAAGGTAGGGCGCGAGGATCGAGACCACCACGAAGATCGCGATGAGCGCCAGGCCGACCGCCGCGGACTTGTGGTCGCGCAGCACTTTGCGGAAGATCCCGGCGCCGGCCCGGCCGTCGGCCCCGGTGTCGCCGATGCGGACGCTCATGCGCTCACCCTTCGGTCGAGACGGAAACAGACCAGATCGGCGACGAAGTTCAGCAGGATCACCGAGACGGTCAGGATCAGGAAGGCGCCCTGGATCATCGGGTAGTCCCGCTGGCCGATCGCGGTGAAGGTGGCCATGCCGAGACCCGGCCAGCTGAAAATCACCTCGACCAGCACCGCGCCGCCCACCACGTAGCCGAGGTCGAGCGCGACCATGGTGACGATCGGCAGCAGGGCGTTGCGGACGGCGTGGCGCCAGACGACCCGGCGGGCGGGAATCCCCTTCGCCCGCGCTGTCAGCACGTAGTCCTCGCCGAGTGTCTCCAGTACCGAGGACCGGACGACCAGCGTGTAGCCGCCGTACGCGGTGAGGATCATGGTCGCCGCGGGCAGGACCAGGTGGCCGCCCACGTCCGCCGCGTGCTGCCAGAACGGCGGGCTGTCGAACAGGAACTGATCCGACATCCCGCCCGCCGGCAGGACCCCGGCGAAGAGGATCAGCAGGACGAGGCCGAGCCACTGCGCGGGGAACGAATAGACGAGGGTCGCCACGCCGGTGTTGAGGTGGTCCAGCGGGGATGACCGCCGCCAGGCCGACATGACGCCGGAGAGGATCCCGATGACGATCGCTCCCAGCGTGCCGACACCGGCGAGCAACACCGTGTTCTCGAGGTCGTCCAGCAACAGGTGACTCACGGATTCCTGATAGGTGAAAGAAACCCCGAGATCACCGTGCAGCAGGTTCTTCAGGTAGATCAGGTATTGGTCCCATTTGGACTTGTCCAGGCCGAACCGGACCATCAGGGCGTGCTGCAGTTCCGGGGTGGAATGGGGCACCTTGGCCAGATTGCTCACCGCGTCGCCGGGCAGCACCCGGAACAGGAAGAAATTGCCGGTGATCGCGAGGAAGATCGTCACCACGGAGAAGATCCCCCGGCGCAGTACGTACTCCAGGACGCGCATGGCTCAGCCCGCCCGTCGCACGGAAAGCAGCGGGATCTTCGACTCCGAGGAGAACGAGTTGCCGCCCACCTGCGGGAGATCGACCCACTCCCGGGAATGCGCTTCGATCGAATCGGGATAGGCGAGCACCAGCAGCACCCGTTCGCGGGCGGCGAGCCGCTGCATCTCGTCGACGATCCCGTGCCGTTCGGCGGGCGTCATCGCCGCACCCTGCCGCGCGTACAGGTCGTCCCATTCCTCGCTGCAGTACCCGGTGTCGTTGAGGATCCCCCAGCTTTGACAGGTCAGGTAGTTGAGCGTGTCGTCGGGGTCGCCCGTCCCGCCGCTCCAGCCCCACATGGTCATCGCGAAGTCCTGGGACTCGTTGGCCATCACCGCCTCGTTGGCAGCCGCGTTGTCCAGCAGCTTCGCGGTGAGGCGCACGCCGATCTTCGCGAAGTCGGACCGGATGATCTGGAACGAGCGCAGGCCCGCGCCGCCGTAGGTGTCCTCCGGCAGGATGACCGGGTAGTCCATCGGGTGGCCGTTCGCGATCCGGGTCCCGTCCGGGCCCCGCCGGTAACCGGCCTGGTCGAGCAGCCGGTTCGCGGCGCCGAGATCGAACGGGGTCGGCTGGAGCGAGCGGTCGGCCCAGTTCGCGGTGCCCGGCGGGATGATCGACGCCCCGGGGCGGCCGTGTCCGAGCAACGAGGTCTCGACGATCTGCGCGCGGTTGATCGTGTGGTCGAAGGCCTGGCGCAGCAACGGATCGGCCAGCTCCCGGTGCTCGGGTCGCTGTTTCGGGTTCGCGTTGACGGTGATGCTCTCGAATCTCAGTCCCGGCGACGAGATGACCTCGAACCCCGCGGACTCGAGGTTGGCGACCGAAGTGGACGGTACCGTCCGGACGGCGTCGAGCTGACGGCTCTTCAGCGCCGTGATCATCGCGTCGTCGGAGCTGAAGAACTGGATGCCGAAACCCGCGATATGCGGTTTCGGCCCGTAATAGGCCGGATTGCGTTTGAACAGGGCGACCTGCTTGGGTACGTGCCGGACGAGGACGAACGGACCACCGGAGACGACCGGGGCGTTGTTCGGGAAGGTGGTCAGCGCCTCCCCCTCGCCACCGGCGTACTCACGCCAGACGTGCTCGGGCAGGATCGGCACGCTCATGAGCCGGTTGAGGACGTTCGCCACGGGGCGGGAATACCGCAGTACCAAGGTGTTCGGGTCAGGTGTGCTCGCTTCGTCCAAATCGGACACATAGTTGGCGAGGCCTGCGGTCGGGCCGTCCTTGAACGCGGCGATCGTGTTCAAGGTCCAGGCCGCGTCGGCCGCCGTGAGCGGCGCGCCGTCCGACCAGGTGGCACCGGGATGCGTGTGGAAGGTCCAGGTCCGCCCGTCCTCCGAGGTGGTCCAGGCGCTCGCGAACTCCGCGACGAACTTGCCTTCCGGATCCAGCTGGACCAGCGTCGGATAGATCTGCTCGTACACCGCGAACGCCGTCGTCACCACGGAGACGAACGGGTTCATCGAGTCGATGGCCTGGTCGGAGCCGAGGCGGTAGATGTCACCGTCGGCGGTTTGGCTTCCGGCACGGGCGCAGGCGCTCAGGCCAGTGCAGGCCAGGAGCACCGCGGCGAGTGCCGCTAACGCTTTTCTCATCGATTCCACCTACGGGGTGAACGTGCGGTACAAGGGACATCCGGAGTAGTCGGCGCGGATCGCGGCCCCGTCGATGACGACGTCGAAACGCAGCCGCTCGGGCGAACGCTCGTCGGACCCGACGCGGAAAGCACCGTCCGGCAAGGGAACGAGCTGTTCCGGCTCGCCGCCGCAGACCGAGACCCACAGGTTGTCCCCGGATGCGTGGACGTGGAGATTCGACAGCCAGGGGTTGTGGCAGCGGTAATGCCCGACCACGGCCGCCCATCGCTTCGGCGGGTTCTCCGCGGGTGGCGGTGGAGCAGGTTTCTTCAGCGGCGGCGCGAACTCGGGCGACAGCACACCGTCACGCCCGGCCCGCGCGGCCGTGACCAGGTGCACGGCCAAGTCCAGCCACGGTCCGACGCCGTTGGCCAGGACGGCGGCCCCGATCCCGGCGTCGAGATCGCAGGCGATCGCCGCGTGGTAGCCGATCATCCCGCCGGTGTGCCAGGCGTGCGGACGGCCGTCGAGGTCACCGACCTGCATGCCGAGCCCGTACGCGCAGCCCGGGTAGTCCTCCTCGTCGAGGATGGCGGGCGTGAGCATCTCCCCCACCTGCCCCGTCTCCCTGCCGAGTAGGAGCCGCAGCCAGGCCGTCATGTCTCTCGCCGTCGCCGCGACACAGCCGTCCGCGGTGGCGTTCTCGATCCAGGTCGCGGGGACGACGCCGTCCTCCCGGACGGGGTGACGGTCGTCGTAGCGCGGTTCGTACCCCACCGCCAGACGCGACCGGAGGTCATGAGTGACCGCGGGTGCGGAGGCGTGCATCCCGAGTGAGGCGAGCAACTCGCCGAGAAGCTCGTGATACGGCCGCCGGTGGACGGCCTCCAGCACGAGGCCGAGCGCCTTGTACCCGGCGTTCGAGTAGTGGAACCAGGTTCCCGGCGGCGTCGTCGCCTCCGTGTCCCGCAGCGCCCACACCTCGAAAGTGGCGTCCGGGGAGACGTCCGGACCGGCGATGATCCCCGCCGTATGGGTCATCAGGTGGCGGAGCGTGATCGGCTCGTGGCTCGACCGCACGGAGAACCACGGCAGGTAGGCGGTGACCGGCGAGTCCAGGTCGACGAGGCCCGCATCGCGGGCACGCAACAGCAGGACGCAGGTGAAACCCTTGGTGATCGACCCGATCTGGAAGAGCGTGTCCTCGGTGACCGGCGAACCGGCGGCCTGGTCGGCGTGACCGAACACTCCGGACGAGACGACTTCCTCGCGGTCGGTCACCGCCACGGACAGACCCGTGGCGAACGACCGATCACACAATGTCTTTCGGCAAACTTCGTCCGGCACGAAGGACGCGGCTGCGCTCATGCTGACTGGAACCTCCGGGACCTCGACGTCCGATGGGGCGCCAGTATGTGTCCCGGCCGAAACAGAGCACTTTGGACGAGCCGCCAGAGATTCGGGCACGGCCTTGTGGGTCCGGCCATAGCAGCGTCGGACCGTCTACTGTGGCCCGCGCCGTGGCGGGGATGGAAGATCCCGAACAGGAGGAGGACTTCGCCGACAGGGTGCGGCAGGATGACAAAGTCGCCGAACCGCGACCCCGAATCGCCACTCACGACCAACCCAACCCACCACGGCCCGCCACCCTGGTCACCCGAAGTACGTGAAGGACCCCTTCCTTGCGCCTAGGTACAGGAAGGGGGCCTTCACGTACTGGGAAAGGTGTGAAGGTCGCGTTTCCTCGGCTGAGCCGAGGGAAGGGGGCCTTCACGCGGCCCGGGGGTGTGTGAGGGGAACTTTGAGGGCCCCAGGGTCCCTCAAGGCGGCCTTCACGGACTGCGCGACCCGAAGTAAGTCGGACACCGCCGACGACCAAGGACAAGTTATTGACCCGAATCGCCACTCACGACCACCCGCACCGACGCCTCACCGCACCCCCGAACTCGCCGTGGCTTTACAAGGTCACCTTTACCCTGCTGTCCGTGCCCGGCGGAAAGACAGCGACGACGGCCGCGCGGCTTCTCGCCGTGCTGGCCGTGCTCACCGCTGTCGCCCTGCTGCAGAGCGCGCTGTGCAGTGACGGCGCCGCGGCGGCGGGCTCACCCTGCGCTCCCCTGTTCGCCGCCGAAGCGACCCACGCCACAAACCCGGCGAGCGAATGCGACCCGGGCACGTCCCACCTGAGCGCCGACCACGCCGCCTGGCTGGTCCCGGCCGAACCGCCGCACAACCACCTCGACGACGTCACGGGGATCGGCGCGGCGCTGCTGGCCGCTCTCCTCGTGCTCGTCCGGCGCAGCCGGCCCGCGACAGCGGGCGTGCCGCCGGGCACCCGGGCGTTCAAGCGTCCGACGGCGACACCTCTTCTCGTCCAGCTCTGCGTTTCCCGCACCTGATCGGCAGCCCCGGTCGTGACCGGTCCGCCCTCGCACCGAGGGCGGACCGGTCATGCCCCACGCCTTCAGTTGCCCGGATCCGAGCTAAGGACTCAGCAGAATGACCAAGAATGCCAAGGTTTCCCTGACGGTCGTGGCCGTCGTGATCGCGGTGGTGGCCGCGTTGCTCGTCTTCACCAGGCTGGGCGAGGACGCCCCTGCCTCGCAGACCGGCGGCGACGGCGAGCCTCCCGCGGTACCCGCGTCGCTCCTGGTCCGGCCGGACAGCCATCGCCTGTCCGATCCGGCCGGTGCCAAGGTGACCGTCGTGGAGTTCCTCGACCTGGAGTGCGAAGCGTGCGGCGCCGCGTATCCCGGCGTCGAGCGGCTGCGCGCCGAGTACGGCGACCGCGTCACCTTCGTGATGCGCTACTTCCCCATCCCCAGCCACCAGAACGCCGAGCTCGCCGCGCGGACCGTGGAGGCCGCGGGCAACCAGGGCAAGCTCGAACCGATGTACCGCCTGATGTTCGAGCGGCAGTCGCAATGGGGCGACCAGCAGGTCTCCCACCGCGAGACCTTCCTCGGCTTCGCACGCGAGCTCGGCCTGGACCTGCCCGCCTTCGAGGCCGCGCTGGACGATCCGGCCACGCTCGGCCGGGTCCAGGCCGACCGCACCGACGGCGCCAACATCGGCGTCGAGGGCACGCCGACCTTCTTCGTCAACGGCGTCAAGTTCTCGGGGTCGCCGTCCTATCAGGCGCTCAAGGGCGTCATCGACCGGGAACTGGCGAAATGACGCCCTTCGCCACCCGCGTGACGCCGTGGGTGCTGCTGGTCGGCGGCGCCGTCGGCCTGGTGGCGGCGTTCGTGCTCACCATCGAGAAGATCAAGCTGCTCAAGGATTTCTCCTACATCCCGACCTGCAGCATCAATCCGGTCCTCAGCTGCGGATCGATCATGAAGACCCCGCAGGCGGACCTGTTCGGCTTTCCCAATCCGTTGCTGGGGATCGCCGGGTTCAGTGTGGTCGTGACGACCGGTGTCGCGCTACTGGCCGGCGCACGGCTCCCTCGCTGGTACTGGCTGGGCCTGCAAGCGGGTTCGTTTCTCGGTGTCGTCTTCGTGCATTGGCTGATGTTCCAGAGCCTCTACGTCATCGGCGCGCTCTGCCCGTACTGCATGGTCGTCTGGGCGGTCACCATCGCCGTCTTCTGGTACACGACCCTGCACAACCTCCACAAAGGACGGATGGTCGTCCGCTACCACAGCGTGGTCCTCGTGGTCTGGTACGCGGTCATCGGCGCCGCGGTCCTGCAGGCCTTCTGGGACTACTGGAAGACGCTCGTCTGACACCGCCGCGAAGGCCACCGGCGGTCGGTGGCCTTCGCGGCGGCACTACACCGACACCAGACGCCTGCCCCGGTCGAGAGCGCGCAGCCCCACCGCACAGGCGACACCGAGCACTGTCAAGGCGAGCCAGGGGATCTCCGGCCAGCCCGCCCGGCGCGCGAGGTCGAAAACGGTACCGGTGAAGAGATTCCCGAGCAGGATGCCCACGCCGACGATCGTGTTGTAGAAGCCGTAGTGCGTGGCGACCAGCCGGTCACCCGACAGCCGGACGACGGTGTCCATCTCGAACGGGAAGACGACGACCGTGCCGACGGCCAGCAGCGCGGCGGAGACGAGCAACCCCGCCCCGGCCGTGACCGGACCCGCCCTGGCGACCGTCAGCGGCGCGACGAACGCCGCGGCCATGAACACCATCCCCGACGCGAGGCAGGTGCCGGGCGACCACCGGTTCTTGAACCAGGCGGTGATCTTGAGCTGACCGGCGATCGCAAGACCGCCCGAGATCACGAACAGCCCGGCGATGAGCGCGGTGGCCGACGTCTCCGAGCCCGTGATCCGTCGCGCCTCCATCGGAAGTGCCAGATAGGTCTGGAAGGAAAGCACGTACGAGCCGATCATGACCAGCGCGAAGAGCAGGAAGGCGCGGTTCCCGGCGACGACCCGCCAATCCGACCAGATCGACGACCGTTCCCCCTCGCTTTCGTGCGCGGGCAGCGCCCGCACCTGCACCACGGTCAGGACACCGAAGACCGCGGCGGCGACCAGGCAGGTCAGCCGGAAATCGACGGCCGTCAAGGCCAGCCCGACCACCGGGCCCGCGAGGATCCCGCCCTGGTAGAACACGTTGAACACCGAGAAGGCCTCCAGCCTCCGCTCCCCCGCGTCCACCGCCAGATAGGCGCGGACAGCCGGGTTGAACAGGGCTCCGGCGAAACCGGTGGCCGCGGACGCGACGATCAGCGACGGCAACGAGGACGTCACGCTCAACAACGCGAAGCCCGCCGTCCGCAGCACACATCCGGCGACGATGAGCGGTTTGTAGCCGAACCGGTCGGCGAGCGTGCCCCCGACCAGGAACATGCCCTGCTGCGAGAAGTTGCGGATGCCCAGCACCAGGCCCACGGCCCAGCCCGCCAGTCCCAGCGGGCCCGCGAGATAGCCGGCGAGGTACGGCATCAGCATGTAGAAACCGACGTTGATGGTGAACTGGTTGACCATCAGCACTTTGCTCGGCCGGTCGAAGGACCGGAACCGCTCGGGAAATCCTGTCACAACGCGGGATCCACGATCGTGCGGCAGCGGGTCCAGCGTTCCACCACCCGCTCGCCGGGATGGCCGACGACGTCCGGTTCCCTGGCCGGGACGACGTCGAGCAGGCCGTGTCCCGCGCAGTATTCGTCGTTGTAGACGGTGTCGAAGTAGCGCTGCGGGCCGTCCGGGAAGATCGCGGCGATCCGCACGTCCGGATCGTGCGTGCGCGCCAGCCAGGCCGCGACGAGGGCGACCGCGCCGACACTCCAGCCGCCGGTCGCGTACTGGGCGGCGGCGAGACGGCGGCAGGTCCAGACGGCTTCGGCGGGCGCCACCCAGTGGATCTCCTCGAAAGCGTCGTAGTCGACGTTGCGCGGATGGATGCTCGACCCGAGCCCGCGCATCAGCCGTGAGGTGGCGGGTTGCCCGAAGATCGTCGACCCGACGGTGTCCACGCCGACCAGGCGCAGATGCGGGAAGTACCGCCGCAGCGCGCGGAAGGTCCCGGCCGAATGCCCGCCGGTGCCGACCGAGCACACCAGGACGTCGATCCGGCCCAGTTGCGCGGCCAGCTCGTCGGCCAAGGTCGCGTACGCGGCCACGTTGTCCGGGTTGTGGTACTGATCGGGGCACCAGGAGCCTGGCCGCTCTTCGAGCACCCGCTGGACGCGGTCCCGGCGCGCCTGCTGCCAGCCGCCCGCCGGATGGGGCTCGGTGACGAGGTCGACCCGGGTGCCGTGCGCGGTGAGCATGCGCCGCACGATGGGCTCCATCCCCGGATCGGTGACCAGGGTGACCGGATGGCCGTGGACGATCCCGGCCAGCGCCAGCCCGAGCCCGAGCGTCCCGCTGGTCGACTCGACGATCATCGCGCCGTCCGCCAGGTCGCCGCGGGCCTTGGCCGCTCCCACCATGTGCAACGCGGGGCGATCCTTCATGCCGCCGGGGTTGAAACCCTCCAGCTTGGCCCAGAAACCCTTGCCGGATCCGGTGAGCCGTTCGTCGATCCACAGCACGGGTGTATTGCCGACGGCCAGCGCCGGGGACACGCAGCGGGCGGCGGTACTGAGGAGGCGGGAAGGCGCGAGAGGTTCATGAGGGAGGACAGCGTTCATCGAGGATTCGTCTTTCTGTGCTGTGCGGGCAAGACCGGACCGGCGCGGGAACGGTCACGTCCGGGAGACGCACAGCTCGGTGAGTATCCGGGGGCCACTCCGGTCGAACGCGATCGACCGGGGGCTCTCCCTCACCGGGGACGAAAGGACGGGTGACGAGGCGAGCGGAGGCGGAGAGTCCGGGATGGACGGCGAGGTGTCGCTTCGCACCGCGACCGCGGAGAGCGGCCGGGAGTGCAGGTGTCCCTCACTCGGCGGGCACGACGAATCGTGCGAGGCCGCCGCGACGACGGCAGTTTCGCCGGGCCCGTCGAGGCAGCCGTAAGCCTGCGTTCCCGCCACGACCAGCAGCAGCAAGGCCACCGCGAGCCGACGAAGAGTAGCCGGAGAGACACTCACGGTTCCCACCGTAGCAAAGATCGACTAGAACTCCCATGACGGTTAGTACTAATGGACTTAGTAGCACTTCACCGGGCACTCACACCGGCCCCCGTACTACTAAGCGCAATAGTTGAACCTGTGCGACAGGAGATTCGGCACCCGTGACACCACACCGGCGTTCGCCGCGGCACCCCTTCGCCGCCACCGCCGCCCTCATGATCCTCGGCTTCGGCGCGCTCCCCGCCAGCGCGCAACCGGCACCGTCGCCGGACGGCCAGGACCCGATGCGGCGCTACCAGGAACTCGGCGCGCAGGCGGCCAAGGCCGACGAGGATCTGCTGGAATCACAAGACCGGCTGAAGGCCCGCGAGACCGAACGCGACCAGGCGACGGCCGCCCTCGGCCGGGCCGACGGCGATCTCACGCGGGCACAGTCGGCCATCGATCGCTTCCGGCCGCAGGTCGAGGCGATCGCCCGGTCCGCGATGAACGGCCACCAGCTCGGCAACGCCGTCCTCCTGCTCGACAGCGGCAGCAGACAGGAGTTCCTCGACCGCTCGTCCGCGCTGTCGGTACTGGCCGAAGAGAAGGCCAAGGCGTTGAACGGCCTGCGTGACGCGCTCGGTTCCGCGCAGGCCGCTCGCACCACGGCGGCGAACGCACGGGAAACCGCCCTGCTCGCGGCGAACGACGCGACCGTGGCGCTGGACCAGGTCCGCACGCGCAAAAAGGACCTCGACAGCCGGATCGTCGAGGTCAGGAACGCACTCGGTGCACTGCCCGCGTCGGACAAGGCGAAACTCGGCAAGGTCCAGGACAAGGGCTCCTATCTCGGCCCGCCCGGCGCAGCGAACGACGCGCTGCAGGCGGCACTGTCCAAACGGGGCTCGGAATACCAGTGGGGCGCCACCGGACCGGGCGAGTTCGACTGCTCCGGCCTGACGTCGTGGGCGTACAAGCAGGCGGGCGTCTCGCTTCCGCGCACCAGCCGTCAGCAGTACACCGCGGGAAAGGCCGTCCCGCTGGACCGGCTCGTCCCCGGCGACCTCGTCTTCTACGACGACGGCACCGGCGATCCGGGGGCGATCCATCACGTCGGCATGTACGTCGGCGGCGGCAAGATGGTCGACGCGCCGACCGAGGGCCAGCTGGTCGACGTCCGGTCGATCAAGGGCGACGGGCACCTGATGGGCGCGCGGCGCATCGTCGGGTGACCGCGGGGCACGCAGTATCCTTCCGTGCGGAGGTGTCATGCAACGGCTGGGCGAGCTCGAAGCGTCGGTGATGGACGTGCTCTGGAATTCGGCGGAACCCTTGCGGGTCCGCCAGGTGCTCGAGGCGATCAACCGGGATCGCGACCTCGCCTACACCACGGTGATGACGGTGCTGGACAATCTGCACCGCAAGGAATGGGTCGTGCGCGAAATGGAGAATCGCGCCTACCGCTATCGCGCCGTGGCGACCCGTGAGGAGGCCACCGCGCAGAGCCTGCGCGAACTCCTCGACTCCTCGGAAGACCGCGAATCGGTGCTGCTGCATTTCGCGCGCTCGGTCACCGAAGAGGAGTCCGACATCCTGCGGCGGGCGCTGCGACGGAAGCCCAAGCGATGATCCTGGCGGCGGTGCTCCTGTTCGGCGTCGCGGTGATCGGCTGGTTCTCGCCCCGGTTGCTCGGCAGGCTGACCACCGGCGGGATCACTCCCGGTACGGCGCTCGCGTGGTGGCTGCTCACCGCGCTCGGCGTGCTCGCCGGCACCCTCGGCGCCGTCCTTCTCCTCGTACTACCGGACCACGGTCCCGCCGCGGCGATCACCCGGATCCTCCACGATTGCTGGGCGGCGGTCGGGCACAGCGGCCTGCCCGCTCTCGATCCCCTCGTCGGCGGTTTCGCCGGGGCGGTCGTCGTGATCGCCGCCACCCGGCTCACCGTGACCTCGGCCCGGCGCCGGAAACACAGCACCCTGCTGCACCGGCGTCACCGGGACGCGCTCAGGCTGACAGGCACCCGCGACGAGCGGCCGATCGCGACGCTGTGGGTGCCCGACGAGCGGCCGATCGCCTACAGCCTCGGCGGCCGCGACGGCCTGATCGTCGCCAGCCGGGGCCTGGCGGGCAAGCTCACGTCCCGGGAACTGAACGCGGTACTGGAACACGAACGCGCGCACCTGCGCGGAAGGCATCACCTGCTGGCCGGATGCGCCGAAATCCTCGGCCGCACGTTGCGGTTCGTCCCGCTCATGCGCGAACTCCCCGGCGCGGTCCGCCTCCTCGTCGAGCTGGCCGCCGACCGGGCGGCCGCGACCGGGCACGGACCGGAAACCGTGCGATCGGCCCTGCTGTCGATCCAGGCCTCGGAAGGCGGCGACACCGCGCTCCGGTTGCGATGGCTGGCGCGGCACCCCGGTGGTCCGTCCCGGTTGCCGGACCGGGTGCGGGCCGTCGCGGGCGGAACCCTCGCGTTGTTCGCCGCGCCCGTGCTCACCGTCGGCCTGATGTTCACGGCGGGACTCCTTTCCTGCTGGTGAGCGAAAGAGACGCGTTCGTCACCAATGCGGGCGAACGGGTTCAGCGCCGGACACAATCAGGTGATCCGCCGTTTCTCGACGTTCGCCCCTTTTCCCGAACGGGTGGCCGAGCGTCGCTTATTGTCGCGTGCGACTGGACGAATCGGGGACGGCAATTCGGGCAAGCTCCACTCACAAGAGTGAGCTATGCCGGGAAATCCCCGTTCCATTGAGCCGGTAAGGCGAATTGCCGGTGCAACTCAAATGGCGGCATTCGGCCGATACCCCGTTGTCGTAACGTCGGACGAGAGGCGCTTCTCAGTACACACCCCGCAACGAATTCCGCAATCCCATGGAGGTTTTCGTGATCCGACGTCCTCTGCGCACCATGACCGCGGTGATAGGCGCCGCGGCAGCCGTCACCGCCTTCGCGACCCCGGCTTCGGCGGCGACATCGGTGCTGAACGAAACGGCGGGTCCGGCCACGTTGGCCGCCTCGCAGCAGAAGATCGGCACTTCGCTCGGCACCACGTTCGCCGGCTCTTGGCTGGACACGACCACCGGCGAACTCGTCGTCGGCACCACCGACGCGGGCCGCTCGGCCGCGATCCGTTCGGCGGGCGCGATCCCGAAGGTGATGAAGCACAGTTCCGCCGAACTGACGAAGATCCAGTCCACATTGGACAACAGGACCGCCGGTCTTCCCGGCTCGGTCGCGGGCTGGTACGTCGACGCGCCCGCGAACGAGGTCGTGGTCGAGGTGGTCGGCGGCGACTCAGCCGGACTGGCCTGGGCGGCGGCCGCCGGCGTCCCGGTCCGGGTGGACCAGGTGAAGAGCGCGCCAAGGCCGTTGTGGAGCGTGGTCGGCGGACAGGGTCTCTACTTCAACGGCGGCGCCTGTTCGGTCGGGTTCAACGCCCATGACGACGACGACAACTACGTGATCACCGCGGGCCACTGCACCGAACTCGGCGGCACCGTGCACGGCGTCGACGGCACGATCGGCCCTGTCGCGAAGTCGTCGTTCCCCGGTAACGACTACGGGACCATCAAGGTGACCCACTCCGACGTCTCGACCCCGCCCCGGGTCGACCGGTACGGGGACGGCACCGACGTGCGGATCGAAGGCTCCGAGGTCGTCGCCGTCGGCGGCCGCGTCTGCCGGTCCGGGATCACCACCAAGTGGCAGTGCGGGCGGGTCGAAGCGCTGGACCAGACGGTGAACTACGGCAACGGGAACATCGTGCGGGGCCTCACCCAGACCAGCGCCTGCGCCGAGCCGGGTGACTCCGGCGGCTCGTACGTCAGCCGTCCCTCGGCGGGTTCCGGCACGAAGCTGGTGCAGGCACAGGGGATGACCTCGGGCGGCTCCGGTGATTGCAAAGAAGGGGGCACCACCTTCTTCCAGCCCGTCAAGGAGGTGCTCAACCGCTACGACCTGACCCTCGAAAAGGACTGATCGCCGAAGAGGGGCGGCCGGTGCGACGGCCGCCCCTTGATCTCCCCGGCGAGTTCGCGTGCTTCGCGGACCAGCGCCTCGATTTCGGTCCATCGGCGGCGGATCCGCTCGTGATCGGTGACCAACGTGCCGGAAACCATGCCCAGGAACAGGTTCGCGTCCGCCCCGATCTCCGCGAGCCGCAGGAAGGGACGGTGGTCCGCCGCCGTTCCCGCGCCGTGCGCCGCCGCCCATTCCCGGGCACGCAGCCCGGCGTCGTGACAGGTGTCGACGAGGAAGGAGCGGATCTCCTCCGGCCGGTCCCCCGGGCTCGCGGGCGGTTTCCCCATCAGCGGGAAAATGTTCCAAGCCACCGAGAGCAGGCAGTCGGCCACGTCATCCATCGACTCCACGTCCACCGCGGGGAGTGTTCCGGCCCGTGCCTCCTGCCAGGTGGAATGACTCGCGTGAACGACAGGGTCGACCCGATCAGGTGAGTGGCGGTGTGGGGCCACCGCGCACGTCGACGGCAGGCTCCCGGTCCGGGCTCTCGATTTCGCGCAGGTCGACGATCTCCAGTCCGGCGACCAGCCCGGACAGTCCTTTGTGGCCCAGAGGCCGGATCGCGAGAATGCCGCTGACGAAGAACAACAGGTTCGCCAGTGGCTCGAATCCGCTGTTGACCGCGGAAGCCAGGGTGAGCAGCGTGAAGTAGCCACCGGACCCGGCCAGGAATCGCACGATCATCCGCCACAGGGCGGGCTTCCCGCCGTCCGGCCCGGCGGGCCGCAGCAATACGACCCGCTGGCCGAAGCTGGCGCCGTTGCCCGCGACGGGGACGACGAACAACAGGAGCACGGCGGGCAGCAGGGTGGTGGTCAGAGCCGCGACCACGGTGTCCGGTTCGCCCGCCACGAGAGTCGTCACGATCCCGATGGTGGTCCCGAGCAGGACGACCGAGACGAAGTCGACGGCCATCCCGAGCAGACGTCGGCGCGCGGTGACCGGTCGCGGCGTTCCCGGTGGCGCGGACGGCTCGTTCCCCGGCAGCAGCCGCAGCAACGGGGCGAGGCCGAACCCGACGGCGGCGCCGAGGGTGTTGGTCAGCAGGTCGTCGACGTCGGCGAGCCGGTACGGGCAGTCGAACAGGAACCAGACGCCGGTGAGCTGGGTGCACTCGATGAACAGGGAGACCGCGAAACCGAGGGCGACGGTGACCGCGAAACCGCGCCGGAAGAGATGCCGTACGAACATGCCCAGCGGCACGAACAAGGCGACGTTGAAGACCGCCTGCTGGACCGCGGGATTGCGCAGGAACGCGCGCAGGCCCGCCCCCGCCTGTTCGCGGCGGATGTCGGCGACGAACTGGAACGGGCGCAGTTGCAGGTGACTCGTCGCGTGCTCGGCGCACCACGCCGCCGTCGTCTGCGGGATGGGGAGCAACGTGTACGTCCACAGTGACATGGCGTAGACCAGGAACCCGAACACCAGCAGGACCCGCCACAACCCGAGTTCGCCGCGGCGCCGGTAGCTCGCCGCGATGTACGGGACGGCCAGGATGCCCGCGAGCGCGAAACCCGCGAACACCGCGATGACCGCGGAGATGGTCGGATCAGTCACTCGCGGAAGCTAACAACGCGCGCTCCGGCGCACCCGTTACGCCACCTGGCCGGGTGACGGAGTCGGCCGGGGCGACGGCTCGCTGATGCGCGAGCGCGGCGATGGCGAAGGTCAGATGGACGACGACCCAGTTGCGGTCTTCGTGGTGGATCCGCTGCAACAGGTCGAGAGTGGCGTCGCCAGGGCTGCGGCCCTGACGACAGGCGTCGATGAACGCCTGGGCAAGCTCGTCGACGTTCCGCCGGAACTCCGCGAAGGGGTCGGCGGAGTGGCTGTTGGTGCAGAAATCCACGGTCACGTCACTCAGCGTTCCACAACGCGACACAAAGTTACGACCTGGCGGTTCCGGAATCACTCACGTGAGGTAGTCCCGGGCCGATCTCTGTGCTCTGCGTCACGCCGACGCGAGCGAGGCGGGCATCCGGCGTTCCCGTTCGGTCGCCTTGACCCGGCGGGTGACCGGGAAGCGCTGGTCGAGTTCGACGAGCAGCGGGGTCGCCGCCATCAGCGCCAGCAGTGCGAGCCCGGCGTATGCGCCCAAAGTCGCGATCATCGTCATTTCGGCCTCCTCGATCCCCGTACCGCCTGTTCCGGCGGCCTGGAACCAGGATCGCTGCCCGACGGGGTGCGGCGGATCGGTCATCCGGCGGAGGTGCCTCGACCGGTCGGCCTTTTCGGCACCATCCTTTCGGCCGATCCCGGACGGCGGTGCAGCAGATCGAACCGCGACCACATGGCTTCGGCCGCCTCGATGGATTCGCCGGTGCGGACGGGATCGACGGCGGCGAGCTGCGCGACGATGGCCTGCACCAGGCTCATCCCCGCGGTCAGCGACGGGAAGAAGGTCACGCCTTCGGCGGGCACCATCAGCACCTGCTCGACGGCGCCGGCCAGCGCGGGACTGGCCGCGTCGGTGATGGCGAACGCGCG
Source organism: Amycolatopsis sp. NPDC031561 (assembly GCF_055580625.1). Lineage (NCBI taxonomy): Bacteria > Bacillati > Actinomycetota > Actinomycetes > Pseudonocardiales > Pseudonocardiaceae > Amycolatopsis > Amycolatopsis sp. NPDC031561. The sequence continues at coordinate 69,107 of NZ_JBVILA010000017.1, read as the reverse complement.
TGCTCCCCTCGCCTTCGCCTCGTCCGCGGCGAGCACCGTACTTTCGTACAGGCGCCAGAAACTGATCGCGATGAGCACGTCGTCGGCGGTGAGTTTGGCCGTGGCGTTGGCGAGTTCCGCGTCGCCCGCGGTGATCGCGTGGACGTCGTACCCGGCGAGCCGGGCGTTGTGCGCGAACGCGATCCCGACCGCGGCGTAGCTGCCGTCGGCGATGACGAGCGTGCGGCGCGCGGCGGCGACGGCCTCCGCGACGTTGCGGATCTCGTCCTCGGTGGCCCGCCGGTTCAGCAGGGCGAGGCTGTCGAGGTCGCGGCGCAGCGACGCCGAGCCCGGCGAGTCCACGTCCCGGTGTTCCTCGGCCACCTGAGGCGCACTCAGCGACGACATGTACCGCGCCCGCAACTCCTGTTGCAGCGCGGGCCAGCCGGCGAAACCGAGCGCCTGCGCGGTGCGGGTGACGGTGGCGACGTTGACCCCGGCGAGCTGGGCGAGTTCGGCCGTCGACCCGAACGACGCCCGGCGCGGTTGCGAGACCAGCACTTCGAGCACGGCGGCCGACTTCGGCCTCAAGCCGCGTTCCGGCGTCCGATCCCGAAGCCACGCCTCGAAACCGTCACCGGTTCCCGTCTCTGTCACGCACACCCTCCCTCGACCGCGCCACGGTAACGCATCGTGCCCGACGGACCACCTGCAACAACCATTGCAGTTTTACGGAAACGCAGTATACGTTGTCCGCACTCCTCGTCGCCCGAACCACGGAAGGCGTTCCCCATGACGCTTCTGGCACGGCTGGACCGGCTCCCTTTGAGCCGTCCCCACTATCTGCTCCTGCTCATCGGCGGGCTCGGTTACACCTTCGACGGCATGGACTCCGCCGTGGTCGCCTTCCTCCTGCCGAGCGCGAAAGCGGTCTGGGGGCTCGACAACGGGCAGCTCGGGCTGATCGGTTCGGCGACGCCGTTCGGCTTCCTCTTCGGCGCGATCGCCGCGGGCCTGCTGGGCGACCGCATCGGCCGCAAGAAGGTCATGATGTACGCGCTGGCCTTCTACGCGGTGTTCTCGGTGCTCGCCGCTTTCTCCCCGAACTACGAGATCTTCCTGGGCGCCCGGGTGCTGGCCGGGGCGGGTGCGGGCGCCGAAAGCGCGATCATCGCGCCGTTCCTGTCGGAATTCGTCCCCGCGAAGCGACGCGGCTGGTTCGTCGGCGCGCTCGCCGGATTCTTCTCGTTCGGCTTCGTCATGGCCGCGCTGATCGGGCGGTTCGTCGTGCCGACGGTGCCGGAGGGCTGGCGGGTCGCCCAGCTGATCACCGCGCTGCCGATCGTCATGCTGCTGTGGTGGCGCCGGTCCCTGCCGGAATCGCCGAGGTTCCTCGTCGCGAACGGGCGTCACGCCGAGGCGGAGAAGATCGTCGCGAAACTGGAGCGGGACGTCGAAAAGGCGACCGGGCAGCCACTTCCGGCCGTGGCCGAGACCGATACCCGGCCCGCGACGGAAACCCCCAAGGTCAACCTCTTCAGCGCGCTGAAGTTCCTGTGGAGCCCGGCGATGGCACGCCGGACCGCGGTGATCTGGACCGTCTGGTTCGTGATCACGTTCTCCTACTACGGCTTCTTCTCCTGGATCCCGACGCTGCTCGTCGAGCGCGGCATCACCGTGACCAAGAGCTTCGAGTTCTCGATCATCATCTACCTGGCGCAGATCCCCGGGTACTTCTCCGCGGCGTGGCTGTCGGAACGGCTCGACCGCAAGCACACCATCGCGCTGTACCTCGCGGGCTCGGCGGTGAGCGCGTTCTGGCTGAGCCAGATGGACGCGCCGTGGTCGATCACCCTCGCCGGGGCGGTGCTGTCGTTCTTCCTCAACGGCACCTACGCCGGTGTGTACTCCTACACCCCCGAAGTGTTCCCGACCTGGATCCGCGCCAGCGGGACCGGCCTGTCCAGCGCGTTCGGCAGGCTCGGCAGCATCCTGGCCCCGACGATCATCGGCCTGTCCGCCGCGAGCCTCGGTTTCGCCGGCGTCTTCGGCCTGACCACCGCCGTCCTGGCGGCCGGGGTGGTGTGCGTGGTCGTGTTCGGCCTGTCCACCGCCGGCCGCTCCCTGGAAGAACTGACCGAACACGGCGCGCCCGTGGAAACCGCCAAGGAGATGACGAAGTGACCGTGTCGCTGTCCATTGTGGAGGACAAAACCCGAGCGACGATCGGCGTAAGGCTGTTCACCGTGCTGGCGTGGGTGCCCGAACGGCGGGCGCTGCGCCGCGTGCACAGCAGCCACCCGGCGGAGTATCCGGTCGGCGGTGAGAAGACCGTCGAGGTGGCCGCGGGCTGGCTGGAGCGGTGCATCACCGGACAGGAACCCTATTTCGGGCCGGACAGCGCGGCGGTGCGGGAGATCTTCGCCGACCACGACCTCATCGACAGGCTCGGCTGCGGGGCGGTGATCAACGTGCCGGTGGTGGACCATGGCCGCACGCTCGGCGTCCTCAACATCCTCGACGCCGAAGGCAGCTACGACGACGATTCCGTCACCGCCGCCCGATCTCTGGCACCGTTGGCGGTCCCCGCCCTGCGCGAAATCCTGGAGGCCCGATGAACGGCTCACTGCTGCTGCGCAACGCCCGTCTGCTCGACCCGGTCACGGGCGAGTACACCGAGGGCGATCTCCGGTGCGCCGACGGCCGGATCGTCGAGACCGGCACGGGTCTCGCCGCCGGCGACGTCCGGACCGAGGACCTGCACGGCGCGTTCGTGCTGCCCGGCCTCGTCGACGCGCACGTGCACGTGACCGCTTCGACAGCGGACCTGGGGTCGCTCCCCGCGTCGTCACCGTCCTATGTGACCGCGCACAGCGCCCGCACCATGAGCCTGATGCTGGACCGGGGCTTCACCACGGTCCGGGATGCCTCGGGCGCCGACTACGGTCTCGCCGACGCACAGGCCGAGGGCTTGTTCCGCGGTCCCCGTCTGCTGTTCTGCGGGCGCGCGCTGAGTCAGACCGGCGGCCACGGCGACAGCCGGACCCGCGGCGCCAACGCCAGCGAAGACCACCCATGCTGCGCGGGTCTCGGCCGGGTCGCCGACGGTGTCGACGCGGTCCGCGCGGCGGCGCGCGACGAACTGCGCAAGGGCGCGCACCACATCAAGGTGATGGCCTCCGGTGGCGTCGCCTCCCCCACCGACCGGGTCGACTCGACGCAGTACTCCGCCGAGGAACTGCGCGCGATCGTCGAGGAGGCGGAGGCGGCCAACCGCTATGTGGCCGCTCACGCCTACACCGCCCGCGCGGTGAACCGCGCGCTGGAGCTGGGCGTGCGGTCGATCGAGCACGGCAACCTGATCGACGACCTCAGTGTCGAACTGTTCCTCCGGCACGACGCGTACCTCGTGCCCACCTTGGTCACGTACTGGGCGCTGAAGGAGGAGGGGCGCGAGCACGGTCTGCCGGAATCCAGCTGGCGCAAGGTCGACGACGTCCTCGGCGCGGGCATGGCCGCACTCGACAAGGCCGCCCGGGGCGGGGTGAAACTGGTGTACGGCAGCGATCTCCTCGGCGGGATGCACCGGCACCAGAACCACGAATTCCGGCTGCGCGGCGAGGTCCAGCCCGCTCTGGACGTCGTCCGCTCCGCGACGTCGACAGCGGCAGACCTGCTGAACCTGACCGGCGAGATCGGCACGCTGGCCCCCGGCGCGCACGCGGATCTGCTCGTCGTGGACCGGGATCCGCTGGAGGACATCGGCGTCCTGGCCGAGCCGAAGGGCTTCCGGCACGTCATCCAGGGCGGGACGGTGGTCTCCGCCTGACGCGTTTCGTCCTCTGGTTGCGGTAGTTGCGCGTGCATGTATCGCAACTAGAGGACGAAACGCGGGGTCAGGAGAAGCGCTGCGGGACGTCCCAGGGGTTGTCGTCCCGCAGCGGTTCGGGCAGCAGGTGCGACGGCCAGTCCTGATAGGACACCGGACGCAGAAAGCGTTCCACCGCCGCCGTCCCGACCGACGTCGACGCCGGTGAGGTCGTCGCCGGATACGGACCGCCGTGCTGCATCGCGGCGGTCACCGCGACCCCGGTCGGCCAGCCGCCCCACAGGATCCGCCCGCTGCGGTCGGCCAGCACCGGACGCAGCGCCTCCACGTCGCCCGCCTCCGAGTCCAAGGCGTGCACGGTCGTCGTGAGCTGCCCCGGGAGCGCCGCCAAAACCGGCACGACGTCGGAGAGCCGCGAGTACCGCACGATCACGCCCAGCGGGCCGAAGCACTCCTCCGCCACGTCCGGGACGAAATCGGCGAGGTCGATTTCGAGCAGCCGGGCCCCGGCTCCCCCGAGGATCTCGCGCATCCCCGGGATCGCGGCCAGCCGCTCCGCGACGGTCTCGAAGCCGGAGGCGATGCGATCGTTCAAGAACGACCCCGCCGTCACCGCTCGCAAGCGTTCGGCGACGAGATCCACGAACGGACCCGAAGACGGCGCGAACACCAGGCCGGGATTCGTGCAGAACTGGCCGTTGCCCAGCGTCAGCGAACCCGCGTAGCCCGTAGCCAGTTCTTCGGCACGCGTCTCGACGGCACCGGGCAGGACGATCACCGGATTGACACTGCCGAGCTCGCCGTGGAACGGGATCGGAACCGGCCGGTCGGCCGCGATCCGCGCCAGGGCGAGCCCGCCCGCCACCGATCCGGTGAAGGCCGCGGCCGCGATCGCCGGATGCCGCAGCGCCTCCACTCCGGCGGCTTCCCCCTCGACGAGACCGAGAAGCGGACCCCACCGCCCGAGCGCCTCCACGACGATCGACGCCGTCCGGCGGGAAAGCTCCGGATGCCCCGGATGGGCCTTGACCACCACCGGGCATCCGGCGGCCCACGCCGCCGCGGTGTCCCCGCCCGCCACGCTGAACGCGAAGGGGAAGTTGCTCGCGGCGAACACCAGGACCGGTCCCACCGCCGTGCGATACCGGCGCAGGTCCGGCCGGGGACCCGGTGGCCACGACGGATCGGCGCGATCGATGCGGACGTCGTAGGACGAACCGCTCTCGGCCGCGAGCAGGCGCAGCTGGAACGTCGTGCGGGCCAGCTCGCCGGTCAGCCGTTTCGTCCCCAGCCGGGTTTCGGCGTCGGCGATCGCGATCAGCGCCGGGCCCGCCGCGTCCAGCGCGTCGGCCACGCCGGTGATCACCGCCGCGCGTGTCTTCGGGTCGATGGCGGCCCACGCACCGGCGATCTCCGCCGCCTGGACGATTTCCTTCATTGGTTCCTTCCTGGTGGCCTGAAGGGGACTTTCCCCGCATCTCGTGCGGCGAAGGGCGCTTTCCCCGCATCGCATGCGGGGAAAGGCCCCTTCAGCTCTCAGAGGACGAAGCCCGCCGGGAACGGATCGTCCGGGTCGAGCAGGTAGGTGGCGTTGCCGGTGATCCACGCGCGCCCGGAGAACTCCGGCACCACGGCCGGGACACCTCCGACGGTGGTCTCGGCGACCAGCTCACCGGTGAACGTGGTGCCGATGAACGAGCTGTTCTCGAACGGCGTGTGCAGTGGCAGCTCGCCGCGGGCGTGCAGCTGGGCCATCCGGGCCGACGTGCCGGTGCCGCACGGCGAACGGTCGAACCAGCCGGGGTGGATGGCCATCGCGTTCCGCGACGCGCGGGCATCCGACCCCGGGGCGAGGAACTGGACGTGCTTGCAGCCGCCGATCAGCGGATCGGCCGGATGCTTGGGCGGGCGCTGGTCGTTGATCGCCGCCATGATGTCCAGTCCCGCCGCGAGGATCCGGTCCTTCTCCGAGCGCTCGAACGGAATGTCCACTTGGGACAGTTCGAGGATGGCGTAGAAGTTGCCGCCGTAGGCCAGGTCGTAGCGCACCTCGCCGAGCCCGGGCACCTCGACCGACGCGTCCCGCTCGGCGAGGAAGGACGCGACGTTGCGCAGCTTGACCCGTTCGGCCCGGCCGTCCCGGACGTCGACCTCGGCGTGCACGAGCCCGGCCGGGGTGTCCAGGCGCACCACGGTCTTCGGTTCGGTCACCTCGACCATCCCCGTCTCCACCAGCACGGTCGCCACGCCGATCGTGCCGTGCCCGCACATCGGCAGGCACCCCGACACCTCGATGTACACCACGCCCCAGTCGGCGTCCGGCCTGGTCGGTGGCTGCAGGATCGCGCCGCTCATGGCCGAATGACCGCGCGGCTCGTTCATCAGGAACCGCCGCAGGTGGTCCAGGTGCTCCATGAAGTACCGGCGGCGCTCGGCCATCGTGTCACCGGGGATGACGCCGACCCCGCCGGTCACCACCCGGGTCGGCATGCCCTCGGTATGCGAGTCGACGGCGGTGATCGACCGGATCGACCGCACCTACTCCACCCCCAGCGAGGCGAGCGCGCGCCGCATGTCGGCGGTGACCTGCTCGCGGTGCTCGTCGGTCAGCGGTCCGCGCGGCGGACGGCAGGGTCCGCCGTAGCGGCCGACGAGATCCATGCCGAGTTTGATGGCCTGGACGAACTCGGTGCGCGAGTCCCAGCGGAACGCGGCCACCAGCGGTTCGTACAGCGCCCTGGCCTCCTCGAGTTTCCCCGCCCTCGCCAGTTCGAACAGGCGTACCGACTCGGCCGGGAACACGTTGGGGAAGCCGGCGAACCAGCCTGTCGCGCCCATCAGCAGGCTTTCCAGCACGACGTCGTCGGCGCCGCTGATCACGTCCAGGCCCGGCGCCTGCTCGCGGATCTCCAGCACCCGCCGGACGTCACCGGAGAATTCCTTGACCGCCACCACGTTGTCGATCGCCGCGATCTCGGCCAGCAGCGCCGGGGTGAGATCGACCTTGGTGTCGATGGGGTTGTTGTAGACCATCACCGGCAGGCCGACCGACGCCACCGCCTCGAAGTGGGCGAGGACTTCACCGCGGTTCGCGCGGTACATCGTGGGAGGGAGGCACAGCAGGCCGCCGGCACCGTCTTCGGCGGCGATTTCGGCCCAGTGCTTGGCCTGATGCGACCCGGGACCGTGTACGCCGACGACGACGATGCCGTCCTTCCCCACTGTCTCGATCGCGGTACGGGCGGCGCGGCGGCGTTCGTCGTCGGTGAGCGACGAATACTCGCCGAGGGAGCCGTTCGGGCCGACGCCCCGGCAGCCGTTGTCGATCAGCCACCGGCAGTGCGCGGCGTAGGCGTCGTAATCCACGGCCAGCCCGGCGGGTGCCGATGCGTCCGCCCGGTACGGGAGGGCGGTCGCGACGACGACGCCACCGAGGTCGGGGGTGCTCATTCAGGTTCTCCTTCGGTTCGGGCGGCGAGTTCGCCGAGCCGGATCGGCTGGGCGATCGGGCGGTGGTGCCGTTCGGTACCACCGCAGAGTTCGGCTACGGCCGGACCGCACATCCGGCCCTGGCACGGGCCGAGGCCCGCCCGGGTGCCGAGTTTCAGCGCGTGCGGGCCGGGGCAGGCCGGATCGGCGGTCGCGCGGACGAGTTCGCCGTAGGTGGTTTCCTCGCACCGGCAGACGATCGTGTCCTCGCGAAGCCAGCGTCGCCAGGCCGTGCCGATCGGATGCGCCGTGGCGAGGCGTTCGGCGAACGTGCGGGCACGGTCGCGGGCGCGGATCAAGGCCGGGCCGGGCGTTTCCCCCGCGGCGAGACGGCCTGCCACCGCGCCCTCGGCCGCGGCGGTGACCGCGCCACCGATACCGGTGATCTCGCCCGCGGCGAAGACACCGTCCACTGTGGTGCGTTGGCCGCCGTCGACCCGCACGAACCCGCCGTCCAGGACGCAGCCCGCGGCGACGGCCAGTTCGGGTTGCGGGACGAATCCGTGGCCGACGCAGACCGCGTCGACCTCGTACGTCCGCTCGGTGCCGGGGACGACCGACCAGTCCGCACGGACCTCGGCGGTCACGACCTCGCGGACGCTGTCCGCGCCTCGCGCTTCGATCACGGCCCGGCCGAACCGGTACGGGACACGATGGCGGGCCAGCGTCGCGGCGTAGCGGGCCAGTTCGCCCGCCTTGCCCGCGTGGGCGGCCAGGCGCCACGGCCGCGCCGACCATCCTTTCCGGACGGTCGCGAACGGGTTCGCCTCCAGCACGGCGACCACCTCGGCCCCGATATCCAGCAGCGATTCCGCGACCGGCAGCAGGAACGGTCCGGCCCCGGCGACGAGTACCCGCCTGCCGATCGCGACCCGCTCCCCTTTCGCCAGCGCTTGCGCCGCGCCCGCGGTGTACACGCCGGGCAGTTTCCAGCCGGGGAACGGCAGGGTGCGGTCGTGCGCGCCGGTCGCCAGGATCAGCGCGTCGGGAACCAAGGTGAGCCGCTGTCGTCCGCCGCCGTCGGACTGTCCTCGCAGGACGTGCACCCGGTTCTCCGCGCGGTCGAACGCCCAGACGGTGGAGGCGGGCCACCACTGGCACCTCGGATGCGCGAGCAGACGGCGGCGCCGGGTGAACTCGGGTCCGCCATGTTGTGCCGCGTGGGCCTCCGGCGGCATGCGGTGATACTGGCCGCCGGGCGATTCCGCCTGGTCCAGCACCGTGACGCGGGCACCGGCCCGCAAGGCGTGCTCGACGGCCGCGAGTCCGGCGGGCCCGGCGCCGACGATCACCACATGCCGGCTCACGCGTTCTCCTCCCGTGACTGGGTGCGGATCTCGTCGCCGTCGGCGGCCGGACGGCGGCACGCGCGGACGTCGGGCACGTCGTTGACCGTGAGCACGCAGTCGAAACAGGCGCCGATGCCGCAGAACACGCCGCGTGGCGCACCGGAACGCGTGGTGCGCCAGGAGGTCCGGCCCGCGGCGATCAGCACTCCCGCCACGCTTTGGCCCGCGATCCCGGTCAGGGCTTCGCCGTCGACGGTGATCCGGATCGGCCGGGCGCTCACGCGGCCACCCCGGCCAGTACCGCGGGACGATCCACGGTGAACTCTTCGACCGGCATCGCGGGCTCCGCCCCGGTGAGCAGTTCGCGCAGCAAGCGCGCGGTGCCGACGCTCAGCCCGATTCCGGCGCCTTCGTGCCCGGTGGCGTGCCACAGGTTCCCCAGCCGCGGGTCCTCGCCGAGCACCGGGAGGTGATCGTCCACGTAGGGCCGGAAACCGCCGTACGCCCGCATGATCGCCGCGTCGGCGAGCGACGGGAACAGCCGCAGGGCCTTGACCGCGATGGCGCTCAGCACGTCGGGGCGGATGGCGTCGGCGAACTCCACCCGGCGGCGGGACGAGCCGATCAGCACGGTGCCGCCCCAGGTCGACTCGACGACGGCGGAGGTCTGCAACTCCCCCGAGTCCGCGCCGACAGCGCCGACGTAATCGGCGTCGTAGACCTTGTGCCGGACGACGCCGGGCATCGGGGTGGTCACCAGCACCTCGCCCCTGCGGGGGCGGATCGCGATCGGGGCGCCGAGGCGCGCCGACACCTGACCGGCCCACGGGCCCGCGGCGTTCACGACGACGTCGGCCTCGATGATCTCGCCGGGCACGCGGACACCGGTGATCCGTCCACTTCGGACGGACGCGCCGACGACCTCGGTGTCGGACCGCAGCCGGGCGCCGTGGCGCAGCGCGGAGCCCAGCAGGGCCAGCGCCGCGCCCGCGGGCTGGACCTGAGCGTCCTCCGGGTAGTGGAAGGCGGCGGTCACCTCGCGGGTCAGCGCGGGCTCGGCGTCGGCGAGTTCTTTGGGAGACAACGGATCCGCGCGGACCCCGAGTTGCGTCCCGGCGAACGACGCGAGGGCGCGGGCGCCGTCTTCGGTGGTGGCGACCACGATGCCGCCTTTGGGGTCGTACTCGATCGCCGCGGCGGCACGCGCGTCCTCGTCGGCGACCTCGGCGACGACACGCGGCCACAGGAGAGCCGAAAGCTTCGCCAGTTCGAGTTCGGCGCCCGGTCCCTTGTCGGAGACGAGGACGTTGCCTTCACCGTGCGAAGTGGTGCCCCCGGCGGGACGGCCGCGATCCACGACCACGACGTCGAAGCCCGCCAGGCTCAGCTCGCGGGCACACGCGGCGCCGACGATACCCGCGCCGAGTATGACCACACGCGTTCGGTTCATCGACCCTCCAGCGTTCGGTAAAGCGAACGATCGGAGAGTAGGTTCCCTCCCGGAGGGGTGTCAATACCTGGGGAGCGGTCAGCCCTTCAGCACGGGATGCGGCCTGCCGTCGAGCCGTTCGTCGGCGCGATACTGCAGCAGCAGGACCGAGTGCACCGGCCCGTCCGGCGCGGTGTAGCAATGCGGCTCGCGGGCATCGAAGGCCACGTAGTCACCGGGGCCGACCTCGACGGTCTTGCCCGCCACCTCGACCCGTAACGAGCCGGACTGCACGACGGTGTGCTCGATCCCGACGTGCCCCTGCGACCGCTGCGGCGCGTCACCGCGCACCACCTGGTCGTACACCTCGAAAACGCCGTCACCGGTCTCGATCCGGCGCAGCGGCCGGAGATCCACTCCCTCGCCGCTGAGCACCTCGACGTCGGCGCCGCGCACCACGGTGAGCGCGCCGCCCGCGCGATGGTCGAGCAGATCGGAGATCGCCACCTCCAGCACCCTGGACAGGCTGAACACGGTCTCGATGGTCGGATTGCCGCCGCCGGACTCCAGCTGCGACAGCGTCGCTTTGCCGATCCCCGACCGCCGCGACAGCTCCGAAAGCGAAAGGCCCCTCGCCGCCCTGGCCGCGCGCAGGTTGACCGCGAGCATGTCCCGGATCGAGGGCGTCTCGTCCTCCACCGCTTCTCCCCTGTCGTTCGTCAAACCGTACGACCGGTCGGCGAAGCGTTCGCTTTGCCGATCGAGTTCGCGGACATCATGACACGCCTCCCGGCGGGGAGGGCATAGCCGCGGCCGATGGGGCGACGCGATGGTGGGCGGTGGCGGCCGCGATGAAACTCCTTCACCAACCGGTGTGTCACCGTCGACACAGGGTCACGGGCCACACCGCCCTATCTCCGTATCCCTCGAGCGAGGAGATCCCCGTGCAGCTGATCCGTAGATCCTCATCGGCCGGAAGACGGCTTCGCGCGTTCGGCGCGGTACTCGTCACCGCCCTCGGACTGACCGCGGCAGCGGCCACCGCACCGGCCACTGCCGCCGCGAACGCCTGTCTCACCGGCACACTCGCCTTCGATCATCTCGACGCCGAAGCCGGCCCGAGCAAACCCGTGCGCACCCAGGTGGCGCGGAACGCGAACTGGGAGCTGTGGGGCCGTACCGGCTCCGGCGCCGCGACCCGGCTCTCCAGCGGCATCACCGGCGCGTCCGAAGGCCGGTTCTCCGCCTGCCACCCGGCCTCCCTCACCGAGGCGTACGTCAGGTTCCGGTCGAGCAGCACCTCGATGTGGCGAGTGGTCAAGGCCGCGAACAACACCACCGACTACACGTTCGACTCGGCACGCCGCACGAACGTGTCCGGCACCCAGGACCTCGGCACGGTGAAGGTGCCCTCCGGTCTGCAGCGGGCGTGGAAGGTGGTCGACACGCTCAACGTCCTCTACTGGAAACGCGCCAACCCCGGCTCGTCCTGCTGGACGAGCCGCCAGTCCGACGGGCGCTGCGACCAGATCACCTTCGTCTGGGATCCGAAGGTCGCCGACGGCGGTTATTGGGACTACCCGAACACGAACTACGTCTTCCTCGGCAACACGATGCCGGATTCGAAGCACCTCGTGCTCCACGAAGCCGGGCACTGGCTGCAATGGCAGCTCTACGGGCGCGGCTTCCCGGTGGTCGAGGACTGCAACCCGCACTACATCGAGAAGCACAGTTCGGAGTCGTGCGCGTGGACCGAAGGCTTCGCGGACGCCGTCGCCGCCTACGCCCTCGGCGACTATCGCTACGTCTACGACAACGGCAACTCCTCCAGCTTCCAGAACGACGCCTCGACGCCGGGCTGGGACCGTGGCGACACCGTGCAGGGCCGGGTCGGCTCGTCCCTGCTGGACCTGTGGGCCGCGAACGGGCCGGACGGCGGGAACTGGAACCGCACGATCGCGCTGATGACCCGCGACTTCAGCCAGGACTTCCGTGAGTACTTCACCAAGGACAGGCCCGCCGCCGGGCTGTCCACGACCGGGACGGCGCAGCGGATCCTCGCCGGGCACACGATCTCGTACTGAGCTGAAGGGGACTTTCCCCGCATGGCATGCGGGGAAAGCGTCCTTCAGCCCCTGGCCGCCCGGACCCAGGTGGTGACCTCGTCGGCGGTCGACGGGAAACCGCCGGAGAGCAGGTCGTGCCCGGATCCGGTGACCACGACGTTGTCCTCGATGCGGACGCCGAGACCGCGCAGTTCGGGCGGCACGGTGCGGTCGCCGGCGTGGAAGTACAGGCCGGGCTCCACCGCCAGCGCCATTCCCTCGGCCAAGGTGCCCTCGCGATAGCCGGAGGGATGGGCGGCGGCGCAGTCATGGACGTCCAGCCCGAGGAAATGGCCGGTACCGCAGACGATGTAGCGCCGGTGCTGCTGCCCGTCCGGCGACAGCGCTTCGTCCACCGACACCGGGAGGAGGCCCCAATCGTGCAACCCCGACGCGAGCACCCCCAGCGCCGTCGTCTGGAAGGCGGCGAAGTCCTGACCGGGGCGCACTTCCGCCAGGGCCGCGACCTGCGCCTTGTGCACCAGGTCGTAGACGTCGCGCTGAGCCGTCGTGAACTCCCCTCCGACCGGGAAGGTGCGGGTGATGTCGGCCGTGTACAAGGACTCCAGCTCGACTCCGGCGTCGAGCAGCAGCAGGCTGTCCTCGGTCACCTGGCCGTCGCAGCGCGTCCAGTGCAGGATCGGGGCGTGCGGCCCGGCGGCGACGATCGAGGTGTAGCCGGGGCCGGTGCCCTCGGTACGGGCACGCCGGTCGAAAGTGCCCTGCAGCCAGCGTTCCCCGCCGCCGCGGACCGCCTCGGGCAACGCGGCCAGCACGTCGGCGAACCCGAGGGCGGTCGCGTCGACAGCGTCGCGCAACTGGCCGATCTCCCAGTCGTCCTTGATGCGGCGCAGGTCCGCGAGCACCGTCCGGAGCTGTTCGCTGTGGCCGAAGCCGAACGCGTCGAGCGCCGGGTCGACCCCGGCACCGACCAGGACGCCCGGGTTACGCCCGCGCAAGCCGTGAGGGAGGTCCTCCAGCGGACGGCAGTCGATGCCGAGCGCCTGCCCGTACGCGGCGGGCCCGGCGGCGGTGCCGACCCACAGCGGGCTGGTGTCGGCGTCGCCCACGAAGTCGGGCTCGTCCGCCTCGGCGGGCCGCGGGACGTACAGCGTGGCGTGGTGGCTGTCCCCGGCCGGGGTCAGCACCAGGATCGCGCCCTCGCGCTGGCAGCCGGTGAGCCAGACGAAGTCGCTGTCGGCGCGGAAGCCGTGGAAGGTGTCGTTGGAGCGCACCACGGCCCGGCCCGCCGCGAGGGCGATCCGCCGTCCGGGCAGCTCCGCGGACAGCCTGCCGCGATGAGCGGCGGCGGCCTCGGCGGTGCCGGAAGGCACCTCGACCATGTCGTCTGTCGGCTCCCAGCCGTCACTGATCCAGTTCCGGAACCCCTTGGCGGCCAGCAGCGCGCGCAGATCCGGCCGGGTTCGGTCGCCGGTCATCGGCTCCCCCTTCAGGTAGTCGGACTTCTGACCGCACCCTCACACCGCGAACGGCCCGGCCGTAATGACCGGCGGCGATAGACTCCGCCTATGGCCCTGGAGATCCGGCACCTGCGGGCGATCTGCGCCATCGCCGAAGCGGGCAGCCTCTCGCAGGCGGCCGCCGCGCTGGGCATGTCCCAGCCGTCGCTGACCTCGCTGCTCCAGCGGCTCGAACGGCAGATCGGCGCGCCGCTGTTCGTGCGGAGTCACACCGGCGTGACCCCGACCCCGGTGGGTGAGCAGACGCTGCGCCGCGCGCTGACCCTGCTCGTGGAGTTCGACCGGTTCGAGAGCGACCTCCTCGGCGCGCTGGGCGACGGCCCCGTCCGGCTCGGATCGTCCCAAATGGACTGTCTGCCCACCTTTGTCGAACGGCTGGACGACGCGCTGCCAGGGCTGGACGTGACCGTCCATGTGGAACCGTCCAGCGCGGTACTGGCGCAAGCACTGGCCCGCGCGACCCTCGACATCGCCGTCATCGCCATGGCCGACGACCAGGAAGTGCCGCTGGCGAAGCATCTGGGGCATCGCGTGCTGTTCTCGTGGCTGCCCGTTTTCGTCGGCCTTCCCGCCCGGCACCGGCTCGCCGACGGCTTCGAGGTCGACCTCGCCGACCTCGCCGACGAAGCGTGGATCGGGCCGCCGGGTCCCGAAGACGGCTCGCTGACGTCGCTGCGCGCGGCGACCCACCGCGCCGGGTTCACGCCGCGGATCCGCTTCGAATGCCCCAACGGCGGCGGACGGCACCTGATCGCCGCCGGGCAGGCGGTGCAACTCGTGGAACCGACCGCGCCCGAGCTGCCGGGGATGGTCGTCCGGCCGCTGAAAGACGACCCGATGCGAATGCGGCTCGTGCTCGCGTGGCGCAAAGAGCGGATGACGTGGGACCAGGCGGAGAACGTGTACCGCGCGGTGATGACGTCGTACACGCGGCACGCGATGGCGTCGACGCCGTTCCGGACGTGGTGGGAGCGGCGGCGGAGTTCGCAGTCCGGGGACGGGCTGGTGGACTTCTTCCGGGTGACCGGTACTTGACGCCCACCGCCAGGAAGCGACCGCTTTCGAACAGGTTGTAACCACATCCCGCTTCGCTGCGATTGACCCGGTATCCGCGAACGGAGACGGGGGATGATGACGCAACGGCTGTGGCTGGGCCTGGCGGTCGTCTACACGTGCACCGCCCTGATCCAGCTCTACCTTCTCGCCAGCACCGGCGCCGTCTGGGCCGGGACACTCACCGCGCTCGGCTTCGTGGCGGCACTCCTGTGCACTCTCGCCTCATGGCGGGCCTCGAAGCGAGAACGGGACGACACCAGGGAACTCGACTCGCACCAGTCCTAGCGATCGGGGTACGGGGCCGCCCACGGCTCCTCCTCCAGACCGATGCCGTTGGCCACGTAGGCGATCGTCCGGTACCAGCCGGCGAGCACGAGGAGTTCCAGGAGCCGCGTATCCGGATAGTGCTCGGTGAGCGCGGCCCACGCGTCGCCGGAAACCGTTGCCGTGTCGTGGAGTTCGTCGACGGCGGCGATCAGGGCCCGATGTCGCCGAGACCATGCCGGGTGCGCGGAATCGCCGGAGACGGTCGCTTCGACCTGTTCCGGTGTCAGCCCGACCACCGGTGCGAAAACCGCCGCGTGGACACCCCATTCGTAGCGGCATCCGCAGCGCGCGGTCACCCGCGCGATGACGATTTCCCTGTCCAGGGCGGGTAATTCCCCGTGCGCGAGCAGGCCGGCGCCCAGGACGCGCATGCGCGAGGCCAGGTCCGGGTGGTGTTGCAGCAACCTGAACAGCGCCAACGGTTCGTGCGCCACACCGGGCGGCATCCATTTGCGAAGTGCCTGTTCGACGTCCGCCTCGTAGGGCGGGGTGAGCGGCGCGATCCGTGCCATGACCACCTCGAGTGCTTCGACTTTCGAACCACTATGCTGCTTCGAAAGTCGAAGCACAAGGGGGCGTGATGCCCGAAGACCCGATCCCGCGCCCCGGACGACCGGTCCGCGGCTCCGAAACCGGCCGCCCGCTCATGGCCGCCCTCGACCTGCTGGGACGCCGGTGGACGCTGCGGGTGGTCTGGGAGCTACGCCAGGGCCGGGTCGGATTCCGCGAACTCCAGCGGCGCTGCGAACGCATGTCGTCGAGCGTGCTCACCACCCGGCTCGGCGAGCTCACCGAAGCACGCATCGTCACGACCGGCGACGACGGCTACGCGCTGACACCACTGGGCGAACAACTCCTCGACGCGTTGCACCCACTGGAAAAGTGGGGTCTCACCTGGGAAAAGGCCTTGCACGAGTGACCATGCGCGAGGGTGAATGTCCGTTGTTCACCCGGCGCGGTCTTGCCAGGTGCGGTGAGCAGCGTACGGTGACAGGTACGTGAGGTTGAGTCCACCAGCCCGCGCGAACGACCCGCACGTCCGCGGCCCAGCTCTTTCACAGGGCGACGCGGCGGCGAGTTGACTTGCGCAGCCGTTGTGCAGGCTTACCCGTTGTCCGTCTCGTCCCGGCTTTCCGGGAGACCAGCATCATGACCGACCGAATTCCGTTCACGCGAAGCAGCCGCGACGGCCCCGCCCTCAAAACCGTCGTTCACACGACCGTTCCGCAACCGCGCCCGTCGGACGACCACCTGTTGCGCGTTCAGCGCACCCGATGGAGTGAAAACCTGCTCGTCGTCTCCGCCGCGGGCGAAATCGACCTCGCCACCGCCGGACGGCTCGAGCGCGCCCTGCGGGGCGAACTGCCCACCGCCACCGTGCTGGACCTCACCGAGGTCACCTTCCTCGGCGTCGCCGGGCTGCGGGTCATCGAAACGGCCGCCGCCCGCGGTCACGCGGAACACCGCACGATCGGTGTCGTCGCCAGCACCCGGCCGGTACTGCGGCTGCTGCAACTGTTCGGCGTCGACGCCCACATCCCCGTGTACCGGCACCTCGCCACGGCACTCCGCGAAGTGCCGAAAGCCCTGCCCGCACCGAGGATCTGAGCCGCGAGAGCGCTCAGGATCCGGCGAGCGGCAGCAGAGTGGAGAGCCCCGTCTTCAGCGCCAGCCGCCGGATCGTCGGCGACGGCAGGAAACTCAGGTCGACGCCTTGGGTGGCGCACCGGTCGTTGATCCGGACCAGGGTCGCCAGACCGGTGGAATCGCAGAACTCCACGTCTTCCAGGTCGACGACGAGGCGGCCGGGCACCGGTTCCAGCGCCTCCTCGAAGGTCTCCTTGAGGTCTTCGGACGTCGTCAGGTCGATTTCCCCCGCCACCGCGATCACGACCTGCATGCCATCGGTCCTGGCGACGGTCACCGAGAACGGCACCTCCCGGCCGTCGCCGTCTCCGCTAGTCACCGTCACACTCCCTCACGATCGGCACCCCGCGAGTCCCGAAGATATCGGATGAAGACACCCGCCCGCGCGGCACTCGCACCCCGATCCCGGCGGTGCCTTAGCCTTGACGGTAGATCCGGCGGTCGTGGACCGCGGCGGACGAGGAGGAGAAGCTCCGTGATGCCGATCGACGAGCCGGTGCGGCACAGCACCGACGAGCTGGTCCTCCAGGTCGCCGCAGTCCCCGCCCAGGCCGCCGCGTTGCGGGACGTCCTGGCGAACTGGGCTCTCGAACGGGGCCTCCCCCGCGAGCTGGCCGAGGACCTCAAACTCACCGCCTACGAGGCGATGACCAACGTCGTCAAGCACGCCTATCCGGACGGCACCGATGACAACCTCATGACGATCACCGCCGCGTACGCCGACGGGCACGTCAAAATCACCGTCGCCGACGAGGGCCGGTGGCGCGACGGGCGCCGCCCGGACGGCGGGCGGGGCCTGCCGATCATCCGCGCCTTCGCACCGGAGGCCTCGGTGACGAGCACGCCCACCGGGACGATCGTCCGGCTCGCCTGGCCCTGCCCCTCCGTCTGACCGTTCGCCAGGTCAGCTCACCGGAGGATCGGCGAGGATTCCGTTGACCCAGCTGCCCGGATGCGTCGCGGCGTCCTGCCGGAGCACCGGCAGGCCGGACGGCCAGTCCGCGCTCAGCGCCTCGGTCTGACCGGGCGGGATGGTCACCAGCTTCGCCGGCGTCCAAGAGGTCGAACCCCCGCTGCCGACCGAACCCGGTTCCGTCGTCAGGACGGTGACCGTCGCGGTCGCCGTCGAACCCGCCGGCACCTCGTTGACCCGCACGCCGTTGTCCACGCGCGGCAGGTGGTAGACGGGCCCGTTCGGGTCGTCCGGGCCGACCAGGTCGACGCCGGGCACCCCGTGCAGGCCGCAGGTGTGCGACGAGATGTTCTTGAAGGTCACCGGAACGTCGTACTGGCCTGTCGCCTCTTCGAGCTGCTTCGGCTCACCCAGGGAGACCGCGAGGTCCGCCGTCGCGCATCGCGGCGTGGCGGCTTCCGCCTGACCGGCCACCGTCAGCGCGAGCGTTCCGGTCAGCACGGCGACACCCAGGGAAACACGCTTGATCTGCTTGCTGGACATGGTTTTCCTCCCTCGATCGGCGAAGTCAGACGGTGACAGCGGTGACGGCGGTGACCTGGACGGTGGCGCCCTTCAGCGGCTCCCCGGCGGGCCAGTCCGCGACGACGGGAACGCCATCCGGCCCGGTCGGCAGGTCGAAGGTGATCGTCGTCGGCGTGCGCGGGTTCGGCGCCCCGGCCGAGGCCTGCACGATGCGCGACACGGCCGGATGCCCCTCACGCAGGTTCACCGGTGCCGCGTTCGCCGCGGTCGCGTCCGGCACGGCGGCGACGTCGTCGATCAGCTGCCCGTCGGCGACGAACGTCAGCGCGGTGGGCGCGCCCTGCAGCTTGCAGTTCGTGGTCGGCGAAGCCGCGGTGTAGGTGAGGACGTAAGCCTCGTGGCCCGCCGCGTGCGACGGGTCCGGCGTCACGGACACCTCGACGTCGGAGGCACCGCAGAGTTTGTCGCTCGGCATCGCCCCGGCGACGCCGCCCGCGACCAGGAGCCCGCCCGCGACCAGTCCTCCGACGGTCATCGCCGTGGCGGCCTTCCTCACCTGGACGTTCATGACATCTCCTCCCGCTCGGTGGTCGATTCACGTTGATCGAACTCACTGGGAAAGATGCCCACGTAGCCCGGGAAGATGCGTGAAGATGATGTTGATCCCCCGAAAGCAACCCCGAGGAGTGACGGGCGTCTTTAAGAAAGACGCACCGTGTGCGACTGGCGGCCGTGTCGCGAAAGCTACTTTTGGGGCATCAGGCGTCGCGAAAGTGGCTTTCGCGACACCGGAACGGCTGACGTGGCCGCACCCACTGACTGTCCACACGGGACACTTCAGGTAGCTACTCTGATTGATCGCTTCACGACTACCCCGACCCACACGGGACCGGCGCCCTGGTCGCTTGAAGTACGTGAAGGCCCCCTTCCCTCGGCTCAGCCGAGGGAAGGGGGCCTTCACGCGCGGCCGCTGTGACTGCTGGTGCGTGTGAGGCGATCGTGGCGGTAGGCAAGGGGGTCTTTCACAGCCCGCCAGCGTCGAGACTGGCGACAAGATCAACGGACGACGTCGTAGACCAGCTTCTGGACACCGTTGCCGTACGCCTCGCTCTCGACGAGCTTGAGGCTCTGCTTGTCCTTGTCCGTGTCGCTGAACAGCTTCTTGCCCGCGCCGAGCAGGACCGGGAACAGCAGCAGGTGGTAGCGGTCGATCAGGCCCGCGTCGGCGAGGTTCCGGTTCAGCTCCGCGCTGCCGTGCAGGATGATCGGCCCGCCCTCGGTCTCCTTGAGCTTGGCGACGTCGTCCAGCGAACGCAGGATCGTGGTCTCACCCCAGTTGTCGACCAGCTCGTCTTCCCGCAGCGTGGTCGAGACGACGTACTTCGGCATCGCGTTGTAGCCGGCGAACTCCACGGTCATGTCCGGCCACACCGGCGAGAACGCCTGGTAGCTGGCCCGGCCCATCATCATCGCCGTGGCCTCGCCCTGCTCACGGCCCTTGAGTTCGTAGGCCGCTTCGTCGAACTCGATGCCGTTGAAGGTCCAGCCGGAGTTGCGGTAGCCCGGCTCCCCGCCGGGCCCCTCGACGACGCCGTCGAGCGAGACGAACGCGGTGGCGATCAGGGTGCGCATCTGGTTTCTCCTTGGTCGATCCGAACTGCTTTCGACACTACGTCGACCGGGAAACGGCGGATTCGACACGGCGCCCGAAAAAGTTTCAGCCCTCGGCGTCGCGGACCAGCAAGGCGATCTGGACCCGGTTCTCGACGCCGAGTTTGGCGAGCATGCTGCTCGTGTGGGCCTTCACCGTCGCGACGGTGATGTCCAGTCTCCGCGCGACGTCGGTGTTGGACAGCCCGTCGGCGATGGCGGCCGCGGTCTCGCGTTCGCGGTCGGTCAAGGTGGCCAGCAGATCGCGGGCCGTGCCACGGGACGCCCGGCGCGCGTCGGACGAATGCGGTCCGGTGGCCGCGGCGATCAGCCGTGCCGTGGCCGCGGGCGAGAGCGCGGGTTCCCCGGTGGCGACCGTCCTGACGGCGGCCAGGATCCGGGGCGGCGGGGTGTCCTTGAGGACGAACCCGAGCGCGCCGACGCGCAGCGCGCCCAGCACCATCTCGTCCGAGTCGAACGTGGTGAGCACCAGGACTCGCGGCGGCTCCGGGAGTTTGAGGATTTCTTCGGTCGCGCTGAGCCCGTCGCGACCGGGCATCCGGACGTCCATCAGGACGACGTCGGGCCGCTGCTCCCCCACCACGGCCACCGCGGCGTCGCCGTCGGCCGCCTCGCCGACCACGACGAGGTCGGGTTCACCGTCGACGATGAGCCGCAACGCCATCCGCACCAGATGTTCGTCGTCGACGAGCACGACCCTGATCCGCTCGCTGTCCATTCACTCACTCCCTTCGCGGACCGGCCACGGTAGCCGCGCGGCGAGGACGAATCCGCCGCCGGGCTCCGCGTGGTGGTCCAGTTCTCCGCCTGCCAGCTCGACTCGCTCGGAGAGGCCGAGCAGGCCGAATCCCGAGACGGGCGGACCCGCGGCCTTCCGCGAGGCACCGGAATCCCGGACCGTCGCCCGCAAACCGTCGCCCGCCGTCCCCTCGACGGTGACCGACACCCTGGCTCCCGGCGCGTGTTTCCCCGCGTTGGTCAGGCCTTCCTGCACAATCCGGTAGACGGTCCTCGCGATCGCGGCCGGCGGTTCGCCCGCCGCCGTGGCCGTCAAGGTGACGTCCAGGCCCAGTGACCGCGCGTTCGCGACGAGCGCCGGGAGGTCCTCTAGCGAGGGTTGCGGCGGTTCCAGGCCGTCCGGGCTCGCCCGCAGCACACCGAGGACGTCCCGCAGTTCCTCCAGCGCCTGGTGGGAACCCTCGGCGATACCGCGGGCCAGTTCCGCGACCTGGTCGGCGGGCAGGTCCGGGCGGTGCCCCAGCACTCCGGCCTGCATGGCGACCAGCGAGACCCGGTGCGCGAGGACGTCGTGCATCTCGCGGGCGATCCGGTGCCGCTCCACGATCCGCGCCTCGGCGGCGCGGGCGGCCTGCTCCCGTTCCGCGCTCGCGACCTGTTCCCGCAGGGAGCGCACCTCCTCCCGCCGCGCGCCGATCGCGGCGCCCACGGCCACCACGATGCCCACCATCAAGGTGGGGAGACTGATCACCAGCCACAGCGGTCCCGTCGACTCGCGGTGCGGGTAGAAGTCGGCGGTCAGCACCGCGGTGATCACGGACAACACCGCCGCGACCACCGTCTCCGCCGGTCGCCGCCGGGTTGCCAGCGAACAGAGCGCCAGCAACGACGCGCCGCCCGCCAGGACCGAAACCGTCGAGGAGAGGATGACCGCGAGCGTGATCGTGACGGGGAAACGACGGCGCCACAGCAGCGCGACCAAGCAGGCGAGCGCCACCAGCGGATCACCGGTGATCATCCACTCGATCCTCGGTCCCGACGCCCCCACCGGCAGTTGCGACGCCGTGACGATCCAGATCAGCACGCCCATCGCGGCCGCGGCCAGCAGGCGCCATGCCTGCTCCCACAGCCGGACGGGCGGCGCGGTGGCGGCGTCGGTGATCACCGGCCCATCATGGTCGACCCGGCCGCCGCGGCGCATGAGGGCACAGGACGATCCCGGCTCCGACCTCGGTCGCGGCCGGGATCGACTTTGGTCGGACAAGGCGCGCGACGCGGCGCCGATGTGCCTGCCGCCCATCCCGGTGATGCTGGGCCCTGACCGTGAAACAGGAGGTAGGGAGCATGACCAAGGGCGGCTATCTGGGGCTGCAGATTCTCGGGATGGTGGCCGTCGCCGCCTTCGCGCAGGCCGCCATCCGCAGTCTCTTCGATCATTCGGCGGCCCAGTTGTGGGGAGCGTTCGATTGGGTACCCGGTGAGTGGGGCGGCAGGCTGATCGTGTTCCTGCTGCTCGCGGCTGCCGGAGTGGTACTGGCGGGCTGGGCGCACGACCGCGGCAAGCAAGTGTCCCGCTAGGGGAACGCCGGTCCGCTAGGATCCGCAGCCGGGCGATTTCCGTCTACATCGGACGGAAGTCGCGGGGCTCGTCGATCGCGGGAGAGTGCATGGCGGACGGAGTTGGCTCGCTTTCGGGGTGGTCGGGCGATCCCACCGAAGTGACCAGCTACGTGGGCCGCGACGTCGAGACCGGCGAAGCGCGGCGCCTGCTGGAGGTCTCTTCGCTGGTCACGCTGACCGGACCGGGCGGCGTGGGCAAGACCAGGCTGGCGTGGCGGATCGCGGCGGCCCACCGCGAGGCGACCGCCGACGAGGTCGCGTTCGTGTCGCTGGCCGAACTGCGGGAACCCGCGTTGCTGGTGCCGACCGTGGCGAACGTGCTCGGCTTCGGCGACCGTTCGGCGAAACCGGCCATCGAGGTCGTCGTGGAGGCGCTGCGGGCGAGCCGCTTGCTGCTGGTACTGGACAACTGTGAGCATCTGGTCGACAGCTGCGCCTGGTTCGCCGACACCATCGTCCGGGAATGCCCGCAGGTGACGGTGCTGGCCACGAGCAGGCAGTCCCTCGGCGTGGCGGGCGAGCGGGTCCTGCCCGTGCCGCCGCTGGCGGTGCCGGAGCAAGGCGACTCCTTCGAACGCGTGGTGAGCGACGAGTCCGTGCGGCTTTTCGTGGATCGCGCGACCGCGGTGGCGCCGTCGTTCCGGCTCACCGAAGACGACGTCGAACCGCTGATCCGGCTGTGCCGCAGGCTCGACGGGCTGCCGCTGGCCATCGAACTGGCCGCCGTCCGCGCGCGGGCGTTGTCCCTGCGTCAGCTGGCGGACCGGCTCGACCGGCAGTTCTCCGTGCTCACCAAGGACCGGCGGGGCAGGCCGGAACGGCACGAGACCATGCGGGCGCTGATCGACTGGAGCCACGACCTGTGCACCGGTCCCGAACGCCTGCTGTGGGCGCGCGCGTCGGTGTTCTCCGGCAGCTTCGACCTCGACGCCGCCGAACAGGTCTGTTCCGGCGGCGAGCTGCCGAGCGAACGCGTTCTCGAAGTCGTCGACGGGTTGCTCGACAAGTCCATCCTGCTGCGCGAGGAGTACCCGGGCGGCGTGCGGTACCGCATGCTGGAGTCGGTGCGCGAGTACGGCGTCGACAGGCTGAGCGAGACGGGCGGGACGGCGGAGCGCCGGAAACGGCACCGTGACTGGTTCGCCGAACTCTCCGGCCGGTACGCCGCCGAGTGGCTGGAGACCGATCAGCTCGGCTGGATCGGCAGGCTGCGGCGCGAGCACGCGAACCTGCGCGTCGCACTCGACTTCTGCACCGGCGGTCCCGAGGACGCGGTCATCGGGTTGCGGATGTTGCGCGACGTCAAGGAGTTCTGGATCGTCCGCGGGCTGAACACCGAGGGCCGGATGTGGGTCCGGCGGCTCGACGAGGCCGCGACGGCGGAGGTCCCGGAGCGGGCACACGTGCTGTGGCTGTCCGGTTTCCTGGCGCTGGTGCAGGGCGACATGCCCGCCTATCGGTGCATGGTGGACAGGGCGGCCGCCGAAGCCGAGGCCGGCGGTGACGAGCTCGCCGCCGCGTACGTGCTCCACGTCCGCGCCTACGCCGCGCTGATCGGCAACGACATGCCCCAGGCGTCGCGTCTGTTCGGCACGGCCATCGACCTCTTCCGCGCCCACGGCGACGAGGGCGCGGACCTCTGGGCGAGCTACAACCACGGGCTGGCCATCTGGCTGGACGGCGACATCGACCGCGGCCGGGCGGTGCTCGCCGAATCCGTCGAGCGCTGCGAGCGGCGGGGCGAGGTCTTCTGGCGGGGCTGGGCGCTGTGGTCGCGTGCCGCCGCCGAGTACCTCCAGGGCGATCTCTCCGTGGCGAGCCGCTGCTGCGAGCAGATCCTGCGCCTGCATCCCCGGGTGGACGACCGGGTAGTCGTCGGGTTCACGCTCACCGTCCTGGCGGGCTGCGCGGCTCGCACCGGACGTCCCAACCGAGCCGCGATCCTGCAGGGCGCCGCGATGAACGTCTGGCGCACGGTGGGCGCGTGGCCGACGCGGTACGAGGCGTTCACCGAACCTCTCCAGGCCGACACCGACGCCGTGACGGCGGCGCTGGGCTGGGAGGTCGCGATCAAGGAGTTCGCCGACGGCGCCGCGATGCCCACCGGCGACGCCATCGCGTACGCCCTCGAAGAGCGGTCCCTCACGCCACGGAAACCGGCCGCGCAGGTGCTCACCAAACGCGAGACCGAGATCGCGCACGTGGTCGCCGAGGGGCTGACGAACCAGGAGATCGCCGACCGGCTCGGCATCGCCCGCCGCACGGTCGACACCCACATCGACCACATCCTCACCAAACTCGGCTATTCCAACCGCGTCCAGGTCGCCACGTGGGTGACCCGGTCCGCGGACCCCGCCTGAGGCTCACGCCGCCCTGATCGGGGTGGCCGGCCGGGCCGGTTCGGAAGCGAGCAGATCGGCCCGCAAGGCGATCCGCAGGTCCAGTCGCTCCTCGGGATCGTCGAGCCGGGCACCGAACAGGACACGAAGACGACGGAGGCGGTTGCGGACCGTCTGCGGGTGGACGCCCAGGTTGTTCGCGATCTCGGGCGCCCCGCCGCGGGCGGCGAGCATGGCTTCGAGGGTTTCGGCGAGCTTGGTGCGCTCGTTCGGCGGCAGATCGGCGATCGGCGCCAGGCTGCGCGTGACGAGCGCGCCGGTGAGCACCTCGTCGGCGAACAGCCAGTGCGTGGTCAGGTGATCCGACCAGTGCACGAGAGGGCCGTCCTCGATCACCTCCCGCCGGACCAGTTCCAGCGTCCGGCGGGCCCACCGCAGGGAGGCCGCGGCCTCGGCGGGCGCCACCGCGGGCCCGACCGCGGCCCGTGTCCCCGCCAGGATGCCGCCGATCTCGACGTCGTCGGGTACCAGGAGGTGCGGATATTCGCCGGTGAGGTCGGCCAGTACCTCCGGGCCGAACGAGGCGCGGACCGCGCCGGGCTCCGCGGCGATCGCGACCACGCGGGCGGGCGGGACCCAGCCCGCCTCGGCCGCGAGAGCGACCCACTTCGCGGGCGGACGGCCGCTCAAGATCTCCTTCAACAGGTCGCGGCGCAACTCGGCCACCGAAGGCGTGTGCGCGGCGCGGTAGGCGGTGGTGGAAAGCCGGATCAGGACGTCGGCGCAGCGGAGCAGGGCCTCCACCCCGGTGTCCATCAGGGCCGATCCGGCCCCGGGCTGCCGTGACAACGAGGCCAGCACGGGCAAAGCGCCCCGCCCCGCGGAGTGGTAGGCGCGGGACAGCCGGTCCAAGCCCTTGCCCGCCGCGTATTCGGCGACCCCGAGCTCCCGGAAGGCATCCGCGCCGGCGGCGATGCCCAGCGCGGAGTCCATCGCGTCGTACTCCAGGACCAGCGCGACGAACTCCGTGGCGCGCGTGTCGAACAGGGGCGCGTACTCGGGAAGGGAATGCCGGATGCCGTTGACGACCGCGCGGGCGATCACGAGGGCGGCGGAGCGGGCCGGGGTGGGGCGGACGGGAGCGGAGACAGGGCGGACTGGAGCGTGGGACGCGGTCATCGTCGACCTCCGGGGCAGCGGGAATCGTCGGGCCGCCGAGTCTGCTACCGCGGAGTAGCGGGGCACATCGGGTGAATTACGTACTCGCGTCCATTCGGCCTATGGATCACCCGTTCGTGGTGTTCAGGCCCGGGAGCTGAAGGGGCCCTTCACCGCGTCGCATCCGGTGAAAGGCCCCTTCAGCCCGGCCTCAGGCGTTCGGATCGAACGGGATCCCGGCGGGCTTCGCCTTGGCGAGTTCGCCGGTGAACGACGAGTCCCGGATCCCGAGCTGGGCGCTGCCGAAGTCGTGCCCCGTCAGCTTGTCGCGCAGGCCCGGTGGGTAGCCGTCCCAGCCGACCAGCGGCGGATACTGCCACTGCTTCTTGTGGTTCTCCGGCTCCTCACCGAAGCCCGCGTGCCGGAAGCAGTGCGTGCCGATCCCGTCCTTGTGGTAGATCACCTTGGGGTGCTTGCCGGTCTCGTCCCACGGGACCTGGTCGCGATGCTTGGTCGTGTACTTGCCGTGGGCCGACGTGGACACGTACCTGCCCCAGTCGCCTTGCACCCACACGACGACGTGCTCCCAGTCGTGCCGGTGACCGGCACTCCCGGGGCCCAGCGCGGCCTGGTCCTTTTCGAAGTAGAGCGCGTACAGGTAGGCGCACCAGCCGTTGTTGCACTTCACCCGCGAGTACGCGTTGGTGTTGTCCAAATCGGACAGGTCGCGGCACTGGCCGTTGACGTCGCCGCCCAGCGCGAGCCCTGGCGCGAGAGTGCCGTCACGGCCGATCCCCGGGGTCGGGTAGCAACCGTCGCCGTCGTAGTCGAAGGCCGGTTCGTAGATCCGGTCGGGCCAGGGCGCCGACCAGTCCAGCGCCTGGGGCGGCGCCGCGAAAGCCGTTCCCGTCACGAAGAGCAGGGCCGCGAGAGTGGCCGTGAAGACTGTCGTGAACCGTCGCATGCCGGTTATTGATTCACGACTTGATTCAACACGGAACCTTCCTTGGTCGGCTTACTCGCAAACGGCCCCGTGCGCGGCGCTCTGGACGACCTTGGCGTACTTGCCGAGCACTCCGCGCGTGTACGCCGGAGGCTTGGGCGCCCAGCCCTCCCGGCGTGCCTCGATGTCGGCGATCTCGACTTCGAGGGTCCGGTTCGCGACGTCGAGCGTGATCGGGTCCCCGTCGCGGACGAACGCGATCGGCCCGGCGTCGACGGCTTCCGGCGCGATGTGGCCGACGCAGAGGCCGGTCGTGCCGCCGCTGAACCGGCCGTCGGTGATGAGCAGGACGTCCTTCCCGAGCCCTGCGCCCTTGATCGCGCCGGTGATGGCGAGCATCTCGCGCATTCCCGGCCCGCCCTTGGGGCCTTCGTACCGGATGACGACGACGTCCCCGGCGACGATCCGGCCGTCGGCGAGCGCGTCGAGGGCGGCTCGTTCGCCGTCGAACACCCGCGCGGTGCCGGTGAAGGTCGATTCGTCGAAGCCCGCCGACTTCACGACCGCGCCTTCCGGTGCCAGCGATCCCTTGAGGATGGTCAGCCCGCCGGTCTTGTGGATCGGGCGGTCGAGCGGGCGGATGATCTCGCCGTCGAGACCGTCGGGGGCGATGCCCTCGAGGTTCTCGGCCATGGTCTTGCCGGTCACGGTGAGCACGTCGCCGTGCATGAGCCCGGCGTCGAGCAGCGCCTTCATCACCACGGGGATGCCGCCGACCTTGTCGACGTCGTTCATCACGTACTTCCCGAACGGCTTGAGATCGCCGAGGTGCGGGACCTTGTCGCCGATGCGGTTGAAGTCGTCGATGCGCAGATCGACCTCGGCCTCGCGCGCGATCGCGAGCAGGTGCAGGACGGCGTTGGTCGAACCGCCCAGCGCCATCACGACGGCGATGGCGTTCTCGAACGCCTCCATGGTCATGATCTGCCGCGCGGTGATGCCCTGGCGGAGCATGCCGACGACGGCCTCCCCCGACCGGTGGGCGAAACCGTCACGGCGCCTGTCGACGGCGGGCGGGGCGGCCGATCCGGGCAGCGACATGCCGAGCGCCTCGGCCACCGACGCCATCGTGTTGGCGGTGTACATGCCACCGCAGGCACCCTCGCCGGGGCAGATCGCGCGTTCGATCCGGTCCACTTCGGCACGGGTGATCTTGCCTGCCAGGCAGGCGCCGACCGCCTCGAAGGCATCGATGATCGTGACGTCCTGGCCGTCGACCTGACCGGGCATGATCGAGCCGGCGTAAAGGAAAACGGAGGCGAGATCGAGCCGGGCCGCGGCCATCAGCATGCCCGGCAGCGACTTGTCGCACCCCGCCAGCAGCACGGAGCCGTCCAGCCGCTCGGCCATCATCACCGTCTCGACGGAGTCCGCGATCACCTCGCGCGAAACCAGCGAGAAGTGCATGCCCTCGTGCCCCATGGAAATACCGTCGGACACCGAGATCGTGCCGAACTCGAGCGGATAGCCCCCGCCCGCGTGCACGCCGTTCTTGACCGCCTTGGCGAGCCTGTCCAGCGACAGGTTGCACGGGGTGATCTCGTTCCACGAGGACGCCACCCCGATCTGCGGTTTGGCGAAGTCGTCGTCGCCCATCCCGACCGCGCGGAGCATCCCGCGGGCCGCCGCGCGCTCCAGGCCGTCGGTCACGTCGCGTGAACGAGGCTTCAAATCGGGCTGGTCTTCCGGCATCGGGACACCTTTCTTCGTGGTAGGACACCGGGCACGCTGCCAACCGGAGGCGCCCGGCGCAACTCACCGCTCCGCATTCGCTCCTCGATGCAACGCCACACGCGTGATCGCGTGATGCTCGACGCCGAGCACCTCGGCCGTCCAGCCGGAGACCAGTACCCGGTCGCCCGGCTTCTCCGGGATCCGGCCCAGGATCACCAGGATCAGCCCCGCGATCGTCGCGTACTCCCCCGGCGGCGCGTCGCCCAGTTCGACGCCGACGTCGACGAGGTCGTGCACCGGGAACGTGCCGGGCAGCACCAGCGAACCGTCCTTGCCGTCACGTACGGCGAGCACGTCACGGTCGGTCTCGTCGTAGATCTCGCCGACGATCTCCTCCAGCAGGTCCTCCAGCGTGACCATGCCCGCGACGGCGCCGTGCTCGTCGACGACCAGCGCCATCTGCTCCCGCTCGGCCTTGAAGCTGCGCAATGCGTCCGAAACCCGCAACGAATCGGGGAACACCACGGCGGGCCGGACCACTTCGGCGAGATCGTCGCGGTCTTCGAGCAGATCGCGCAGGCTCACCACGCCGACGACGTCGTCCAGATGCCCGCCGCGGGCGACCGGCGCCCGGGAGTGGCCCGACTCGGCCAGCTGCCGCCGCGCCGACTCGAGGTCCAGCTCCGCCGCGAGCGTGAACACCGCGCGGCGGGGAACGAGCACTTCCCGCAGCCGTCGTTCGTGGATCTCCAGTGCGCCGTTGATGATCATGCGCTGCTCGGCGTTCAGGCCGCGTTGCGCCGAGACCAGTTCCCGGAGTTCCTCGGGCGACATTTGGTCCGGATCGGCTTCCGCCCGTCCGCCCAGCGCGCGCACGACGAAGTTCGTCGACACGCTCAGCGCCCAGACCGCGGGCCTCGAGATCGTCGACAGCAGGCTCAGCGGGCGTGCCACCAGCAACGCCCAGCGCAGCGCGTTCTGCATGGCCAGCCGTTTCGGCGCCAGCTCGCCGAGCACCAGGGTCAGGAAGGTGAGGATCATGGTCACCAGCGCGACGGCCACCGCCCTGGCGGCGTCACCGAGGAAACCCAGCAGTGGCACCACGGGTTCGGCGAGGGAAACCGCCGCTGTCGCCGAGGCCAGGAACCCGGCGAGCGTGATGCCGATCTGGATCGTGGCCAGGAAGCGATTCGGGTCGCGCGCCAGCCGCGCCAGCGTCCGGGCGGACGCGCGGCCGTCCCGCTCCAAGGCCCGCAACTGGCCCTCGCGCAACGAGATCAGCGCCATCTCGCTGCCCGCGAACACCGCGTTGACCACCACCAGCACCGCGACCAGCGCGATGTCGAACCCGTAGCCGCCCACACGCACTCCCCCGGCCCGCCGGAAGTGCAGAACATTACCGAGGGAAACCCCGGCCCGCAGATGTCGAGCCACTCGCTACTGACACGTCGTTCCGATACCTTCGAAGGACCCGCACGGACGGAGTCCTGATGTTCGCACTCAAGACCGCTCCCGCCCGGAACCTCCGGCGCCGGGCGGAGGAGATAGCCAAACCGGTCACCCGCTGGAGCATCGGCCACGCGATCCCCCGGGTGGCCCTGCGGGCCGCGGCGCGCCGGGGCGATCTCCAGGGCAGGCTGTCGGTCGAGGCGAGCGGCGGAACGGACCTGACCGGGCTGTTCGACGAGATCCGCTCGCACGGCGCCATCGCCACCACCCGGGTCGGGCACGTGACCACGCGGCATTCGGCCTGCAAGGAAATCCTCACCAGCGACGCGTTCAAGACCGTCCGGTTCGTTCCGGACAACCCGCTGCTCAACCGGCTCGTCGCCTGGTCGGCGTCCGGGCTGATCCATCCGATCGAACCGCCGTCGCTGCTCGCCAGCGAGCCGCCCGACCACACGCGCTACCGGAAACTCGTCACGCGCGTCTTCACCGCCCGCGCGGTCGAGCAGCTGCGGCACCGCACGCAGGCCATCGCCGACGAACTGCTCGACGGCCTCGACCCGGATGGCCCCGTCGACCTCGTCGAGCAGTACTGCGGGCTCCTGCCGGTCACCGTCATCAGCCAGATCCTCGGTGTCCCGCCCGAAGAACGGGACAAGGTGCTCGCGCTGGGCGGCGCCGCGGCCCCGAGCCTCGACCTCGGGCTGCCATGGAAGACCTTCCGGACGGTCGAAGCCACGCTGGCCGAATTCGACTCGTGGCTCACCCTGCACCTGGAGAAACTGCGGGCGAACCCCGGCGACAACCTGCTCAGCAAGCTGATCGCCGCCCGCGAGGACGGCGTCGGCCTGACCGAGCGGGAACTCAAGGCCACCGCGGGACTGGTGCTGGCGGCCGGGTTCGAGACGACCGTCAACCTCCTCGGCAACGGCATCGCCCTGCTCACCCGGCATCCGGATCAGCTGGGGAAACTGCGCGGGAACCCGGAGTTGTGGAGTAACGCGACCGACGAGATCCTCCGCTACGACCCGCCCGTCCTGCTCACCGGCAGGCTGAGCGCCCGCGACACCGAGATCGGCGGAAAGCCCATCGGCCGCGGGGCGATCGTCAGCACCGTGCTCGCGGGCGCGAACCGCGATCCGGAGATCTTCGACGCCCCGTCCACCTTCGACGTCACGCGGGCGAACGCGCGGGACCACGTGTCCTTCGGCGCCGGGCGACACTATTGCCTCGGCGCTTCGCTGGCGAGGATGGAAGGCGAGATCGGGCTGCGGTCGATCTTCGAGCGCTTCCCCGACCTGCGGCTCCTGAACGGGGCGCGGCGGCGGCAGACCAGGATCCTGCGCGGCTTCGAAACCCTTCCCGCGACCCTCTCGTGAGTGGTAAGGACGGTTAGAACCGTCCTTACCACTCACGAGAAAGTACCGAATGGCCTCCGCCGCGCCCCTCGCAACGCACCCGGCTCTCTCGGTCCTGGACACCTCTCTCATCGCCCACCTCGCGAACGCCACGCGACGGCTCCGGCTCGGCGCGGGCGGGGTCCTCCTGCCGAATCACGCACCGCTCGTGGTGGCCGAGCAGTTCGGCGGCCTTGAGTCCACAAAGGACAAAGGATTTCGGCGAGCAGCTCGACGAACTCCGGGGATTCCTGAACCCGCCCGAGGACGCCGAAGTGAAGGCGGTCCCTGTCCTCGGCGGCAACATCCCGGAACTCTGGCTGCTCGGCCGACAGCGCCGCGCTCGCCGCCGCACGAGGAATCCCCTACGCCTTCGCGCATCACCTGGCACCGAGCGCGCCGATCGAGGCCGACCTGGTGAGCGTGTCGGTCATCGCCGCCGAAGACGACGAACGAGCCGAATGGCTCGCCGGATCCACGCGCCTGAAGGTGCTCAGCCGACTTCGCGGCAACCGTATCCGGTTGCCCAGCCCCGAGGAAGCCGCAGCATTTCCTTACACCGCCGATGATCGCGCGGAAATCATGGTGACCACTCCGCTGTTCCACCACGCCGACCGCCGCCGGTCTTACGAACTGCTCGCCTCGCTACCCGGACGGCTCACGGCGCGTTCGAACAGGTCGGCCAGTTCCCGCGCGTAAGCCGCGACATCGGTGTCCCGCCTCGTCAGCAGTTCGGCCAGCGTCTTCGCGCTCGTGCCCTTTTCGGTGTCAGTCGCGGAGCGGGTGTGTTGTCCCAGGTGACGCCATTCCTGGCCTGGACTAAAGATTCAGACCTATGGGTCGGGTTGGTCGTGAGTGGCGTTTCGGGTCAGAGTGGACTGGTATTGCCTACCTACGTGTGACCAGGGTGAAGGTGGGGTGCGGTAGTCGAGGGGTCGCTCCGGCCTCGGAGCTTGATGACACCGGGATCTCACTGCGGCGGGTTCGTGTGTGGAGGATTTGGGACGGTCACCGTCCTGAATCCTCCACACTCGGTTCACGCGGCCACCTGACCACCACGGGATCGCGACTCAGCGGGTGCCGAAGTTGACGATGAAGGAATTGGGACGTCGAGTGTCCCGATTCCTTCATCGTCAAGGTCAAGACCGTGCCACCTCGCGACCCCCGCGGACGGCAGCCGAGCGGGGAAGATTTGAGACGTTGAACGTCCCGAATCCTCCCCGCTCACCCAGGATCCAGTGGGTAGGCAAATACGGGTCCACCAGAACCCGTATTTGCCACTCACGACCCCGGCTACGAAGCGCACACATGGGCATCAATCGACCATTTGCCCGACCGGAGCTGGCTCATGTGAACAGCCGGAGTGCGGGTCGACTCTCGTCGGCCAGTCCAGATCCGACCCGACCGCGAAACAGGACATGGTTGCCCTTCCCCTCAATGACGAAGGCTCCCGGGATCGGCGTCGAGCGCTTCGAGCACGGCGTCGCCGTTCGCCCTCGCCCACTCGGTCAGGATGTGGATCGGGTCGATCAGCGTCGCGCCGAGAGAGGTGAGCTCGTACTCGACGCGGGGCGGCGCCTCGGCATACGCGTGACGGCGGACGAGTCCGTGCGCTTCGAGCCGTCGAAGCGTCTGGGTGAGCACCTTGCGGGAGATGCCGCCGATCAGGTCGATCAGCTCGCCGTGGCGCACCGGCCCCTCGCTGAGTCCGGCGAGCACGACCACCGTCCACTTGTCGGCGATCACTTCGACCGCCAGACGTGCCGGACAGTCGGCGAGGAAGAGACCACCGGAACCGAAAGCGCTCACGGCGTCAAAGGTACCTGCGGGTTCCTATCGGAAACCTAGTTTGGAGTCATGCGAGTCATCACCCAGCAGAAAATCGGCGGTCCCGAAGTGCTCACCTTCGTGGACGTGCCCGAGCCCCGGCCACTTCCGACCGAGGTTCTCGTCCGGGTCAAGGCGATCGGGCTGAACCCGCTGGAGGCGCGCTTGCGCGCCGGCGAATTCCCTCTGCTCGGCGAGCCTCCGTTCGTCCTCGGCTGGGACATCAGCGGCGTGGTCGACGAGGCGCCGCAAACCTGGCGGTTCAGGCCCGGCGACGAAGTGTTCGGAATGCCGCTGTTCCCGAGGGCGGCCAACGCGTACGCCGAAGTCGTGTCGGCGCCGGCCTTGCACCTGGCACGCAAGCCGGCGTCGCTCTCGCACGTCGAGGCGTCGGCGCTGCCGGTCGTCGGGCTGACGGCGTGGCAGGGCCTCGTCGACCTCGCCGAAGTGAAAGAGGGCGACCGCGTCTTGATCCACGGCGGTGGTGGCGGGGTCGGTCACGTCGCGATCCAGATCGCGAAAGCACTCGGCGCGCAGGTGATCACGACCGCCAGTGGAAGCAAGCGGGAGTTCGTCGAGCAGTTCGGCGCCGACGAGGTGATCGACTACACGGCGGTCGACTTCGCCGAGGCGGTCCGCAACATCGACGTCGTGTTCGACACGATCGGCGGCGACACCGCCGAGCGGTCGCTCGACGTGCTCCGCCCGGGTGGTCACTTGGTGACGGCGGTCGCCGAGGAGGATTCCGCACTCGCCGCCCGGTACGAGGCGGCCGGTGTGCACTTCAGCGGCGTCGCGGTCGACCCCGATCCGGTCGCCCTGCGAGGTCTCGTCGAACTCGCCGAGCAGGGCAGGCTCCGGGTCCATGTGCAGGAGACGTTCCCGTTCGAGCGCGTCGCCGACGCGCACCGGCTGCTCGACGGCGGGCACCTCCGGGGCAAGCTCGTCCTCACCGTCTGACCCGCCAAGCGGGGATTTTTACCGGACCGGCCGGGAAAACCGGTCAGTAACGTCTCGCCGGTGACGACGGACCGCGAAGGCAAGGAAGCGCCGGAGTTGCCCGTCTTCACCGGGTTCGGGTGCCTGATGGGCTTCTTCATGACCGTGCTGGCCCTGATCGGCCCGGCCCTGCTGTGGATCAGTACCCATTTCGCGCCCGGCGACGACGACGGCCTGGTCGTCCTCGCCATGGGCATCGTGTTCACGATCGGCGGCCTGGCGACCGTCGGCTCTCAGCTCTGGCAGAACGCCAAGGCCCGCGAGGCCCACCGCGCGCTCGACAGGACGGGCGTCCGCGCGACCGCCGAAGTCGTTTCCAGCAAGCGGATCTGGGTCGGCGAGGTGAGCACTCCGGCGGACGACGTCGATCTCGTCGTCACCGGTCCCGGGGTGACTCCGTTCAGCGCACGGGTGCTCACCGAGGAGGTCGGCCGCTACGAAGCGGGCAAGGTGGTACCCGTCGACGTCGACCCGAGGACCCTCCTGTTCCGCCTCGCCGACTGACCTCGCGGCGATCATTGCCCGGCAGCATCGTATCGCTTATCGTATATGAAATTCACCCCCCGATGCTGCGAGGTGACCTCGTGACCACCGCCACCGCCGACCCGACCACGACCATGGTCGCGCGAGATTTCACTGATTTCCGCACGGTGGTGTCGCACTCCTTCGTGCCGCTGCACGTGACGAGCGAGCACCGTGACCACTTCCGCGGCCGCATCCGCTCGTGCGGCGCCGACGACGTCCGGCTGACCGAGGTGACCGCGTCCGCGCACGTGGTCGAGCGGACGCCCGAGCTCATCGCCAGGGCGGACAGGCACTACTACAAGCTGAGCCTGATCCTGTCCGGGACCGGGCTGCTGGTGCAGGACAACCGCGAGGCGATGCTGCGCCCCGGTGACGTGGCGTTGTACGACACGCACCGACCGTATTCCCTGGCGTTCGAAGAGGATTTCCGCACGCTGGTGGTGATGTTCCCGCAGCGCCTCATCGATCTCCCCCGGGACCTGGTCGGCCAGCTGACCGCGGTCCCGATGTCCGGCAAGCGGGGCATGGGCAACGTCGTGGTGCCCTTCCTCGCACAGCTCGGCAGCAACCTCGACCAGCTCGGCGGCCCGGCGGGCGTCCGGCTCGCGCATACGGCGGTCGATCTGCTCGCCACGCTGTTCGCGAGCGAGCTCGACCTCGCCCGCGCGACGGCCGGACCGCACCACGAACTGATGCGCCGCGTCCTCGCCTTCATCGACACGAACCTCTCCTCCACCGACCTCGGCCCGGCGCAGATCGCCGCCGAGCACTACATCTCCACCCGGCATCTGCACGGCCTCTTCCACGAACAGGGCACGACCGTCTCGGGCTGGATCCGCACCCGGCGTCTCGAACACTGCCGCCGCGAATTACTGGACCCCGTGCACGCTTCACGGCCCGTCGCCGCCATCGCGGCGAAGTGGGGTTTCGTCGACGCACCGCATTTCAGCCGGGTGTTCAAGACGGAATTCGGCTGCTCGCCGAGCGAACTGCGCCGCGGCTTGACCGTGAGCGATCGGTTGTTGCCGCCCAGCGCGTGACAGCTGGCCCCGCCAGGGCGGTCGCCTCGACGATGACCGCATGCCCGAAGCACCCGAGGAACAGTGGCGCACCTATGACGAGTTCGCCGCCGGAATAGCCACCTATCGCCTGCCGAACGCGGACCTGTCCGGACGCGAGCTCACCGTCACCCTCGACGACGGGACGGCGCTCGCGCTGCGGTTCGAGGACGCGGAAACCGTCACCTGCAACGGCATCAAGGATCCGTACGACGCGGTCGCCGCCCGGGAGGACGTTTTCTTCGTTAATCTCCCCCACGCCAGCGTCGAAGGTGAAGCACTCACCGTCGTCTTCTCCACGACGACACATCGCGCGCTCGCCGTGCGTTCGGTGATCGGCACCGAAGACGTCGAGGGTGTTCCCCGTGTCTCCCAGACGTTCTGGTCCGGCACCACCGACGCGGGCACGCCGACCGGCGAGCGGCCGGGGCCGTCGCGCGACCTGATCGGCAAGCGCAACATCTACCGCTACAGCCCGGAACACCTCTACGAGCACGTGTACGTGTCCTCGCAACGCTATGCCTGGCAATGCCTCGAAGGCGTGCAGCGCGGCCACGGTGACATGGACCTGTCGACGGTGTGGAAGTTCCAGGACGGGCTCTACCTGTTCTGCTTCCGCGAATTCCGCATCGCCGTGGCCAGTGTGTGGCTGCACGACCTCGGCTACGCGCTCAAGACCACCGGCGTCTTCCTCGGCATCACCGGCGCCGGCCGGTCCGAACACTCCCGCGCGGGCGGGCACATCTACCCACTCGGCGCCGTCGCCTATCCCGACGCGCAACCGGTCTAAGGAGCTTCAAGTGTCCAATTCAGACATCATCGCCGCGCACTACGCCGCGAGCGACCGAGGCGACCTGGCGGGCATGCTGGCCCCGCTCGGTCCCGAGACCACCTGGACGGAGGCGGCCGGGTTCCCCTACGCCGGTACCTACACCGGTCCGGAAGCGGTGCGGGACAACGTCTTCGGCGCGATCGCCCGTGACTGGGACGGCTACGGTTTCGCCCTCGGCGAGCTCGCCGACGCGGGTGACACGGTGATCGGCATCGGCACCTACCAGGGCAAGCACCGCGAGACCGGTCGCTCGTTCACCGCCAGGGTCGCGCACGTGTGGAAGTTCGACGGCGGCAAGGTCGTGTCGTTCGAGCAGATCGTCGACTCCGTTCCCGTCGTGAACGCCGCGGAGAACCGGTGAAGCCCGCGCGGCGCCTCGTCGCAGCCGCCGCAGTCCTGCTCGCGGCTGTACTGTTCACCACTGCGGGCTGCGCCGGGGCCGAAAGCGGTGCCAGCGGCCCGATCAAGGTCGGCTCGGTCAACGCGCTGAGCGGCGCGGCCACCTTCCCCGAAGCCTCCCAGGCGGCCAAGGCGGTCTTCGACGCGGCCAACGCGAGCGGCGGCGTGAACGGAAGACAGATCGAGTACAAGGCGCTCGACGACAAGGGTGACCCGGCGGCCGCCGCGGCCGCGGCCCGCGAGGTCGTCGGCCGTGACGAGGCTGTCGCGCTGGTCGGCTCGTCCAGCCTCATCGAGTGCGAGATCAACAACAAGTACTACGAACAGCAGAAGATCCTGTCCATCCAGGGCATCGGCGTGGACCCGGCGTGCTTCTCCAGCCCCAACATCGCCCCGGCCAACGTCGGCCCGTACCACGACATGACGCTGACGCTGCTCTACGGCTCCGAAACGCTGAAGCTGAACGACATCTGCGCGTTGCTGGAGATCGCGGGCAACACGCTGCCCTCGTACCAGGCGGCGATCGACGAGTGGTCGGCCATCACCGGCAAGAAGCTCAAGTACCTCGACGCGACCGTGCCCTACGGCGGTTCCGACTACACCTCCTACATCGTCAAGGCCCGCAACGCCGGGTGCAAGGCGATCACGGTGAACCCGGTCGAGCCGGACTCCATCGGGCAACTCAAGGCCGCCGCCGCACAGGGCTGGAACGACGTCACCTGGCTGCTGCTGACCAGTGTCTACAGCGAGAACTACGCCAAGGCCGTCACCAACGCGGGCGCCGGGGTGTACGTGCCCGCCGAGTTCTACCCGTTCACCGACACGGCCAGCCCGCAGAACAAGGACTGGCACGACCTGATGACCAAGAACAACATCCCGCT
Organism: Amycolatopsis sp. NPDC031561; assembly: GCF_055580625.1. Taxonomy (NCBI): domain Bacteria; kingdom Bacillati; phylum Actinomycetota; class Actinomycetes; order Pseudonocardiales; family Pseudonocardiaceae; genus Amycolatopsis; species Amycolatopsis sp. NPDC031561. The sequence continues at coordinate 31,471 of NZ_JBVILA010000017.1, read as the reverse complement.
GACGTCGTTCAGCCAGGGCGGTTACCTGGCGGCGAAGTACTTCCTCGAAGTCGTCCGCGGGATCAGTGGCGACGTCACCCGCGAGTCGGTGACCAAGGCGCTGCGCGAGATGAAGCCGATCACCGATCCGATGGTCGGCACGCCGTATGTCTTCGGACCGGGCCAGACGCACCACGACAACACCGCTGGCTGGCCGATCAAGCTCGCCTCCGGCACCGGCAAATGGGAGCTCGTGGCGAACGACTGGCTGCGGATTCCCAAGAAGTAACTGGAGGAAACGATGCTGCAGGGAGCGCTGGCCGGCCTGGCCGCCGGCGGACTGTACGCGGTGTTGGCGGTGTGCCTGACGCTGATGTCGCGGTTGGTACGGGTGGTGAACTTCGCCCAGTCGGCCACCGGGATGTTCGGCTGCTACGTGGCGGTGTTCCTGTCCGTCGACTGGGGACTGCCGATGTGGCTCGCCACCATCGCGGGGATCCTGCTCGGCGGGCTGCTCAGCGCACTGCTCGGCTGGATCGTGTCCACCTGGCTCGCCGAGGCGGACACCGGCACCCGCTCGGCGGTCACCGTGGCCGTGCTGCTCCTGCTGATCTCGTTGTCGTTCATCCTGTTCGGCAACAAACCGCAGCCGTTCCACCCGATCCTGGACGGCCCGGCGCTCACCGTCGGCGGGGTGGTGATCAGCCAGGTCACCGTGGTCACCGTCGCGCTGGCGGTGCTGGTGGCGGTGGCCAGCAAGATCGTCCTGAGCCGGACCTCGGCAGGGGTCCAGCTCAGGGCACTGTCCGAACGCCCGACGACGGCGGAGTTGCTGGGCATCCCGGCGAAACGGCTCAGCATCGCGGTCTGGGCGGTCACCGGCGTGGTCAGCACGCTGGTCATCTCGATCGTCGCGCCGTCGCAGTCGAACGACGCGACGTCGCTGGCGATGCTGGTGGTCCCGGCGTCCGCGGCGGCCCTGCTCGGCGGGTTCCGCCGTCTCGACCTCGCTGTCGCGGGCGGGCTGGGCCTCGGCCTGATCCAGGGCGCGGCCGCGCAGGTCGACGGCCTTTCGGTGGTGCGGTATTTCCTGCCGTTCGCAGTGATCGTCGCGCTGCTGCTCTGGTCGCAGCGCAAGGAGGTGTGGGATGCGGCTCGCTGAACAGCGCGGGGTACGCACCGGTTTCCCGTTCGTGGTCGCCTTGGTGGCGATCGCGGTGGGCTACGGCCTGAGCGTCGGGCTCGACGGGTACTTCGTCTATCTGGGCATGAGCGCCGTCGTCGCCGGGATCTCGTTGCTCGGTCTGGGCGTGGTCACCGGCAGCGCGGGGATGATCTCGCTGTGCCAGCTGACCTTCGGCGCCGTCGGCGCCTGGACGGTGTCCGCGCTGAACGAGGCGCAGGCACCCGGCGGGTTCCTCACCTGGCTGCTGCTCGGCGGTCTCGCCGCCGGTGTGGTCGGGGTGCTCGTCGGGCTCCCGGCGCTGCGGCTGCGCGGGATCAACCTCGCCGTCGTCACGCTGGGGCTCGCCGCCGCGGCCGACCTCGCCCTGGTCCAGCTCCAGTTCCCCGGTGTCTCCGGCGGGATTTCGGTGGAACGGCCGGACGCCTTCTCCGACGACCGGTCCTACTTCCAGCTCGCCGTCGTGGTGCTGGTGCTGTGCTGCCTGGCCGTGTACTTCCTCCGCCGCGGGCGCTGGGGCAGCGCCTGGCAGGCGGTGGCGTTCTCCGAGCGCGGGACGGCGGCCGCGGGAACGAGCGTGCGGACGTCGAAGCTGACCGCGTTCGCGGTGAGCGCGACCCTCGGCGGGATCAGCGGTGGCCTGCTCACCGGGCAGGTCGGGCTGGCCTTTCCGGCCAGTTTCACCGCGATCCAGTCGCTGGCGCTGTACGTGCTGGCGATCATGTCGGGCGCGCATCTGATCGACATGGCCGTGTTCGGCGCGGTCCTGTGGGTCGGCGTGCCGGAACTGCTGAAACGCTGGGGAATCCCGCAGGACTGGGGCTTCGTGGTGTTCGGTGTGCTCGGTGTCCAGGCGCTGGCCAGTGGCGGGAACCTGGGCAGCACGGTGCGGCAGGTCTGGTACCGACGGTCCAAGAAGGAACCGGCGAAACTCGATCTCGCCGCCGAGACCGTGGACGTCGAGTCCAAGGCGCCTGGCCCGCCGATGCTCACCGTGCGCGGGCTGAGCGTGAACTTCGGGCACGTGGCCGCACTGTCCTCAGTGGACATAGCCGTCCCGGAACACGGGGTGCTCGGCGTGATCGGTCCCAACGGCGCGGGCAAGTCGACGCTGGTCGACGCGATCAGCGGGTTCCTGCCGAACGCCGACGGCTCGGTGGAACTGGGCGGCAAGCCGCTGACCGGGTCGCCGTCGAACCGGGCCCGTGCCGGCCTGCGGCGGACGTTCCAGCAGGACCGGGTCCCGCCGGGGCTGACGGTCGGGGCGTACGTCAAGTTCCTCGCCAGGCGACGGCTCACCGCCGACGAGATCGGCGACGCCCTGGGCTTCTTCGGCTGTCCGGCCGCCCGCACGCCACTGTCGCAAGTGGACGTCGGCGCCCGGAGGCTGGTCGAGGTCGTCGGGCATCTGCTGGCGCGGCCCCGGGTTCTGCTGCTCGACGAGCCGGCCGCGGGCCTCCCGCACGAAGAGCACGTCGCGTTCGGGGAGCGGCTGAGGCAGGTTCCCGCGCGGTTCGGGGTGTCCGTGCTGCTCATCGAGCACGACCTCGATCTGGTGCGCTCGGTCTGCGACACGATCACCGTCCTCGACTTCGGCCGCGTGCTGGCGTCTGGCCCCCAGGCCGAAGTGCTAGCCGATCCAGCCGTGCTCAAGGCGTACATGGGTGAAACGGAGCTGCTGTGAACGCATTGCGGATAGCGGGGCTGACCGTCACCCGCGGCGCGGGTCCGGTGATCCGGGACGTCGACCTCACCCTCGAACCGGGCCGGATCACCGCGCTCGTCGGGCCGAACGGCGCCGGGAAGACCAGCCTGCTGGAGGCCGTCTCCGGTGTCGTGCCCGCCTCGGCGGGGACCGTCCACATCGGACCGGACGAGATCACCAAGCAGTCGCGGGTCAACCGCGCGCGGCGGGGTCTGGCGCATATCGAGCAGGGTCGCGCGGTGTTCGGCGGCCTGACCGTGCTGGAGAACCTGATGCTCACCGCACGCACCCGCGCGCGGGCCGATGAACTGTTCGAGTTGTTCCCCGAACTGGAGAAACGCCGGGACTCACCGGCGGCGCTGCTGAGCGGTGGCGAGCAGCAGATGGTGGTGCTGGCCCGCGCTTTCGCCGCGCGGCCGTCGTTCCTGCTGATCGACGAGATGTCGCTCGGCCTCGCACCGGTGGTGTTCACGCGGCTGCTGCCGATGGTGACACGGTTCGCCGAGGAGGGTGCCGCGATCCTGCTCGTCGAGCAGTTCACGCACCTCGCCCTCGGCGTGGCGAGCGACGCGCTGGTGGTCTCTTCGGGACGCGTCACCTATGCGGGTTCCGCGCAGGGCCTGCTGGACTCCCCCGGCACCCTGCACTCGGCCTACCTGGGTGAATCCTGAGTCACGGAAGCGGGGGGGGGGGGGGGGGGGGGTGGGGGTGGTGGGGGGGGGGGGGGGGGGGGGGGGGGGGGGGGCCGCACCACCCAACCACCAAAAAATCGAG
>NZ_JBVILA010000017.1:0-27820 GCF_055580625.1 Amycolatopsis sp. NPDC031561 | reverse complement strand
AAGCGCGTGAAGGCCCCCTTCCCTCGGCTGAGCCGAAGGAAGGGGGCCTTCACGCGCTGGGGCACCCCATCACCGGCCACGTCGCGAAAGCCACTTTGGGGACATCAGACGTCGCGAAAGTGGCTTTCGCGACACGCTCAGGCTTCGAGTTCCGGCCGGGACCGCATCGGCGGCGTAGTGAAGGCCTCCTTGCCTACCTTGAGAGTAGGGAAGGAGGCCTTCGCGGACTTGCGGGAGACCGACCGTGTTGCGAAAGCCTCGTTCATATCGTTGAAGGTTGCGAAAGAGGCTTTCGCAATCTCGGCGGAGGCATGCGCGAGGGGGGTCGTGAGTGAGCAAGCGTCGTTGGAACGACCCCGCGACCAACCAGACCCACCTAACGGCTAAGAGCCCATGCCTGCCCGTTCGAAGGCCAGCGTCGGCAGATCGACCACGTGCGCACCGCCGTCGGCCACGATCACCGCACCGGTGATGTACGACGACTCCGAAGAGCCCAGGAACCGCACGATCGACGCGATCTCCTCCGGCTCGGCGGGACGGCGCAACGGGACTTCGGCGGTGACGCGGCGATAGCCCTCGGCATGCCCGCCGGTGAAGCCCGCGGCCTCGGCGAACTGGTCCATCTCGCCGTCCGCCATCGGGGTGCGCACCCACCCGGGGCAGACGGCGTTCGCGCGGACGCCCTTCGGCCCGTAGTCGCGGGCGATCGAGCGGGTCAGCCCGATCAGGGCGTGCTTCGCGACGGTGTACCCGGCGACGTTCGGCCCGGCGAACAGTCCGGCCAGCGACGACACGATGACCACCTGCCCACCGGTTTCGACCAGCGAGGGCAGCGCCGCCCGGCAGAACACGAAGGCGCTGGACAGGTTCGAGCGCAGGGCCAGTTCCCATTCCTCGTCACCGGTGTCGACCACCGAAGACAGGCCGTGCCCGCCCGCGTTGGCCACCACGACGTCCAGCCTGCCGAACTTGCCGACGATCTCCGCCACGGCGTTCTCGGTGGCTTCGCGTTCGCTGGCGTCACAGGTGACGACGTACGCGCCGGTTTCGGCCGCCACCTTCTCCAGCGGTTCGCGCCGCCGTCCGAGCACCACTACCTGGGCACCCTCGTCGGCGTACCGGCGGGCGACCGCCGCGCCGATACCGGTACCGCCACCCGTGATCGCGACAACCTTCTTCACTCGCGTGAGTCCTTTCTAAGCGGGAAAACCCGAACGGGCCGAGACGCCGAAGTCGGCGAGCACGGCCTGGCCGTTGACCGTCCGCGAACGCGCGGACGCGAGATAGAGCACCTGGTCGGCGACGTCTTCAGGAGCTTGCACCGGGAACGCGGGATCGTCGAGCGCCTCGCCTAGATCACCGCGCGCCATCGGGGTGTCCACCACCGACGGGCAGACGCAGTTCACCCGGACGCCGGGGAGATCCACCGCGAGCGCCCTGGTCATCGCGACCACGGCTCCCTTCGAAGCGCAGTAGGGAACCATGCCGGGCGCGCTCGTGAACGCCGAGTCGCTGGCCAGCAGGACGACCGAGCCGTTCGACGCGGTGAGCCACGGCGCGGCGTGTTTGACCAGCAGGAACTGGCCGGTGACGTTGACCGCCATCAGTTCGGTGAAGTCCGCCGCCAAGGTTTCGGCGACCGGTGTCCCCACTGGGCCGGAGATCCCGGCACAGCCGACGACGACGTCGATCCCGCCGAACCGGGTGGCCACGGCGTCGACCGCGGCGGCCACCGACCGCTCGTCGGTGACGTCGGCGTGGACCGCCAGGAGGCCGTCGGCCAGGGTGGGCACGGGGGCCCGGTCGAGGACGCCGACCCGCGCGCCTTCGGTCAGGAACGCCTGGACGCAGGCAAGGCCGATACCGGACGCCGCGCCGGTCACCAGCACGGCCTTGCCCGCGAGATCCAGTCGCATGGCGCCATCCTGCGGTCCGGGCCGCTCGCGGAGGTTGGCCGTCAGTGCATCCTTCTTGTCCGCAGCCGCACGACGGCCGCGCGGTCTTTTCAGCCGGGGGCGGACCGGCAAGACTGCGAAGCATGACCAGGCCGCATCCGCTCGACCCGCTGACCGCCGACGAACTCTCCGCAGGCCGCGAGATCCTGGCCGCCGAGGGCCTGCTCACCGCGACCACGCGGTTCCCGGCGGTACTGCCGGTCGAGCCGGACAAAGCCGACGCCGGTGCCGATCGGCGCGTCCAGTACACGCTCCTGGACACCGCGACCGGGCAGGCCCGCGACGTCGTCGTCTCGCTGGCCAAGAGCGCGCTGGTCTCGTCCGAGGACTGCGGCGACGGTCAGCCCGCGTACCTGTTCGAGGAGTACGACCTCGCCGCGTCGATCACCAAGGCGTCGCCGGAATGGCAGGCCGCGATGGAGCGGCGCGGGCTCGCCGACCGGATCGAGCACGCCTTCTGCGCTCCCCTGGCGCCCGGCTTCTTCGGCAGGCCTGACGAAACCGGCCGGGTCATCCGCTCACTGACCTTCCTGCGCGACGACGAGTCCGACAGCCCGTGGGCGCACCCGGTCGAGGGCCTGATCGTGCACATCAACCTCACCGAGCAGCGCGTGCTCCGCGTCGAGGACGAGGGCGACGTGCCCGTCCCGCCGGAGCACGGCCGCTACGGCGGCGTCCCGGCCCGCACCACCCTCAAGCCGATCGAGATCACCCAGCCCGAGGGCCCGAGTTTCACCGTCGACGGCCACGAGGTCACCTGGGAGGGCTGGAAACTCCGCGTCGGCTTCAACGCCCGCGAGGGCCTGACGCTGCACGAAATCAGCTTCCAGGACCGGTCGGTGCTGCACCGCGCGTCGGTACCGGAGATGGTGGTGCCCTACGGCGACACCGCGCCCGGCCGGTTCTGGATCAGCTACTTCGACGCGGGCGAGTACCTGCTCGGCAAGAACGGCAACGACCTGCGGCTCGGCTGCGACTGCCTCGGCGTCATCCACTACTTCCCCGCGTTCGTCGCCGACGACCACGGCCACCCGGTCGAGATCCCGCGCGCGATCTGCATGCACGAAGAGGACTACGGGATCCTGTGGAAACACACGGATCTCGACGGCCGCGCCGAGGTCCGCCGCTCGCGGCGGCTGGTGATCTCGTCCATCTCCACCATCGGCAACTACGACTACGGCTTCTTCTGGTACCTCTACCTCGACGGCACCGTCGAACTGGAGGCGAAGGCCACCGGGATCGTGTTCGCCGGCGCCGCGCACTCCGGCACGAAACACCCGCACGCCAACGAGATAGCTCCCGGCCTGTTCGCGCCGGTGCACCAGCACCTGTTCTGCGCGCGGCTGGACGTGGCGATCGACGGCGAACGCAACTCGCTCGTCGAGATCGACGTAGAGCGGGTGCCGATGGGCGAGCAGAACCCGTACGGGAACGCCTTCACCTGGAAGGAAACCCCGCTGCGGACCGAACGGGAGGCGCAGCGCCACGCGGATCCGGCCAAGGCACGCGTCTGGGAGATCCGCAGCTCGGAGCGGACCAACCGGCTCGGCACCCCCACCGCGTACCAGCTCGTGCCCCGGCCGTCCGCGACGCTGATGGCGCAGCCGGAATCGAGTGTCCACCAGCGGGCGACCTTCGCCACCCGTCACCTGTGGGCGACGCCGTACCGCGCGGACGAGCGTTTCCCGGCGGGCGACCGGCCGAACGCGCATCCGGGCGGGGCGGGCCTGCCTGCCTGGACCGCCGCCGACCGGGACCTCACCGACACCGACCTCGTGCTGTGGCACGTCTTCGGCCCGACCCACATCCCGCGCCCGGAGGACTGGCCGGTCATGCCAGTCGACTACTCCGGCTTCACCCTGCGTCCTTACGGCTTCCTGGACCGAAATCCGGCCCTCGACCTGCCTTCCGGTGCCGCTGACGACCACTGTTCCGCCCACGATCACTAGGAATTCCCGATGCCCGAACTGACCCTGTCCGATACGTCCACCTGGCTGCCGCTGGACGGCCTCGCCCCCGGTTTCGACGCGAACAAGGCCCCCACGGTCGGCGACCTGCACGGCCGCACCTTCGAACTCGCCTGCGAAGACGGCACCAGGTTCACCGCGGGCTTCTCCGGTACCCGGATCGAGTGGACCTACCACGGCACCGGCACCGACCGCTGCGAGACGTTCCTGGTCGACGACGACCTGTACTACGTCCAGTTCCACCCGCAGGCGCGGCAGGAAGAGGCGTTCACCCTGCTGCTCGACCTGCGCCGCGGCCGCGCGCTCCTCGTGCTGAGCAAGATCGGTGACACCGCGCCCCGGGTCACGCAGACCTTCCTGGCCGCCACCATCGGCGGCATCGAGCCCAGTGGGGAATCGCTCGCCCCGACGACGTCGCTGGTCGGGCGCCGGGTGCTGTGGGTGTACAGCACCGCGCACGCCTACGAGCACGTGTACCTCAGCCCGCACTGGTACACCTGGCAGTGCCTGGCCGGGCCCGAGAAGGGGCTCGCCGACACCGACGAGAACTCGGTCTACGAACTGCGGCCCGGGATCTACGTCTTCGCCTGGCGCGAGAAGGTGATCCCGTGCGCCTCCGTGACCGTCGCCGATCACCGCGACGCGAAACGGCTGCGCTCGCACGGTGTCCTTTTCGGACTGGACGCCACCGGGAACACGCCCACCCACTTCACCTTCGGCGCGCACGGCAAGCTGCTGAGCACCACCGTGCACCCCGAGGCTTACGACCCAGCCGGGAGCTGAGCCTTGACCGCCGACCTCATCCTCACCAACGCCAAGGTGTACACAGTGGACGGTGCCCGGCCCTGGGCGTCGTCACTGGCGATCAAGGACGGCCGGGTGCTGTCCCTGGAGGACATCGAACGCGGACCGAACACCGAGGTCGTCGACCTCGACGGCGCGTTCGTGATGCCCGGTCTGGTCGACGTGCACAACCATCACGCCCTCGCCGGGCGCTCGGCCCTGTTCGAGCTGAACTTCGGCCTCGACGCGGGCCTGGACGACATCCTCGCGGCGGTCCGCTCGCGCGCGGCCGGACTCGGCCCGGACGAGTGGGTGGTCGGCGGCGCCTGGGCGTCCACCCTGGTCAGCACCCTCTCGCGGTCTTCGGCCCGCCTCGCGCTCGACGAGGCCGCGGGCGGACGACCGGTCATGCTCTCCGACGACAGCAGGCACAACCGCTGGGTGAGCAGCCGGGCACTGGAGCTGGCGGGCGTCACCGCTTCGACGCCCGATCCGGCGGGCGGGGAGATCGTCCGCGACCCTTCGACCGGTGAACCCGTCGGCGTCCTGCTCGAGGCGGCGGGTGTCCCCGTCGAGCGGGCGCTCAGCGAGACCCGGACACTCACCGCGGAGCAGCACGTCGCGGCGTCGCGGCACGGGATCGGCACCCTGCATTCGTACGGCGTCACCGCGTTCCAGGACGCCGGTGTCTCCGCGGACATCCTGGGCGCGCTGAAATCCCTCGACGACGCGGGCGAACTGCGCGCGTGGGTCGTGTCGTCGCTGCTGATCAACGACCCGATCTTCGGTTTCGACCCGATCGGCGCGCCGCTGCTGGAGGTCGCCGGGCAGTACCGCAGCGAGCACCACCGGCCGGACTTCGTGAAGATCTTCCTCGACGGTGTCCCGCCGACGCGGACCGCCGCCTTCCTGGAGCCGTACCTGCCGGACGATGCCCACGGCGCCTGTCATCACGGCGCCACCACCATGCCGGGCGACGAGCTCGTGGGCTGGCTGCGCACCGCGGCCGCGGCGGGGCTCTCGGCCAAGGTCCACTGCACCGGGGACGCGTCGGTGCGCGCGACGCTGGACGCCGTCGAGAAGGTCCGCGCCGAGGGTTTCACCGAGGCGCGATTCCAGGTCGCGCACGGCCAGTTCGTCCACCCCGACGACCTGCCGCGCTTCGCCGCGCTGGGGGTCGCCGCGGACATCTCGCCGTTCCTGTGGGTCCCCGGGGTCATCCCGGCGGCCATCGCCGAGGTCCTGCCCGGCGAGCGGGCGGGACGGATGCAGCCGAACCGGTCGCTGCTGGACGAGGGCGCGCTGGTCGCGGGCGGTTCGGACTGGCCGGTCAGCGAGTCCCCGAACGCGTGGGAGGGCATCCACGGCCTGGTGACCCGCCGGGACCCGACCGGCGCCTTCCCCGGGGCGCTGTGGCCGGAGCAGGCGATCACGCTGGCCGAAGCGGTCGAGGTCTTCACCCTCGCCGCCGCTCGCGCGATGGGACTGGGCGACGTCACGGGTTCGCTGGTCCCCGGGAAGTCGGCCGATTTCGTCGTTCTGGACCGCGATCCGTTCCAAACCGATCCTTCCGCGCTCGTCAAGACAAAGGTGACACAAACGTGGTTCGCCGGGCACCGCGTGTATCACCGCGCCTGATCTCCTACACTGGTAGAAGAACCAGTGTGGGAGGTCTGCCGATGCCGAAGATCATCGACCATGACGAGCGGCGAAGTCACATCGTCGACGTCACCTGGGATTTGATCACCCAGGGCGGGATCGAGGCCGCCACCATGCGCGAGATCGCGGCCGCGGCCGGCTTCGCCAACGGTGCGCTCAAGCTGTACTTCCCCAGCAAGGAAGACATCATCCAGGCCACCTACGAACGCGCGCTCGGCATGATGCGCGAGTACGTGGAACTGGACGAACTGCGCGGGCTGGTCGCGCTCCGGGAGCTGTGCGTCTCGTCGATGCCGATCGACGAAGACCGCATCGCCGCGGGGCGCGTCCTGCTCACCTTCTGGCAGCTTTCGCTGACGAACCCGAAACTGCAGGACAAGTACCTCGAGCACATCCGCTCGTGGCGGGGCCTGCTGCACCGGTATCTCACCGAGGGACGGGAGGACGGAGACATCGTCACCGAGACGCCCGACGAGCAACTGGTCGACGAGATCGTCCTGATCAACGCCGGGGCGAACGTGATGAGCCTGGTCGCCGGGGAGTTCTCGACGACCGCTTTGCAGGGGCAGCACCTGGAGTCGTTCTTCGCGCGACTCGGCCGTCCCTGACGCTTCTCCCCCATGTCATGAAAGGGTCTTTCAGGACACTTTTCGTCCTGAAAGACCCTTTCATGACACTTCACGACGGCACGATCCACCCGCAACTAGAGGACTAATTGCGGGAGTCGAAGATCCGCGTAAGGAAGCTCGCCACGTGCGCGTGCGAGCGCGGCGAAGCCGGGAGATCCGTGTACAGGCCGTAGAAACCGTGGATCTGCCCCGAATACCGGGTCATCTCCACCCGAGTCCCGGCGTCGGTCAGGCGCCGCGCGAACTCCTCCCCCTCGTCCCGCAGGACGTCGTACTCGGCGGTCAGCACCAGCGCCGGCGGGAGCCCCGTCAGGTCCGAGGCCCGCAGCGGCAGCAGGTACGGATCGTTCAGCTGGGCGGGATCCGACACGTACTGATCGAAGAAGAACCGCATCGCCCCGGCCGTCATGCCGAACCCCTCGGCGAAGTCCGTGTAGGACCGGAAGCCGTCGTCCGGGTGACCGTAGACCGGGCAGATCAGCACCTGCGCGGCCAGCGGCGGGCCGCTTCGGTCGCGGGACATCATCGAGACCACCGTCGACAGGTTGCCGCCGGCGCTCTCCCCGCCGATCGCGATCCGCCCGGCGTCCACCGCGTCCCCGGCGCCGCCCGAAGCGAGCCATTCGACGACGGCGTAGCAGTCGTCCGGGGCCGCCGGGAACGGGTGCTCGGGCGCGAGCCGGTAGTCCACCGCCACGACGGCGACCTTCGCCGCATTGCATACCGCCCGCGACGCGACCTCGTTCTCGTCGATCGAGCCGATCGTCCACCCGCCGCCGTGGATCCACACGAAAGCCGGGACCGCCCCAGCGGCGTCAGGCAGGTAAAGCCGCACCCGGACGCCAGAGGACAGGACATGATCGGTGACCGAAGCGACCTCTTCGACCGTTTCGGGCGCCTGCCACGAAGCGGCGAAAGCGGCACGCAACTCGGCGGCCGTCGGCGGAAAGGCGGGTGCTTCGGGCGGCTCGCTGCGGGCCAGCAGCTCCTTGACCGCGGGATCGAGGGTCACGGTCACACCGCTTCCGCGACGAGCACCCGCGGGCTGCCCGGCAGCGCGAGCCGGTCGGTGACCCGCCAGCCCGCCCCGGTCAGCCATTCCCGGACCTCGGCCTCCGGGTAGACGACCGTTCCGTCGATCACCAGGTACTCCCCCGCGTGCAGCGCGTCGATCGGGCGCTGGTGCGCGTCGTCGTCGAGGAAGAAGTCGAGCAGCAGCAACCTCGCTCCCGGCGCCGCGGCCGCGCGGGCGTTGCGCAGGATCTCCGCGTTCTGCTTCGCGTCGAAGCGATGGACGACGTGGTTGACCATCACCAGGTCGAACTCGCCTTCGGGACGCGCGGTGGGCGTTTCCGCCCCGACGACGGTCGCCCGGTCCGCGAGACCCGCCAGGGCCGCCGCGGTGGTGACCGACTCCGTGAAGCCCGGGTCGAAGACGAACGTCGTGTGCAGTTCTTCGTTGGCCTTCATGGCTTCGACCGCGAACGCGCTCGACAGTCCGCCGAGGTCGAGCAGCTTCCGGTGGGGACCGAAATCGAAGGCGCCCGCCAGCATCTTGGCGTGCAGGGCGTTGTAGGTCATCACGCCGGACATGAACGTGCCCCAGCGAGCGTCGTCCATTTCCAGCTTCCCGGGCTCGCCGCTGTCGGCCGTGTGACCGAACTGCAACCAATGCGGGTAGCTGATCGTGTCCAGGAAGGTCAGGAACGGCGCCAGATCGAGTTCACCGCCGCCGAGGTATTCCGCCGCGTCGGCGGCCAGTTCGTACCGTCCGTCCACACGGGACAAGAGGCCGAGTGATGACATGGCGTCACCGAGGATGCGCGTGATCTTCTCCGGTTTGCCGGTCTTCCCGGCCAGCTCGGACGCCGTCAACGGCCCGGCGGCGAGCGCGGTGAACAGGCCGATCCGGCTCGCCGCGAAGAGTTGCTTGGCCGCCATGTACCCCACGGCGATGTCCACGATCCGCTCGGGACCGGCAGTCTTGGTCGACCCGCTCACGGGTGCCCTCCTTAGCTCGTTTCCGCCGAGAGTCTACAGACGTAGACAAAAGAATCCAGCGCAAGTTTTCGCCCACTGCCAGGCAAAACCTGCCGGATATCAACTTCCTACATTCGTAGAATATACCCATTGACAGTGCCGTCCCCCAGTGTCAACATGCGTAGAACTACCCCCGCCGGAGGCCCGTTCCCCGGCTGTGCGGTCCGCTTCGGGCGGGCTCGGGAAAGGGGATTCATGACCCTGCTCGAATTACGAGAACTGACCGTCGGCGTGATCGCCGACGAAACCGAACGCGAACTGGTCCGCGAACTTTCGTTCGACCTCGACCAGGGCCGGACACTCTGCGTGGTCGGCGAATCCGGCAGCGGTAAAACGGTGACCGCCTTGTCGATCATCCGGTTGCTGGAATTCGTCGCGCCGGTGTTCACCCGCGGTGAGATCACCGTCGACGGCGTGGATCTCACGCGCCTCTCCGCCGACGAGATGCGCTCTTACCGCGGCCCGCGGATCGGGATGATCTTCCAGGAGGCACTGGATTCGCTCAATCCCAGCCAACGAGTCGGCAAGCAGCTGATCGAGGCCTACCGCAAGCCCGGTTCCTTGCCTCGGCAAGCCGCGCGCAAGGGCACGCCGTTGCACCGCGAGGCCGAAGCGAAGGCACGCGGACTGCTGAAGGAGGTCGGGCTCACCGACACCGACCGGGTGCTTTCCCTGTACCCGCACCAGATGTCGGGCGGGATGCAGCAGCGCGTGATGATCGCGCTGGCCCTGATGGCCGACCCCGGCCTGCTCATCGCCGACGAGCCGACCACGGCCTTGGACGTGACCACGCAGGCGGAGATCCTCACCCTGTTCGACCGCGTCCGCCGCGACCACGGCACCGCGTGTGTCTTCATCACGCACGACATGGGCGTCGCCGCACAGGTGGCGGACCGGATCGCGGTGATGTACCGCGGCGAACTGGTCGAGCTCGGGTCCAAAGAGGACATTCTGCACGCGCCGAAGCATCCCTACACCAAGGCGCTGCTCGACTGCGTCCCGAAGCTCGGGGTCAGCAGGCGCGACGGCTTCCCCACCATCTCCGAAGCGCTGCTCGAAGCCGCGATGAACGGCGATTCGGCGGTCGCGACCGAGACCAGGCCCCTGAACCGCGCCAAGGCGGATAACGCGGGCGAAGGCACCGCGCTCGTGATCGACTCCGTGTCCAAAGTGTACGGACGCCGCGGCCGGTTCTCGCTGAGCCGCGAATCCGAGGTGCACGCGGTCAAGGACGTCTCGCTGGAGATCGCGCCCGGCGAGTTCTTCGGCCTGGTCGGGGAATCCGGTTCGGGCAAGACGACACTCGGCCGCCTGGTGAGCGCGCTGGAGACCCCGACCGAAGGCACCATCACCTTCGGCGAGCACCGGTGCACGCCGTCCGGGCTCGACGGCGACGAGCGCTCTTTCCGCCGCCGCGCGCAGCTCATCTTCCAGGACCCGCAGAGTTCGCTCGATCCCCGGCACACCGCCGCCCGGATCATCGCCGAACCGCTGCGGGAGCTCACCGGCCTGCGCGGCGCCGAACTGGACCGCCGGGTCGTCGAACTGATCGACGAGGTCGGTCTCCCCTCGGACACCGCCAAGAAGCTGCCCTCGCAGCTCTCCGGCGGACAACGGCAGCGTGTCTCGATCGCCCGCGCGATCGCCGCCGAACCCGACCTCATCGTCGCCGACGAGCCCACCTCCGCGCTCGACGTCTCGGTGCAGGGCCAGGTGATGAACCTGCTGCTCGAACTGCGGCGAACCCGTGCGCTCAGCTTCCTGTTCATCACGCACAACCTCAGCCTGGTGCTCTCGGTCGCCGACCGCGTCGGCGTGATGTACCGGGGCGAACTGATCGAAATCGGTGACCCGGACGAGATCCGGCTTCGCGCCCGCCACGACTACACCCGCCGTCTCCTCGCGGCGAACCCCGAACTGCCCGCCCACCCCCACACTGGAGTGCGGAACCCATGAGACGAACCCTGACCTCGGCCGCCCTCGGCTTGGCGACCGTCCTGCTGCTCAGCTCGTGTATGGGAGGGCAGGCAGGCGGTGGCGCCGCCGACGGTCCCCCGAAGCCCGGCGGCAACCTGAACGTCGCGGTGCCGACCGACCCGCAGTCGCTCGACATGGTCGCGAACCCCGGCCAGGTGACCGCCCACATCGGCAACATGATGTACGAGAAGCTGTTCGAAGTGGACAAGGGCTTCACCGCCCGGCCCATGCTGGTCGAGGACTTCACCACCAGCCCGGACAGGCTCACCTACACCTTCAAGCTGCGCCAGGGCGTCACCTTCCACGACGGGAACGCGCTGACGTCCGAGGACGTCGTGGCGAGCCTCAAGCGCTGGCAGCAGGTGCACCGCACCGGCCAGCTGGTCACCCCGGACATCGAGGCGATCACGCCGGCCGACCCGGCGACGGTGACCATCAAGCTCAAGCAACCGCGCTACCCGCTGATCAACGAGCTCGCCGGCGCGGGCACGGAGATCTACGAGGCGAAGAACCTCGCCGGCGTCGCGCCGACCGGTTTCGCCCAAGACAAGGCGATCGGGACCGGGCCGTACAAGCTGAAGAGCTGGGACATCGGCCGCGAACTGGTGCTGGAGCGGTACTCCGGCTACAAGTCCCGGACCGAGGAGGACTGGGGCGGCCAGGCGGGCGCCAAGCACGCGTACCTGGACACCGTGACCTACAAGGTGGTCTCCGACCAGGACGCGCTGATCAACGGCCTGCAGACCGGGCAGTGGGACCACATCATGCCCACCAACGACCAGTACGAGACGCTGCGCAACAACCCTGCCGTGGTCGTGCACAACCTCCCCGGCGGCAACGACAACGTCGTGATCCCGAACTTCAACACCGGTTCGAAGTTCGCCGACCCCCGGGCCCGCGAGGCGCTGAACCTGTTGCTGGACAAGCCCGCGATCAACGCGGCCACCGGCGGCAGCAAGGACCTCACCCTCGAGACCGGGGCCTTCGCCTCGCCGGACAACAAGCAGTTCTATTCCACCGCCGGCGAAGAGGTCTACAAGAAGCACGACCCGGAGAAGGCCAAGCAGCTGCTGGCCGAGGTCGGCATCACCGCGGGCGCGACGATCCGCATCGTCACCACGAACTCGTACCCGGAGTTCGGCAAGTGGGCCGTGCTGATCCAGGACAGCCTGTCGAAGATCGGCATCAACACCAAGATCGACACCTTCGACTTCGCCACCATGCTCGGCACGCTGACCAAGGAACCGGGCGGTTGGGACATCACCACGCTGTTCTTCGACTCGGCGCTGACCTCGCCCGCGCAGATGCCCGCGCTCACCC
Source organism: Amycolatopsis sp. NPDC031561 (assembly GCF_055580625.1). NCBI lineage: Bacteria > Bacillati > Actinomycetota > Actinomycetes > Pseudonocardiales > Pseudonocardiaceae > Amycolatopsis > Amycolatopsis sp. NPDC031561. Next base: position 15,490 of record NZ_JBVILA010000017.1, on the reverse strand, counting down.
TGGGCACGCTGAACGGTTCGTCCTCGCCCGAGCTCGACGGGCTCATGGCGGAGTTCAACGCCTCGACGACGCCTGAGCAGGCGAAAGCGGTGGTGGACAAGCTCCAGGGGTTCACCTGGAAGCAGCTGTCGGTGATCACCCTGAGCCAGTCCAAGCTGTACGCGGCCTACTCCCCCAAGCTCAAGGGCTACGGCGACTTCTACCGCGTCTTCTGGAACACCTGGCTGGCATCATGACCGGTCTGCTGCTGCGCAGGCTGCGCGATCTGGTGATCATCCTGGTGATCGTCGGGACGATGATGTTCTTCGTCATCCGGCTGATCCCCGGCGACCCGGCGCAGGCCATCCTCGGCCCGACCGCACGACCGTCCGATGTGGACGCCCTACGGGAGAGCATGGGGCTGAACGGACCACTGTGGGAGCAATACCTCAGCTGGGCCGGAAACGTGCTGCAGGGCGACTTCGGGACGTCGATCACCTATCACGCACCGGTGCTCGGCGTGGTCGCCGACCACATCCTGCCGACGCTCACCCTGGCCGTGCTGTCGACGGTGATCAGCTTCTTCCTCTCTGTCGCGATCACGTCCTGGCAGGCGGTGTCGCCGCGTAATCCGGTGGCGCGGGCGCTGGACCGGCTGTCCGCGCTCGGCATGGCGATGCCGGACTTCTGGATCTCGCTGATGCTCGTGCTGGTGTTCTCGGTGACGCTGCGCTGGTTCCCTTCCAGCGGCTACGAAAACCTGTTCACCGACCCGGCGACGGCGGTGCCCGCGCTGGTGCTGCCGCTGACCGTGCTGGTCATCGGGCAGACCGCGTTGTTCGTGCTGACGCTGCGCGAGAGCCTGCTCGGTGAGCTGCCGCTGGCGTATCTGCGCACCGCGCGGGTCAAGGGGCTGTCCGAGCGGCAGGTGATGACCAAGCATGTCCTGCCGAACGCGCTGATGCCGCTGATCACCCAGCTGGGCAGCAACTTCGCCATGCTGGTCGGCGGGATCGTGATCATCGAATCCATCTTCGTCGTGCCGGGGCTGGGCCATCTGCTGATGGGCGCGGTGTCCACTCGCGACTTCCCACTGATCCAGGGTGTGACGCTGTTCGTCGCGGTGCTGTTCGTGCTGGTCAACCTCCTGGTGGACCTGTCGTACGCGCTGCTCGATCCGAAGGTGCGTGTCTCGTGAGCGTGGCTCTGGTGGAAAAGACGTCCTCGGTGCGTGAAGCGCCCGCGACCGGTCGCGCGGCCAAGCTGTTCCGGCGCAACCGGATGCTGGTCATCACCACCGCGCTGCTGGCGCTGATCGTCCTGACCGTGGTCGTGCTGCCGTTCTTCCTGCCGAGCGTCAGCGCGACCGACCCGGTCAACCGGCTGCTGCCGCCGTCGTCCGCACATCTGCTCGGCACGGACTCGTTCGGCCGCGACGTGCTCGCCCGGCTGGTCTCCGGCGGCCGGGCGTCGCTCGGGCTGTCCGCCCTGATCACCCTGTGCGCGGCCTTCACCGGCCTGGTGATCGGGCTGATCAGCGGGTTCTTCCGTGCGGCCGACGCGGTTCTGATGCGCTTGATGGACGCCTGGATGTCGTTCCCGGCGATCATCCTCGCGATGGCGCTGGCGATCTCGCTCGGCGCGAGCATCTGGACCGAGTTGATCGCGCTGACGGTGATCTTCACGCCGTTCACCGCCCGTGTCATCCGCAGCCGGGTGCTCGGCATCGCGGGCCGTGCCTACATCGGCGCGGCACGGGTCTCGGGAATGAGCAAGTGGAAGATCCTCGTCGTCCACGTGTTCCCGAACGTGCTGCCGCTGGCGCTGGTGCAGGTGGTCATCCTGTCCGCGGCGGCGATGCTGGTGGACGGCGCGATGAGCTTCCTCGGCCTCGGTATCGCTCCCCCGACCCCGACCTGGGGCAACATGATCGCCGAGGGCCGGTCGTACCTGGTGCAGGCGCCCTGGCTGGTGATCGCGCCCGGCGTGACGATCATGGTGTGCGTCTTCCTGCTGAACCTCATCGGATCGTCGCTGCGCATCGCCGTCGACGCCCGCGCGAGGACGCTGAGCGAAATGCAGCGTCTGCGCACTCGCCGTCCCTCCGGCAGCTGAGAAAGGATTCCCTTGTCTGCCACTACTTCTCTGGCCGTGCGCCGGTTCGTTCCGCAAACCGTCTCGGGACCGCCGGTCCTGCTGGTGCACGGATTCGCCTCCGACGGGCACACCGACTGGATCACCACGGGGTGGCCGGCCGCGCTCACCGCCGCGGGCCGTGAGGTGCTCGTTCCCGACCTTCCCGGTCACGGCTCCAGCCCGGCTCCCACGGGCTCGCTGGGTGCCGTCGCGATCACCGGCGAACTGACCCGGCTCGTCTCGGGTCTGTCCGAAGTGGACGTCGTCGGCTACTCGCTCGGCGCCCGGCTGGCTTGGGAACTGCCCGCGCAGGCGCCGGTCCGGCGGCTGGTGCTGGCCGGGGTGAGCCCGTTCGAACCGTTCGGCGCCGTCGACGTCGCGGCCGCGCTGGCGTTCGCCGACGGCGGGAAGGCGCCCGCGGATCCGCTGACGGGAATGATCGCGCACATGATCACCGCGCCGGGACGCAATCCGGCCGCGCTCGCCCGGTGCATCGAGGACCTGCGTGCCGAGCCCTTCTCGCCGGTGGCGGGTGCCGTCTCGGTGCCGACGCGGTTCGTGGCGGGTGTCGACGATCCGATCAGCCAGGGCATCGAGACGCTCGTCGAGCTGGTGCCGGGGGCTTCGCTGGTGCGGGTGCCCGGGGATCACGGCGGGGCACTGCGGGGACCGGAGTTCAAGGCGACCGTGCTGGAGTTCCTCGGCTGACGATGGCCACGGGCCGAACTTCACCTGGCTGTGAAGGCCTCCTTTCCTACCCTGAAGGTAGTGAAGGAGGCCTTCGCTACCTGCCGATGTGATCTCTGGTGACACGGGGACGGCCGTGACGTGCGTCCCGCCCGAAGTCCGTGAAGGCCTCCTTGAGGGACTCTGGGTCCCTCAAGGAGGCCTTCACGGACGCCGCCACCCGAAGCGACGCCGTTGGCTACCCCTCAATCGCCCGAATCGCCACTGCCGACCGGTCTCCTCCGCATTGGTTCGTGGTGATCGGGTACCCGGCCCGCACTTCCAGCGTCGCGAAGGCTGCGAAGCGTGTAATGAACGGGACTTTCATTGCAGAATTTGCAATGAAAGTCCCGTTCATTACACGCGGGAGGCCGGTCAGAAGGTCCCATCGGCGGCGACCGAGCGGTCCAGCCAGAGATCTTCGAGAGCCGCCCGCACCTCCGCACCGTGCGCGGAAGCCAACTCGACAGCGCCCAAGTTGTCCTCCAGTTGCGCCAGCCGGCTCACGCCGAACAGCACGTTCGCCACCGGCTCGTAGGCGAGACAAAACGCGAGAGACAGCTGCGAAGGACTCACCCCGAACTCCCCGGCCACCTCGGCGACACGCGAGGCCGCGTCCCGGATCGACTCCCGGATCCCGCCCGGATCCGCGCCGATCTTGCGCTCCGGGGTCTTGCCGAGCAGCACGCCGCCCTCGAAGATGTCCGACGCCTGCAAGGTCAGCCGCCCGGCCTCGAAATGCGCGCCATAGAACGGACCTTCGGCCATGGAACGCCGCGCGACGCTGTACTTCAGCTGAGCGAACGAGGGTGCCGGAAGTCCTTCGCGAGAGGCGAACTCCAGCGCGCGATCGAGATCCGACGCCAGCCAGTTGTTCACGCCCCAGACGTCGAAGCGACCGACGCGGATCTGCTCCGCGACCTCGGTGACGATCCGCGGGATGTCCTGGTCCCCGAAGTAATCGCCGACCACGACGGCTTCCGCGTGGACGACGCCGATCCGGTCGAACGAGGTCGCGAGCTGTTCGGCGAATCCGGTGTTCGGGTAGTCCCAGAGCCAGAGTTTCCCGCACAGCTGGTACTCGTCGCGGCGGATCCCGGCGGCGCGGATCGCCTCGCCGAAAACGATGTCCGTGCGCGACTGTTCGGAATGCGGTCCCATGTTGTAGTGGGCCACGTCGAACAGCGTGACCCCCGCGTCGACCGCGCGCCGGATCAGGCGCACGGCGTCGTCGAAGTCCATGCGGTCCCAGGTGTTCCAGGAGCCGAGGCCCAGCGCCGAAGTGACGAAGCCCAGTCCGTTCTGTTTCTCGTGCACGAGTTTTCCTTTCGCTGGCAACGGAAACAAGTTTTAGTCTACGATTGTAGAATGAACAAGAGACTCGTAGTGGTGACCGGCGGTGCCAGTGGCATCGGCCGTGGTGTCGCCGAAGCCTTCCAGTCCGCGGGCGACCGCGTGGTCATCGCCGACGTCGACGCGCGCGCGGCCCACGACCTGGCGGATGAGCTCGGCGCGGAGCACGTCGAACTCGACATCTCCGATCCGGGATCGGTCGACGCGGCGCTGGCGCTGATCACCGGACGGTTCGGCGCGGTGGACGTCCTGGTCAACAACGCCGGTCTCGCCGGAGGCGGCGGCCCGTTGGTGGGACTGGACATCGGCGTCTTCGATCTGTGCATGCGGGTGAATTTCCGCGGCACCTTCCTGATGACCCGCGCGGTCGGCGCGCACATGCTCGAGGCGGGCATCCGCGGTTCCATCGTCAACATCACCTCCATCGGCGCCCGGCAGCCGACCCCCGGGCTAGGCCACTACGAGGCCACCAAAGCCGCTGTCGAGGCCCTTACCCGCTCGGCGGCGCTCGAACTGGCCCCGCACGGCATCCGGGTCAACGCCGTCGCGCCCGGCCCGGTGCTCACGCCGATGACCGCCGGTTTCGCCTCCGACACCGCCGCCCGCGCGGCGTGGGAAGCGAGGATCCCGTTGGGGACCATCGCTTCCGTCGCCGACGTGGTGCCGTCAGTCCTGTTCCTCGCCTCCGCCGACGCCGGCCATCTCACCGGGGTGAGCCTCCAGGTCGACGGCGGGCAACTGCTCACCTGAGTACACGACGCGGCCGCCGGACACGGTGAGTTCGACACCGACGTCCGGCAGGTCCGCGAACGCGACCTCGAGCGGATTCGCCGCCAGCACGCAGAAGTCGGCGACCCGGCCCACGGTCAGCGATCCCTTCCAGTCCGCCGCCCCGTCCTGCTCGGCGGCCGCGACCGTGTAGCAGCGCAGTAGCCGGGCCATCAGCGCAGGGTCCACATCGGACACTTCCAGCATCCGGGCGGCCGCGGCGATGTGCACCCGCCAGTCCGGGGTGACCACCGGCGCGTCACTGCTCAAGGTCAGCGGGACACCGGAGTCCAGCATCTCCGCCAGCGGCCAGGCGCGGGCACCGACCTCCGCACCGAGAGCGTCCGACAGCATTCCGCGCATCGCCACCGCGATCGCGGGCTGCGTGGTCAGGCCGACCCCTTCGGAAGCCATCCGCGCCAGCTGGTCAACCGTCACCAGGTCTCCGTGCACCAGGTGGTCGCCCCGGCGGAGCGAGCCGAGCGCGGCCTCGATGCTCCGGTCGCCCGTGGCGTGCACGGCGACCACCATTCCGGCTTCGTGGGCGAGGCGGATCATCGCGGCGAGGTTGCCCGCGCGCCCCGGGTCGTCGTCGCCGTCGACGAGCAGCACGCCGTGGGAACCGTCGGCGTAGCAGTGGTGCGTCCACGCGGACCGCATCGGCGGGATGCCGTCGGCGAAGATCTTCACACCGGGCACGGTGAGCCACAACGGATCCGCGGACGGCGACGGTGTGGCCAGCCCGCGTTCGAAGTCCGCCAGGGAGCTCGCGCCGTCGAGCAGGCCGAACAACCGCAGCGCGGTCACCCTCGCCCGCAACAACCCTTCCCCGGCGAGCGCCGCGTATTCCTCCAGCACCTCGGCGCCGAAGCAGCCCGTTTCACCGGGACCCAAACCGGGCTCGGTGTAGCTGGTGATGCCGAGTGACGCGCACAGATCACCCGCGCGGAGGATGGCGGCTCGCCGTTCGGCCGCGCTGCGCACCGTTTTCTCTTCTCCCCCGGTGAATCCCGCACCACCGATGAGCGTGTCCGGCCACCGGGCGCCCAGCCAGGTCGCGTGGAGGTGCGCGTCGTTGATACCGGGCAAAACGGTTCTGCCCGCCAGGTCGATCACCTCGGTCTCCGGACCGATGTGGTCCAGGGAGACATCGCCGAGGGCGACGATCCGGTCGTCGCGGACCGCCATCGCCGACACGACGGTGCCCGCCGGGTCGAAAGTGAGCACGGGACCGCCGCGAACCACGAGCGATGCGGGACGAATACGTTGCGACGGCATGGTTTCCTCCAGGATCTGGACTTTTTCTCCTACGACTGTAGACTAAAAAGATGGTCAACAGAACCGAAGCGGCGGTGCTCACCGAACACGGCTCCGCGCTCACCTTGCGGGAACTACCGCTGCCGGAAGAGCCGGAACCGGGCGCCGCGCTGGTCCGGATCACCTGCACCACCCTGTGCGGCACCGACGTGCACATCTGGTCCGGCCAGATGACCTTCCCCGGCATGCTCCCGATGGTGCTGGGACACGAAATGGTCGGCGAGGTGGTGGCCGTCGGACCGGGCACCACCGACACCCTCGGCCGCGAGATCACCGAGGGCGACCGCGTCGGCTGGTCCGAATCGACCTGCGGAAAGTGTTACGGCTGCACGATCCTGCGCGAACCGGTCGCCTGCGAGAAGCGCGGCTACGGCTTCCTTCAGCGTTCCGACGTCTTCCCGTACGCCACGGGCGGTCTCGTCCGGTACTGCTACGTGACCCCTGGCGCAGCCAAGCTCCTGCTCCCGGACGACGTCAAGGACACCTGGGCCTCGATGTCGGGCTGCGCGGGGAAGACCGTGCTGCGGGCCGTCTCGCGCTCGGGCGGGATCCGTCCCGGTGCGACGGTCGTCGTCCAGGGTGCCGGCGCGCTGGGCGTGTTCGCCACCGCCGTCGCCCGGATCTCCGGCGCGGGTGACGTCATCACCATCGGCGGGCCCGCCGACCGGCTGGAGACCGCCGAACGCTTCGGGGCGACGGCGACGATCCCGGTCGACGGCACCGCCGAAGAGCGCGTCGAGCGGGTCAAGGAACTCACCGGCGGCCGGGGCGCCGACCACGTCTTCGACTTCGCGGGCGGGCCCACCATCGGCGAGGAGGCCGTCGCGTTCGCCGCGCAGCGCGGGACGATCGCGATCGTCGGTTCCACCGGCCCCATGCCCTCCCCCGTGGCGCTGGGCACCGTGATGGGCAAGGAACTCACGGTCGTCGGCTCGCTCAACGGCGACATCGCCGATTACCACCGCTCGGTGGACTTCTTCCGCACCTTCGCCGATCGAATGCCCTGGGACGACCTGTTCAGCGCACCAGTCGGCCTTTCCGAAGCGTCCAAGAGCGTCGAGTCGATGTCGCGGCTCGGCGAACTCAAAGCCGTCATCGATCCCCGTCTTCCCTAGGAGACTCGAATGCCCGTCATCCCCCAGCGCCGCATCGGCCGCGACGGCCCGCTCACCGGCGTGCTCTCGCTCGGCTCCTGGCACACCTACGACCGGATGGACTTCCGCGAGGCGGTGACCCTGGTCCGCACCGCGGTCGATTCCGGGATCACGCTCTTCGACGTCGGTGTCTACGGTTTCCCGGGCGCCACCCCGGTCTACACCGACGTGCTGTTCTCCGCCATGGTCCGCGCGGCCGGGATCAAGCGCGAGGACTACCTGCTTTCGGCCAAGCTCTGGCTGGAGGGCTACCCGGAGTACAACCTTCGCGATCAGCTGGACAACGCGTTGTTCCGCGCGGGCGTCGAACACGCGGATCTGGTGGTGCTGGGCGATCTCCGGCGCGAAGACACCGATCTGCACCGGCTCGTGCTGGATCTCGAGGAACTGCGCAAGGCCGGGCTCATCGGGCAGTGGGGCGTGAACAACTGGTCCGCCGGCACGATCAAGGCCCTGCACGACTTCGCCGCACAGGAGAACGTCCCCGGCCCCGCCATCGCTCAACTGAAGTACAGCGTGGCGCGACGGTCCATTCCGGACGGTGAGCCCTTCAAGCAGGTCTTCGGTGAACTCGGGGTCACGCTCCAGTCCTCGGACATCTTCGAGGGCGGGGTGCTGCTGGGCAAGAACAGCGGCGCGCGTCAGGTCGGCCGCGATCCCGGCGACATCCGCGAGCGCATCGCGTCCTCCGCACCGGAACTCGCGAAGATCGCGGGCGACCTCGGCGTGACGGCGGCGCAGCTGTGCCTGGCCTTCACGCTCACCCACCCGGCGAACACCACCACCCTGTTCGGCGCGACCAGCACCGACCAGCTCAAGGACAACCTGGGCGCCGTCGACCTCGTCGAGCGCGTCGGCGCGAAGCAGCTGCGTGAGCTGGTCGAACCGTTCTGGGCGGACCGCGACAGCGTCGACCCGGAGGGACCGTGACGGCCTTCGACCCCGAACTCGCCGAAGCGCTCGTCGGCCTGCCGTCCGGACCGCCGCTGAGCGCCGGGTCCCTGGCGGGCATGCGGCAGGCCATGGCCGAGATGAACCCGAGTTGCGCCGAGGCGATCGGCGACCGGGATCTGGTGTGGGAAGACCGGACGGTCCCCGGCACCGACGTCGTCGTGACCGTCGTCAAACCGCGGGGTGCCCGAAACGCACCGGGGTTCTACAACATCCACGGCGGCGGCATGGTACTGGACAACCGGTTCGCCGATCTGCCCCGCATGGTCGCACTGGTCGAGGAATTCGGCTTCGTCGCGGTGACCGTGGACTATCGGCTCGCCCCCGAGCATCCGCATCCGGCGCCCATCGAGGACTGCTACGCGGGCTTGACCTGGATGGTCGAGAACGCCGCCGAACTCGGCTTCGATCCCGCGCGGCTGATCGTCGGCGGTGGCAGCGCGGGCGGTGGGCTCAGCGCCGGGATCGCTCTGCTGGCCAGGGATCGTGGCGGACCGACATTGGCGGGCCAGCTGTTGCTGTGCCCGATGATCGACAGCCGCAACGACTCCGCGTCCACAATGGAATTCGCGGAACGCGGGGTCTGGAGCCGGGAGGCCAACGAGTTCGGCTGGCGATCACTCCTGAATGGACGGACATCGCCGTACGCGGTCCCCGCGACCGCGACCGATCTCGCCGGGCTCCCGCCCGCCTTCATCGAGGTCGGCGCGGCCGAGATCTTCCGCGACGAGGACGTCGACTACGCGCGCCGTCTCTGGCGAGCGGGTGTGCCCACCGAACTGCACGTCTGGGCGGGCGCGTACCACGGTTTCGACCGGTTCGCCCCGGACAGCGAGGTGACCCGGGCCGCGCTCGCCGCCCGGGCCTCCTGGCTGCGCCGCACTATCGGCCGAGCATGAACCGAGCGGCCTGCTCGCCGATCAGCACCGCCGGCGCGTTGGTGTTGCCCGTGGTCACCCGCGGCAGCACCGACGCGTCGGCGATCCGGAGCCCGCTCAGCCCGTGGACGGCGAGTTCCGGATCGACGACGGACTCCCCGTCGGTCCCCATCCGGCAGGTCCCGACCTGGTGGTGGTAGGTGATGGCGGTCCGCCGGACGTACTCGCGGACGTCGGCGTCCGGCCCCGGGTACAGCTCGCGGGCGCCCCACTCCTCCGCCAGCGCGGCCGCCCGGCCGATCTCCCGGCACTGTTCCACCGACGCGACCAGGCTCTCGAAGTCGGCCGGGTCTTCCAGCGCGGCTAGGTCGATCAGCGGCTCGTCGAGCGGGCTCGGCCCCGAAAGCCGGAGACTGCCCCGGCTGCGCGGCGTCACCAGGCCCGCCATCAGCGAGAACCCGGTCTCCGGGCCGGTCATCCACGATTCGTACATCGGCACGCTGAAGTGGATCGGCTGGGTGTCGGGCACCGCCAGCCCGGGACGGCTGCGCCAGAACAGATGGGTCTGCGTGACCGAGCGGCCGGGCGCGGGCGGCTCGACCTCCCGTCGGTCGGTCGCGAAGATGACCGGCGACAGCAGGTGGTCGTGCAGGTTCTTCCCGACTCCCGGCAGCTCGGCGACGACGTCGATGGCGTGCACCTCCAGTTCGTCCACGGGGCCGATACCGCTGCGGAGCAGGATCGCGGGCGAGGCCAGGGCCCCGGCGGCGAGCACGACCTCGTCGGCGAAGACCTTCCGCAGTTCGCCGTCGATCTCCGCCAGCACCCCGGTCACCTTGGTGCCCTCGATCAGCAGCCGGTGCACCAGCGCTCCCGTGTGGACGGTCATCCGCTCGGCCGCGGGTTGCCCGTACGCGAGCCAGGTGTTGAGCCGCTTGCCGTCCCGCGTGGTGACACGCTGCACCGAGGCCCCGTCGAGCTCGTCGCCGTTGTAGTCCGGGTTGAACGGGAGACCGGTCTGCACCGCCGCGTCCACAATGGACTGCTGGATCGGGTGCAGCGGCTCGTTCGGCACGACGTCGAGCAGATCCTTCTCGATCCGCTCGAACACCGGGCGCACGTCGTCCCACCGCCAGCCGGGCAGCTCCCAGCCGTCGTAGTCGGCGGGGGCGCCGCGCACCCAGATCATCGCGTTGAGCGCGTGCGACCCGCCGAGCACCTTGCCGCGCGGCAGGTGCAGCCGCCGGTTCGCCGCGTGCGGCTGCGGCACCGTGTAGTAGTCCCAGTCCTCCGGGCCGTGCCACAGCTCTCCGGCCCGCGAAGGGTCGTGAATGGCCGGGTTGGTGTCCGGCCCGCCCGCTTCGAGCAGGGTGACCCACGCCCCGGAGTCGGCCAGTCTCCTGGCGACCACCGAACCGGCCGAACCCGCTCCTACCACGATGACGTCCATGTCCCCCACCCTCGCAAGTCGGGACCCGGTGCGGCGGATTCGGTTCGCTGGCCGACAATCGGCGTGCCCTGGCGGGCAAGACCGAAGAGCGCGTGGCGCCCGATACTCGATCACACACCGGTCGAGGAGGAGCTAGCCATGGCCACACGCCTGTTCATCGACGGACAGTGGACCGCCGCCGGAGGCGGATCCCTGCCGACGTACGATCCGGCCACCGGCCAGGTGATCGAGGACGTCGGCACCGCGTCGGCCGCCGACGTCGACGCCGCCGTCGGTGCCGCCCGCAAGGCGCTGGACGACCCCGCCTGGGCGGGGCTGCTGCCCGTCCAGCGAGCCGCGCTGTTGTTCAAGCTGGCGGCGCTGGTCGACGAACACCACGAGGAGCTGGCCGCGCTCGAAACGCGCGACCAGGGCCAGCCGATCGGCATCTCCCGCCAGGTCAGCGTCACCGGCTCGGCCGAGCACCTGCGATACTTCGCGGGCTGGGTGACCAAGATCCAGGGCACCACCAACCCGGTGTCCTTCCCGGACACGCTGCACTACACGCGCCGCGAGCCGGTCGGGGTCAACGCGCTGATCACGCCGTGGAACTTCCCGCTGATGATCCTGGTGTGGAAGCTGGCGCCCGCGCTGGCCACCGGCAACACCGTGGTGATCAAGCCCAGCGAGGTCACGCCGCTGACCAGCATCCGGCTGGTGGAGCTGGTGGACGAGGCCGGGTTCCCGCCGGGCGTGGTCAACCTGGTCACCGGCGACGGCGCGGTGGGCGCGCTGCTGAGCGGGCACGGCGACGTCGACCACCTGTCCTACACCGGGTCGACCGCGGTCGGGAAGCTGATCACGGCGGCGAGCGCGGAGTCGAACCTCAAACGGCTCACCCTCGAACTCGGCGGGAAGGCGCCCAGCATCATCGCGGGCGACGCCGACATCGACGCCGCCGTCGCGGGCAACCTCGCGGGCGCGACGCTGAACAGCGGGCAGGTCTGCGCCGCGTACACCCGGTTCTTCGTGGACCGCAAACGCGAGCAGGAGTTCGTCGCGAAACTGGCCGCCGGGCTCGAGGGTCTCAAGCTGGGGCCGGGCCTGGACGAATCCACCCAGCTCGGGCCGCTGGTGTCCGCGAAGCACCGCGAGCACGTGGACTTCCTCGTCTCCACCGGCCGCGAGCAGGGCGCGGAACTGGTCACCGGCGGCCAGGCCGTCGACCGCGAAGGCTACTTCTACTCGCCGACGCTCTTCGCCGGTGTCGCCGACGACATGACGATCATGCGCGAAGAGATCTTCGGGCCGGTCCTCGCCGTCACCGCCTACGACGATCAGGACGAACTGCTGGCGCGTGCGAACGACACCGAATACGGGCTCGCGGCCACCGTGTGGACCCGCGACCTCGGCGTCGCGCATCGGTTCGCCAACGGCATCCGGGCGGGCGCGGTGTTCGTCAACATGCCGCCGATCCCCGACATGGCCGCGCCGTGGGGCGGGTACAAGGCGTCGGGCTGGGGGCGTGAGATGGGTCCGTGGGCGATCGACGCGTACACGGAGATCAAATCCGTCTGGCTGCACTACTCGTGACCGCAGGCGACGCGGTGAACTCGACCGCGATGAGCAAGTCGCAGATCGCCTATCACTGGATCAAGGCGCGGATCGACGACGGCACGTTCTCCCCCGGCTACCGTCTCGTGTTCGGGCAGATCGCGCAGGAGCTCGGGGTCAGCACCGTGCCCGTGCGCGAGGCGGTCCGGCGGCTGGAGGCCGAGGGGCTGGTGACCTACGAGCACAACATCGGCGCGCAGGTCGCGATGGCCGACGAGAGCGACTACCAGCACACCATGCAGACGCTCGCGCTGGTCGAGGGCTACGCCGCCGCCTTGGCCGCGCCGTCCTTGCCCGGCAAGGCACTCGACGAGGCCAAGGGGATCAACGCGGAACTGACCGCCTGCCTCGACAACTTCGAGCCGTCGCGGTTCACCGCGCTGAACCGCGACTTCCACCGCGTCCTGTTCGGCACCTGCCCCAATCCCCAGGTGCTCGACCTGGTCAACCGCGGCTGGAACCGGCTGGCCGGGCTGCGCACCTCGACGTTCAGTTTCGTCCCCGGCCGCGCGCACGAATCCGTGCAGGAGCACCAGAACATCCTCGACCTGTTCGACCGGAGCGCACCGGCCGGGGAGATCGAACTGGCCGTGCGCGAGCACCGGCTGACCACGTTGGAGACGTTCATGGCCTGGCGGCATCCCTAAGACGGCACGGTCTCCGGCGGCGGGAACGCGTAGAAGCGCACGGAAAGCTCCTTCTCGCCCGCCGCCGGACGCCGCCGCCGGTGGCAGTACCGGTTGATCAGCTCGCGGTACTCCGCGTCCAGTTCGCGGAATTCCTCTTCGGTCAGCCGCGCCGAGGTCCGCTGAGCCGTCGACCACGGACCGAACTCGTCGCGGTGTTCGGCGGCCCAGGACAGCAGCGCGACCTCGTTCGCGTACTTCGCGTCGAGGAACGCGGTGACCCGCTCCCGGTCGGCGCCTTCGTAGTCGTCCGGCTTCGGCTCGCGCAGGTCTTGCGGGATCGCGATCCAGTTCCCCTTCCGGCCACGGCGCACGAAGCCGTTGTCCTGCAAGGTTTTCAGACAGGCTGTGACGTCGGCTCGCTCAAGGCCCGTCCTGTGCGCCACCTCGTCGGTGCCGGCGGGAAGCTCGCGGGTCACCTGCTGGTATCGCGGGTCCTCACGCATCGCGATGTCGCTCAACGTCACCGATCGTCGCGGCATCGCCTCGCTCAGGAGCCGTCGCGCGGCGAGGGCCAGCACCACGGCGACCGGGATCTCGACGAAGACGGCGAGAGCGACACTGGCCCACCGCTCGTCCGACGTCCAGCCGAGCATGATGTCGAACCACGCGTCACAGCACAGCATCGCCGCCGTCGCCGAAAGCAGCGGGACGGCCGCCCGGCGGCGGCGCAAACCCAGCCAGGCCCCGGCGGCGAAGCAGAGCAAGAGGGCGACGTCGAATCCGACCCAGGCCGCGCGCCACTGGCCGGTGTCGTACCGGTCGGGCAGCGTGTGGGCGAGGTAGACGGTCCAGGGCACGAGGCAGACCGCCGTGCCGGCGAGGAGGGCCAGCAGCATCCGTCGGATCATGATCATGAGGTTAGGGGCGGGAGTCTTCGGGGGCATCCGGGCTTTTCCCGGGTCCGGTCTCAGGGTCGCCCGACCGGACCAACTTGGCGGAAACGCCGACTTCTTCGCTCGGGCCTGGTCAGAATCGGTCCATGCGATCGAAAACGCTCGTCCTCGCCGCGATCGTCGCACTGTCGGCCGGGCTCGCCGGACCGGCCACCGCCTCGGCCTCCGGGCCGCGGCTGGAGGATTCCCGGGCCTGCCCGCACGACGCGCGATTCACCTGTTCGACGTTGACCGTGCCGCTCGACCATCGCGGCCGCACGCCCGGCACACTGAAACTCCAGGTCGCCACCGCGAACAACACGAACGCGCCCAAGGGGGTGCTGCTGTTCCTCACCGGCGGCCCCGGGCAACCGGGCGTGCCCTTCAGCACGAGGGTGTCCGACCGGATGCCGGAGGTGTTCAAGGACCACCGGCTGGTGATGATCGACCAGCGCGGCACCGGCGCGAACGCCATCGACTGCCCGGAACTACAGGCCCAGGTCGGCAGTTCCGACATCGAACCGCCGACCCGAGGGGCCGTCGAAGGCTGTGCCGCCGTACTCGGCGACAAGGCCCGGTTCTACGGCAGCGACTCGACGATCGCCGACCTCGATCTGCTCCGCCGGGCCCTGGGCGCGCGGAAAATGGTGGTGGACGGCGTCTCCTACGGTTCGCTGACCGCGGCGCGGTACGCCGTCGCGCATCCGCGCAACGTTGCGAAGGTGATCCTCGATTCGGTACTCCCCCACCACGCGACGGTCGAACAGTCGCTGTACCTCCAAGGGCTGAAGACGACCGCGAGGGTGCTGCGCAGCGCGTGCGCCAAGCCGCCCGCGTGCGGATCCGATCCGGCCGAGGACCTCGCTTGGCTCGTCCGGAACCGGGACACCGCGGCCGGTGTCGCGCTGTTCGACATGATCGTCACCTACGAATTCGTCGACCCGAGCTATCGGGACCCTTCGGTGATGGGGGCCGACCTGATCACCGCGCTGCGCACCGCGCGTGGTGGCGACACCGCGAAACTCGACTCGTTGCTGCGGAACCTCGCTTCCGGCGGCGACCCGCTCGCATCCTTCAGCTCGGGACTGCACGCGGCGACGCTGTGTGCCGACATGCGGTTCCCCTGGGGCGACGCCGGAACGCCGGGCTTCGTCCGGGAGCCGCTGCTGAAACTGGCCGAGAAACGCTTGAGCGCGCGGGAAACATGGCCGTTCAGCCCGGCCGTCGCGACCGGGCAGGGGTTCATCCGGACCTGCCTGCCTTGGCCTGTCGAGCCGCCGAGCTCGAACCCGGGCGGGCGACTCCCGGACGTCCCGGTGCTGCTGCTCAACGGCGACCACGACCTGTCCACGCCGATGGAGTGGGCGTACGAGGAGGCGAAGGTCGCGCCGCGCGGGAAGGTCGTGATCGTCGAGGGAGCGGCGCATTCGATCCAGAACCGCGAGCCGGGTGACGCGGGGCGGAAGGCCGTGGCGGAGTTCCTCGCCGGGTAAGCCGTGCTCGGTCTCGTGAGTGGTAAGGACGGTTCTAACCGTCTGTCTGAGTTCAGGACATCGTGAACAGTCGATGTTTCAGGACATCGTGAACACTGACCGGCCTGTCGGCGTGGTGACCAGGGTGTTCG
>NZ_JBVILA010000016.1:175297-220104 GCF_055580625.1 Amycolatopsis sp. NPDC031561 | reverse complement strand
TTCAGGTCGATCAGCACGCTCATCCAGAACTTCGCACCCTCGCCGCCAACGCCCATCCACAGCCCCAGGACGTCTTTGTGACCGTCCACGGTGACGCCGATGGTGGCGTAGACGGGCCGGTTGGCGACCTGCCCGTCGCGGACCTTGACATGGATCGCGTCGATGAACACGGCCACATACACCGGGTCGAGCGGGCGGCTGGCCCAGTCGTTCATTTCAGCGACGACCTTATCGGTGATCCGCGAAATCGTTTCCTTGCTGACCGAGGATCCATAGATTTCGGCGAAATGCGCCGAGATATCCCCAGTCGTCATTCCCTTCGCATACAACGACAGCACGATCTCATCCACTTCAGTGAGCCGACGCTGCCGCTTCTTCACGATCTGCGGCTCAAACGTGCTCTCCCGATCCCGTGGCACAGTGATCCCGACCTCGCCCGCCGCATCCGAGATCACCGTTTTCGGCCGGGTTCCGTTGCGCACATTCGTTGACTCACGATCCGGGTCGGCCTGATTCCTCTCGCGCCCGAGATGCTCGGTCATCTCCTCGTTGAGCGCAGTTTCCAGCACGTTTTTGGTGAACAGTTTCAGCAACCCGTCCGGGCCGGTCAGCACCAGCCCGCGAGCCTTCGCCTCGGCCACCATCGCCGCCGCGGCGGCCTGCTCCGGCGACAGCTCCCGCGCCGGCTTGGACTCACTCTTGCGTGGACTCACAACCTCAGATGTCATCACTCACAGCGCCCATCCCGCCGGACCTCAGCCCGGCGTGTCAGGCCGAAAACACCGATCTTGAAACAGTCCCACTTGGGGGACGACGGCTCAGAGTGACGTGATCTCTAGAGTCACGAGCGGGTAGATACTGGAGACCGTTCCCAGTCCTGCGGTGCATAGCAGCACGTCGGTGGCTGGGCCGGTTTGGATCTGCACGAAGGTGCTGCCGGAGAACAGTCCGGAGGTGACGGTCCCGGTGTGGGTGACCACCAGGGCGGCTCCCGCGACGGTGGCAGTACGGTTGGCGGAGATGGTCGAGGTCTGGCCCGTGTTCCAGGTGATGATGTAGGTGTCGGTTCCGCTGTCCAGCAGATCTAGACAGCTGTGTGCTGGGACGAGCGCTATGGCGGTGCGGGAGCCGGAGGTCAGGGCCGGGTTGCTTAGCGATACGCACGGCCCGTATTGCGTGGTGGTGCTGGCGGTGACGGTCTGGGGGGTCATGGTTAGTGGCGGAGTGTAGGTGGTGGTGCTGCTACTGGGCGGAGTACAGGTCACGTCCAACACTCCGGCCGCGGCCGGCCCGACTGGGCCGAGCGCGAGCAGAGACAAGGCGCATGTGGCCGCAGTCAGGACCACTGCAGCAGCGCGTAACAATCTGACTACCATTACTCTCCATTCGGTCGGTGCCGGCGAGTCCAGCGTGGGGCTTGAGCATGTGCCGCACCCAGGATGACCCCATCCGGCTTCGCTGCGAAAGGACCAGACGAGCGATCGCACACTGACGCCCACCGTCTGCCGCTGTCACAGTTCCCGCGGAAACCCCCGTGAGATTTCGCGGCTCGTCGCGCCTCGATGAGAAATTCCTCGAACGTGTCACCAGAATCAAATTCTGGTGGCTGTGGCCCACCTCGCAGGACCTCCACCGTTGCCATATCACAGTCGATACTAAATACTGGTCTATTCAGAGTAGATTGGCTGCCATGAATATCTGATGACTCGTCTTCATATGAGAACAATTCTTCACCTCTCCGAGGACGCCCCGAAGTCCGCCAACACCTTAACGTCACCTTCCATCGGTGAGTTCGACTTATATCCGTCCTCCCACAAGTCGGATCGCCGCGAAAAGTGTTACGCGCATCATGCGTTCAAGATCTGCCGCGAACGACTGGCCCGCTCACCCGATCGTCAAATAGCAACCTCGCATCCTTCCACGGTGCGACGGTGCCTCCATCGTCCATACTGGTTACTGACTGCGAACGGGTCCGAACAACGACCCTGTCCCGTGTCCGGTCCGCTCACCGCTTAGGGCGTGTCCTGGGGATCTTCATCGGAGGTGGAGGATGCTGGTGGTGGTGGTGAAGATGATTTCGGCGCGGTGGTAGGCGGCCCGTTTGGCGAAACGTGTTGCTAGGCCTCGGAATTTTTGAGCCGGTTGAAGCAGCGTTCGACGACGTTGCGGAGTTTGTAGAGTTCGGGGTCGAAAGCCAGTGGCCTGCCACCGGCGCTGCCTCGGTCCACGAACAGCTACTCATCGCCCACCCCGGGACGACCGTCGTCGTCTCCTGACCGAGCACTACCGCGACGTAACGGGACTGGGTCATGACGCCTGACCCCATTCAGATCCTCGCCGCCAGCGACTCGATCTTGGTCCATCCCTGGCCTACACGGTTGACATAAACGGCCCGCGTCTCGAGGGCAGACATGACCGGAGTAACACACAGAGCAGCACACACGACTACGAATCACCTCGCGCCAAGGAGGATCCTCATGATCAAGGGCGTCGCCCTTTTCGCCGCGGCGGCTGCGGCAGCGGTCACCCTCACCGCCTGTTCCGATCGTGACGCCGGCAACCTCGCTGTCGGCGTCACGACCTCCGTCCCTACGTCGACGCCCAGCTACACACCGCAAGCGTCCTGCCCTCCGCTGCAGACCGGACAGTCATGCCTCAACGGGCAACTGGTCCAGTCCAGCCCGACCAGCGAAGCTCCACAGTCACTGCCCCAGGTCGAGTCCAGTCCAGCCAGCAAGGCTCCGCAGTACCCACCCCAGGTCGAGCAGGCCCGAGGGTCCGCGGAGTCGTATCTCGACTACAGCGCTTTCTCGCGAAACGGTTTGATCGATCAGCTGTCCTCGAAGTACGGCGACAGCTACCCGAAGAACGTCGCCACCCAGGCGGTGGACAGCCTGAAGGTCGACTGGAACGCGCAGGCAGCCAAAGCAGCACAGTCCTACCTGGACTACACCTCATTCTCGTGCACCGGCCTGATCCAGCAGCTGTCATCGAGGTACGGCGGGCAATTCACCAACGCCCAGGCCAAGTTCGGCGCACACCAGACAAAGGCGTGCAAATAAGGTCCCTGCGATGCCCGGACAGGGGGCACAGAGGTCGCGACTGGTTGTGACGCTGTGCAGTTTCATCACTCCCCCAATCTCGCTTAAGACAGCGCGATGAGCCTCAGTCAACGGGCGAAGGGTCTCCGGCATGCAAGCTTCGAAACGCACCAAACCGCGCCAGACCACTAACAACCTCGGACCTCTCGCCCGGCACCGCTCACTCAATCTAGCGATAGCGCACTCCGACGACGGGTGCCACGATAAATAAGTCTCGCGACCTTCGCTTGCTGGCGAGCCGGTCACAGGCGAACCAAAAGTTACCGTCCTGTAACTTTCTTTGGCGGCCCAGAAACGGCCCAGAAATCCATTGTGGACGTTTGCGACAGCTAAACACAGCAGTTCAGGGGTGCCTCCAGGCGAGGCCCTATGCCCAACTTCGCTTAGTGCGACATGATCCCGAACGCCGAGCACTGGCGGGTTTCCGTGCACGAGGCGCAGGAGCTGCAGCACGCGATCATGGGGTACCTGCCGGGGTATGCCACCCCGCGGATCGTGTGCGACGTGCCGTATGTCGGGAAGCGGTGGGTGCACCAGCTCGCCGACTACGACCGCGAGTTGGGCATCTCGTACTGGACGAAGAACTACCGGACCGGGATCGAGCACGAAGACCCCGAAGCCTTGCAGCGCCGGTACCCGTACTACGACCCGATCTCGACGCTGCCGGAAGCCGGTCAGCGCTGGTGGCGCGAGCAGCCCCGGGTGCCCTGACCTCGTTCCGCGGTGGGTCGTGAGTGGGGTTAGGGCGGATCAGTATTTGCTTACTCACTGGAGTGCGACTTTGCCTCGGTGGTCCGTGGGGCTCATACGAGGTGGCTTGATCAACGGAGTATCGGGGACACTCAACGTCCCCGATACTCCGTTGATCAAGCGCCAAGGCTGGAGTGATCCCGCGACGATGAAGGATTTCGGACACTCAACGTCCCAAATCCTTCATCGTCGACACCCTGCACACGCTGAGCCGCCACCCTTCATACCCGTCAGGTGATCGCGTGAACTGAGTGTGGAGGATTCGGGACCTCCAACGTCCCACATCCTCCATACTCGAACATGCCGCGCCGAGGCTCTGAGCATCAAGCTCCGAGACAGCCCGACCTCACAACGACTGCCACTCACGACCCCTCGACCTCGACGAACCGGGTGATCGACTGCGACCTTTCTGACCGAGTGCGATCGCTACGGTTTCGTTCCCGTCCACTGAAGCCAATCGCCCTGCGGGGCCACCATGACCGCTCTCCCGATGTTGATCGCATGCATGACCGAATCAATGAGGGTTTGGTAGCGATTAGGGGCACCTTCGTAATGGGGGCTGTTCTCGAAGTCACTGGGTTTGAAGTTCGCGCCGATGGTCCGGCCGATCCAGTTGTTGTGAAGGTCCATCAACTCAAGCCAGTACTTGCCATGGTTATCCGATGTGGCCTCGTGGGCGTCGGTGAACTCCTTCGCCCTCGTCGGGCCGAAATATACTGTCAGTAGGGCACTCCAGTACACGTGCTGGAATGCATTACCGATTGTCCCATCTGCTGTACCATATTTTCCGTCCTCGTTTGCAATGCGCCCGAAAAGCAGGGCGGCAGTATTTTGAGCCTCACTTTTGAGCTCGCGAAACCGAACCTTTTCATGGTGGCTCAGTTTTCCGATCAGATCACTTTCCGCTTGAGTCACCGAAAATATGAAGTATTTCGTCATCGAACCCCCTTTACTGGAAGGGAGTTCCGAGAACTGGCTCTGTATTCTCGCCATCTCGTCGATGTCGAGCACTCCCACCCCAGGGGTGCGCTCAGTAGGGCTTTTGCCGGTGGGATCAGTGAGCTTGACGGGATTGTTGTGGGCATAGGTGTGAGTGGCAAGGTTGCGGGGGTTGCCGACGCCGCCTGCGAGGTTTGAATCGAGGTAGTCAGGCAGGGCCGGGTCGGCGCTCGCCCAGAGTTGCGTTCTCGGGTTGTAGTAGCGGGCGCCGTGGTAGTAGAGACCGGTTTCCTCGTCGAGTTCCTTGCCGGTGAACTTGTAAGGCGTACCGCCTTGGCCGGATTGCTCCTCCACCCAGGTTTCACCAAAGGGCATGTACTCGAGGTGTTCGGTGACGTTGCCTTGCCTGTCGGTGACGTAGCCGGACGAGCCGAGGTGGTCGGCGTGGAAGTAGGACTGGGTGTTCTCAGGGCCGCTGGGGGCGACGGTCTTGGTGGTGAGGCGGCTGTCGCCGATGAAGATGTGCTTGAAGCCGATGCCGTCACGTTCGCTGTAGCCGCGGTTGGGGTAGAGGGATTGGCCGTCGCCCTGTTTGATGACGCGTTCGCCGGCCGCGTCATAGGTGTAGCCGACGGTGGGGTCGGCGCAACCCGCTGGCGTTTGAGGGACCGTCGCCGTGGCGGTGTCCTGGTTGCAGGCGAGCCGGTTCTCCTCGTCCCACACGTACTGGCGTCGTTTGCCGTCCGAGGCGGTGTTCACCGTGTCGGTGAGGTTGCCGCTCGCGTCGTAGGCCTGGTTGGTCGGGCCGACCTTGCTCGGCGCGTGCGGTTTTCCGCTGCCGTAGTCGTACTTGTAGTCATAGCTGGTCTTGTCCTGGACCCCGGCGGAGTTGGTCGGGTCCTCGACCGGCTCGATCGGTCCGACCGACAGCGGGCCTAGTGACGCCGGGCTTCCTCCGCCGCCGTGGTTCAGGGAAGCCACTTGGGCGGACGGGGTGGTCGGGCCGGTGATCTCGTGGTGCTGGGTTTTGCTGGTGGTGTTGTGGATGGAGTCGTAGCCCAGCGCCAGGGTGTACTTGTCCTGCTGGTTGCTCTTCGTCGTGTACTGGCCGCTGGCGGAGGTGAGCTGGTAGAGGTCGTCGTAACCGAAGGTCTGACTGCTCGGCCCACCGATCGTCGGGTTCTGTGCCGTGCTGTTGGCCAGCTTCGTGATGTTGCCGACGTTGTCGTAGGTGTAGCCGAGGTTCTGGAACTCGGTGGCACCCGGTGTCTTCGACTTCAGAGTGGCGAGTCGGCGGTCGGCCTGGTCGTAGGTGTAGGTCGTGCGCACCCCGTTCCCGGCCTGCTGCAGCACCTTCTGGCCGAACTTGTCGTAGTCCAGGCGACCGAGGTAGAGGTAATCGGTGCCGTTCTTGGACCCGGAGGCGCGGGTGACCTCGCCACCGCTGTCGTAGTCGTAGCGGAGAACCTCGCCGTCCGGGTAGGTCATCTGCAGCACGCGGTTGAACGCGTCGAAGCGCCATCCGGTGGTGTAACCGCGGTCCGCCTGTCCGGCGATCTTGATGGTGCGGGTTTCCCGGGTGGTCTCGCCCAACGGGCCGTAACCGCGGGTGAGGGTCCCGGCCGCGTCGCGGATCTCGGTGATCCGCCCGGCGGTGTTGTCCGGCGCACCGGGTGCGCCGTGGGTGTAGGTGACGTTGTTGGCCGGGAAGGTCGGGTAGCGGACCGCGGTGAGGCGGCTGTGGTCATAGTCGTACTCGACCTGCTTGCCGCTGGCAGTGATCTTCGCGGTCGGGTTGCCGGCCAGGTCGAAGCGGGTTTCGGTGCGGCCTGCGTCGGGGCTGTCGAGCACAGTGCGGCGGCCGAGGGAGTCGTACTCGGACCGGGTGGTGTTGTTCTTGTCGTCCACCACGGTGGTGATCTGCCCGAGCGCGTCATGGCCGTAGCTGGTCCAGATCACCGGCTGCCCACCGGCAGGGTTGAACTCCTTGACCGCGGTGGTCTTCTCCCGCAGGTCGGTGTAGCTGCGCTTCTGTTTGCCGTTGCCGTCGGTCGCGATGGTTTCGAACCGGGCGACACCGGCGCGGTCAGGGCCGAATCCATAGGCCATGGCGGTCGTGACCTCGTCCGGTGCGACCGTCTTGACCGGCCGGTCCAACACGTCGAACCAGGCCCGGGTGGGCGCCACGGTGTCGAAGGCGGCATTGAACCTCGTGTTGCCGTCGCCCTTGGGCTCGGTCACGGGGTGGTACTGCTCCACCACCCGGCCGAGGAAGTCGAACTTCGTCCGCCCGGACACGGTCATGACCTGTTCGGGTGTGTCACCCGGATTGTTCGCGACCGACGCGTCCTTCTTCGTCTGCACGACGCGCTTGAGGCCGTCGGTGAAGGTGACCGTGTCGATGGTGTCTTCACGGACTCCAGCGGCGTCGCGATCAAGGTGACGCGTGGTGGCGTACGGAACGGTGGCTTCGGGGTGATAGTCGAAGTCGATCGTGGCCTTGCCCGACCCGATCTCGTACGGTCCGGTGACCGTGTCCAACCGGCCCACGCTGTCGTAGGAGCGCAGCACCTGCTGGCCGTTCTGGTCGGTGGTGCGGTCCGGTTGCCCGTATTTCAGGTTGTGCGTCGCGCCCGACCGCAGTCCGAAGTTGTCGGTGATGGATTCGATGTGGACGCCGACGACGGTGTCGTAGCCGTAGTCCAACCGGGACCGCTGACCGGTCCTGTTGGCGGGCTTGGTGACCGACTTCAGGTTCCCGTCCGGGAAATACTCCAGATCGATATCGGCCGAGGTGGTGTCGGTGAGGTACGCACGGACTTGCCGCACCGTACCGGTCACGCAGTCCACCGTGGATTCGCTGTGCCGCGACACGGCGCCGCCGGTGGTGCCGCGCTGTTTGTGCAGGTTGGCGGTTCCGATGAGGTTGCGCGCCCGGCAAGCCGGGTCGGACGCGGTGTAGCCATAGGTGGTCTCCACGTCGTCGGCGGCGCCTTCGTCGGCGGCGTCGAACGAGCGGATCAGGTTGCCGAAGTCGTCATACGACATTTCGGTGTAGGTGGACTTGCCGGGACTCTCGGCGCCTTCGTAGAAGCGTTTGTCCACGCGGGACAAACCCACGAACACGCTGCCCGGCGCGGTGTCGCGCGTCTGATAGGTGTTGACGGTTTCGGTGAAGGGCCGTCCCGCGCCGTCGGCGGAGAGGGTGCGGGCCAGCAACCCGCGGGTATACGGGCCGTCGGTGCGGTACTCGTCAGTGGTCGAGCGATAGAGGGCATCAGCCGCACCGGGGTCGCGCTGTTCGGTGACGACCTTGCCGAAGCCGTGGAACTCGCGTTCGAGCCGGTCGTACTTCCCCTGTTCGTAGCGATAGGTGGCGAGCTGGGTGTCGGCGCCGTCGCCGCGATGGCCGTCGGACACGCTGGTACGGGACAGCACCCAGTGGGACTCGGGCATCGCCTGCGTATTACCGGTACGGGTGTAGTCCAGATCGATCTTCCCGCCCAACGGCCGCGTCACCGTGCGGAGCAGGTTCGTACGGCCGGTTTTGTTGACCGCGACCATCAGCTCGTTGTCCCGAGTGGATTTGACATGGTCGGCGAGGCCGTCGCCGTTGACGTCACGCAGGCCGATCTCGGCGCGGCCGATGCCGGTGGAGGCGTTGACGCCGGGGTTGAACACGAACGTGCCGATCGGGGTGGGGACAGGGAACGTGAAGTAGACGCCCGCGCCGAGGGTGGCGTTCTTGTCCACGGCGATGTCGGCGAAGCTGCCGCGGAACGGAGTGGGCGCGGTGAAGCCGGTGCCGGTGTTGATGGCCACCTTGATCGGGTTGGCGCCATCGGTGAAGACGCGGTCGGTGAGGCCGTCGCCGTTGACGTCGAGCATGCTCGCGTTGGTGTTCGAAGTGCCCAGTTCGGCGGACAGCCCCCCGGCGAACCCGTAGTTGTCGACGTTGAAACCGAGGTTGACGCCGAGGTTGCGTGTGGAGGCGTCGTTGATCGGTCCCGCTGACCAGGGTTCCTTGGCGGCGAAGCTGTAGCCGAGGTTGAGTTGGGCGTCGCCGTTGGCGAAGACCTTGTCCGGTAGACCGTCGCCGTTGATGTCGACGAGGTCGACGCGGGTGTCGGACTCGCCGCCGCCGACGCTGCCACCGATCCCGAGTGCTGGTTGGACCGGGCCGGAGGTGGCGGTGTTGTTGCTGCTCCCGGCCTCCGGAGTGGCAAGGCCCAGTGCGCTGGCAAAGGTCGCCGATTCACTGCCGGCGGAGTAGGACACGTTGCCGGACAAGTTGTCGGACTCGCGGACGTTGCCGCCGAGCGTGCCGCGCCGGGCGCCGAGCCCGCCGTTGGCATCGGTGAACTGGATCTCCTTGGCGCCGACGACATCGGGAAAGCGATCACCGTTGAGGTCGACGTAGTCGACGGAACCCGCGGTGATCCCGCCGACGACCGTGCCCCCGAACGGACCGGCGGACAACGTGCCGGACACCTGGCCGGTCACGCCGCGGCGCATCACGGTGCGGTCACCGGCGACATCGGCGTCGGTGACCACGTCGATGGTGTCCGCGCCGAGCCGGGAACTGGTCGCCATGGTGGCGGTGAACCAGGACGACTCGTCCTGCGCGGCCCAGCCGCCCTTGGCCGGGTTCGGAGCGAAGATCGCCAGCCGGGGCATGGCGATCCGGGGATTCGCGGCGAACCCCGGGATGTCGGATTCCTTGGGCTCCTTGGGAAGGGCGTCCTTGAAACTCTGGTCGATCGCGAGTTCGGCCTGCTTGATGGGCTGGGTGGCGCGGTCGCGGTTGGCCTGGTAGCCGATCACACCCCAACCGCGATAGGGCTGCGGGAACGCACCCTGCTGGGCGGAGCCGTGCACCGCGCTCGGCGCCGGGCTGAACGTCGGCCATGGCGACGAAAGATCGTAGGTGACCTTCGCCGACTGTTCGGCGACCAGACCGAACAGGTAGGAATCCGTTGTGGAGTGGTCGAAATACAGCTCGTCGCCCTCGGTGACCGGGACGACCACGTCCAGGTCCTGACCGGGCGAGCCGTACTGCCCGTTGACGATGTCGACGACCCGCTTGCCCAGCAGTTGACCGCCGCGTTTCTTGACGGTGAACGCGATCTTGGTCGCCCCGGGAAAGCCGAAGTTGAGCTTCACACCCGGCCGGACCCGCAGTTTGCCGGTCTTGGTCACCTTGTACGTCTGCTGCGGCGCGACGAGGGAATCCGCGGGGTACATGTCCACGTCGAACGGCGGGCTGATCACCAGGGACGGCTGCCCCTTGTCGTCTACCAGCGACTCCACCCCCGGCGCCTCCGTGTAGTGCGCCTTCGGTACCCAGGACACCGCGGAAACGTCGATCGAGGAGTCGGTCTTGATGTGCCAGGACATCCTCTCGAACTGGCTGACCGGGAGGCTCATGTCGATCTTGGTGGTACCGGTCGACGCGGCGGGCAGGACCTTGCGGAACACCTCCGCCGGCGCGTGCACCCCGTTGCCCTTCGTGATCACCACGGTCACGTCGTCCGAGGTCACCTTGTTCTTGACCACGTCGCCGGTCAGCTGGAGCTTGCCGCTCACCGGCACCATGACCTGCGACGAGCGGCCGCCGAGCGTGAAGTCCGCCGACGCGCGGAACACGGTGTTCGCCAGCCCGTTCACGTCCGTACCGGCCGCCAGGTCGGTGTAGGTGATCGTCGGGTCCCACGCCACCGTGTCGTACTTTCCGTCCAGAATGGACTGTGTGCGGAAGTAGAGCGCATCGCCCTTCTTAACCGCGACCGCCGCCACATTGGCCGGGGTGAACTCGGTGTGGTCGTCCGGGCCGATTCGTTGCGCCCAGAGTTCGGCGTCCTTGGCCTGGATGGTGACCCGCACACCGTCGGCTTTGGTGTACTCGGCGCGCGCGGGCGAGGGGTCCACGGTCAGTTGCACCCGGCCGTCGACGCGGACGGTGCCGTCGAACGGCGCGACCCAGCGCCGCACCGAGTCCAGCAGCGGCGAGTTGTCGACCTGCTGGTTGAACTGCGCGGTCTGGTCACCGACGATCTCGCCGGTCACCGCGCCACCGCCGACCGGCACCGGGGTGCGGGTGGAATCCGCGCTGTAGGCGGGCTGGCCGTTGGCGTCCAGGTAGCCGAACAGCACACCGCCGTTGTTGACCAGGTCGGTGATGCCGTCACCGTTGACGTCGCTGAAGAACCGATCCGACGTGGTCGTGGTTCCCACGAAGTCCAGCTGCGCGGCGATGGCGGCGACGAACGCCTCGACACCGATCGTGCCCGACAACGTCCGCTCGGTCGAGATCCCCGGGAGGTCGCGCAACCTGACCGGCGGGTCACCGAACTTCGGTTCGCCCCCCGGGGTGCTCAGATTGGGGCGGTAATACACGTCGTTGTTCTTGCGGAAGACCTTGTCCGGCAGGTTGTCGCCGTTCACGTCCACCAGCGCCGACAGGCCGTCGGACTGGCCGGCGTTGAACCCGACCTTCAGCCCGACGCCACCCTGTTTGACCGGCCACCCCTGCACGTTGTAGCCCGCGAACAAGTGCGCACCGAACCCGACGGAGGTGTTCGCCGAGATCGCACTCGCCTCACCTTCCCGGATGTTCACGCCCAGATCGTCATCCGGGACCGACCAGCCGGCGACATCGGAGAACCCGGTGTAGTTGCCCGCCTGGTCACGTACCTCGTCGAAATAGTCGAACGAGTGGGTGTTGAACAGCTTGTTGTCCTCACCGAACTGGGACACCGACGCCAGCAACGTCTTCGCGAACGCGCCGGCCCGGTAGTTCAGCTCGTAGGCCCGGATCAGCTGGTCGTCCAGCTTGACCTCGACCCGCCGCAGCAGGTCCGCGGTCACCTTCTTGAACCCGCCACGAGCGTCGATCTGCACATCACCGCGGCGCGGTTCGCCCCGGTCACGGTCGCGCAGGAACGTCACCGAGTATTTGCCCTCGGTCGCACCGTGGCCGGTGTAGGTGATCCGCCGCGGATACAGGTTGCTGCCCGGCACCGTCGACTTCTCGGTGCCGCCGTCTTCCACCCGGGCGTAGTGATAGCGCAGCACGTTGTCGTTGGTGTCACGGACCTCGCGCGCCGCCCACGTCGCCACCCGACCCGAGGCGTCGGTCAACGTGGTGTTCTCCGCGCCGCCGAACACCGTGCGAGTGCCCGACTTGTCGGTGACCTCCCACCAGTAGTTCGCGGGCTTGTCCCCATGGCGCACGATCCGATCGAACCGGCTCTCCACCTTCGCGTGGAACACCTTCTCCGCCGTCCGGGCCTGCAACGGACCCCGATGGGCCACCGGCGTCAACTGCTCACCGCCCAGCACATAGGTCTCGGTCTCCAGCCCGGCGTCAAAGCGCGGCACCCCCCAACGGGTGTCCACCGAAATGGACGGCACGGAGACGTCCCACCCGACGCCCAGCCAGCCGTTCGCACCTCCGGAGCTGTACGACACCGCCAGTTTCGGCTCCAGGCCCGCTCTCCCCTTGGGTACCTCCAGCGGATACGACATCCGGGCATCGCCCATGGAGTTCGCCGTCGGTGGCCCGATCAAATTCACCCCGGCCCCCGGATCGGCCGCCTTGATGTCCTTGATCTGATTCGGATCGAACGCCGTTCCCTCCGGATGCTCGGGAGCCGTCACCGCCCCGTCCGCGCCCGAAGCCAGCCCCGCCTCACGTACCGAGGCAGGAGGACCCGCACTCGGGACGGCCATCGCCACCAACGCCAGTAACAACACGACCACCACGGCCTTGTGGCGATGACGAACCGGACGAGCCCACGCGAAGGCAGACATGCCCCCGACCCCCTCTGGATCAATGGATTCGACTATCGGGTCCCAGCGGCGAGCGACATTTTTTGTCGCGCGCGGGATCGAACGGTGACGCGTCTGACGAAGACATTCGATCGAATAGTCGAAACGAACTAGTGCGTTCGGGCGAACTTCCCCCGCCGGGATCAGCGCATGATCCCTGCAAAAGACGAGACTTCGATCTCCGGTGACGCTATCGACGGCTCATGAAATTTCGATGAAACGCCTGTTTTGACACAAGAATCACCTGCGACCCGACCAGACGGCCACGCTCATCCGAGCGAAGGCCCACAGGCAATCCGGTCAGCGGCCGCGGAATCGCGCGGCCAGCGCGGCGATCGGTGAACGCCTGGTCCGGACGGGAAGCCTGCCGGAGGTGATGTCCCCCAGCAGGGTCCCCACGGTCTCCTTCGCGCAGGTGCGGTTCGCGCCGATCCCGCCCGAAGGACCGCGTTTGATCCAGCCGACGACGTAGGCGCCGAGGCGTCCGTCGACGCGGCCGGCGGTGTTCGGGATCGTGCCGCGGCCGTCGTCGAACGGAAGGCCCGGCACGGGGACGCCGCGGTATCCGACGGCGCGCACGATCTGGCCTGCGGCGATTTCGGCGTGCCCGTCCGGGCTCGTGACGCGCAGGCCGCGCACCTGCCCGTCCCCGACGATTTCCGTGGGAGCGGAGTGGAAACGCAGGACGATGCGGCGTCGGTCCGCGTCCGGCGGCGCGGTCCAGTCGACGGTCTCGCGGCCGAGTTCGCGCAGCAGTTTCGCCTTGCCGGTGCCCGCGTCGATCGCGGCCGCGGTGTGCGGGTCCGCGTCGTCGACGACGAGTGGCACGCCGGTGCGCCCGGCGAGCGCGAGCAGTTCCTGGGTGGAGTAGGCGGCGTCCTCCGGCCCTCGCCGGGCGAGCAGGACGACTTCCCGGATCTTGCTGGTGCGCAAGCGTTCCAGCGCGTGCGGGTCGATCGTGGTGCCGGCCAGGGTGTCCGGGTCGGCGGTGAGGATCCGGGCCACGTCGAGGGCGACGTTGCCGGTGCCGATCAGCACGACGCGTTCCGAGGACAGGTCCACCGCGTTCGCGGGGACGTCCGGATGGCCGTTGTACCAGGCGACCACGGTGGTCGCGGCGATACTGCCGGGCAGTTCCTCGCCGTCCAGACCGAGGCTTCGCGCGGACGAGGCGCCGACCGCGTAGACGACGGCGTCGTGGCGCCCGGTCAGTTCGTCGACGGTGACGTCCCGCCCGACCTCGGTGCCCAGGACCAGCCGCAGCCTCGGGTGCTCGTGGAGCCGCGAGAACGTCTCGCCGATCCGTTTCGTGGCGGGGTGGTCCGGGGCGACACCGTAGCGGACGAGCCCGCCCGCGACCGGCAGCCGGTCGATCAGGGTGACCCGCGCGTTCGTGTGCAGGAGCAGGTCCTCGACGGCGTACATACCGGCCGGGCCGGAGCCGACGACGGCGATGTCCGGCGGCGCGAAGTCGCTCGGAATGGCCCTGTCGAACGACGGCGGGCTCCAGCGGTGGAAGTTCGGCGCCGGGTCCGCCGAGGACACGACCTCGCGGTCCGCGAAGTACTCCGCGTTGATGCCCGCGTAGACCTGGAGTGGTCCGGTCAGCAGATCCGCCGGGAAGATCGCGTCCACCGGGCAGGCGTCCGCGCAGGCTCCGCAATCGATGCACGACGCCGGGTCGACGTAGAGCATCTCGGTGGTGCCGAAATCCGGCTCGTCCGGCGTCGGATGGATGCAGTTGACCGGGCAGACCGACACGCAGGTGGCGTCGCTGCAGCAGGTCTGGGTGATCGCGAAGGCCATGTCAGATCAGGTTCGCCCGCTTGTAGAACACCAGCGCGGGGCGGGTGAGCAGACCGCACGAGCCGAGGAACTCCATCAGACCGGCGCAACTGGAGCGCATCATCGACTTGTGGTGCTCGTTGGCCTTCGCCTCGCGCAACGCGCGCGCGGTGTCGAGTCCCGCGTTCTTGTAGACGTCGCGGTTGACCATGCTGCTGACGATGAAGTACGACGCGATCGCGATGACCAGCGCGTTGATCCGGCGGCGCACGGGACCCGCGCCCTCCAGCTGCTCACGGGTCTCGTCCCTGGCGAACTTCATGTGCCGGGACTCTTCGACCACGTGGATGTTGTTGATGGTGCGCACGAACGGGACCACGCGCTCGTCGCGCATCCAGTCACGCTGCATCACGTCGAGGACTTCTTCGGCGACGAGGATCGCCGCGTACGCGGCTTCACCCGTCGCCGTCGCCTTGAAGACCCGGCCGAGCTCGACGGCGAGCCGGCGCGGTCGATACGGGGGCGCGCCGAGTTTCGCGGCGCCGCGGGCGAACATGATCGAGTGGCGGCATTCGTCGGCGATCTCGGTCAGCGCCCACTGGAAGGCCGGGTCGGTCGGGTCCTTGGCATAGAAATCGCGCAGCACCATCTGCTGGAGGATCATCTCGAACCAGATACCGGTGCTCGCGACCGAAGCGGCTTCCTGCCGCGTGAGCTCCTTCTGCTGCTCCGGGCTCATCTCGGCCCAGTAGCTCGTGCCGTAGAGGGTGCTCCACTCCGGGCTCGCGCCGTGGAAGTCCTTGTCCAGCGGCGTCTCCCAGTCCACCTCGGTGGCCGGGTCGTAGGACAGCATCGCGGCCGAATCGAGAAGCCGCTGCGCGGTCTCCCGGCGACCGGCCTCGGCCGTGCGCGGCACATCGGTGCTGGTCATACGGACCTCCCTGACGACGTCGACAGATGCGCGCGGCCACATGTTACCGCGATTCACTGTTACCTAAGGTAACACCTAAATGGTCGTGTGGCCAGGCTCGTGGGGCCGGTGTCGTGAGGCGGTTCTGGAGCTAGACCGGCTCGGCGCCGAAGTCGGCTCCCCTGGTTTCGGCGCTGAACAGCAAGGCGACCAGCGTGACCGCGATGGTGGCGACCAGATACAGCACGACGGCGGTGGTGCCGTGGTTCTTGACGAGCCAGACGGCGATGAAGGGCGCCGGCGCGCCGGCGATGATCGACGAGCCCTGGAAGACCAGGGAGGCTCCGGCGAAGCGGCGCTCGGTCGGGAAGAGTTCCGCGATCCAGGCGGCTTCCGGACCGGCGAGGAGGCCGTGCAGCGCCGCGCCGACACCGACGCCGACATAGAGCAGCGGCAGGTTGCCCGATTGGACCATCAGGAAGAACAACGGCGCCCAGATCGCCAGTCCCGCGGCGGGAACCAGCATCGCGATTCGCCGTCCGACCACGTCCGACCAGTGGCCGCCCGCCAGCATGCCCGCGAACTGCAGCAGGGATCCGACGGTCACCGCGAGGAGGACGTCGGATTTGGCGTACCCGAACGAAGTCGTGGCATAAGCCACCACGAAGACGGTGTAGACGTAGAACGCGACGTTCTCGCCCAGTCGCACGCCGAGGCCGCGCAGGACCGGTCCCGGGTGAGCGAGTGTTTCCAGGATGCTCGACCGCGACCGAACGGCCGCGGCGGAGCCGGCGCGTGAACGCGCCTGCTGGAACACGGGCGATTCGTCGATGCGACGGCGGATCCAGAAGCCGATGACCAGCAGGGGAACGGCGAGCAGGAACCCGATACGCCAGCCCCAGTGCTCGAACTGCCCGCTGGGCAGCGCGATCGTCAGCAACCCCACGACCCCGGTCGCCAGTACCGTGCCGAGCGGGGCGCCCGCCTGCGGCCAGGCGGACCAGAACCCCCGGCGGCGGGGGCTTCCGTACTCGCTGACCATCAGCACGGCGGCACCGAACTCGCCACCGAGCGCGAAGCCCTGGATCAGGCGGAGGACGACGAGCGAGATCGTCGCCCCGATCCCCGCCTGCGCGTACGTGGGCAGCAACCCGATGGCCGAAGTGGACAGGCCGAGCAGCAGGAACGTCACCACCAGCATGGGTTTACGGCCGAGGCGGTCGCCGAGATGGCCGAAGACGATGCCTCCGATCGGCCGCGCGACGAACCCCAGTCCTTGGGTGGCCAGAGCCAGCAGCAACTGCGCGACGGCGTTACCGCCGGGGAAGAACAGCGGCCCGAGCACGGTCGCGGCGAGGATGCCGTATAGGGCGAAGTCGTACCACTCCAGCACGGCCCCCGCGGTACTGCCCGCCAGCACACGCCGGAACGCCGAACGGCTCACCCCCGCCAGCGTGGCAACGGTCGCCTCGTCCGGGGCGGGCAGGTCGGGCATTTTCGCTCTCCTCGGAACGGCGACCGGTCAGCGCGCGGCAGACGGACACTGACCGTCCTGCAGATCACCATAGGTGGCTGAACGCACCTGTTTCGCGCGCATACCGGCTCTCGATGAAGTCGTCGTCCGCGAGCCCTTTGATCCGGGCCGTCAAGGTCGCACCGTCGGCGGGCATCAGCGTGACCGATCCGTAGCTGCGCATGACGACGTACCGGCCATCGGAACTATCCACAAAGGACAAGGGGCGGATGGCCGTCAGTGCTTTCCCGGCAGCTCCCGGTCGCGCCGCACTCACCTGACCGGTCGCCCTCGCCCCCGCCAGAACACGCAGGAACCACTCGGCGCCATCAGGGGTCACCCCGTGCTCGATCAAAGATCGCTTGCCGGCGCTGAGCAGCCCCGATCGCCGCCACGCCCGGCGCGACCGGGCGAGAGCGAGCTCGCTCACCCGGAGAGGCCGCCCGGTTCCCGGCTGGGCATCGGGTACGGCTTCTAGCATGCCTTCCGCCATCCTCTTCGCGTTCATCCATCCCAGTTCCACGGTCTCGTCCCGCAGAACCACGCGCAGTGCCCGGCCGGTGGGCTGAGGAAAACAGCCGATCGACACCGGACCGGCGGAGTCGCTGTAGCGCACGGACAGCGCGAGATCGCGGTCGTCCATCGCCCGCAGAGCCTGCAGCAGATCGCCGTCGAGATTGTCCGCGTCTCCGAGACTGTTGGATGTCAGCCATCGATGTGCGCGAGCAAGGCATTCTTCGCGCTCCGACTCATCACCGCCGTGGCGGCGCACCACGAGAGGCGACGGCATGGGCCCGAGGCCGAGCCGTTCCCACAACACTTCGTAGACCAGCACAGGAAGGGCGGGAAGCGCCATCGTCACCGAACTGCGGATCACCTCGAAGCTCCCGCCTGCCTGTTCTCCGGGGCGAGCCCGGTTCGCAGCATGTTATCCGGTCACAGCCGCCGACGATGGTTCGTGGCGGTCGGAATTTCAGGCTCGCGACGGCCTGTTGAGTAGTTCTACTCGTGGCAGGTACCGGGAATCCCGGCAGTATCGGTGAGGACCGCTCCGCGGAGAGCGGCTGACCTTGGGGGTTCCATGAAGTTCCGTCATGCCTTCACCACACTCGCCGTCACCGCCGGCCTGGCCACCGCGTTCGCACCGACCGCAGCCGCCGAGCCCGTCGCGAGTCTCGACTTCACCGCCGAACAGGGTGCACATCCGGTCGACGGCAGAAGCGGTCATTGGATCGCCTCTCAGGAGAACGAGGTGCGGTTCTGGGAGCGCGGCGCGACCCTGCGGATGGACGCCGAGACCGACCGTGGGTTCGACTACATCGCGCTCGACTTCACCGCGCCGTCAGGAAACCTCCAGACCGGCACCTACGACCACGTCGGGGGCGCGCATATCCTGACCACCTCCAACGGCCTGGCCTGCATCGACGACTATTCGACGTTCACGATCGACCACATCGAACGCGGCGCGGAGGGACTCGTCGCCCTCGACGCGACGTTCGAACAGCGCTGCGGCAGCCCGACGTCACCTGCCTTGCGGGGTGAGGTCCACTACCGGCGCTGAGCCAGGTGTCCGGTTCAGGCGCTTTGCGTATTTCGCGACCGGGATCGTTTACAGGCGGGCCATGCCGGACTGAAGGCTCCCTTCACCGCGTCCGATGCGGTGAAGGGAGCCTTCGGCGCCGCGGATCTGAACCGGCCA
Source organism: Amycolatopsis sp. NPDC031561 (assembly GCF_055580625.1). Lineage (NCBI taxonomy): Bacteria > Bacillati > Actinomycetota > Actinomycetes > Pseudonocardiales > Pseudonocardiaceae > Amycolatopsis > Amycolatopsis sp. NPDC031561. The sequence continues at coordinate 201,577 of NZ_JBVILA010000016.1, read as the reverse complement.
CACCCTGACTGTCCACACGGGACGCTTTCGGCGGGTGAATGAACGTCCATGGTCGCTACATCTAGGCGTGAAATGCAGTAGTCGCCTCGAGCGCGGCTCGCCCGGTCGTGACCCGGTTCACCGGCGCGGTCTCGTCGGCATAGCCGAAGGAGATGCCCAGGAGCAGCTTTCCCGCAGTGACACCGAGTTCCCCGCGGACAGTGTCGGCGTAGAAGCTCAGCAAGCCCTGCGGGCAGCTGGCCACACCGTACGCGGCCATCGCCAGGAGCAACGTCTGCATGTAGGCACCGACGTCCGCCGCCAGTCGCGGCCCGCCGTCACCGGTGACGAACAGGAACGCGGCGTGTGGCGAACCGTAGAACCGCAGACTCTCCGCGTCATAAGCCGCACGTGCCGCCGAGTCGTCCGAGGCTATGCCCAACGCCCCGTATAGCTCCGCGCCGAACACGGCCCGGCGCGCGTGATGCACTTCTGAATACATGTCCTCGGAGTACGGGAAGTCCACCGAGATGCGCTTCTCGGCGTGGGCCGCCTGCAAGGCATTCGCCAGGCGCTCGCGCGCCGCGCCGCTCACCACCTCCACCTGCCATGGCTGCGCGTTGGAATTGGACGGTGCGGCACCGGCCAGCGAGAAGATCGCGCGCATGGTGTCCTCGGGCACGACTTCAGGACGGAAAGCGCGCGTGGCGTGACGACCGCCTATCAGCTTCTCCGCGCTGTACTTCAGCTCGACAGGGACCGACACGCTCATGAAACACTCCTCAATGACAACTTAGGTAAACGCTTGTGTTTACCTCTGAGTCGAGGCTAGCAACCCGGTCCGCCGAAGTAAACACAGGCGTATACTTGCCCGATGGGAACGACGCCTACGGCCACTCGACGACAGGGACGTGGCGGCCGGGAGCGCATCCTGGCCGCGGCCGCCCGGTTGTTCGCGACTCAGGGAATCAACGCGACCGGCATGGAACAGGTCGCGGAAGAGGCACCGGTCTCCAAGCGCACGCTCTACGTGCATTTTCGGACCAAGAGCGACTTGGTCATCGCACACCTGCAAGACCTCGCGTCGTCGGGCGCGACCCTGGAAAGCAGCTTGACCCGCGAAGACATTCCCGTACGGGAGCGGATCCTCGGGCTGTTCAGCCAGCCTTCGGCGACCACGTCTCCGGTACGCGGATGCCCGTTCATCGATGCCGCCGCGGAGTTCCCCGACGTGGAGAGCGCGGTTCACTCCTACGCCCGCGAGCAGAAACTGCGGATGGTGCAGCTCGTCTCCGCGCTGGTGACGGAGCTGGGCTGCCGCGACCCCGGCGCACTCGCCGAACAATTGGTGATCCTCGCGGACGGGGCCGCCAGCCGAGCCATGGTGCTGAACGACGCCGACTACGGCAGGCACGGACGGGCGGCGGCGGAGGTCCTCCTCGAGCGCGCTCTGTCGCGCACGAGCTGACCAGCTACCCCGCGTCGCCCGATACGAAGGTATGCCGCATTTCGCCGATGCCGTCGATGCGGGTACGGACGACATCTCCCGCGGTGAGGTAACGGGGTGGCGTGCGCCCCATGCCCACACCGGCCGGAGTTCCGGTGAAGACGAGATCGCCGGGATAGAGCGTGCACACCGCCGAGATCCGCTCGATCAGGGCACCGATGGAAAGGATCATCTGCCCGGTGTGCCCGTCCTGGACGAGCTCATCGTTGATCCAGCAACGCAGCCTCATCGGTACCGTGAGGTCGATCTCGTCGGGTGTCACCAGCGCGGGCCCGTTCGGCGTAGTTGAGGCCGACGGCGAAGACCTGACGCGGCCTCGGTACCGGCGCGCGGAGGTCCTCGATCCGATAGGGCACGGCGATGTCGGTGCGCGCGGTGGCGGACCACTCCAGGAGTTCCGGCCAGCGGGCGAAAAGATCCCCGGGCTCTGTTCCGAAGGCCCCGCCACTGGCCTTCGCGATGTCGATCGCGGTGTTCCCACGCAACAGGTGGGCACGTCCATTCAGATTACCGATGCGCATGTGGCACCAGGATCGCCCGTCCCCTGATCCGGTTCAGCGCCAGATCGTCGAACGCCTCGGCGGCCGCTTCGAGTGGATAGCGGCGGGTGTGCAGGTTCACCTTCCCGCTTTCGGCGAGCACCATGAGTTCGACGAGGTCGCGATAGGTGCCGACCATGTTGCCGATGACGTTCTTTTCCCCCGCCACGGCGGATACGGTGGGGATCCTCAGCTCTCCGCCGTATCCGACGAGGTAGAGGGAACCGCCTGCCGCGGTCATGTCCCAGGCGTCGTTCTCCGCGCCCTGCTCGGCGACGAAGTCGAACACGACCTCGGCGCCGCGCCCGTCCGTGCTGTCCAGAACCGCGCTCACCTGGTTGCCGTCGGCCTGGATCGACGCGTCGGCGCCGAGGTCGGCGGCGAGCGCGAGTGCGGCCGGATCACGGTCCACCACGACGATCTTCGTCGCGGTCAGGGCGGACAGCACCTGGATTCCGATGTGGCCCAGTCCCCCGGCTCCCTGCACGACGGCTGTGCTCCCGGGCGGCAGTAGTGGAACCGCCTTGCGCACGGCGTGATAGGCGGTGAGGCCCGCGTCCGCCAGCGCGGCGACGTCGGCGGGATCGGTGGCGGGATCGAGCTTGACGCACGCCCTCGCGGTCGTGCGCAGGTACTCGGCCATGCCACCGTCGTGGTCGGACACCCCGGGGAACGCGGCCGCCGCACAGCCCATGTCCCGGCCCTCCCGGCAGGCAAGGCACAGTCCGCAGGAGGGCTGCGGGTGCAGGATCACCGCGTCGCCGACCTGGATGTTGGTGACCCCGGAGCCGACCTCGTGCACCCAGCCCGCGTTCTCGTGTCCCAGTGTGTAAGGCAACCGCGGGCCCATGGCGTCCGCCCACTGTCCCTCGATGATGTGCAGGTCGGTCCGGCACACGCCGGCGCCTCCGATCCGGACGATCACGTCCAGCGGCCCGGTCAGGACCGGCTCCGGCACCTCCTCGACAACGGGGTGCTTGTGGTAGTCGTGCAAGCGCACGGCCTTCATGTTCTTCCTCCTCAAGGACGGTGGATCAGGTCAGCGGTGCGGGCCTGGCGCCGGGGCGCGGTGAGCACGAGGACGGCGACGGCTGCCGCGGCCAAAGGCACGACGAGAAGCCCGAACAGCGAGCGGGGCGACCAGGAGTGGTCGAGCAGCAGCCCGGCCAGTAACGGTGCGGTCAACGCCCCGACCCGGCCGACGGCCATGGCCCAGCCGACCCCGGTGGCCCGCACCGGCGCGGCGTAAAGGCCGGGAGCGATGGCGTTGAGGCCGTTGCCGCTCGCGTTGACGAACATCCCGACCGCGACCGCGGCGATCAGCGCGGCCGCGGCCGAACCGAGAAACAGGCTCATCGCCAGGTACGACACTCCCGCGGCGAGGAAACACCCGACCGTCAGCACCCGCAGCCGCGCCTTGAGGGCGAGCAAGCCGAACAGCAGAGTGCCCGCGATCCCGCCGAGATTGAGCAGGAGTCCGGCGTTCATGCCCTCCTGGGCCGAGAAACCGCTTTGCTGCAACAGGAGCGGCGTCCAGGTCGCGGCGAAGTAGAAGGCCGCCATCATCACGAAATAGGAGATCCACAGCAGGACGGTGCGGACCGCGTCCCGGGTCAGCAACGTCGTCACCGTCACCCTGCGTTCGCCGGGCTCCGGCTCCGGCAGGGCGGCGACGGCGGGCAACCGCATCCGGTCCAGGAGCAGGTTGACCTTGCTCAGCGCCCTTCGTGGCCGTCGGCTGATCAGGTAGTCCAGCGATTCCGGCATCGCCGCGGCCACCACGAACACCATGACCAGGGTGAGCACGCCGCCTGTGAAGAAGGTGACGCGCCAGCCGTATTCGACGACCACGAGCTTGGCGACCGCACCGCCGAGCACCCCGCCGAGGGGCAGCCCCATCCCGTACAGCGCGATCATCGTGCCGCGCAGCCGCCGCGGCGTGTATTCCGAGATGACCACGGGCAGGCTCGCCACCATACCGCCGACGCCGAGCCCGGTGACGAGACGGCATCCCGCGAGCATGGTGAACCCGGTGCTGAGCCCGGCCAGTGCCATTCCGGCGGTGCACAAGACCAGGCAGATCAGCGTGAGAGGTCTCCGGCCGATGCGGTCGGCCAGCGGAGCGAGCACGGCCGAGCCGAGCGCCATCCCCACCAGGCCGCTGCTGAGCAGCACTCCCAGCCGGGAATCGGTGAGCGCCCATTCCTGTGCGACGCCGGGAGCCGCGAAGGACATCACGAGGACGTCGAAACCGTCGACGAGATTGATGACGAGACAGATCGCGACGACTCTGATCTGGAACCGGCTCATCCCCGACCGGTCGATGGAATCCCGCACGGACATGCGCTCACCCCTTCGACCGGTACGCGGTCGTGTCGATCTCGACCAGCAGGTCTTCGCGCACCAGTCCCTGGACGATCAGCAGCGTGTTCGGCGGGTACTGCCCCTGCGGATAGTGCCGGGCGAAGTACTCGTCACGGGCGGAGTAGAAATCGCCGACGTGGTCGCGCGAGGTCAGATAGCTCACGAAGCGCAGGACGTCGCGGAAAGTCGCGCCCTGCGATTCGAGAATCGTGCGCACGTTGTCGAAGGCGCGGATCGTCTGCGTCCGCACGTCGGGCCCGGCCACGGAATTGTCCTCGACGATTCCGCACTGACCGGCGACGAAGATCAGCTCGCCCGCGGTGGACACGTGGGAATACGCGCTGAAAGGCGCCCCGACTCCCCGCGGATTGTCATAATTCGGTGCGATGGTCATGGCGGTTCGTTTCTCCTCGAGAAATCGGTCAGGCTCCGGCACGAGCGAGGGTGCCGCCGGCGAGAACCCGGCCGAGTGCGGCGGACAGTTCGGCCCCGTCCCCGGCTTGGCGAGCGCGCCAGGCGACGTGCCCATCGGGGCGGACGAGCACAGCGCCCTCCCGGCCCATCGACAGCGGCCCGAGCAGGTGCGGCAACCGCTTGACCCGCAGCGGGACGACGGCCGCGGCGGCCAGGTCCCGGCCTGCCTGCTCCCATCCGTCCGCGTCCGGTCCGCAGACCAGCACGAACGTCGTGTCGAACCAGTCGATGCTCGACTCCGTCTTCTCGACGTCGAGCCAGAAATGCGGGAACCGGGCTCCGGGCCGGTCGGTCGGCCAGTAGTACCGCGAGTCGTACGGCGGGATCGGCGAGCCGTCGTCGACGACGGCGCCGTGGGTGTAGACGTATCCCAGCGTGTGGCCGTCGCTGTGCAGCTGCTTGTTCTGCTCGACGAGCAGGTCGCGCCAGCGTTGCGGCTCCTCCTCGCGACACCGGAAAGCCTCGTCCATCTCGTCCAGCCGCGTCTGGTTGAGCACGGCGAAGTCGGTGTTGGACCGCGCGACCGGGCGGCGCTCGGCGTCGTAGGTGTCGAGCATGGCGTCGCCCGCCCGCCCGGACAGCACCGTCGCGAGCTTCCAGGCGAGGTTGTGCACGTCTTGGACGCCCGAGTTGAGCCCGTTGCCGCCCGCGGTGGGGAAGCGGTGGGCGGCGTCCCCGGCAAGGAACACCCTTCCCGCGCGGAATCGTTGCGCGACCTGGGCGCTCATCCGCCAGTTCATGACATTGACGCGCTCGACCTTCAGGTCGGGCATCTGCCACTGTTCGCGCACTTCTTCGACGAGACGCTCCTCGGACAGCGGTTCCTCGCCCTCCCTCAGCTTCTGCACCGCCAGCCACCGGTCGCCGTCCGGGCCAGTGGCCAAAACGTTCACGTCGGGACGGTTCCGGTCGCGCGGCCGGACCAGGAACCCGATCGCGCTGCGTACGTGCGGCAGGTGCCCGAGGTCGGCGCGGTAGTAGTGATTCGCCATGAGCGCAAGGGTTTCCGGGCCGTCCATCTCGATCCCGACGGCTTCGCGCACCCGGCTGTTCGCGCCGTCGCACCCGACGAGGTACTGCGCCCGGACCTCGAACTCCGAGCCATCGGGCACCTGCCGCACCCGCGCCGTCACGCCCTCGGCGTCCTGGGTGAGCGACACGAGTTCGGCTGACCGCCGCACTCGGGCCCGCGGCCGGGCGGACAACGCGTCGTCCAACGCCTCCTCCACCGCGTCCTGGGGCACGATCGACCGCTGCGCGGGCGTGTGCAGGCTCGGGGCGGGCTCGGTGTAGGCCACCAACGGGCCGTTCAGGCTCTCGCACCAGCAGGCCACGTCCGCCTCCGGAGGGAGACCCGCCCGACGTACCCGGTCCTCGATCCCCCACTGGCGGAACAGTTCCATCGTCCGCGGGTGGCAACCCCGGGCCTTCGGGTGCGTGGTCGTGGCGGGCCTGCGCTCGACGAGCAGGCTTTCCACCCCGAACCGGTCCAGCAGCAGCGCGAGGCTCATGCCTGCCGGCCCGCCCCCGGCTATGAGCACAGGTACCTCGATCATCAGGGCCTTCCTTTCCGGGGAACTCAGTCGACGTAGGACACCCGGGGCTTGCACCGGTCGTCGTCGAGCTCGGGCAGCAGCACGACCCGCTCCTGTTCGAACGCGTCGGTACGGGCGGTGACGAACGCGGCGTCTTCGGCGAGGCTGCGGTTGTAGGACACGTGGGGACAGAACGGCGGGATGTACAGGAAATCGCCGACGCCCACGATCAGGTCGTGCTCGAGTTCCCTGCCCCAGAAGAAGTGCACGCTGCCGCGGAGCCCGAACAGCGCTGACTCGTGTTCGACGTGGTAGTGGACGTTCGACTTGTCGCCGGGGAGCAGTGAAGTCACCAGGAGTGACAGATGTTTCGAGGGCGTGGTCTCCCCGTTCACCCCGAAGAGGGCGTTGACGTCCTGTTTGGCCCGCTGCTCCCGGACCGGGTGCACGAGGGTGACGTCGCCGTCCCATTCGACCTTGAATTCCATGTGCCGCACTTCCTCCTCGGATCGGCGGCGGACGATCGGCGGGTCCGCCGGTGAAGCTGGGAGAACGGTGCGCCGTGAACGCCGTCCCGGTCGAGGCAGGTGTTCAGAATTTGCACAGCCGACGGCGATTTCCGGGACTTCCCCGGTCATAATCTGCGGACGGTTCTTCCGCACCGTGGCGGGGCTCCGGTGCTGGTGAGGAGGCGTGATGCGGTCGACGGAGACCCAGCTGGCTTGGGAAAGGTTCCAGTCCGGAGCGCCGGCCTCGGTCCGCCGGGAGATCGTCGCGTCGTGGCGCCGCTCCCGCAGCAGCGGTGTCGATCCGGAGCGACTGGACCTGGCACACAGCGAGATCGACCCGCGATCCCCGTTCGTCCGCGTCGCGGCGCCGGTGCTGCTCGGCATGGCCGACCTGCTGACCGGCAGCTCCACCTCGCTCGCCCTCGCCGACCCCGACGGCATCCTGGTCTGGCGCTGGGAATCCGAACGGACGCTCACGAGCGGCCTGGATCGGATCGAGTTCGAGCCCGGCTCCCAGATCGCCGAGCGGAGCGCGGGCACCAACGGCATCGGGGTCGCCGCGACCACCCGCCACCCCTCCATGGTGATCGGCGCCGAGCACTACAAGCAGCCGTGGCATCCGTGGGCCTGCGTCGCCGCGCCGGTGATCCACCCGATCACCCGGCGTGTCGCGGGCATGGTGAACGTCGCCTGCCCCACCGAGGACGCCAACCATCTGCTGCTCGTCGCGGTCCGGGCGCTGGTCGACGGGGTCACCACCGCGTTGCACGAGGCCGCGACCACCCGGCAACGACGGATGCTCGACGCCCACCTGTCGCTGCGGTCGGCCTCGGCCGGGCCGGTCGTCACCCTCGACCGCCAGACGATGATCGTCGAGGACGACGCCGCCGAGCTGGGCCTGGACCGGTCGGCGCTGTGGACCGCGGTGCAGGAGGCAGGTCCGTCGGCGACCGAGATCGCACTCGCCGACGGCCTGCGCGCCCGCCTGTACCCGGTCGCCCCCGGGCGGCTCGAAGACGGCGTCGTGCTCGTGCTCGCGCGCGGATCCGCCCCGCACGGCGGCCTGTCCGGTTCCGGCACCGCAGGGCGCCTTCGCCCACTGGAGCAGGCCGAGGTACGGGTCATCACCGACACGCTCGCCGAGTGCGGGGGCAACAAATCCGAGGCGGCGGCACGCCTCGGCATCTCCCGCGGCACGCTCTACCAGCGACTCCGCCGCTACCGCCTGAGGTGAGCCCCGTCAGGCGCCTGGCCGAAGCTCAGGTCGCGACGTAGACGGCACGCAAGCGCGCGAGGTATGCCTCGGGCCCGCTGTATGCGCGGTCCTGAGCACCAGGACGGGTATGCGCCAACCCGTGGTTCCGGCTCACGCGCAGAGTGGTGGTCGCCGCGCGCCCGGCGACGGACGAGTCGTCGGAGGCATCGAGAACGTGGACTTCCGGCGGGAACATCGCACGCGCCTCGGCGGAAGACGCCACAGGCGGGTGCCCGGTCCGGTTGGCGCTGCTGACGTGCAGGTGCCCGATGCCGGTGAGGATCGGGCGCAGCGGATCCCAGCAGGCGCCGAATACGAGGGCATGGCCGTCGCGGGTGGCCACCGACGCCCAGTCCGGCACTCGGTCGGCCACCAACGGCAGCAACAGCGTCAGCCCCTCGTGCACCAGGAGGTCACGGGCGAGGCCACGGGTGGCGTTGTCGAGGTCGAGTGCGCCGGCGAACTCGGTCCAACGCTCTTCGTCGACCAGCCACAGCGCGACGGCCTGGTCCGCTGGGCGGCCTTTGGCCGTGTTGACGCTATCGGGTGAGGTCGCAGTGATCACGGAGGTCAACGGGTACGGATTGGGAAACACGACGGCCGAGCCCGCCCGCAGCGCGTCGGCGGCCGCAGCCAACTCCGCGATCGCCGGGTTCTGCGGCGTCACGTCGCCGCCACCGGTGCGGTCGCGCGGAACGCGTCGACGAACCCGACCAGGCTCTCGACTGGGATGACGGCTTCGTTGCGGCGGAACGCTTCCGCCTTCACCCATGCCAAGGCGGCCGCCGTCTCCGCGCGGTCGAGTACCAGCCCCGCGAGTTCGCCGACGGCGCGCAGGACGCGGGCGCTGGCGAGGTGGGTCAGCACGACGGCCGGCTCGATGCCCAGAATCGCGGGGTCGTAGGGCTGGAACGTTTCCGGCCGCACGAACGGCGTGCCGGTGGAGATCGTGCCGACCCCGGTGCCGACGATCGGCGTGGTCACGGTCAGCGGCAAGCCGGTCTCCGCCGACACCGAGCGGGCGATCGCGGGAATCCTGGTCAAGTCGGGCGCGGTGTGCCAGAGGTCGGCCTCGCCCAGCAGTTCGGCGGTGCGGTGGGCGAGCAGGAACAGGATCTGTTCGGTGGCGACCATGCCACTTCGCTCGGCGACGCCCAGCCACGAGCTCGACACGACCCGGACCCCGGCCCGGACCGCTGCCAGGGTGTTCGCCAGGCCGAGGCCCAGATCGTTGTGCAGGTGTGAGGCCAGGACGACGTCCTCACCTACCCGCTCGAGCAGCCCCTGGAACAGTGCGCGGCAGCGTTCGGTGAGCAGATCGCCGGTGGTGTCGGCGACGACGATCACCCCTGCGCCCGCTGCGGTCAAGGTGTTCGCCGCGTCGGCCATCACGTCGAGGTCGGCACGGGGTGCGTCGGCGAAACACACGTCCGGGACGACGTCGGTGAGCGCTTCGATCGCGGGGCGGTGCACCATCGCGTCGGCCATCTCGTCGGACGCGGGCACCACGATCATCACCCGCGCGTTCGGCGCACCCCGTACCGCGTCGCAGGCCTGCCGGACATCGTCGAGGGTGGCGCGGCAGACCGCGGCGGGGCTCACGGATCCGGCCGCTTCCAGCGCGACCCGGCGGGTGGCGGCGAACTCTTCCGCGCACACCGCGGGGAAGCCAGCCGCGAACACCACGTGCCTCGGCCCGTCGCCACCGAACACCAGGCCCTGCTCCCGAGCCAGCCGCACGCGGAAGTCAGCACTCATCAGGGTTTTGCCCTGGGCGCCGTCGCGGGCCGACTCCTCCCACAGCACCAACCGCCCGCCCAGCGCGGATTCCCTGACCAGATCCGGCGTACCCACCTTCGTGCTCATCCTCCCCGGCAGTCCGGACGCGTTCCCGGAACGAAGACAAAGTGAACTGGGCCGGAGAGGACCACGTCAAAGTGCCGATGGTCACAGCGCGTGTCCGAGAGACGGTGTTCTGGTGACGAATCGTGACTGTGTTGCGAGGGGCTCTACGAGAACCCTCCGGAAGATGGAGTCGTGCTCAGCGCTGCGTGATGGTGCCGTAGTGCCGGCGCCGCGTCTGGCGCGATCGTCAGCCGATCGGGCGATTCCTGTCCTCGCCGCCGGGACGAGCACGACGCCGAGGCGCCTGCGCGTTCCATTCGGCACCGATGGGAGCGATTGCCCGGCGGCCGATCCGGGTACCTGAAGGATCATGTGGATGGTGCTGGTGATCCCGCTGCTGGTCATGTCGTTCGCGCTGCTCATGGAGCGTGTCGAAGCGAATGTGCCCGAACCGGATCCGAGTCGCGCCCCCGAACCCATCTGAGTCACCGCACGGCACCGGGCGCACGTGGTCCGGCCGGATCACGCGCGCCCGGGCGGCTAGCAGTGGCTGGTCATCCGCATACCGTTGATCCGGTCGTAGAACCGGGAGTCGAACGACCCGGCGTCGAACCACCAGTGCCACTGGTTCTTGACCGTGCCCTTGAAGAACTTCGGGTCACCGCCGTGGTGGATGGGTCCCAGCACGACACCGGCACTGTCCAGCAGGTTCACCCACATCAGCCAGGCGTCGTTGCTGTCGCTGCTGACGAGCCTCGCCTCGAACGAGGCACTGCCGTTCGGGAACAGCGTCCATTTCGCGCCGTCCAGCGTGCAGTCCCCCGCGGTGATGCGGCCCCAGGTGAACCAGCACGAGCTCGACCCGGTGCACGTGGCCTGCGCGGTGGTGGACGACGCGGTTCCGGCCGACGCGGGTGCGGCGAAGACACTGAGCCTTTGCCAACCTGATCATGCGCTGGCGATCATGAGGGTCTGAACTGCGGCGATGAGCCGGTGGGCGGTGTTCGGGCTGGAGCGGATCTTCCGCAGGACCCGCCAGTTCTTCAGCTCGGCGTTGGCCCGCTCGCCGGGTCCACGGCGGCGGGCGTGGGCGGTGTTGATGTCCTTCTGGTTCCGGGACAGGCGCCGGTAGCGGCCGGTACCCAGATCCTTCGGACGGCGCCGCTGCGGAACCGCGACCGTCGGCCCGGCGCCCTGATAGGCGGTGTCGGCCGCCGCGGGGATCTCGTGGGTGGCCAGTGCATCGATAATCCCGTGCTCACGGGCAGCGCCCATGTCATGTCTCGCGCCGGGCAGCGGCGGCGAGATCCACACCAGCCGGCCGATCGGGTCGGCGACGACCTGCACGTTCAGCCCGTGGGCCTTGTGCTTACCGGAGTAGAAGGCCCGGTCATAGCCCGATGTCATGCCTACCCGGTCGATGCGCAGCAGGGTGCCGTCGAGGATCACGAACGCCTTGCGGCGGGCGACCTCGATCGCCTGGGCCAGGGTGGGAGCCATCGCGGCGAGCAGTTCGAGCGCCTCACGGATGTACCGGTACACCGTCGAGGTCCCGACGCGGAAGCCGCAGGCCAGGTCGGCGTAGGTCTCGCCCTTACGCAGGTGCGCAACCACGAGCAGCGCCTGCCGGCCGGGCGAGAGCTTCCGCCACCGGGTTCGGCGCTGGTTGCGCTGCGCTCGCAGCGCATCGGAGAGCACGCCGAGGGCGCGGCCGGACACGGTCATCCCGGACGGGTAGAACAGCACGTTGAAGCTCCTGGTGGGACGTGTTGATCTAGGCAATCGCCCGTCTACCAGGAGCTTCACCCATTCGAGGTCACGCCACGCTGCACACCGCTGACTGCCCGCCCAGGTCGGCAAAATTCATTCGTTACTTCTCGCGTCATGGCGCGCCAGCAGGTATCCGGCGGGGGGCTTGCCTGGCGCCGGAGCAACGATTCGCAGGCGTCCGAGCTCGGCGAAGTCGTGCTCGCGCAGTCGGTCGGCGAGCGCGTCGAGGGTCCACAGATACGCCGGTGAGGCTCTGTGGTCGTACGGGACCCAACCGTTGGCGTCTGCGGTGTCGGTGATCTGCACACCGATCAGCAGGGGTCCGCCCGGCTCTACCACTCGGGCGAACTCGGTCAGGATGCGCGGAAGCAGGTCCGGCGGCGTGTGGATCAACGAGAAGTGCGCCAGGATGCCCGCGATCGACTCGTCCCCTGCGTCGAGATGGAGCATAGAACCGACCTCGTAGCGCAGGTCGGGACGATACCGGCGGGCGATCGCGACCATGGCCGGTGACAGATCGATCCCGTAAGCCCGGATACCTGCTCGATCCAGGTGATCGGTCCACTGTCCGGGACCGCAACCCGCATCGACCACAGCACCCACCGACCCACCGGCGCGGACGAGGTCGGCGAAGGCGTTGATCATCCCTGTTGACAGCGCATCGATGACTTGGTCGCCCTGTCGCACCATGTCGTCGTACAACTCGGCGACCTCGTCGTAGTCTCGGCGGGTCTGATCCAACGCTTCGTTCTCACTCACCCGCCGGACTCTAGGGAACAGGTCGGACGTAGGAGTGTCGGACACTCCAACCGCGAAGGCGACGCGATCGATCCGTCCGCCCAGGACGGTGGGCACCACCTTTACCACCGCCCCCACCAAGCCGTCCACGACGGCCGCAGCGCTGGCACATCCACTCCCGGGCCGCACGCCACGCCGCACAACCGCCGGCCAGCCCCCTCACCAGGTTGGCAAAGGCTCACTGCCGATCCCGAGTACGAGAATTGTCAAAATGGTCGCCATACGGCGTGTTTTTGTCATCATGGTGTCTCTCTCCGGTGATGGTCGAATTCCTGCCGATCGCGAAAGACCGGAAGTCGAACGCTAACTTTCCGGAGGTCGCCGAAGCGATCACTTACGCGCGGCCACAGGGGTCGCCGATAGTGCGGATCCACTGAACGGCAGGACAATCAATCGACCGGCGGAGCCAGTTCGCCGGGGCAGAACGTACCGGGCGCCGGCAGCGTGCCATCGAAAAGGTACGCGTTGCCCAGCTTCCGCAGACACCGGTTGCCCAGCAGGTAGGCGGCGTGCCCGTCACCGTGCCAGACCGTGCTCGCCCGGGGAAGCTGCCCGGCGACGTGTGCCGCTCCGAGGTTGGCGGTGTTGTTGTCCAACTCGCCGATCGTCACCAGCGCGGCAGGTGCCTTGGGCGCAGACAGCGGATGCGGTGGGTACGCCGGATCGCCGGGAACACCCACGCACCGGCCGAGTTCGAAGCGGCCTTCGATCCAGCCGAAGCGCGGCGCGAGGGCCTTGAGCCTGCGCTCGATGCGGAGGAACTCGCGGTAGCCGGGCACCTGGGGCATGAAGTCGTGGCACAGGGTCGCGTTCTGCACGGACCCCGTCGGCCCGTCGGGCGGGTACCGGAGAACGGTCAGGAAGTCGCTCGCGTCGCCGGCGGCCGCTTCCGCGATGGCATGGGCCAGTGCCGGCCATCGCGGCGGGGTCATGCCGACGAGCGCGCCTGCGAACAGGTCTCCCGCCGTGGCGACGCGGCCAGGTCCCGCGCCGGGCGCCGGCACCGGCGCGCGCTGGGCCGTCGCGACGATTTCGTCCCACACGTTCGCGGCGTCCCTGCCATGCAGGGCACAGGACACCGCGCGGGCGCACCAGTCCCGGAAGCGGAGGAGCTGCCGTTCCTGGGTGCGCGCGTAGTCGGCCAGCCAGTCAGCCAGCCGGGGCCGGGTGTGGTCGGCGACGCCGTCGAGGTAGAGCCGCTCCAGCCGGTCGCCGAACAACTCGGCATAGGCCTGGCCGTAGGTGGTGCCGTAGGAATTGCCGAAGTACCGCAACTTCGCCTCGCCGAGTGCGGCCCGGATCGCGTCGAGATCGTGCGCGGTCTGCCAGGAGTCGAGCCCGGCGAACACCGGACCCGCGGCTTGACGGCACCCGGCGTCGTAGGCCGCGTTCTCCCGGACCTGGGCCAGCCAACCCGCTTCATCCTGATGCCGCACCAACCCGAGGATCGAGGCAGGCGGACGCGGGCACACGATCTGCGTGCCGCCGGTGCTCCGCCCGAGCCCACGGGGATCGAAGACGACGACGTCCAGCCGCTCGGTGAGTTCGTCGAGCCAGGTCCGGAGCGGCGCGGGCCTCGGTCCAACGATGCTCGCCGTGCTGTTCCCGGCGCCGAGGTTGGCCACCACCGTGCCGGTGCGGCGAGCCGGATCCTTCGCCGTCACCCGCACGACGTCGATCCCGGTGGACGGCCCGCCGGGATCCCTCCAGTCCACCGGAACCCGCAGCACCGCACACTGCGCCCCGTCGCCGCAGTCCTGCCAGTTCAGCGCCGGGGCGGCCGAAGCCGGAGCCGTCGACAACGCCAGCATTCCGGCCACGATCACCGCGCCGTACCTTCGACTTGTCATCCGAGAAGATCCTCCTTGGGTTGCCGCCTCACCGTGGCACCGCGAGCACGGACGACGCATCTGCCGCACGGCATAGAACGGGAGCACCATGAGCACGGTCGCCGTCAGGTGGAGAGGCTTTCCGCCGCTCGCACAGGACGCCCTGATCGCCCTCGGCGTCCTGTGCGTCTCGCTCGGCCTGCCGGCACTCGACGGCGCGGCGATCGAGGTCGACGTTCTCCTGTGGACTGTGGCGGCCTGCGTGCCGCTGCTCTGGCGGCGTTCACTGCCCTTGTCCTCGGTGGCGGCCACCGGCGCGGTGACCCTCGGCTCGCTGTGGGGCGGCTCCCCTGTTTCGCCGTGGGCGGCGATGGCGGCGGTGTTCTCGGCCGCATACCACCTGCGGCGCCACCGGATCGTGCTCGTCCTCGCGGCCACCGCCTGGATGATCGCGGTGGCCGCGATACGCGGTGTGGCCATCGTGCCGTCCGGCGTGCTCACCTCCGCCGGGCTCGCGGTGCTGCCGGTCAGCCTCGGTTACGCCCTGCGCCTGCACGCGGACCGGGCGGACGCCATGCGGCGGCTCGTCGAATCGGAGGCCGGACGCGCTCAGGCGCGCGAAAGGAACCGCGTCGCCAGGGAGGTGCACGATCTGGTCGGGCACCAACTGAGCGCGATCCGCTTGCGGGCGTTGGGAAGCCGCAAGGCGGGCGTCGACGCCGTCCCGGCGCTCGGGGCCATCGCCGACCTGGCGGGCGAAGCCTTGGGGCAGGTGCGGTCGCTGGTGGACGTCCTGCGGGAGGACGGCGCACCCTCTCTGTCCGATTTGGACGGTCTCGCCACCGGGATGCGGGAAGTGCTGCGCGCGGACATCGTGCTGGACCTCGGCGGCCACGATCTTCCCGGCCCGGTGCAGACGGCCGCGTACCGGATCGTCGAGGAAGCGCTCAGCAATGTCGCTCGGCATGCTTCGGTTCGCCGGGCCGGGGTGACGGTCCGCTCGCGAGACGGCGAAGTGGTGATCACCGTGGACGACGACGGCGAACATGACGGGAAGCCGCTGGAGGGCAACGGGATCCGCGGTATGCGGGAACGGGCGGCATCACTCGGCGGCACCCTGAGCGCCGGTCCGCGAGACGGCCGTGGCTGGCGGGTCCGGGCGACCATCCCCTGTGCGGGAGGTGGATCGTGATCAGGGTCGTCGTCGCCGACGATCAGGAAGCCGCCCGGGAAGGGATGCGGCTGCTGCTCTCCGGCGAACCGGACATCGAGGTGGTCGGCGCGGCGGTGGACGGTGTCGATCTGCTCGCGCTCGCGCGGCGACGGCGGCCCGACGTGGTGTTCACCGACATCCGCATGCCCGGTCTGGACGGCATCGAGGCGATCAGAAGACTGAACGGGCTGGATCCCGGGCTCGCGGTCATCGCGGTGACCACGTTCGATCTCGACGAGTACCTCTTCGGCGCCCTGCAAGCCGGTGCGGTCGGGTTCGTCCTGAAGGACAGCGCGCCCGAGTTGTTCGTCGACGCGGTGAGGCTCGCCCACCGCGGCCAAGGACTGATCGACCCGCAGGTGACGCGGCGACTGGTGACTCGCTTCGCCCGCACCTCACCGCGCCCCGCGCCACCGGAACTGGCACTGCTGACCCCGCGCGAGACCGAGGTGCTGCGCGGTCTCGCACGCGGCCTGGCCAATGCCGAGATCGCCTCGGAGTTCGGCATCGCCGTGGGCACGGTGAAGATCCACGTCGAGCGGCTCCTGGCGAAACTCGGGGTCGCGACCCGGGTGCAGGCGGTGATCCAGGCGCACAAGTACGGAGTGGTCACCTGGGACGACTGAGCGCCGGGAAATACTGGGTCATGGCCAAACGCCCCGCGAGCGACCTCACGGTACTGAAGAAGTGGTTCGCCACCCTCGATGACGCAGGCTTCCTCACGCTCGCCCCGCCTTCCCGGGGCCGGTTCACGCAGTCCGACGGTCGAGATGACGCCGTCGCGGAACTGGCGGACCGGGCCATGTCCGCGACGACCCCGTACGCGTTCTGGCACTGGCAGTCCCACAAGCGGGCGTTCACCGGCAAAGGCGAACTGATGGACGACCTCCTGGTGCACTGGCACGGAGCGCACGAGGACGTGGCACGACGGCTGGCCACCGCGCCGGAGCCCTTCACTCTGCTGGACATGGGTGCGGAGCAGGCGTTCGTGGTGACCAAGCCCTTCCCGCTCCCGGCGGCAGGCGACCGGCGCGCCACCGGTCCCGCGGTCCGGCGGCTGGTGCGCACGGTCGCCACCGGCCGGGACGTCACCGGCGACGAGCGGGACTGGCTGCTCGCGGTCGCGGACGGGAGTGGTGACGTCGCCGACGACGCGTTCGCGTTGGCGTGCGACCTGGGTGTGCTCACCCGCGACCTGGTGACCGGGCGCCTCGCGGACTGGGCGGGGCCCGACGACGAGGATCCGGCGGAAACGTGGCTGTGGATCACCTCGGTGAGACAAGCCGCCCCCGACGCGATGGCAGGGCTCCTGGCACCGCACGCCGCCCATCCGCTGGTCGCTGCCGCGCTCGGGAGGCCGGTCGCGGACCTGGACACCGACGCGGACGACGCGCTCGCGGTCACCGCGGCACGACTGTGGCGGTCGCAGGACGCCGAGGAGGTGGTCGCCGCGGTGACGCCATGGCTCCGGCGGGAACACCTCCAGTCCACATTGGAGGAAGTGGCCGGGCTGCTCGCGACGCGGGTGCACGGCGGTGTCCACCGCGACATCGCTCCGGCCCGGCTGCTGGACCTCGCGGGCGACGAGCGAATCCCGCTCTTCTGGCGCGGGCTGGCGGTTTCCGTCGTCGACTCGCTCGGCGGCTACGAGCATCTCGCGGACCGGCTCGACGCCGTTCGCGAGCTCGGGCCTCGACCGTTCAGCGCCTATTGGCCCGCCGACCGGGACGCACCCGTGATCGCCGGTGACCGTGCGCGGCTGCGGGAACTCGCCGCGGACCACTGGCAGCTCGGTAGCCAGCCCACGACGCTGCGCACCGACCCGGACCGTACCCGCGAGCTCGCGGCCACACTGGACTTCCCGCTCGGCTGGTTCTGGACCTGGCCCGCCGAACTGGACGCGTTCGACCGCGACGGCCGGATGACCGGCCCGCTGCCGGTGCATCTCCTCGACGCGACGGCCGACGACATCGGGGAGACGCTGTCGCCCCGGTTCGAATTCGTCGCCGAGCCACCGGCGATCCATCCCAAGTGACCACACGGGTGCCCTGGCAGCCTGACGCCTACCGCGAACACGCCATTGGCGACTTCACCGCCGACGAATACCTCGCCATCCAGACGATCGTGCACCGCGCGGGCCGCGCGCTCACCGATCTGCTCCCCACCGAACGCCTCTACGTACTGGCCCTCGGCAGCCAACAAGCCAACAGGCACGTCCACTGGCACCTCGCGCCACTGCCACCCGGCGTGCCCTACGACCAGCGGCAGACGGCCGTCTTCGCCCCGGAACGAGGCCATCTCGACATCCCGGACGACGAACTCGCCGAACTGGCCCGGCGCCTCGGCGAACGCATGGCCTAAGTGCCTGTACGCCATGTTCCGGGCATGACGACATCGACCACTCCGCGTGATCATCGAGGCCAGGCATTTCAGCGTCACCCTCCGGATGGACTCAGCGAAAACCACACAGAGTAGGGTTTAGCTCAGCGTTACCGAATTCGCATTCTCGCCCTGATCGAGTGAACTATCGAGAGGCGCCTGACCTGCGGAAACACTGCAAAACACCAGGCAGATCCGTTCTGATCACTGATCGTGTTCATTGATTAACGCCCGACCTTGCTGTTAGAGATGTCCATTCCGGATTCACATCCCGTTGCGGATAACTCTGCGCAAGGACAGGCACTGAATGACCCAACAGCAGACCTCTTGCGGTGGCGCACGCCCTCGTGCGGTTCATGCGCTCTTCGCCTTGGTGCTGGTGGTGCTGCCGCTGTCCGGCTGCGGTACCACGACAGGCGGTGCGGCAGCGGCCCCCGTCGCCACGCTGTCGCCGTCGCCCGAGGCACTGGCCGCGCTGCCCGAAGCGAACACCTTCGGCGAGCTGGACTCGGCACCCGCCGACCCGGCCGCCGCACTCCCCGCCGGCGGGGAAGTGCTGCACCCGGCCACGGACGTGGCGGTCTACCGCGCCCCGGGCGCGGAACCGATCGCCCGGCTGCCGGAGACCCAGATCGGCTCGCCGACCTGGGTTCCGGTGATCGCCCGCCAGGGCGACTGGGCGCAGGTGCTGCTGCCCGTGCGGCCCAACGGCGCGACAGGCTGGCTGCACGCCACGCCCGAAACCGTCGAATCGGCGCGCAACGACTTCCAGGTCACGGTGGACCTCAGCGAATTCCGCCTGGAAATTCTCGAAGCGGGCAAGCCGACCGGCTCGTGGACCATCGGTACCGGCAGGGCCGAGCACCCCACACCCACCGGCCGCGCGTTCATCCTCGCTTCCATCAAGGAGAGCGTGAACACCTACAGCCCGATCGTGTTGCCGCTGAGCAACCATTCCGATTCACACGAGACCTTCGGTGGCGGGCCCGGCACGGTCGGCCTGCACACCTGGCCGGACGAAAGCTTCGTCGGCAAAGCAACCAGCGACGGCTGCATCCGGGTCACCCGCGAGGCGCTGGACCGCCTCGTGGAGTTGCCGCTCGGCACCGTCGTGCAGATCACCTGAAACCCGAAACCATGGAGGTAATTTCCTTGTCCCCACGTACGACCGGCGTGCTCGCCTGCACGGCGGCGGCCTGTCTGGTCCTCGCCGCCACTCCCGCCACGGCCGCTCCTGCCGAGTCCGCGTACGCCCTCGCCGCGTCCGGTCTCGTCAAGATTCCCCGCACACCCGCCGTTTCCGGGCCGGGCAAGGAATCGCTCGCCTCGGTGGCGCTGCCGAACCCCGGCCCGGCACTGATCAGCGCACGGGCGCTGAACGCCGAAGTGACGCCGGGGCACGCGAAATCGAGTGTCGCCGGACTCTCGCTGAACCTCGGGGTGCTGCCCGCAGGGGTCGCCCTGCCCGGTCTCAGCGCCGAGGTGATCAAATCCGAATGCCGTGACGGCAAGGGGTCGGTGTCGATCGCGAACCTGAAGGCCGGTGGCAAGGCGATCCAGCTCGACCAGGTCCCGCCGAACACCACCGTTCCGCTGGCGTCGCTGCTCGAACTGGTGGTGAACAAGCAGACCGAGAACGCGGACGGCACGCTCACCGTGACCGCCGTGTCGGCCAAGATCCTCGGCAAGACACAGACTCTCGACATCGCGTCGTCCACCTGTGCCAAGTCCCCGGGCGCCACGCCGAAACCGACGAAGCCCGCCGAGAAGCCCCGGCCTGGCGGGAAGGCGCCCAAACCCACCCCGGTTTCCGCGCATCTCGACGTCACCGGCTGACGTCCGGCGCACCTCCGAAGCCCGCCAACGGTTCAGTCCGTTGGCGGGCTTTGCTCCTGAGGCGCCTTCGCTGCCTGGAGTCCGCGTGCGGGCAACCGGTTCGCTCCCCAGCTCCGTTCGATGTAGTCGACGATCCGTGTGATGTCCTCGGGGGGCACCTTCTCCTGCTCCCCGTGTTCGAGCGGGTCGGTGTGGAAGATGTAGAGCCGCGAGGCGAACTGGTCGAACGGCAGCGAGGCCTCACCGAACCGCTCACCGTTGCCCGCGGTCGAGACCACGACACCGTCGCCCCAGTCCTGCCCGCTGTCGTTGTTCGGGTTGTAGAAGTACACCCGGGTGACCTCGTGCGGATCGGCGGCGACCCGCAGGATGGTGATCGCGTGCCAGCCGACGTAGCGGGCGGCGCTGTCGGTGACGGCGACCCCGGCGGGCTGCGGGTGGATCAGCGGCTGTCCCCCGTTGTAGGCCGGGTGGTAGCTCGCGTGGAACTGCCGCAGGAAGGTGTCGAGGTCGATCAGGTTCCCGGTCTCGACGTCGACGTTGATCCGGAACCCGCGCGCGGTCCACCAGCCGTGGAACTCGGGATTGACCCAGCGGTGCGGATCGCCGGGCCTGCCGATGCAGCGGCGCCCCATCTCGGCGTAGATCCGGTCCAGATGCGGCACCACGAGCAGGGAAACCGGGTCCAAGTCGGACGGCGGGGTGCTGGCGAGGCCCTCGGCGCTGTCGTTCGAGGAGATCCGCTGGCCTTCGAAGTGCATGACGACCTCGTCGTCCCGCGCCGCCCAGACCACGATCTGCAACAGGTAGTCCGGGTCGTTGTACGCCCACATCGACAGCGCGCGAGCCGATTGGCAGGTCGGGTTGTCGCCCTGGCCGACGCCCAGCGGCAGCCCCAGCATCGACAGCACGCCCGCGAGCAGCCGCGCCTCGGGTCCTGGCTCGTCGCCGAACACCGCCGTCAGCCGCTCGCGCGCGGGCTCGGACAGCTCGAGCCCGAGTTGGCGCCACAGCGCGGGCACCATCGGCGGCAGGTAGAGGATGCCGCGGTCGAGCAGCAGCGCCAGCCCGTAAACGCACTGCGCGGTCTGGGTGTGCACCGCCACCTCGATCAGCCGGTGGATCAGGTCGCGGTGGCGCAGCAGGCTGTTGCGGCCGACGTCGGACAGGCCGAGCGCCTCCACGAGCAGATAGTCGCTCTTGTGCCGCAGGAACCGCAGCAACTCGGCGTGGTACGGCGAGACCAGCCCTGTGTCGTGCATCGCCCTGGCGAACCCGGTGGCCTCGTACTGCAGGCCACCGTCGTCCATCGCCTCCAGCCGAGAGCGGAAGACCGCGATGCCCGGATCCTCCCGGCAGGCCTCCGTGGTGCCGAACAGGGCGCTGATCAGCCGATCGACGCCTTGTCCGGACGCGTTGCCGAGGTCGACCTCCGGATCTCCCCGATAGACCGCGATCCGGGTGATCAGCGACTGCACCTGGTCGACCTGGATCGGCCGCTGGCGCAGGATCCGCCAGATCTCCTCGACCAGCTTGTCCAGCACGCTTTCGTAGCCGACCTCGTCGGCTACGTGCCGGAACAGGTCCCTGATCAGCTGCGCGGTCCGGCCCTGCCGGGTCCGCTCGGCCTCGGTGGGCGGGGTGAACAGCAGTTCCAGATTCATCGCGAGCACCTGGGACAGGAACTCGCGGGCGTCCTCGGCGGACAACGTCGGATGCGCGTAGTCACCGCTGGCCACGGCGAGCGTGCGCAGCTCGCTGCACGCCTCCATCACCACGGTGTCCGCGTCCCCGGCGTGCAGGCCCGGCCCGACCAGCGCCGGGATCAGGATCTCCGGAGTGGCCCAGTCCGTCCCCAGGAACAGACCCGCCTCCTCCAGTTCCCGCGCCCTGACCTGGACCGCCGCAGCGCCGCCTGGCTGTACCAGCACCCGCCGCAGCGCCTCCAGCATCCGCCGCAGCTTGGTGTGCTTGCCGAAGTCGCGGGTCTCGGCCATCGCCCTGATCGCGTCGTCCAACGAGGCCACGCGCTTGTCCAGCGTGGTGGCCGCGCCGGGAACATCGCCGTTCGGTTTCAAAGGCTTCCCTCGGGTCGGTCTCCTGGTCCGGGGTCGCCCTCAGACGTAGAAGTCGAACTCTTCCTGTTGCTTCAGCAGCTCGCGCATCTGATAGGAATCTTCGCCGAAGAAGTACAACAGGCCCCAGTGGGTACCGAACGCGGTCCGCTTGGTCACGGTTTCCTCCAGCGGAGCCGACAGGTCGTGTGACTCGTAGTAGTCGTGGTCCTCGGTCTCCGGCGGGATCCGCAGCTCGCTGACCACCCGGCGGCGCGGGTAGACCCCGAAACAGCCCGCGACCCCGGCGGCGTCTTCGACCTCCTTCGGGAAGAAGGCATCGATCTCTTCCTCGGTCGTCTTCGGGTCGAAAGCCAGCGCGAGTCCCTGGTAGGCGTTGAAACCGTAGGCGCGTTCGAGCAGCTCGAACACCTTGAAGCCCGGAGGCCGGTAGGCGACCTCGCCGAAGTACATCTCTCCGTCGTTCGTGACGAAGTACTCCGGGTGTACGAAGCCGAACTCGATGTCGAAGGTCTTGATCAGCTTCTCGATCTGCGCGGTGATCTGCGGCCGGTACCGCTCCAGCTCAGGGGTGGCGGGCACGAACACCGAGTAACCCAGGGTCACGTACTCGGAGATGTTCAGGAACTTGATCTTCCCCTTGTGGATCCACGCCTCGACGGCGAACTCCCAGCCGTCGAGATGCGACTCCATCAGTACCGGGAATTCCTCCTCCGGGATCGCGTCGACGTCGTCAGGGGTGCGGACGATGCGGTGCCCGAGACAGCCGGCCTTGTCGAAGGCCTTGAGGTGGATCGGGTCGTTCGGATCGCCGTCGAGCTTGAGCAGCGTCTGGTTGACGCGCTTGAGGAAGCGGATCACGTCGTCGCGGTCGTGGGCCTCCTCGAAGATCCCGACCCGGATCCCGCCGAGCTGCGCCCGGCGCTTCATCAGGGACTTGTCCCGCAGCAGCATGGCCTGGCCGAACAGGCGCGGGTTGTCCATCAGCACGGAGTTGATCGCCCCGGCCCACTCCACGGTTTCCTCGAACAGCGGGATCGCGACGTCGACGCCTTCACGCTGCAGCGTCTCGGCGATCTCCAGCGAACGGTCGTTGAGCCGCTCGAAATTCCATGACAGGTAGGGAATGTCGTGTTCCACGCAGTACTTCTCGGCCCAATCCGGCGCCACGACGACGTACCGCCGATCGAACCGGTCGAGCGCCTCCACGGCGTTCAGGCTCCACCCTAAAAGAGCCACGTACCCTTTGTCTGGATTCTTCGTGGCCGGTTCGGGTCGCGTCATAGGACCGTTCCTCCGTGTCGGCGTCGGCAACTCCTCGGAAAGCATGAGCCGACCAACCGTACCTGGAGAGTGACACCACCCGCTGAATGGATGACGAGCCATCTTGCCGACAGAGGTCGGGAAGGGGCCGTTTTTCCCTTTCTCATAAGGGTTCCCTCCACGAGTGTGACCGGCGTCATCGTCGATCGATCCAAAATGGACGATCGGCCGAACCGCTTTTCCGAGATGTGTCAATGAGAACGACCTGTGGCGGCCGAGAGATGGTCACCCCTCGGCCGGGTCGACGGTGATCTCACGCAGAGTGAGGGCGTACTCGGCCAGGCCTCCCGGCGAGTACAGGCCTGCGACCTTCCTGATCGATACCTCATCCGGTCCAGTAAGGTCCCCGGCAGTTCGCCGTCGAGCGAACGGAACATCTGACTGGGGAGTCATAGTGAAGAAGATCGGAGCGGCCGCGATCGTGGCCGGAACGGTACTGGGCACCGCGATCACCGGGGCCGGTGTGGCCAGCGCCGCCGGCGGTGCGGGCCCGAAAGAGTGTTTTACGACGACAAGCTGCTCGCTCGCGTCGGGTTTCTTCCCCGGCGGGACCATCCACGTGGATCTCGAAGCGACCGCCGCACCCGGCTCGCCTGACCACTGGTTCAAGTGGACGATCGGCAACTGCTCGGGCGGCGGTTACATCCACGCGCCGGCGAAGACGGAATCCTGCGTTCTGCCTGCCAGCTACTACACGCTGACCGTCGGCGAGCTGCAGTACCCGGTGAACTGGCGGATCGGTATTCGCTGGGACCACTGACCCGGTGAGCCGGGGAGGGGGTGCCGCCTTCGAGCGCCCCTCCCCGGCCAGGTTCGACACCGGCGTCAGCGGGTGGCCGACGCCGCTCGATAGGCGGCGATCCTGATCCGCAGGCCGCGCAGGTGGACCAGGTCGATGGCGAACGTCGAGACCGGCCGATACCCCGCCGTCGGCCCATCGGCCCGGCAGGGACCCGAGAGGTAGACGAACTCGTCGTCCGGGTCGCATCTCGGCTCCGACCAGATCGCGGCGTCCCCGGCCCCGAGATTCCCGCACCGGGTCCGCGCCAGCCAGTAGACCGGCAGCTTCATCACCTCGCCGAGCACCTTCTCAAAACCGGCGAGATCGGTCCCGGCGATCGCGAGCCCGCGTCCGTTCCACACCCGCGGCGCCCAGTACTCGCCGACAGCGGCGTGGGTGACGCACGCGAGGTCGTCCGACGCGGTGATCGTCCAGCAGGCCACGGTGGTCAGAGTCGGCATGACGGCTCCAGCTGTCAGGCTTCAGGTGCGACCGAACGTAGTGGATCATGCGGTCGCGGAGGTACCACCGATGGCGCTTCCGGTGTTGCTCCGACTGGCAAAGCCCGAGTTCAGCGACGCGGGACGAGATCGAACCCAGGCGCTGTTCATTCAGTGTTCATCGGATCCGTACGGCCGGGTGAGAATCTCCAGCGCATGACCGTCGGGGTCGTCGAAGTACACACCCCGGCCGCCGTCATTGGAGTTGATCTCTCCGGCGCCGCGGTGCCCCGGCCCCGCCCAGTACGGCAGACCTCCGTCGCGGATCCGCCCGAAGATCGTGTCGAACTCGGCCTCCTCGACCAAGAACGCGTAATGCTGCCTGGAGAACTCCTCGGTGCTGTGCATGACGTCGAGCGAGACCCCGTTGCCGGTCTGGACGACCAGGAACGGGCCGAACTCGGCGGGCTCGGGCAGCCCGAGGATCGAGACCAGGAAACCCGCCGTCGCGGCCCGGTCGGTGGCGTTGATGATGGTGTGGTTCAGCTGCACTGTCATGAAAGCACGATAAAATCTCAAGTTTGCTCGAGGTCAAGCCCCGTTCGTAACGGTTCCCGGTTCATCGCGACTTGAGTACTGCAAGCCGACACGAAGGGGACGTGATGCGTGCTTTGGTGATGGCCGGTGTGGCCGGTCTGCTTACCCTGACCCTCGCTCCGCCGGCGGCGGCGACCTCCGCCGTACCGGAACAGTGGTCTGCCGGACCGTTCACGGCGCAGGTCGCGGTCATGGCGGGGGATGTCAACGGAGACGGCAAGGACGACCTGGTCAGCTACAACACCTACCTGTACGGGTGTTACGTGCTGCGCTCGAACGGTTCCGGCTTCCAGCCGCAGCAGAACTGGGGTGCGGGCAACTTCCTGAGCAGCGGTTTCAACGGCAACGCCAACTTCGTCGGCGACATGGACAACGACGGCCGCGCCGACGCCATCGCGGTCCGGCGGCCCACGGCCTCGACACCACGCGGCATCTTCGTGGCGAGGTCGATCGTCGACTACTACGGCGTGGAACGCTTCGGAACACCCTCGCAGTGGTTGAACAACACCATCGCGGGCGACTACGGGAACCTGGCGGCGGATCTGGACGGCGACGGGGACACCGACGTGATCGGCCTGTTCGACGTGGCCACCCTGGCCGCGAGGTCGGACGGCACCACGACACTGCCGCTCACGGCATGGGCACCGCCCATCCGCGGCGAGAAGGCGACACTGGCGGCGGACGCGACCGGTGACGGCAAGGCCGACCTCATCCTCGTCGACCTCGCCGGCACGAGAGTGGTGGCCGGCACCGCGAACCGCTGGTTCGACACCCCGGTGTCGTGGTCGACGACTTCTTTCCACGGCAGCAAGAAAACCCTCACCGCGGACATCGACGCCGACGGCGACGCGGACCTCATCGCGATCAACGACAACGACGTACAGGTGATGCGCTCCACCGGTACCGGCTATTCCTCGCCGGAACCGTGGTACGCGGGTTCCTTCTTCGGCACGAAGGAAACCCTCACTGCCGACGTGGACGGAGACGGCGACGCGGACCTCGTCGCGGTGAACGCCAACGACGTCTGGGTGTTGCGCTCGCAATAGGTGAACCGGATGTGGCTCTTTCAAGCGGCGTGGGGTGGTCAAAGATGGCGTGTTCGTGGGCGGGGCCGGAGACGGGGTGAAGGCGTCTTTCGCCGCGTCCGATGCTGAGCGGCCGTGGGGGGGGAGAACCCCTCGGGGCGTCAGAAATCCCAGAAAAAACATTCCCTGCGCCCCCCAAGAACGGGA
>NZ_JBVILA010000016.1:168067-175287 GCF_055580625.1 Amycolatopsis sp. NPDC031561 | reverse complement strand
GGGGGGGGCGGGGGGGAGGTTTTTTTTTTCTTTTTCCGTGGTGGGTGGTCGTTGTAGAAACACCCTTTTTGGGACAACAGGCTTCGGGGGGGTTTTTTTCCCCCACGTCCCGGAAGGCTGGTGTGGCGCTCACGGTGGTCGGGTTGAACCTCCAGCCCCGGCCAGAAACGGGATCACCCGGGACGACGGTGTTGCGAAAGCCTCGTTCGCAACCTTCACCGTTGCGAACGAGGCTCTCACAAACCTGCCCGCGAACGAAAGACGGCACGAACACGCCACGTTCGCCCTTCCCCTCAAATAGAAGCTGTCGTTCTTGACCTCGGTCACGCCGCGTGGTTCGCCGCGCCGCCAGAAGCCACGACGAAGACCGGGCGAAGCTCGGCACCCGACCCCTTCTGTTTGTCCTGTAGTCCCTTGGATCGACACGACCGAGCATCGAAAGGATGACAGTCGGCCGGACCAGTCGGCAGCGCACGATCTACGGTTCGTGACCGGATCACTCCCCGCGGCCCCGAAAGGCCAGGACGCGAGCGCGCGACAGAATAGCCCTTCCCTCAAACGGGTTTCGGCCCCCACACGAAGGATCACTCGGCCGAACCGGTAGCGAAGGCGACGAACGGCCGGACTGCTACCAAGTGACCAGGGCAAGATCGTCCCAACGACGGACGATGCCGGTTGCGGGCGGTGGCACGCTCGACGACATGATCCACCGGACAGCGGCCACCGCCGCGCAGCAATCCCGTAGTGGGCGGATTTCTTCTCTCGATTTACTCAGGGGGGTGGCGATTCTCGGCACCTTCGGGACGAACGTGTTCCTTTTCGCGCATCCCGGCGGGCCCGCGGGCTTCTTCCAGGACTTCGTCGGCACCGCGAACGGCGTCGCGGAGCACGTCGAAATCGGACTTCGTACGCTGAGCAACGGCAAGTTCCTCGCTCTGCTCACGATCTTGTTCGGCGTGGGCCTCGAGTTGCAGTATCAGTCCGCGCGGAGGCGCGGTGTTTCCTGGCCTGGCAGGTATCCACTTCGGGCGGGAATTCTCTTCATGGAAGGTGTCGCGCACTACCTGCTCGTTTTCGAAGGCGACGTGCTCATGGCCTACGGGCTCACGTCGCTGCTCGTCGCGTACCTCGTCGGCCGGAGCGACCGGGTCGTCCGCAAGGTCGTCGTCGTGGTGGGTGGCGTGTACACCACGCTGATCCTCGCCGTGACCGCGCTGCTCGTGGCCGGACCGGGCGTTTCCGGCGAGCCGACCCCGGTCGATCCCGCCACGACGGCCAGCTGGCCCGCGCAGGTCGCCGTCCGCTTCACCGAGTTCCTGATGTTGCGGGCGGAGACCATCCTGATCGTGCCCTCCGCCGTCGTCCTGTTCCTGCTCGGTTCCCGTCTGCGGAGGGCCGGTGTCTTCGAAGACACCGAGAAGGGCGCAAAGCTTCGTGCGCGACTGCTCGTGCTGGGCTTCGCCGTCGGCCTGCCGCTGAACGTGCTGACCGGTTTCAGCGGGCCGGACTGGTTGCTCGTCGACAGGTACCTGTTGCCGCCACTCGTCGCGCTGGGTCTGCTCGCCCTTCTCACCCATCTCTCACTTCGAATGCGTGAGAAGCCTGGAGCCGTCCGAAGTGGACTGATCGCGGTCGGCCGAACGGCTCTCTCCTGTTACGTACTCCAGAACCTGCTTGCCGGTTTCCTTTGTTACGGCTGGGGCCTCGGCCTCGCCGAGCGTTTCGCGGATGCCCGTCCGTGGTGGATCGTCGGCCTCTGGACCTTCGTCGGACTGGTGAACGTCGCGTTCGCTCTCTTGTGGCTTCGGCGTTTCGACCGCGGACCCCTCGAACTGCTCATGCATCGTCTCTACGCCCCGCGGCGGACGCCATCGCGCGTTCCCGCACCTCCCGCACGACGAGGGAGTGCGTGAACGCGGACGACACCGCGCTCAGCCAGGCACTTTCCTCCCGCATGCTGGGCTGAGCCTCGTCCGCGCCCGCCGGATGGTGTGGCCAGCTCCGGCCGGCCTCACGCATCACCAGCGCCGCCGCGACTTCGGCGGCGGCGCGCGTGGGTTCGTCGACCGGGGTGCGCAGCCAGTCCCCGAGGTGCGGCGGGACGTGTGACCGCAACGCCAAGACGCCATCACGGATTTCGATCAGCCTGCGGTACAGCTTGAACTCGATGTCGTGGCGCACGGGCAGGGCGATCTGCGGGTGAGCGGCGACGAGCTCCTTCCACAGCGGTGTGACCGCCCGGATCCCTTGCCACGCACGCACCAGGCGGAGAGCGCCGTCCCAGGTGGTGAACAGTCCGCCGAGGACCCACAGCACCATCGCGCAGAGTCCGAGGAGGCGGGCACGCGGCATGAAGTCGAGGTCCGCGAGGTCGGTGATCTCCAGCCACAGCGACGGAAGCCCGGAGAACAGCACCCATCCGATGGTCGCGACCGCGGCGCAGACGAGGATCCGCAGCCCTGTCCGGAACGTCCCTCGTGGACGGCCCGCGGCGCTGCGGGCCAGGGTGCGGGTGAACATCACCAGGCACGTGACCCCGTACGTCGTGAGAACCACCTGATAGACCACGACGCTCAAGCGCCATTGGAACCCGGGTGTGCCCACCTCGAGCCGATGTGGCGCGATGTCCAGGTAACACAGGACCATCAGGCCCCAGCACAGCAGGATCGGCCAGAACGGTGTCGGCTTCTCCGGCGACCGGGCACTGCGGACCAGTTGCACCAGCGCGCGCATCGCGAGCAGTTGCAGCGCGTTGGTGACCAGCCGTGGGAGCAGCTCGTCGCCGAGCAACCGGACCGTGGTCTCGGCGGAGACGGCGAGGCCTGCCGCCATGCTGAGGAAGAACGTGACCAGATGCTTCGGCCCGGTGCGGACCGTCACCAGCCGGGCGAGGCCGATCAGCGCCAGCAGCCCGGCGGACAGGTAGCTGATCACGAGCCGAGAGCGTGGCGCAGCCGATCGGATCCGGGCCCGGCGCCCACGGCGCGGCGCATGAGCAACGACGCGACGAGTTCGGCCTCTTTCTCCTGCTCCTGCGCGTACGTCGTGCGGCCGAGCACCCTGCGGACCAGGTCCACCGACAGACTGGGCGTGATCAGCGCGGCCACCGTCTCCGGCAGCACCTCGCCTTCGACGTGCCCGCACAGCAGATGACCGAGTTCGTGCAGCAGGATGTGCACCTGGTGCAAGGGGGACGTGTCCTGCGTGTAGAAGACGTAGTCCGCTCGATCGGTGGCCGCGAGCACCCCGCACGGCGCTCCCGGCCGAGCCTGGAGCGCCACCAGTTCGATGGGCCGCCCCCGCATCGCGGCGACCTCACCGAACAACGTGGTGACCTCGAACGGATCCGGTAGTCGCACAGCGGACGCGATCCGCTCACATCTGCGCCACAGCGCACTCTTCCTGCCGAACATTGGCTACTCCCCCTGGTTACGCCTGGACTCCCGCAGCTTGATCGCCTCGACGATATCGGCCACGGTGCCGAGCCCCTCCTCGGACAACGTCACCGCACGCAACGCCAGGTTCCGCACGGCGACGTTGCGCAAAGCTCCCAGCAACTCGACCTCTTCGGCAAGAGCTCTCCCCTGCTCGTCGTCGAAGAAGTACGCGGGCGGCACCTGGAAGAACCCCGCGAGCGCTTCGAGGTGCCGTTTGGTCGGGTTGTCCCTGCGGCCTGTCCGCAGTTGCCAGAGATAGGCGGCGGAGAACGACTCGCCGGTGCTCTCCCGGCAGGCCCGCGCCACCTCCTCGTGACTGTACTGCTCACCGTTGGGCCGTCGGACCACCTGGAAGAGGCGGTCGATCCGTTCGGTGAGCGTCGTTGCCCTTGGTTCGGTCATCATCACCTCCATTAGCTGAGATGAACGCTACCCGGTTGTCTGTTCATCTGGGATTGACAACAGTCAAGAAGCTCCCATAACGTCTCTCACGTTAGCTGAGATGAATGACTGAGGGGTGTCGGTCAATGTTGGCTGACGACCCGGAGGGGGAGTTCTCATGAAGAAATTGCTGATCGCAGCGGCCCTGGCGGTGGCCGCGGTGACCGTGTCGGCGCCGCCGGCTCTCGCCGTGGAGACCGGAGACTTCCACGCCACCGGCATCGGCCCGTATCCGGCGGATGCCGTCGCGTCGGCGGAACGCGTCGCCCGCACCTTCGCGCGCAACACGGGCTGGCTGGACTCGCAGTGTTACCGGCGCAGTGCCGACGTCCGGTCGCACACGAGCTACTACAGCGCGACCGTCTGGCTCTACTGCCAGCGCTGACGCAGCATTCGCCGAAGAACCCAAGGAGAGGGAAGTATGACCAGAATGATCGCCCGTGGCGCGGGGGCCGCGGTCCTCGCAGGACTCATGACACTCGCGCCGACGGTGGCGAGCGCCTCGGAGAGCGTCCAGGAGACCCGTGCGTTCCTCGGGACGACCGTCGAGAAGACCTCGGCGTCGGCCAAGCGAACGGCGCTGCAGCAGGCCTACGATCACGCGTCGGTTTACGGGTACACGCCCGACCAGTGCGTGACCATCCA
Organism: Amycolatopsis sp. NPDC031561; assembly: GCF_055580625.1. Lineage (NCBI taxonomy): Bacteria > Bacillati > Actinomycetota > Actinomycetes > Pseudonocardiales > Pseudonocardiaceae > Amycolatopsis > Amycolatopsis sp. NPDC031561. Next base: position 170,764 of record NZ_JBVILA010000016.1, on the reverse strand, counting down.
CCTGTACTCGGTGAAGATCAGTTTCGTGATGTACCGCGGTGAAGCCGGGATCCACTGCACGAAGTAGCTCGCGAGACGGCTCGGCCCGGAGACCACTCCGGGCCGAGCCGGGCGCTCAAGCCCGTCGATCGGCGAGGACCGCGAGGCTGAGGAACACCACCACCCCGATCGCCGCGACCACGACCAGTCCCGGCGTGAAGCCGTGCCCGCGCTGCACGAAGGTGCCGATGCTGCCGAGCACCGCCACTCCGAGCGCCAGCCCGAATTCCACACTGGTCTCCGACAACGCCGACGCCGCACCGGCCCGCTCGGGCGGCGCCGCGCTGACCACGATGTCCGTGCTGAGCGCCATCACCGGCCCCAGACCGAGGTAGATGAGCACGAGTCCGGCGACCAGTGGCGCGACCCCCTGTCCGTCCGGAGTCCAGGCCAAGACGAAGAAGCCCGCAGCTGAAAGGGCCAGCGACCACGCGAGCAACCGGTGAACCGGCATCCGGCGAACCAATGCGGGTGCCGCGACCGAGGTGAGCACCATCGCCACCGCGGAGGGCACCAGCCACAGACCGGCCTCGAGGGGAGACAGCCCGGTCACTTGCTGGAGATAGAGCGCGGCGAACAGGTAGACCCCGGCGACGCAGGCGAGCGCGGCGAGCAGGATCAGCAGCGCGTTGCGGAACGGCCGCGCGGCGAACAACCGGAGATCGATCAGCGGGACGCTCAGTTGCCGTTGCCGTCGCAGGAACACGATCCCGGCACCACCACCGAGCAGCAGTGCGATCCCACCCGGCAATGCCGATCCGCCTTCGGCGAGATGCTTGATGCCGTAGACGATCGGCAACACGGCCGCCAAGGACAACGCCACGCTCGCCAGGTCCAGCTTTCCGAGTTCGGTGTCACGCTGTTCCGGCAGCAGGATCGGGCCGGTGATCAGGAGCAGGATCATCACCGGGACGGCGAGCAGGAACACCGAACCCCACCAGAACCATTCGAGCAGCAGCCCGCCGGCCACCGGTCCGAGCGCCACTCCCGCCGACAGACCCGCGGACCAGAGCCCGATCGCGGCGCCTCGCTGGCGCGGATCACGGAACATGCTCCCGATCAGCGCGAGGGTGGACGGCATGAGAGTCGCGCCGGCGATCCCGAGCAGCCCTCGGGCGACGATGAGCAGTTCGGCGGACGGCGCGTAGGCCGCCAGCACCGAAATGACCAGGAAGACCGCGGCACCGATCAGCAGCAGGCGACGCCTGCCGACGCGGTCGCCCAGCGTGCCCATGGTGACGAGGAAACCCGCGACCAGGAAGCCGTAGGCGTCGGAGATCCACAACAGCTGGCCCGGGCTCGGGTCCAGATCGGCGGCGAGACTGGGAAGCGCCAGGTACAGGACCGTGGCGTCCATGGACAGCAACGCGGTCGGCAGCACCAGCACGGCGAGGCCGAGCCATTCACGGGGCCCCGCGGAGATTCGGAGTTGTCGGTCGGACATACCGCGACGCTAAAGTCTCACATAGATGTGAAAGTCAAGCGCGAATTTCGGAGGCGGCGTGCGCATCAGCGAACTGGAACGCAGGACCGGCGTCAGCCAGCGTCTGCTGCGCTACTACGAGGAGCAAGGCCTGCTGCGGCCGGAGCGACTCCCCAGCGGCTACCGCGTGTACACCGACGGGGACGTGACCACCGTCGAACACATCCGCAATCTGCTCGCCGCGGGCCTTTCCACCACCACGATCGCGGATCTGTTGCCCTGTATGGGTTCCGCGGGCGGGAAACTCATCGCCGACTGTCCCGAACTCCTGCTGGACCTGCACCGCGAACGCGCCAGGCTCAGCGCCGCGATCACCGAGTTGACCACTGCCCGCAGCACCCTTGACCAGGTCATCGCCACCGCGCCGCCCTTGGTCGAGCAGGCGGCCGCGCAACTACGCGAGGCCGGCTGACGCTTCCCCTGAAGGCAGGGAAGCACGCATTCGGCTCAGGGCACGCAAGACGTCGTCGCGGTTCTTCGCCGACTTGATCCAGGCTGGAAGGCGGCTGGCCAGACTGCTGTTCCGGTTCGGCACCTGCTCGCGAAGCCCGGCCGCGACATACCTTTCCAAGTAGTTCAGGTGGGGTTCGTGATAAGCCCAGAGGGTCTCTCCCTTGCACGGGGTTTGCAGCCACAACTCCAGACCGCGATACCGCGGAACCGCCGGAACAGACCAGGACCACGTCGACGACACGGGCAGCTCGGTCGCGGTCCGGCAGCCGGGGCAGGACACCGGCAGAGTGCGCGGCTCGGCACGCCGCCATCGCTTTCGCCGCTGCGTCACAGACTGCCCGCAGTTCCGGCAGCGGCCGTGAGCACGGAACTCCACCTGGCCGATCGAGGCGCCGGGGTGTCCGTCCACTTTGGCATAGCCGCATCCCGTGCAGCTCACCCGCGAGTGAGTCGCCACCGCCTGCCCGGTACATCGCGGGCAGTGCACCAGGACCGCCCCCGTTCGCAGGTAGCTCAGGGATTCATCGCGATCGGTGAACCGGGTGGACATTTCGTCACTCTGGCACACCGAGTTCGGCCCGGACCACCGCTTATTTCGAGAGGGTAAGGCGAAGGTGGCGTGTTCGTGGCGATGCCGAGCGGCCGTGGGGGGGGGGGGGGGGGGGGGGGGGGGGGAGGGGTGGGGGGAGGGGGGGGGGGGGAGGGGAGGGGGGGGGGGGGGG